>CAYNVS010000048.1:0-20710 GCA_964400725.1 uncultured Myxococcales bacterium
TTCGGCTCGTCTTTTTTAACGTCTTTCGAGTCCTTCGGCTCTTCCTTTTTAAAGACCTGCTCGGAGTCGATTCTGCCGTCGCCGTTTGCGTCTTTTCCTTTGCGGACTAGCTCGCCCTTCTCGTTGTAGAACTCAAAGTAGTCGGGTCTGCCGTCGTCGTTAGAGTCCTGTTCGATGCGGATGAGTTTGCCGCCGCCGTAAAACTTAAAAAGCGTCGGTTTGCCGCCGGCCTGAAGTATGAATTCTTTTTTTACCAGCGCGCCGTCTTTGTAATAAACTATCTCGTCGAACTGGCCGGTCATGTCGTAGGAAAAGGCTTCCTTGCTTTTGTTGCCGTATTCGTCGTACCATTTAATCATGTCGGGTCTGCCGTCGCTGTTGAAGTCTATTTCCTCGCGTACGATTGTGCTGCCTTTATAATAGCGGAGAATTTTTCCCTTCTGGGAATTTCCAAGAGAGAACATTTTTTTGTCTAGTCCTTTGTCGGCGGCCGGATCCGCAAACGGGTTTACGTAACCCGCCGGGCCTTTTTCCTGAAAGGTCATCGCGTTCGCGCTGCCGGTAGGCTGGCAGTTCTGCTGGACGTTGGAATCGGTTGTGGCGCAGCCGTAAACAAACGCCGCCGCCGCCAAGAGCGCTAAAATAAGCGTTTTTTCGTTCTTCATATTCAATCTCCAATTATTCAACGCAGTTAAACTTTACTTAATTATTGTAGTCATTAAGTTCAAAAAGGCAATAAAAAAGAAAATAGTCCGCCGTTTTTTTGCCGACCCGCTTCAATCTCGGCTTGACATCGCAATCTCCTTGGCTAATATTGCGGCCTGCTCTTTTCATTAACATTTCTACTCTAAGGAAGTCCAATGCCTATTTCAAAATACCGCAACATCGGAATCGTTGCGCACATCGACGCGGGGAAGACGACGGTTACCGAGCGCATTTTATTTTATACCGGAGTTACAAGAGTTATCGGCGAAGTGCACGACGGACGCGCCACCATGGATTTTATGAAGCAGGAACAGGAGCGCGGCATTACAATCGCCAGCGCGGCTATCAGCTGCCGGTGGGACGGACACTTTATCAATATAATCGACACTCCGGGGCATGTTGACTTCACTATAGAAGTAGAAAGAAGTTTGCGCGTTCTCGACGGCATCGTGGCCGTCTTCTGCGCCGTCGGCGGAGTTCAAGCTCAAAGCGAGACCGTTTGGGGTCAGGCCGACAGATATAAAGTTCCGCGAATCTGCTTTATTAATAAAATGGATAGGCCGGGAGCCGATTTTTTCGACGTTTTACGTCAAATGGACGAGACGCTTGACGCCAACGCCGTCGCTTATCAAATGCCTATAGGTCAAGGCGAGGAATTCCGCGGCGTTATCGATCTCGTGGAGATGCGCGCCTACGAGTTTCCTAACGGGGAGCTTGAGGAAAGGGAAATTCCCGCCGAGCTAATGGAACCTGCAAAAAAACTTCGCAAAAAGATAGTAGAGAAACTCGCCGACTTTTCGGACGAAATGGCCGAAATTTATCTTGAAGACAGAGATGTCGGGGTCGATGAAATAAAAAAAGCGACCCGCGACTGCGTGATCCGATCCCTATTAACTCCGGTTTTCTGCGGAGCGGCCTACAAAAACGCCGGCATTCAGGCTTTGCTCGACGCGGTGGCGGCGTATCTGCCTTCGCCCATCGACCGCGGCCCGGCGACGGGAAATGATCCCAAGACTCCGGAGAAATCATTGGTCAGGTTTCCGGCGGCCAACGAGCCGTTCTCCTGCCTTGCGTTTAAAATTATTCACGATCCTTACGTCGGCCAGCAGACGTTCGTGCGAACCTATTCGGGTTCGCTGAAGGCCGGCAGTCAGGTGTTGAACGCATCCACGGGGAACAAGGAGCGCGTAAGCCGCATTTTAAGAATACACGCGAAGGACAGAATCGACGTCGAGGAAGTAGGGCCGGGAGACATTGTCGCCTTGATCGGCCTCAAGGAGACGCTCACCGGGCACACGCTTTGCGCGACTGACCAGCCTATCGCCTTGGAGGCGGTGCGCGTACCCGAAGCCGTTCTCTCAATTAAAGCAAGCTGCGGCTCGAAGAAGGAAGAAGAGAAGCTGCACGCCGGACTGAAAAAACTAGCTCTCGAAGACCCGTCGTTTCGCGTAAAGCGCGACGACGCGACCAACGAAACGGTCATTTCAGGTATGGGCGAGCTTCACCTTGAAATCATAATCGACAGGCTGAAGACGGAATTCGGAGTGGAGGCCGCGGTCGGCAAGCCGTCGGTCGAATACCGGGAGACGGTAACCGAGGCGCGGGAACACTTTTACAAGCACGTCAAACAGACGGGCGGCCACGGCCAGTACGCGCACGTGGTAATGCGCATAGAACCCAACGCGGGCAAAGGTTACGAATTTGTCAATCAGGTAGTCGGCGGCAGAATTCCGACGAATTATATTCCGGCGGTGCGCAAAGGAATCGAGGACGTTTTGGCGGAAGGGCCGATGTCTGGCTTTCCGGTCGTTGACGTCCGCGTCGAACTTCTTGACGGAAGCCACCACGAAGTTGACAGCTCCGATATGGCGTTCCGTCTTTGCGCGGCTATGTGCTTCCGCGAGGCGTTCATGCGCGCCAAGCCGCAGCTAATGGAACCGGTGATGAAGCTCGAAATCGCCACGCCCGACGATTATATCGGCGACATAGTTGGCGATTTAACCCGCCGCAGAGGCCGCGTCCATGCGATGCGCCGCTTCCGCAAGGGTTCGCAAAAAATTACCGGCGAGGCTCCACTCATGGAGCTGTCGGGTTACGCCACTACTATTAGGTCGCTTTCCAGCGGGAGAGCCAACCACTCGATGGAAATGGACCATTACGCGCCGCTGCCCAAGTCGCTCGAAGAAGACGTTATAAAGGAAGTCCGCGATCGCCAAAAAAGTTAAAAAATTATTTTCCTTTGAAGTCGGCTTTGCGCCGCTCCATGAAAGACATCATCCCCTCTACGGCGTCTTCGCTTGCCATAAGAGCGCGAGCCTCGCCGTACATTTTATCGAACGCCGCGTCAAACCCTTTTTCTATGGCGATAAGGCTGTTGCGTCTGGCCGCGGTTACCGCCAAAGGAGCCGCTTCCGCGATTTTTAACGCTATTTCAACGGCTTTTTCCAGATGTCTGCCCGGTTCGACGACGAACTGAACCAGTCCGATTCTTAACGCTTCGGCGGCGTCGAAGCGGTCTCCCGAAAGAAGATGCAGCATGGCGTTTTGCCAGCCGACCGACCGCGCGAAGCGCAGCGTCGCTCCTCCGAACGGCATTATGCCCCGGCAGACTTCCATCTGAGAGAAAACCGCGTCCGACGATGCGACGTTTACGTCGCTGGCAAGGCAAAGCTCGACTCCGGCCGTGAAACAAAATCCCTGAGCCGCCGTTACGATCGGCTTGGAGCGTCTTGGATGGGCGAGGTCGAACGGATCTATCAGACCCGGCGGAAAAACCGTCGCGCCTTCGGCCACGGCAGGCCCAACTTCCGCGAGGTCTAGTCCGGCGGTAAAATGATCGCCCAGCGCGTAAACCACCGCGCAGCGCGCTTCCGCGTCGCGTTCGTATTCCGTATAAGCCTCGGCGAGTTCCCTAAGCATTTGCATGTTGAAGGCGTTTCGTTTGGCGGGGCGGTTCAGTCCGATGAGCGCGACTTTTCCCGATTTTTCAATTTTTATAGTTTCCATTGAATCTATCCTTATTAGTTTAGTAAGCGGCTTGGAAACCGATATTTCAAGCTGCAGGCATTAAAATAGCGCCGCTTGCAGAGGTAAGTCAAATCGGGCGCGTCAGGCGCGGCCGTCTCGTTTTGAAAAATTTATTAAATATGACTTTAACAAATCATTTTAATAAGGTAATATTTAACGGCGGTTGCATCGAAGGCCGTATTTTTATTTTGAAAAGGAGAACAAACTTGAAATATTTAATTATTTACGCTCATCCCAATCCCAAGAGCTTTAACCATGCGTTACTTGAAACTGTTGAAGGCGCGCTTAAAAAGGCGGGCAAGGATTACGCAGTCCGCGACCTTTACGCAATGGGTTTTAATCCCGTTCTTTCCAGCGGCGATTTTGAAGCTTTCCAAAGCGGTCAAATTCCTGCCGACATTAAAGCCGAGCAGGATTTAATTAAGAATTCCGACGTATTAATTTTCATTCACCCGGTATGGTGGACGGGAATGCCCGCCATTTTAAAGGGCTACATAGACCGCGTTATGTCGTTCGGTTTTGCTTACACTTACGGCCCGCAAGGCCCAAAAGGTCTGCTGACCGGCAAGAAAGTTCTCGCATTCTCGACTTCCGGTTTCCCGCATGATTACTATGAAGCGATAGGAATGATTAAAAGCATGTCGCAGACGCAGGATTACGGCATTTTCAATTTCTGCGACATGGAAGTCGCGGCGCACAGATTTTTTGGAGGCGTTCCTGCGGTTTCGGACGCGGTTCGCAAAGGGTACCTTGCGGAAGCCGAGAACGAGTTGAAAAAAGTTTTATAAATTTGCGAAGTTGAAGAAAAGTAAGATTTGAATTAAAATATTACGCAAATTAGGCAAAATTTATTCGGAATGGCGGAATTCGTTCCGTCGTTCCTTTTTTCTTTTAAAAAAGGCGGTTCAAACGATGAAACGGCTTGCTTTGCTAATATTGACGGCTTTTGCGGCGTCCGCGCTTTGCGTTTCATGCGGAGGCGGAAGCTCTGATATGCAGGGCGGCGACAAGGAAGAGGCGGCGGACGAGCCGCAAGAGTTTATCGAGGAAAACGAGACGCTTGAAGAGGCCGCCGAACCTGAGTTTGAAATTGCCGACGACCCGGACTCTGCGGACGACGATAACGAAGCGACGGAAACGGCGGATGACGAACCCGCCGATTTTGAGGCTGAGCCTCAGAACGAGGCCGAGCCTGAAATTGAGGAAGAGACTCCTTACACTCATCCCGTATGCGACGCGCTGGGGCTTCCGGCCGTTCCGTTCGAGAATTATCCGAGTTCGGCAATGCTGTATGATTTTGCAGCCGACGTTACCGTTCCGACGACCGACGGCGATTGGAACCTCAAGAAAAATTATTCCGGATGCGAGACGTACCTTTTTATTCAGGACAAACCGAAACAGAACCAAAATTTTTCGACTAAATTTTGGAACGTGGACGACGTTGGCGCATTGCTGAAACGGCTGCCTAAAAACGCTCATGTTTTCTTCGTTTCATGGCTTTCCGACGACGCGGCGAGGGCGGCGGCGCTAGACGATTTAAAAATCGACGTCGAGTCGAACCTCTTTTCGATGCCGCAGGCCGATCAAGATTGGCTGCGAGCCAGAATTCATTACGTTACGGCCAAAGATACCGCTCTGCCGGCATGGCTCGGCAAAATAATGCGCAGCCCCGGCTGGGGCGCCGCGATAGATCGTTTTCAGCGCGTCCGTTACATCGGCAGCTACGCCGACCCAAGGCGATATAACTCGACCGTAAGATGGTTCGAGCCAAACGTAATGATGGCGGCGAACGAGGCGATTTATTTCAACTACGAGGCCGAAAGACAGGCGCAAATGGACGCCCAAAGCGCCGACGTAGTCGCGCTCTTTAAGGGCGAGGTCGTATCCGATCCGAACTGGACGGGAATCAAAGGATACGCCGAGGCGGTTCTTCCCGACGCGGAAAAAATGGCCGGTTACGACTCGATGGAATTCGACCTGTATTTGGGCTGCGTAGGAGACGGCGAATACGGAACGTGTCCGGCGTGGGATTACATAGCCAGCCTTTATTTGTGCGACGACGACGAGCCTGATAACTGCGGCGTTGAAATAGGCCGCTGGATAACGACGTATCACCGAGAAGGCCGCTGGCTGCACGACGCGTCGCCGTTGCTTCCATTGCTCGCCTCCGGCGGAAAAAAGCGCTTCGCTTTTTACACTCAACAGCCTTACGAGACGACGTTGTCTATACGATTGTTCAATAAAAAGAAGGGAGTTATTCCCCAAACGGCGCAATACTTATTCAGCGGCGGCGGATTTGACGCGAATTACAACTCGAAATATCAGCCTTTACAAATTATGGTGGACGCCGGCGCGAAAAAAGCGGAATTGACGGTCGTATTGAGCGGGCACGGCATGTCGGAGCCGGGGAACTGCGCGGAATTTTGCAACACGACGCATATTTTCAGCGTGAATGGAACCGAAAACGTAATAGATTTCCCCGACGCGAGTTCCAGTTTCGGGTGCATGGAAGAAACGGCGACCGGAACCGTTCCAAATCAATACGGAACTTGGTGGTACGGCCGCGGCGGCTGGTGTCCGGGCAGACACGTTCCGATACGCGCGATAGACGTAACCGAGCAGATTTTGGCGGGCGCGGAAAACGTAATCGAATACAAGGCTTTTTACAACGGCGCGCCGTATTCGGGGCCGAGCGCCAACATCGACTTGACCAGCTGGCTGACCGTATATAAATAATTCATTTTAAATCGATCGGATAAAAATTTTGAATTTGTATCTAACAGTCGCATCTGCTAAAATTATTAAATTAAAGTTTTGACGAAACTGACCGCAAACAAAAAGTCGAATTTGAAAATGAGCGAAAAAACGGACGCCAAATTTTTAACGGCTGAATATTATCCCGCCGCTCCCGGCTTCAAATGGACGTACAAAACGACGGAAGGCGAAGAATCGGAGCTTACTCCCGCGGAAGTTTTGCCGTACGAATTTATAGGCGAAACGGGCACCCTGCCGATTACGGACGTTTTCGAACCGTCCAAAACCAATTATGATAATATAAAGGCAAGCGCCGACGGAGTCGTTTATTACGGATGCAGCTTAGGCTTGAAAGGAAGTTTCGATTTCATTCCGGCTCTTACGGCGGTTTCTTTTCCGGCTTCCGCCGGAGCGCGGTTCGACAGCGAGACCAAAGCTTCTCCTCACTTCGGTTCGACGGAGCTTGAAGCGGGCTTTTCAATCGTAGTCGAGAAAATTGAAACGGTAGAGGTTCCCGCCGGAAAATTTGAAGATTGTTTTCTAATCGTCGAGCATTTCCGCATCGGTTCGGTTATGTTTACGACCCGCTCATGGCGAGCGAAAGGCGTCGGCGCGGTCAAGGCGGAAACGGTTACGGAGAAAGGCTTTCTTAAGACGCTTGAGCTGGTTTGCGCGGAGCTGGGCGACGTTAAAGTCGGCGACACCACTCTTGCCTGCCATTTCGACTTTTACGATTTGCGCCGCTCTAAGAACTCGCTGGAAAAGCGCTCCGAGCCTTTCACTCTCGCCGAAATAATAAATTTCATTCACCCGCTTAACGTCGATTACCAACAAATAGCGGGTTATCTTCTGAAAGAAATTATGGTTCGCGGGGCGACGCAGCTTATATTTGCGCAGAAGGATAACGACGCGGCCCCTCAATTGCGCGTGCGGCTCTTCCGCGATCCGGAGGAAGCCCGCAATCTTCACGGGCAGAGGACTATGTGCAACGACGTTTTATTGCTGCTGCCGCCGGGCGAAAACCAAACGCAGGATGACGCTGCGCGCTCCCGCAAACTGCTGCGCCAACTGGCGGCGCTGATAAGGTACAATCAGGCGAAATCGAAGAAGGAATAGACGATCCAAAGCGGCAAGGCTGTTTTTCGTCAAACGGAACCGGCGGGTTTTTAATGCAAAAAGGATGATGTCATGCCCGTAATAGTTCAGAAATACGGCGGGTCGTCGGTTGCGGATTCCGACAAACTTAAACTGGTGGCGCAAAGAGTAGTTTCCGCCAAGAAGAACGGCTACGACGTAGTCGTGGTCGTATCGGCGATGGGCAAAACAACCGACAACCTGCTGCAACTGGCTAAAAGCGTCAGCGGCAATCCGGCCAAGCGGGAGCTGGACATGCTGCTTTCAAGCGGCGAGCGCATTACCATGTCTTTGCTTAGCATGGCTATACAGGCGCTGGGGTACGAAGCCGTTTCGCTGACGGGCAGCCAGAGCGGAATCATCACCAACGACTCGCACGCAAACGCTCGCATTATCGACGTCAAACCGGTGCGCATTCTCGACGAGCTGGAAAAGGGGCGCGTTGTTATCGTCGCCGGTTTTCAAGGAATGAGCTATAAGAGAGAAGTAACGACGCTGGGGCGGGGCGGAAGCGACACGACCGCGGTCGCTCTGGCCGGAGCGCTGGGCGCGGAACTGTGCGAAATCTGTTCGGACGTGGACGCCGTTTACACAAGCGATCCGCGCGTAGTTTTGGACGCCCGTCCGCTGCGGGAGCTGACTTACAACGAGATGCTAGCTCTTTCCGAGGGCGGAGCTAAAGTGCTTAATCCGGAGGCGATAGCCTTTGCGGAGAAGCAGGACGTAAAAGTTTATTCCACTTCCACTTTCGGCGATTCGTCGATAGGCACGTACGTGCTGCGCAAGGCGAACAGAAAAAAATACGGAGAGGTTGTAGGGATTGCTTTCCGCAAGCGGGTGCATATCGTCCGCTACTGGGGATTGGCCGAGGACGCCGCCGCTTTGTTCGATCTGCTTAACGACTACTCTATGCCTTTCTACAACCTTGAACTGCGGGACGAGGGAGACGGAAGGACGTTTGTAAGAGGTTTTATTACGCCGGAGGACGCCCACGGCATCGATTCTTTTATTGAGAAATGTAAAAACCTGCCCGGCAAGGCCGAATTTCCGCCGGATTTAGGCAGCGTAACTTTAGCGGGCGAGGGGATAACCGAAACTACCTCGACTTCGAGGCTCGTATGGCGTTTTCTCAAGGCGGAAGGCTTCTCTCCGCTTGATCTGCGAGCGGCCGCTCACCGTATAACCGTTCATATTAGAAGCGGCGAGATAGAAAGCGCTTGTCAAAAGTTGCATGAAAAATTAATCGGCGCTAAAAATATTAACGATTAAATTTGTTGATATTTGAAAGATTTTCGTGCTATTCTCAAAAATAGTTTAAACTGCCGTATCAGTTTTTTCGGCTAGCTGCTGCAAGGAGATTACGATGGCAGGCTACATGCAAGTCATAAAAATCGGTAAAAAAGACATACCCGACGTATTGATGCTCTTAAAGGAAATCAATCCGAATATCGACGAATCGGAGATTTTTAAAGTATTGATAAACCGCATGGAGTCTCCGTATTTTCTGTATCTTTTCGCGAGGCTCGACAATAAGCCGGTCGGAATTATGGAATGCCATCTTCGCAAGGAAGTTTTGCTGACAGGTCCGAAAGAATACGGAATTATCCAAACTATTTACGTTCTGCCGGAGGCGAGACGCAATGGAATAGGCTCTAAGCTGTGGCAGATAGCCAACATTTGGCTTAAAAATTCCGGCGCGGCAGACGTATGGATTCTTTCCGGCCCTCGAAACGAAGGACTAAACCCGTTTTTGCAAAAAATCGGTTTTGCGCCCGATCAGGCTAAATTTACAAAAAAATTGATAGACTGACAAACCGCACACGAAAGAGGAGGTAAAATGCCGCTGACATCAAAAGAGAGAGAAAAACTTGAAGCGAAGGCGAGGGAAATCCGCGAGAAGATAGTGCGCGTTACCGAGAAATGCGGCGGTTCGCACATCGGCGGCTCCATGAGCCAGACCGACATACTCGTAGCCCTTTACTATCGCTACATGAAAATCAACCCGAAAAAGCCCGACTGGGAAGAACGCGACCGCTTCATTCTTTCCAAAGGGCACGGCGGAGTCGGGCACGCGGTTGTGCTCGGCGACCTCGGTTATTTCGACGAGAAGAAGCTGGACGATTTCAATAAAACGGGCTCTCCGTTTGGAATGCACCTCGATTACTTGAAGGTTAAGGGCGTTGACGCAAGCACCGGATCGCTTGGGCACGGTTTGGGCATTGCGGTAGGCATGGCGATGGGCGCGCGCCTTCAGGGCCAGAAATGGCGCACTTATTGCGTTCTGGGCGACGGCGAGTGCAACGAGGGAAGCGTTTGGGAATCGGCAATGAGCGCCTCTCATTACAAGGTTACGAATATGACATGTTTCGTCGATCGCAACAAACTGATGATTGACGGGCCGACAGAGAAAGTAATGGGACTTGAGCCCTTCGATAAGAAGTGGGAAGCGTTCGGCTGGCGCGTAATTTCAATCGACGGCCACGACTTCGATCAAATCGCCGGCGCGATTGAAGCGTCGTTCGAGGAGAAAGAAAAGCCGACTATGATTATTGCGAACACCGTAAAAGGCAAAGGCATCGACTTCATGGAAGGCGTAACCAGCTGGCACTACGCGGGGCTCGACAGCGCGACCGCTAAGAAGTGCATAGAGTCGATACGCAAAGGCAAGAAATAACCGAGCTTCTTTCCAGGGAAAGGATTATTATAAATGGACAAGACAAAAGGTTTGACATGGACGATTGACGACGCCGACAGCATGACCCAAGCCGAGATTTACGGCGAGGTGCTTACTAGGCTCGGCGAGAAGAACGATAAAATCGTAGCGTTGACTGCGGATTTGGCAAGTTCGACGAAAATCGGAAAATTCCAAAAGAAATTTCCGGAGCGCTTTTTTAACATGGGCATTGCGGAATGCAACATGTTCGCGGTAGCGAGCGGCATGGCGGCCACGGGATTAATTCCGGTCGTCAGCACCTTCGCGGTCTTCACCGCGCTGCGCGGCGGCGAGTTCGTCCGCACCGACATATGCTATCAAAAGCGCAACGTAAAAATCATCGCCACGCACTCAGGCACCAGCTTCGGTCAGGCGGGCACGACCCACCACTGCACCGAGGACTTGGCCGTAATGCGCTCTTTCGCCGGAATGGTCGTTATCGCTCCGGCGGACGGCTTCGAGACGGCGCGAGCGGTCGCGGCGAGCATGGACTATGAAGGCCCGGTTTACATTCGCATCGGTCGCAGCTTCGAGCAGAACGTTCATAAAAGCATGGACGGCTTCGATTACGAAATCGGGAAAGCGATTACGATGCGCGAGGGAACGGACGTAACCGTCATCGCGGCGGGACGCACGGTTTTAGGCGCGGTGGAGGCCAGCGAGATCGCCGCGCAGAGCGGCCTTTCGGTGCGCGTGCTCGACATGCACACTATTAAGCCGATCGACAAAGAAGCGATTATGAAAGCCGTAATGGAAACGCGCCGCATCATCACCGTAGAAGATCACAACATCGACGGCGGTTTGGGCAGCGCGGTCGCGGAAGTTATCGCCTCAAGCGGCAAGGCGTGCGCGATGAGACGGCTTGGATTCGACAACGTATTCTCCATCGTCGGTTATCCCGACGACCTTCTCAATTACTATAAGCTCGACGCCGACGGCATTCTCGAATCGGTGCAGGAATTGCTAAAGGCCGAGATTGAGTCCGACGACGACTGGGAAGACGAGGATTAAGCATGGCGGACAAAGATTTGCTCGTATCCAGAATATTTTTGAGATCGGCTCTACCGCTCGTGAAGACGCTGGCCGAGGAAAATCCGACTTTGAAGATGTTGTTTCCTAAGTCGGCCGTCATTCAATTTGCGGCGAAGAACGCCGACGTTGGCGCTTACATATTGTTTGAGGAAGGCGAAATTAACGTTAAACAAGGGCTCGCCGAAAAAGCCGATCTTACGATTACATTCAAGAACGTCGCCGAAATGAACGCTTTCTTCGCCGGCAAAATGAAGATTCCTTCATTCAAGGGAATTAAAAACATACACCTTTTATTTCGGATTCTTCCGCTGCTGCTGGGGCTGAAAATATTAATGCCCGACGCGATGCCCAAGACGCCCGAGAAGAAGGCGCTAAAAGTAAAGCTGCTGCTTTACATGGTTACAAACGCTTTGTCGCAGCTAAACAAAGGCGGCGACGAGGAAATGCAGAAGTTTACGAAAAACAGCCCCGACCGCATAATTCAATGGTCGGTGGAGGGCGGACCTTCGGCGTATTTGCGCGTTAAAAACGGCAAATCGAAGGCCGGGCGAGGCTTCTACGCTAGGCGCCGTCCGTTCCTTCACATGCGATTCAACGGCATCGACGGAGCTTTTATGGTTTTAACCAGCCAGACGCCTCTGGTCGAGGCGGTCAAGCTGGGTTACGTCGCGACCGACGGCAGCCCGGAGCACGCGAAGGAAATAGGCTACCATATGCAGCGGATAGAAGAAATGACGACCAGCTATTAGACTTTACCTTAACAGGGCGAAATAATTTCGCCCTTTTTTATTTTTAGGGTTTGTTTTAAAAATTACTTTAATTCGTTACTTTTTAGTCAATATTGGCTTGTAAAAATGCTTTTATAATGATAATAGCATTTTGCTTTGAATGAGTTTGTAATTCAAGAATTCTTGTCTAATATAGGTTCTTTTTTCGTTATAGGAGGATACGAGTATGTCTGGACATAATAAATGGAGTTCAATCAAACACCATAAAGCGGCCCAGGATGCGAAAAGAAGCAAGGTCTTCACGAAAATAATCCGCGAACTTACCGTCGCGGCCCGCGAAGGCGGAAGCGATCCCGACCACAATCCGCGTCTGCGCACCGCAATGGCGGCGGCCAAAGCCGCGTCGATGCCGGGCGACAACGTCGATCGCGCCATCAAGCGCGGAGCCGGCGAGCTCAACGACGGCGCCGCGTTTGAGGAATTCAACTTTGAAGGATACGCTCCGGGCGGAGTTGCGCTGGTAATTCAATGCCTTTCCGACAACCGCAATCGCACGACCGCCGACGTGCGTCATCTTTTGACGCGCTATAACGGCAAGCTCGGCACCACCGGAAGCGTACTGCATCAGTTTGCGCGCAAGGGCGTAATCGCGGTTTCCGGCGAAAAGGCGAACGAGGACGCTCTGATGGAAATCGTGCTTGAGGCCAAGGGTTTCGAGGACATGAAGGTTGAAGAAGAAGGAGCCGTTATTTACACAGATCCCGCGGCCGTCAGCGACGTTCAGGAAGCTCTTGAAAAAGCCGGCGTAAAGGTCGATTCGCTGGAAGTAGGTCTTATTCCCTCTCTGATGGTCAAAGTTGACGGAAAGACCGCGGAGCAGGTTTTAAAGCTCATCGACCTTCTGGAAGAGCTCGACGACGTGCAGCACGTTTACGGCAACCACGAAATCGACGACGCCGAGATGGAGCGCATCGCCAAGATGGAGGGATAACCCCGGCGCAAGACAAACAAAACGGCGGCGACCTTTAACGGCGCCGCTTTTTTATTGGAGAAAAAATGGTTCGCATACTCGGCATAGACCCCGGCTCAATCGCCTGCGGCTATTCCGTCATCGAAGCCGAAGGGCAGAAAATTCGTCCGCTGAAATACGGCACGTTTCGTCCCGGAAACAAGCCGCTCAACGACCGGCTTCTTTCGCTCTCGTGCTTCATCGACGACCTGATAGCGCAGTTCGAGCCTGACGAGCTGGCGATAGAAGAGGCGTTCTTTTTTAAAAACGCAAAGACGGCTCTGGCGCTTGGTCAGGTAAGGGGCGCGCTTATTCTCACTGCCGGCAAAGCCGGTCTGAACGTGTACGAGTACCCTCCTGCCGTTGTAAAATCAATGATTACAGGTTATGGACGCGCCGAGAAAATACAGGTGCAGCAAATGATAAAACAACTGCTTCGACTCGACGAACTGCCTCCCAACGACGCCGCGGACGCCCTAGCCATTGCCGTCTGCCGCGCATGGCAGCGTTAGAGCCGAAAATTGGAGCCGGACATGAACGCCTTTAAACAATATCCGCTGATTATTATCGACAAAGCCGGACGCAGGCTGTCGGCGGTTTTAGAAAAGCCTAATAAAGCGCGCGTTTGCGACGCGGCGATAATATGCCACGGATTGCTTTCAAGCAAAAACGGCGACAAAATTAAACTTGCGTCGCAATGGTTCGCAATGCGAGGCGTTGCGGCCCTCCGGTTCGATTTTTCAGGCCGCGGCCAAAGCGACGGCGGCGCGGAAGATATAACGCTCTCCGCTCAATTGCAAAATCTTGACGCGGCGAAAGATTATTTGGCGTCTTCGGTCGGGGCGCGGGCTTTTCATTTGTTCGGCTCATCGTTCGGCGCGCTTACCGCTCTGGCGGCCTTCGCGAAAAAAGGCGGGCTTTTTAAGGCGGAAGAACGCGCAAGTCTGACGCTTGTCGCGCCGCCTCATAGGACGGATTTTCCTTCCGACCTTTACAGCCCGCAGGCGTTGGACAAATGGAAGCGCGACGGGTTCGCCGTTTTCGAGGGGTATCCGCTGCCGTACGGCTTTTACGAAGATTTGTTGAAATATCCTCAAGTCGAAACTATGCTGACCGGTCTGGACGCGCCGGCGCTGCTTATTCACGGAGAACGCGACGCGTATTTCCCCGCGGAAAAAATCGCGGAGATTATCGGGCGTCTGCCCAAACCCGCGGGACGCGAGCTGCGAATAGTAAAAGGCGCGAATCATTCATTGTCGTCCGCGGCCGATAGAGACGACATGATTGCGGCTATGAATGACTTCGCGCGCAAATACGGCCTGCCGCAGGCCTGCGCGGAGAGGAAAAGATGAGAGCGGACAGGATACAGTTGGCGCTGGGCGATATAACTAAAGTCGTGGCGGACGCAATTGTCAACGCGGCCAATCCTTCGCTGCTGGGGGGCGGCGGCGTGGACGGAGCCATTCATAAAGCGGCCGGACCTCGTCTGCTTGAAGAATGCAAAACGCTCGGCGGCTGCAAACCCGGCGAAGCCAAGATAACGAAGGGGTACAATCTTCCCGCAAAGTTCGTCGTTCATACGGTCGGGCCGATTTGGCGCGGCGGCGGTTCGGGCGAACCTCAGACGCTTGAGAATTGCTATCGCAACTGCCTGTTAATCGCGGCGCGAAACGGCGCCAAGAGCGTCGCCTTTCCGGCCATCAGTACGGGCGTTTACGGCTATCCGATTGAGGACGCGGCGGTAATTGCGGTTAAAACGGTAATAGAGACGCTAAAAAAACTCGATTCGATAAAGCGCGTCGTTTTCGTTTTACATGGCATGTACGACTTTCAAATTTACGAAAGCGTTCTGCGCGACTACCTGCCGCCGGACGAAGAAAGCGAGTAAGCGATGGAAAAAGCGGAAATTAAAGTCGTCGTTCTGCCGCACGGAGAGGGGCTGCCGCCGCCTCAACCGGCCACGGGGCTGGCCGCCGGAGCCGATTTGCGCGCCGCCGTTTTGGATGACGCGGTAATAAAACCTTTCGAGCGCGCGCTTATTCCAACGGGGCTGGTCGTTGAAATTCCGCCGGGATACGAAGCGCAGGTAAGGCCGCGGTCGGGGCTTGCGGCAAAATACGGCGTAACAGTGCTCAACGCGCCCGGCACGATTGACGCCGATTACCGCGGCGAAGTAAAAGTCATTCTTATTAATTTAGGTTCGGAGCCGTTCGTAGTTAAGCGCGGAGAACGAATTGCGCAAATGGTAATCGCTCCCGTAACGCCGGCGGTTTACGTTAAGGCGGAGTCGCTTTCCGGCACCGATAGAGGCGAAGACGGATTCGGCAGCACCGGCAGATAAATTTACATTTACATAGACAAAGGGGCGTTTTTGCGTTAATTTTATTCAAACGCTTTCAAAGGAGTAAAGCATGAAAAAAAGACTTTTTGTTTTTACGGCGGCTTTGGCCATTTTTACCGCGGTTGCGGCCGGTTTCGGCGCTCAGGACGCGATTATAGAAGCGATGAAAACCGAGATTGAAAGAGCGAAGAAGGGGCTGAAGACCGAAAACGCGAACGCGCCTTATTTTATTCTTTACCGGCTAAATTACAGCGACGACGTCTTTGTCATGGCGTCCAACGGCGGGGTGCAGGCTAAGCAAAAAAGCCAGCGCGGCAATGTTTACGTCGAAACGCGGGTTGGCGACTACTCTTTCGACAACACCGCGTTCAGCGAGGAGCCGTTCAATTGGTTCTCCGAGGAGAATATTTACAGAGTCGCCGACGCCGCTCCGCTCGACGGAGACGAGACGGCTCTGCGCACGCTGCTATGGATCGCCACCGACGAGAAATACCGCAACGCGGCGGCTTCGTATTATCAGAAGAAAGGGCGCGTGGCGGTTAAGGCAAAAGACAAAGACAAAGAGGGAGTCGACGCCTTTTCCAAAGAAGAGGCTTACAGCTATATAAGCAAAGATATTAAGATTGACGTTGACGCGGACAAATGGGCTGCGAGGCTTAAAAAACTTTCCGAGAGATTTCTGGAACACCGCGATATTCTCGACTCTAACGTAATGCTGGCCGCCTATCGCAACAAGACGTACATTATTAACACCGAGGGTACGGTCGTAAAGCTCAACGACGTTATTTTCAGCGTAAGCGCGTACGGCATGATACGCACCGAGGGAGGCGACACCAAAGTGTATAACAAAGTTATGTACGCCAAAGACCTCGGCAAGTTTACCGACGCGGCGATAATCTCGGCCATTGACGAAGTTTGCAAAAATTTGAACGATTTAGCGGCAGCTCCTTCGTTCGAGCCGTACACCGGTCCGGCAATAATTATGCCCATAGCGGCGGGAGTTCTATTCCACGAAGCCATCGGGCACAGGCTCGAAGGAGAGCGGCAGCTCTCGAACGACGAAGGGCACACATTTAAAAACAAAATCGGGCAGAAGATTGTGCCGGAATTTCTTTCAATCAACGACGATCCTACCTTGGAAACGCTCGAAGGCGAGACGCTTAACGGCTATTACCTGTACGACTCCGAAGGAGTCAAGGCTCAAAACGTAATCCTTGTAGAAAAAGGCGTTTTAAAAAATTATCTTCTCAGCCGCACGCCGATTAAAGGCTTTCCCAAGTCCAACGGGCACGGACGCGCAAGCAGCGGGCTTAAACCGCGCGCGAGGATGGGCAACTTAATCGTAACCGCGGACGCCGCTTTCAGCGTTCCCATGAGCGAGCTGGAAAAAAAGCTGCTTGAAGAAGTGAAGAAGCAGAACAAACCTTACGGCATCATCATCGCGGAGATGGCGGGGGGCGATACCAACACCAGCAACTACGGCTATCAGGCGTTCAAAGGGCGCTCTACGATGGTTTACAAACTTCATCCCGACGGCAAAAAAGAGCTGGTAAGCGGAGTGGAAATTGTCGGCACGCCGCTTTCGGCGGTAAATAAAATCGTGCTCGCCAGCAAGGAGCGCGGAGTGTTTAACGGTTTCTGCGGCGCGGAATCCGGCTCTGTGCCCGTTTCGGCGATTTCTCCGGCCATACTGCTGAGCGAAATCGAACTTCAGCTCGCCCACAAAGACCGGTATCCCAAACCGGTTCTTTCTTCGCCATACGAGGAAATGAAAGGGAAGTCCAAGGACAAGGCGGACAAAAAAGACGAGCCGAAAGATAAGAAGAAGGAAGAGAAAAAGCCGGAGAAAAAATAGTTTTAAGACCCGTCTGGAACCGGTCAGGAGAAACAAATGCCTTACCTAGGCGCTCACATGTCAATAGCGGGCGGAGTCAGCAAGGCGCTGGAACGCGCTCTCTCCATCGGCTGCGAGGCTGCGCAGATTTTCGTCAAGCAGAACAACCAGTGGAAGAGCGCGCCGATAAGCGACGAGGAAGCCGCGGCTTTTAAAAAAATATATTCGGAAAAATTCGTCCGCGGAACCGTATTCGCGCACGCGGCGTATCTCATCAATCTGGCTTCGCCCGACGACGCGCTGCGGAATAAATCTATCGACGCCATGACCGACGAAATAGAGCGCTGCGATAAAATCGGCGTGGACGGCATCGTGCTGCACATCGGCTCGCACATGGGCGCAGGGGAGCGCGAAGGGCTTAAACGAGTCGCGGCCGCCTTCGACGTAATATTCGAGCGGACCGCGGGCGCCGACGTGAAAATACTGATGGAAACCACGGCGGGGCAGGGGACGAACCTCGGACACAAAATAGAGCATTTGCAAGAAGCCCGCGAACTGACGAAACGCGGCGATCGTCTGGGGTTGTGCATAGACACTTGCCATGTTTACAGCGCCGGGTATGATATAAACGACGAGGCCGATTACGAAAGGCTGATGGGAGAAATTTCAAGCCGGCTTGGGTTTGAAAGCCTGAAAGCCGTTCATCTTAACGATTCCATGAAACCGTTCGGCTCGCGGCTAGACCGCCACGAGCATATCGGCAAAGGGACGATAGGGCTCGAAGGGTTCCGCCGCCTGCTCAACGACGAGCGGCTTGCGAACCTGCCGATGGCGCTGGAAACGCCGAAAGAAAAAGAAATGCTCGAAGATATTGAGAATTTAAAAATACTGCGCGGTTTAATCGCGCCTAAAAAAGGAGTTAAAAAATGACCGAGAAAAACGCCGCTAAAGTCGCTTACCTTCACCTTCATTTCCCGCTCGAAATCGCGCTGGCCTGCAACGCGACGCCGGTAAGGCTGTTCGGCAAAACGCCCCCTTACTCCAAAGTGGACGCCCATCTTCAAGCCTACTGTTGCAGCCTCGCGCGCGGCGTTCTGGAAGACTGGCTCGAAGGCGCGCATAAACGGTTTGCAGCCGTGGTCTTCGCTCACTCGTGCGACACTCTTCAGCGGTTGGAAGCCATAATGCGGCTGACGGACGACTCCGTTAGAGTTCTGCCGATGCAGTATCCGCTTAACAAGCGCAGCGAAGGGGCTCCGGCGTTTCTGGCGGCAAACATTCGCAAGGCGTTCGACGAGCTTCGCGAGCTTATTCCCGGCGCGCCCAAGGACGACGCGGAAGCCGCTAAGAATTTTCTCGCCGCCGTTAAAATGGTGGAGAAAGCCCGCAAGGCGGCAAACGAGCTTATGGCTCTGCACGCCGAAGGGCGGATTAGCTACGGCGCGATGTACGACGTTCTCATTAAAGGCGAGAAGAGTTTCGACGCGCAGTTCGTAGCGGAACTTGAGGCGGCCGCGGCGATAGCCAAGTCGGCGCCGGTCAAGAGCCGTAAAAACTTGGCCGTTTATGGCGGAGCCATTCTCAATAACCAACTGCCGCAGTTATTCGACAAGTTGAATCTCGGCGTGTGCGTCGATTACACGAGCACGGGCGGACTTTTTTACGCCAAGCCGGCCGCGGACGTTGAAGCCGAGACCGCCGCGCTGGAAGGCGCGCCGTTGGACGACGTTATAATGTATATCGCCAAGAAAGAGCTCGCGAAGACGGCCGATCCGACGTCGCTGTCGAGCAAGTTGGACAGCGCCGGGAAGGTAAGCGAGTTTATCGACGCGGCTAAGGCGGGCGGGGCGAAGGGAGTCGTCTTCGCCTACTTGAAGTTCTGCGAGCCGTGGGGCTTCGACGTTCCGGCGATTATAGAGGGCGCGAAGGCGGCGGGCTTGCCGGCTTTGGTGTTGGAGTATGAGAACTCCAGCGAGCTGCCCGGTCAAACGATAACGAGGCTGGAGGCGTTCGCGGAACTGTTGGGGTAATTTAGCGAGCCGACAGATTTTCGGTTTGGATTTAAAAACCGTCAAACAGGAAGAGGAAAGCGGAGTTATAATTAATTATTTTGGCTTTTATCCTTGCTCGCTCTCTTTGGGCGAGTAAAGAAAGCAAAAAAAAGTCGAGGGAAGAAGGCCGTCTTCCTCTTTCAGCAGTAAAACTGCAATAAACTTGGTTGAAAAAATTTTTTTATAAAATTTTGTCGCATGGGCTTCAATTTAACGGTAAGGCAATAAAACCTTCGGTTGTCTTTGCCGATTAGTTGACAAATAGGAGAATGTATAATGCGAATTACCGGCGACATAAAGGAAATACGGGACATCGTGAGCGGCTGGAAGAGGGATGGGGATAAGGTCGGTTTCGTCCCGACGATGGGGTATTTGCACGAAGGGCATCTTTCCCTTTGCGAAATCGCCAAGACGCGGGCGAAAAGGCTCGTCGTTTCAATCTTTGTCAACCCGACGCAGTTCGACCGCAAGGACGATCTCGACAACTACCCGAAAGACCTCATGAGGGACTTTGACCTTTGCAAAAGAGTCGGCGCAGATTTGATTTTTACGCCTTCAAACGAGACGATGTATCCTAAAAACTACGCGACGTTCGTCAACGTAGAGGGCATGACCGACCGCCTGTGCGGCGCGACCCGCCCCGGTCATTTTCGCGGAGTAACTACCGTTGTAAGCAAATTGTTCAACGTCGTGGCGCCCGATTTGGCCGTTTTCGGCGAAAAGGATTACCAGCAGCTCAAGGTTATCGAGCGCATGACGATCGACCTGAATATGCCGATAGAGATTATTGCCGGACCGACGACGAGAGAGTCCGACGGACTGGCGATGAGCAGCCGCAACGCGCGGCTGTCGCCCGAAGACAGAGTTACGCGCGCGCTTTGCCTGCGCAAGGCTCTGCTTGACGCAAAAAAAGCGGCGGACGACGGCGAGCGGGACTGCGCTAAACTTAAGGAAATTGTTGAGAAAGTTCTGCTGGCGCACAACCCCGACAAGATTGATTACGTCGAGATTTTTCATCCGGAAACTCTCGCGCCTATTACAACCATCGGCGAGGATGGCGCTCGCATGGCGCTGGCGGTATTCGTCGGCGCGGTAAGGCTTATCGACAATATTCAACTGAAATAATACTCTCGAACCCGTTGCGTCCGGCTTGGAATCGGCGATTTTATTCGCAAATAATATTGCGCGGAGCGCGCCGCCGCTTTAGGTTGCCGCCCCATAGGGATTTATTATAAATAAAGATATAAGGCTTAAAAAAATCTTGACAATTGGTATTGCTTTTGCTAAACCTAGCACGCTGTTTTTTTCGGGCGCTCGTATGCCTGAAAACGTAGTTCATTCTAAAATTATAGACCGTAGCGAGTAACTTATGGATAAGAATG
>CAYNVS010000049.1:0-20699 GCA_964400725.1 uncultured Myxococcales bacterium
GGGGTGACCTGTAGATGCGGATCAGCAGGATACGGTTGCGGCCGGATGCGGCAGCAAGACGTGGCAGGACCCGGCCACAAAACTAACGTGGCAGGTTTCGCCCGCGCCGAACTCGATGACGTGGCAGAGCGGTTTTGATTATTGCGAAAGTCTGAAACTCGGCGGATACGACGATTGGCGTCTGCCGAAATTGCAGGAACTCGAATCGCTGATAACGGGCTGCGACGTTTGCAAGAACGCGGGTCTGGCGGCGTGCGCCGGATGCCCAAGCAAAATGGGGCCGCATCAAGGGTATTATCAGCCGAAGGAGCTTGAGCCGATTAGCAGCAAATACACCGGCATATTTTGGTCTTCCACCACCCGCGATACGGGAATTAAAAACGCTTGGTTCGTCTCGTTCGGCGACGCGACGATAGACAGCATTAATGCTATAGAATATAATTACGTTCGCTGCGTAAGATAGAGGCCGCCTTCGATCCGTCGTATTATTTAAAGCCGCAATTTATTAGTTTTAGGGGCTCCGCCGCGTTTGACAATAACCCGCGCTCAAATTAGTATGCGCAAAAAGGTTTTTTTATTTGATTTAAATAGGAACGCGGCCATGAATACATTTGCGATTAAAACATCATTGCTTGGCTTGTCGCTGCTTGCGATTGCGGCGTTAAACTTCTTTTCCTGTTCCGACGATAAATCGTCGCCGTCGAATTCGGACGCGGACGCCGATATTGAAGGCGAAGCCGCGCCGGGGATATGGGACGGCTGGGCTTGCAAGAGCGGCAAAGTCGGCGACATGCTCGGCGTCGCAAGCCACATGAAGCAGGGCGCCGGAAACGACTTCGACCGCGAATTCGAGTTTGCCCGTTACGACGAGCTCGGCAAGGCGGTGGTGCGGGAACATTTCCGCTGGGACGACTTGGAGCCGAACGACGACGACTGGCGTTTCGACGAGGTTCAGACGCAGGTCGATATGGCCGCCGCGCATAACGTAAAGCTGATTCCGCAGGTCGGTTACGACGTCGCATGGGCGGCCTCCGGCGAAGGAGACAGCTCCCTTAGCGTAGAGGAATACGGCGAATTCGCGAAAAAAGTCGCGCAGCGCTATTGCGGCCAAATTAAAGAATACGAGCTGTGGAACGAGCCGGACATGACTATTTTCTGGGAACCGGTTCCCGATCCTCAGCATTACGGCGAAATGGTCAAAGCGGCGCACTCGGCGATAAAGAGCGTCTGCCCGGATGCGCGCGTCTCGCTTGGCGGCTTGGCGTCCTATTCAAACGTCGATTTGTTCAATCACTGGTGGTTTCTCCGCGCTCTCATCGAAAAACATCCCGACATCGGCGCGTATTTCGACGTCGTCTCGCTTCATCCTTATACGTTTGCGTCGTCGTATTCGCCGGAAAACGACTGGATTTCGGGAAAACTGCAAGCTAACAGCATGCCTGTTTTAGTCCAAATGGCGCGCGAAATTCTTAAACCAATAGGCAAAGAGAACGTTCCGATTTGGTTCACTGAAGTAGGTTGGACGAGCCTTTTGACGGGCGAGCGGGAAGCCGCAAACTACTTAGCGCGGGGCGCGCTTCTGGCCGCGAGAGACAATATCGAATATTATCTGTGGTACACTTTCTTCGACGGCGAACCAGAACCCGACGACAAGTTCGACGACTGGTCGAATTATTTCGGCTTGTTCGGGTGGCCGGGCGACGCAAAAGAGCCGCGCAGAGCCAAACCGGCTTGGTTTGCAATGAAAGGGCTGCATAAAATATTGGGCGACGCCTGCTTCGCGGCTGATTTGTCCGGCTTCCTTCATCTGCCTAACGACGTTTACGCGTTCGGTTTTGTCAAGGCCGGAGGGGAAAGAGTAATTGCGGCGTGGGACGGACGCGACATGCCGGACGATATAGACGGCGAGCTTGCGGAAGGCGGCAAAGATTGCGAGTTTCCGGCGGAGATTAATTTTCCCTCAGACGCCGCGGGCGTTAAGGTTTTCAACCAAAACGGAGACGAAATATACAACCGGCAAATTAACGCCAACGCTCCATTTCCAATTACTCTAACGAACCAAGTCGTATATATCTTGCTTAGCAAATAATAATATTATTATTCGGAAAGAAAAAAGCCCTGCGCCAAGAAGCGCAAGGCTTTTTCGGGGGAAGAAACGTCCGTTCCGCTATTAAGGACACGAACATGAGTCGGTTTTATAGCAGCAGTCCGCGGATCCGGCGGCGTCGCACCATATTGAGCGCGGGTTCGCCGCGTCGCACGGATTAAAAACGCCTCCGTCGGACGCTTTAAAGGGATTGGCGTATTCGCAAGCCGGGTTCTGTTGGTCGAGACATTGCGCGTTTAGAGCTTCTGCCGCGTAATTAATGTCGTTCATTGAGACCGACGGCGCGGGATTGAGCGGCAATATGGTTATATCGCCGCACGCAGTAGCGTCTCCCTTCCAATTAATATCCGCGGCTTTCCAGTAGGTTCCAACTTCTTTGAAGGGAAGCCAAACCGCTTTGCTTTGACACGCCGTTCCGTTTAAATAAATATTTAGGAACGCCTTAACCGGATTTCCGGACGAGACGCCGGCGTTCGGGTCCGCGTAAAACCTTATTGTTACGCGGTATTTTGCCGAGGCCGAGCCGGGATTCGTTATGGAAATTATTTCCGGTCCGTAGCCGTCAACGTCGTCGATGTCCATGACGGGATTGTCCGCGGTCGTCGATGTATCGCCCCATTCCGGATTTCTATTGTTAAAAGCGCACGAATCGTTCTCCTGCGCAAAGCTGTAAGCCGCGCAGAACTTTTTAGCCTCGCCGCTTAGCATGCGGGTCAGGCAGTAGCCTTTTCCTTTACAGTCGCCGTCCTTAACGTCGAGCTCGTCGCGGCATTGCCAACGCCTATTATTGTCGCCGCATACGCCGTCCGATCCGCAGGAATAACCGGGGTGCGCTTTTTTGCAGTAAGCGTCTCCGGCGTCGCCAGGGGCGCACGACGTTACGCAATGCCCTGCGTCGCATGTAAGGCCGCTTCCGGCCGCGGACGCGCCGCAGTATTCGCTTCCGCCGCCTGCCGGGCAGCAGTCGGAGTTCTGCGAGCAGGATGCGGGCATGGTTAGAGCCGGCGTTTGAAGGTAATCGTTGTTCGGCGATACGCCCATTGTTCCGTTTGCGCGGTAACGCGACAGGAATAAGTCGAAGTCAACGCCGTCGTCTTTGTCCCATACGAGTTGGACGAAAAGTTTTTTCGGCGGCGCCGCATTAATTGTAAGGTTTGCGTGCTTGCAGGAGACGTTATTAGCGTCGTCCGAGCTTTTAATTTCTAATGAGTCTTTTACCGCAACTCTTATTTTATAAGTTCCGGCAAGCGGCAGAAGCAGCTTCGGAGAGCTTTCATCCGTCCATCCTTTTTCGATGGAAGCCGAGGAGGCGGGGAAGCAATCCCGGCAGATAATAGCTGAATCGACGGCGTAATCGGGCTTTTCGATTATTTCCCAGTAATACTTTAACGGCAAACGTCCTGACGGCGAGGAACTGCCGGACGCGTCAATGACTATTACGTCCAGCGGAGCGCTCTGCATTATTTTGCCGCAGGCGTCGCCGGGGTCGTTCGTTAATGCAAGCTGGGCGCCGCTTGTCAAGGTAGTTTTAGCAATCTGCGGAATAGGAAAGCCTTCCGGCTCCGAATCGGTTTGGTCGTAGTCTCCGCCGTTTGCGGCGCATTTGCCTAAGCTGCAGGTTCCGGAGTTGCCGGAGCCGCACGGCGCGCCGTCGGCGAGAAAGTTCGTAAGAACGCACCACGAATCGCCGACGCAGAAATCCGTCGTGCACTTGTTTGCGTCGTCGCATCTTTGGCAGCCTATTTCAATCAAGGCGTTTCCTTCCCCGATTTTATTTTGCGCTTCCAGTTCCGCGTCTTTTAGAGTTCCGTCGGCGTCCGAGTCTGCGAAAATAGCCATGCAGGATAAAATCGTTTGCGATATTTTTTCGTACATCGCGGGAGACATTCCGGAGTCGATTGATACTTTTCCGTTTACGGGCTGAAATTCCCGCCAAGGCAGCGTTTTGGCCAACGCTTCCCCGTCGAGGTAAACGCCGACCGATTTGCGGTCTCCGGCAGTCCATTTCAACGAGCCGTTCAACCCCTTGAACGCGAGCAGCCCCAAATCTACGTCTATCGCGAACCGCCCGCCGCTTCGCAAAATTCCTTCCGCCCAGAAGGGAAGGGAAGACAGCGAAGCCGTAGAAGATACGGAAAGGCCGAACGCTATTTCGCTAAATTCGGCGTCCGACGGAATTTTAGCCGTTAAGGCCGCTTTGGAGCCCGCTCTCAAATCTATTTCCGTTTTCTTGCCGGAAATTACGACGTTTTGGCCGGACGACGGTTTTAACGTCATGCGGTCTATTTGAACAGATACTCTCGTCCATTCAGCGACCGGAACGTCGGGGTTGCCGTCGGTGGAGCCTCCTCCCATTTGAAAGCTGACGTCCACCAGCGACGTAGTTTTTCCCTCCAATTGAGGGCTTTCGTAATAATTGGTTTCGCGCGAGACTTGAGGACTTGCGCTGCAAGCGGCCAAGCAAAGCGCAAGCGCGGTCGAAATTAACAGCGAATAAAGTTTTTTAGTTTTCATTTACATCTCCTTTTGGGTTATTGCGTTTATTTTCGGATTCCGACCAGTTAGACATGTAAAACATTTGCATATTAATGCGGTAAACTATTTCAGCCGGTTCGTTTTCTTTCGCGATTTCGTTTATTTCCTGCATACAGGCAATAATCCGTTCGCGTATCGACGCCGACTGCTTTTTTGAAATATGCAGCGTGCCGCCGACTATCAGGCGTTTGTCTTGAGGCTGTGCGTCCAACGCCGCCGCCGCCAAGTTAATCATCGTTTTATGATACGAGCGCACCAGCCGCCGTTTCTCTTCGTCGTCTTCCTTTCGGTCATTAATCGACCCGATAAAAGGTTCCGCCTGCCTTAGTCTGCCGGATTCGTCGCGGACGAGATAACCCCACTTGATCAGTTTGGCGAGCCCGTCCTTAACCTCGCGGGGCGTAATCGGCGGAGAGATTTTTTTGGCAATCCAGCCGTTGTCTTCTTTGAAATCGTCCAGCATTACCAGTTCGCGCAGCGCGGGCAGGTACCATTTCGAGTAATATTCCCAGCGAATATCTTTGCCGTCTCCGATTCGTCTGGCTTTGCGGTATTCGGGCATTTGCGCGATCTGCGCCTCGTACGCGGCGCGCTCGGACGAGCCTTTAGCCTGATTTTTTGCGGCCAGCAGCATGAAGTAAGTCGTCTGCCGAGCGTTCAACCCCAGAGCTTTGGCGTAACGCGCCGCCGCTTCCGCGCTCATCGGGGCGCGGCCGGTTACCCGCTGCCAAAAATGATTTGAGGTCGAGCCGTAACCGGCGAGGCGCTGTATTGCCCGGTAAGAAATCGCCGAGTCCCGCCGCTTCAAGTCTTCGTACGCCGCGGTTAGAAATTCGCGAAAATCATCGAACATATACACATCAACGGTAAGATTTGTTTTACGCATAACGTATCTCCTTTTCAGTTAAATCATTAAATTAAACGAATTTAAAAGCAAATTAAAAATGCCTGATGAAAAACAAAAATGTATATAAAGTTATACACAATAAACATAGTAAACGGTTTGATATAACGCTTTGCCGTCAGAGGGAAGTTAAGACGCAAATATTTGGTTCGTTTTTGCGGGAGACTTTGCGGAAAAACGCCCGGCGCCGCCTTGCGCTTAATTATTGTAAAAGAATTGTTAAGAGTTCGTTAATACGCGCCCGCCCTATTGACCTTTCAAACCTCTTCCGTATTTTCGCTTTAGCGGGGAATACCGGCTTCAACAAAAGAAAAGAGGTAATTAGTATGAACGCAAAAAACAAGATGTTATTTTATTTAGCCGCGATCTTCTGCATTTCGGCCATAGTTCAAACCGCCGCGGCTGAAGACCTTCCGGATGCGAAGGCCAAAGAGAAAAAGCCTTTTAAAGGATTATGGGAGGCTCTCGGCGAGGATGAGTTGAGATGGCTTCCGGAAGACTTTTTTAAAACCGAGGGGGAAAAGACGATTTCGGAGCTGCTCATTACGCCGCCGGCCAAAAAGAAATACGTAGATGCTTTGTTCGAGCCGATTTTTTTAGGGCGAATGAACTATGTTACCACGATGGAAGAGACCTTTACTACCGCGGACGGAAAAAAACGAAGCTCAACGGAATTGCGTAGAACCTACCTTGGACACAGAGAAGGTTTCGTATTGGAAAATCTTGAGGCTGGTTTTAAGGGACGCCACAACGAAACGGGTTTGTACTACGGAGTTAAACTGGAGTTTGTTCCGCGCGAGAAGGACGGAACCAAAAGCGAAAGCGATTATTTAAAGGAAGCGTGGATGGGGTGGAATTACTACGCGATAATAGACGTTAAAACAGGCCGCATCAAACTGCCGATAAGCAGAGCTCTGTTGAAATCCACGCACGAAGCGACGCTTGTTTACTCGCCGCTGTTGGACACGCTTCTGCCAAAAAGACTTCTCGGAGTTTCCGTTTCTCTATCCGATCCGTGGAAAATAGCGGTTCTAACGGGCGGCGTCTTCAACACGGTTAAAGAGCCCTACGAAATGATGCCGGACGCGAAGCATCTCATGTACGCCGGCAGACTGGAGTTGAACGCCGATAAAGCGCTGGATTTGGCGGGAATAAACACCGGCTCCTTCTTTAATTTGTCGCTTGCAGGCAGCTTAGCCTACTCGGAGGAAAGCTGGGATCCGCGCAGCAAGCTGCGTTTCATAGGCGCCGACGCGAGGCTTGATTTGAACATTTTCACGGTTGAAGGAGAAGTTCTTTTCAAGGATTACTACGGCGAAGGAACCGCGTCCAACATCGCGATGAGAGGATTTGGCTGGTATGTTGACTTTTGCGCAAGGCTGTGGCCGTCCGTTCTCGATTTTACTTTCCGGTTTGAAGAAGCCGACAACGACGAAGACCTAGAGGTAGGGTTTGCGACCGACGCGGGCGTCGCCGTAAATCAGAAGAAACGCTGGCTTACTTTCGGCCTGATGCTGCACGTAACGAAAAACCTCGATTTCGAGGCGAATTACATCAATCGGCGCGAGGCGGAAGGCGTCAGCTTTAAAAACGACGTCTTTATGACGCTGCTTCAATTCAACATTTAAACGACCGGCTAACGACGCTAAGAGATTACTTTGATTTTAAAAGGAGACAATGCGATGAAAACGATTAAACTTGCCGCGATGGCCGCGGCGCTTGCGGCCGTATTGCTTTTTGCGATTTCGGGCTGCGGCTTTTCCGACAAGGCGGCGCAGGACGGCGACGTCGATTCTACGGAATACGAGACGTCCGACAACGATTTCGCGCCCATCAAACTTATTAATGTAAAGGAACCTTCAAACTGGAACCCGAATACGGCGCGCAAACCGACCGCCATTCACATCACTTACCAGCGCGATCCGTCCCGATACGCAACGCTTCAATGGCAGACAGAAGAAAAAGACGAGGCGTCGTACGTCCCGAAAGTCTGGCTGGCGCGCGGAAGCGACGTTAAAGACGCCGATTATACGGTTTACGAGCAAACCGTTAAAATGCCTTATGCGGAAGCGTTGACGGCAACGGGATCGGCTGAAAAATACTGCCAAAAATTGTTTTGCTCCGACGAAACGTCTTACGCGGGGCTGCAATGGTCGGTAGAAATCGCTCTGCCGGATCCGGACGCGGTGTATTATTACAGGGTCGGAACGTGGGAATCGTTCGACGAAAGTACCGGAGAGTTTAAAAACGCCGACCTGTCGCCCGCGTATCATTTTAAAAGCGGTCTGCCTAAAGGCTCAAAACAGCCTTTTGTCTTCGGGTTCGGCTCCGACAGCCAGAATTGGTTTGAAAACATAACCGAAAAAGCCGATTATATTAGAAAAAATACCGGAAAAGAAGCCCGTTTTTGGCTCTTCGGCGGCGATTTGACCGAAATGGGAACGCAGGAAGAGCTTTGGGGCTGGTTCGACGTCATGCAGCCGATTCTTCATTATTTTTCGTTTATGCCCGTCAGCGGCAACCACGATATATTTCAAGGCGCGCTTTTCGGCGAGTTTTCGCTTCCGCGAATGGACGCCCTGCCCGAAGAAATTAGAGAATTCGCTTGGTCGTTCAATTACGGCTCTCTGCACGTTCTAGCGTTTCACAGCAACGGAGAGTCCACGGTCGAAGAACAGCTCGACTTCATCGAAAAAGATTTAAAAGCCGCGTCAGAAGATCCTGATATTGAATGGAAAATAGCTATGTTCCATCATCCGATGTACTCTTCTTCCACGGCTCACGGCTCTACCGATTATTTGCAAAGCCTTGTAAGGCCTTTGTTTGACGCCTATAAGGTCGATTTGACGTTTTCCGGCCACGATCACGATTACGAGCGCACCAAACCGATGAGGGGAGGGCAAATTATGGACTCCGGCGAAGGGACGGTTTACGTCGTATCCGGCGGATTTTTCTCGAAGAAATCCTACGGCAACGGAACTTCTGATTTTACGGCGGTTTCATTCGACGGCGAAAGCAAGAGCTACGTAACGGTCGAGATTAACGGAAAGACGCTGAAGGGGACGGCCTACAACGGTCAGCACGAACTTTTAGACAGTTTCACTCTAACAAAATAAGAGCAAAACGACGACGTTAAAGCCTCCGTTTTACGGGGGCTTTTTTATTTTCGCCGCCGCCGCAATTTACGAATTGTTTATTTAACGCAAATCATCTCCTAACGACGAATATATATATTGTCCGCCAATAGAGGCGTTGCATCGCTCGGCGTCTCGGCGTTTAACCGTAAAAGAAGGAGATTATTTATGTTGCGGATTAAATTTGCGTTGCGGAATTTTAAACTTAAAACGGCCTCGCTTTTAGCTTCGTCGGCCGTCTGCCTTATTTTTGCGACGGCGGGATGCGGATGCGGAGCGGATAATTCGGCGTCTGACGGCGGCTCTGACGCCGACGTCGAATACGAGGCGGCGGAGTCTTTTGAAGAAACGGCTGAAAACAAGCCTCAGGCGCGGTTTCCGCTGTGCGATTCTCAACTCGCGGCGCAGAAGATAACCTTCGTTCACGTCAACGATTTGCATTCGTCTTATATCCCCGAAGAGAGCGGCGAAAACCCTTACGGCAGAATCAGAGGTTATTATAAAGCCGTTAAGGAGGAAAATCCGTTTACGATTTTTACCGACGGCGGCGACGATTACGAAAAAGGCTCCGTGATTGAACAAATATCGGAAGGCGCGTCAACGAGAGCGTTCGTTAAGGCTATGAAGTTCGACGTACGGGTTATCGGCAATCACGATTTTGCATGGAGCGCGGAAGAGCTGCTTGAGTTTTCGCTCGATCCGAACGCCGTCGTTTTGGCGGGAAACACAAGTTACGCCGGGGGCGGCGAAAAGAAATTCGGCGGCGTTGACTGGGCGGAAATGACGGTTGGCTGCGTAAAAATCGGATTTTTCGGCATGGTTTCAAAACCTTGGAACGAAAAAGACGAACAGTACGACGGCGACTTTTACCCTGAATTTTCGTCTCGTTTCGACTACGCCGCGCGCGCTAAAGAAATAGTCGGCGCGCATCGGAACGAGGTCGATTTAATAGTAATGGTCAGCCATTTGGGCATGAGCGACGACGAAAAAATCGCCTCAGAAGTCGAGGGTATTGACGCAATTTTAGGCGGACACTCGCATACGACGACGACTCAGCCGGTCGTCGTAAACGGAACGCCGATAATTCAAACCGGCTCGAACGCGGCCTTTATAGGAAGGTTAGACCTTGTTTTCAGCCTAGCGGAAAAGAAGGTCGCATCGAGCGAATACAAACTTGTAAACAATATAAGCGGCTCGCTGCCCGTGGACGAGGAAATTCAGACCTTGAGCGATAGAATATTTTCTACCTTTTGGTCTTACGTCGAACGCCCCAACGCCCGCCTTAAATTTTCAAAAGATAAAAACGCCATAGCTTTGATTGCGGCCAAAGCGGCGATGCAGCTTTACGAAGGCGACGCGGCGCTGATTGATAAAAGGACTATTTGGAAAACGTGGTCGCCGGGCGTTTTGAACGCGCAAGATTTGCTTGATACTTTCAAAGTGGAGCGCGAGCCGTCGGGCACAAGCGGGTTCAACAGTCTTTACTCGGCAAAAATATCGGGCTCCCATCTCGCCGCCGTAAAGGCCGGAATGAATGAGGCGGATTGGTATTTTGCCGGCCCCGATTTTATAGACGAAGCCAAAACATATACCTTCGTTCTTCAAAAACGAACCGCTCTCAACGCGGCTGCGTACCTGCCCGCAAACGTCCAACTCGATAAGATAAAACCGGCGTCGGAGGCTTGGCAGGCTTTGTTGTATTACGGCGAAGACCGGAGCTATAACTGTCTTTACTTTGACGTCGATGAACTAGTCGAGGGATGCAAAATTAGATCGCTCAAATAGTTGTCGTTTTACGGGTTGCGCCGCCGGCTTTCCTTGTAAAACTGGAGCTCGCGGCGGCGCGGCGCGCCGAGTCCGCGTTTCGCTTCAAAAAAATCGACGCTTGCGCAAGAGCGGGCGTCTTTTTGCATCATTCTAATTCCGCGAGAATAAATGGGAAAATGCGTTTTGGAGCCCAAAGCGGCCAAGCAATTAAAACGAAGTCGTAATCAGGCTGCGCTATGCAGCTTATAAGTAAAAATGCTAATTAAAACGCCGGAGCCATTAGCTCGGCTGCCGGTTATTGCGCTTAACTAAGCGGCGCGGTGAACTTACGGAAAAAACAGGCGAAAATATTTGCGCGTCGCCGCCCGCCGTGTATAATTATTAAAAGTCGGCAAATATCAGTTTTAAAATAGTTCTCAAACATCTTCGATTAGGCGCAATCCAACTTGTAATTGCCGAGCGTTACGCGAAGCTGAATCGCGCGACAGAAATATTGTAACAATAACTAAACGCCGGAGGTTTATGTGCCCGAAAGCATAAGCAAAATGCCGCAAAAAGGGATGGACAGACAAGCCGTTCTCGACATGATGGACTCGTTTCGCGGGGACGACGCGCGTTATAAAGAAGGCAAAACGTGGAGCCTCGTTTACTACATCGACGACGAGCGCGACGCCTTTTTAAAACAGGCGCACAACAAATTCATGTCCGAAAACGGCCTCAACCCGATGGCCTTCAAAAGCCTTAAACGCTTTGAATCGGACGTAATCCGCATGACCGCCGACATGCTTAACGGAGGCGAAGAATGCGTCGGCTGCATGACGAGCGGAGGGACGGAAAGCTGTCTGCTGGCCGTTAAAACCTATCGCGACCGAGCGCGCGCGCTTAAACCATGGATAATAAGACCGGAAATTATTCTGCCCCAAACGGCTCACGTCGCGTTTGAAAAGGCCGCCGAATATTTTAACGTTAAAATTAAAAGAGCTCCGCTGGGAAAGGATTTTCGCGCGGACGTAAAAAAAATGAAAAGACTTATTAGCCGAAACACCATTATGATGGTCGCTTCGGCTCCGTGCTATCCTTACGGCGTAGTCGATCCGATTGAAGAATTGGGCGCGATTGCGGCCTCTAAAAAAATTCCGCTTCACGTTGACGCCTGTCTCGGCGGCTTTATGCTGCCTTTTGTCGAAAGGCTCGGCTATCCGGTTCCGAAATTCGATTTCAGAGTCAAAGGGGTCGCTTCAATGTCGGCGGACGTTCATAAATACGGGTTTTCCGCAAAAGGCGCCTCGACGATTTTGTATAAAAATATGGATTATTTCAAATATCAGATGTTTGTCTCGACGGACTGGCCGGGCGGAATATTCGCATCCGCCGGAATGCTGGGCACTCGTCCGGGCGGCAGCATCGCCGCGGCGTGGGCCGCGCTGGTCGCGACGGGCGCGGATGGATACGAACAATTCGCCAAAGCGTCGATGGAAACCGCGAAAAAACTTATAGACGGCATTAATGCAGTTCCCGGCCTGCAGGTAGTCGGCTCGCCTGATATGACCGTCTTCGCTTACCGCTCGACGGAGCCGGACGTTTCGATTTACGCCGTAGGCGATCAAATGGAAAAGCGCGGCTGGCACATCGACAGGCAGCAGCGGCCTGAATGCCTTCACGCCATGGTTACGCCGAGGCACGCGGGGGTCGTAGAGGAATATCTGAAAGATTTGCGGGAGTCGGTCGAAATAGTAAAAAGCAATCCGGAATTGGAAATGTCCGGCAACGCGGCGATGTACGGCATGGTCGCAAAAATACCGATGCGCGGAATGATTAAAAAAAACGTCCTCAAAATGATGACGCAGATGTACGCGGCAAATCCAAAAATGCCCGATATGTCGGCGGACGGAAACAAAGACGACCTTGGAGCGCGGGCGGGGTTGTGGTTTCTTAAAACGAAGAAGAAGCTGGAAGAGCTTAAAAGGAAGTTTCGATGATGGAATCTTCCGCCGCCATTCCCGAAACGTTTCGGTTGATTCTGCAGGTTTTCCTCGCCTTCGGAACGCCCGTCGCAATGTTGTGGCTGGAACCGCGCGTTAAATTGGTCCGTGTAATAAGTCCGGTAATACTATGCTACGTAATCGGAATGATTTACGGCAACCTGCCGTTTATCAAGTTTTCCGGCTCCGCCGCCTTGACCATTTGCAATATTACGGTCGGCTTAGGCATTCCGCTTCTGTTGTTTTCCGTGGATATTAAGGCTTGGCTCAAACTCTCTGGAAGAACCGCGAAATCCTTTTTGGTTGCCATGTCGGCGGTAATAATAGCGTCGGCGGCGTCGCACTTTATTTTTCGCAGCCGTCTTCCCGAAAGTCTCCCTTTGGCCGCTATGCTTACCGGCGTTTATATTGGCATTACGCCCAATATGGCCGCAATCGGTTCGGCTCTCAAAGTCGCGCCGGAAACGTTCGTTATGGTCAACGCCGCCGATATGGTAGTTTCGTTCGCCTATTTGATTTTCATATTGATGATCGCTCCGAAAATATTGAAGAAAGTTCTTCCTCCATTCGGAGAACTCGACGGACGTTCGGATGACGGCGTTGATATTTATTCCAAGAGAATTATTCCGCCGGCGAAAGACGCCGCGATTGCATTGCTTATTGCGGGAGGCATCGTAGGGGCCGCGGCGATTGCCGGTTCTTTTGTAACCGGTTATGGAAAAGACGCTATTGTAATATTGATTCTTACCACGGCGGCCTGCGCCGCTTCGTTTTTTCCAAAAGTGAGAAAGCTCAAAGGCAGTTACGACGCTGGGCAATTTCTATTTCTGTCGTTCTGCGTCGCCATAGGTTTTACGACCGACTTCACAAAATTGTTTTCAAGTTCCGGGCTTATATTGCTCTTTTGCGGCATAACGGTCGGATTGGCGGTATTATTGCATCTCCTTGCGGCCATACCTCTGAAAATCGATCCAGACACGGTCGTTATAACTTCGGTAGCCGGGATTTTTGGCCCTCACATGATCGGGCCTGCGGTAATGGCGATAAAAAACAAGGACGTTCTGTTTTCAGGAATAGTCTGCTCTCTTATCGGCATAGCGGCCGCCAATTATCTAGGGTTGGCGCTTGCGTGGGTGTTGTCATGGATTTAAAAATTTACGGCGCGAATAAAAAGCGAATCAGAGGCTTTGCCGCTGTTTTGTTTTTTTGTTTTTTTCTTTGCGTCGTCCTCTCGACGGCGCATGGCTGCAAAAAATCGGAGCAGCCGCAGTACTGGGAAATCTTTAAGGTAAGCGGCGATCCTTACGACAGAGGTTTGCAGCACGGCAGGCATTTCGCGGACAAGATACGCTCCTTTTATACGACGATGCTTACGACTTCGATTTTTCCTTTTTTAAACCGCGAGCAGCGCGACATCGCCGACGTTTTGAAGAATTACGGAGAGGAGCCTTTTTTAAACGGCCAGTTTACGTATCAACTGCTGCTTCAAAGCGCTAAAAATCTTGAAAAATTCATCCCTCAGCCCTACATAGACGAAATGCGCGGCATCGCCGACGGCAGCGGAATGTCGTACGACGAAATTCTCGTCCTCAACACTTTTCTCGATACGATGCTCGCCTTTAGAGGGATGACTTTTTTTATCAAGCAAATACAGGCTCCGTATATTGAAAGCGTCTCCTTCGGAGAAGGGCTGGACGCGGACGGCATGGACAACGACGGCGACGGTCAAACGGACGAAGCGGGGGAGGGGACGATTGCGAAATACGAATCGCTTCCTTTCGCGGCGATGACCGAAGTTAAAACCGACGCAAAGATAAAAATTATCATTGCGGATCAGAAGTTGGACTTTTCGACGGTTTCCTCCGACGCCGCGCCGCCGAGAAATTTCGACCCTAAAAAGGTCGATGCTAATTCGATACGAATTCAGCTTGATACGGAGGTTTATACCGCCGGTCAAAAAAACTCCGCGGGCGGGGATATAATCGCGACGAGCGTTCCTTCCGGCGACGAATCGAAATTGGAAGTAACCTTTACGCCGCCGAACGGATTGCAGGCCGGAAAAGTAGTATCAATTATTATATGGGCGGGCGACCAATGCGTAATAAACGACCCGCCGCCGCTTCACGCCCGCTTGATGCGCGACGAGAGAATTGTTTTTTCCACCGAAGGTTACGGCAAAAAGCCGCGGGAAATCGACAACCTCGGCGCGTATAACGGCTATTCTCAGCCGCCTTCCATAAGTTTCGCGCTGCGGAACGGAGCCACGAAGGACGGACGGCCTTTGATGGCGCATCATTATTCGCTGCTCGACAGCAACACTTCGCATAAACACGCCGTATTGTTTGTCGTAAAGCCCAAAGAATCGGAAGGGTACGGCCACGCGTACCTTGGCTGGACGGGAATAATTTACGGTTTTACGGGAATGAACGAAAACGGCCTTGCAATTTCGGTAAATAATTCCGATACGTTAAGCAACCCGCTGGTTAATGAATTTTTAAACAATTTCACCAATTATCTGCTTGAAGGCGTTTCGGTGAACTTAATCGGCAGCGGCGCGCCCATGGGAATTATGGAAAGAGAAATTTTAACCAAACAAAAGAACGTCGATGGAGCCGTCGATTATTTAAAAAGCGCCACGTTCGCTTTTGGCTGGAACGTAATGCTTGCGGACGCTTCCGGAGGCGTAAAAGGCGCGGAACTGCGCTCAGTCATAGACAAATTAGAGAATTCGAGAGAAACGAACGCCAGCGTTTACGGCCCAGGCGATTTAGATCCGTTCAACAAACCCATCGCGAGCGTCGGCGGCGACGATTTGGCGATGGCGTCGCATTACCAAACTTACTATAACAAAGACGGTTTGCCCGACGATATGAGCCTTCATTATCTTATTTTTGAAATCAAGCCGCAGCGTCTTTGGTCAACGTTCTACTTCAGGTCTTTGAGGTCTTTTTTTATTTTAAAATCCAAAATCGCGGAGAAGCTGGGGAGCGCGGACGTTGAAGGAATGATTGAACTGCTGCGAACGCCCGAACTTGTTGACAGACGCGACAGCATGAGCGCGGTCGTTTACGACCTGAAGGAAAAGACGCTTCATTTTTCAATGGGAATCATTCCGGCCACCGACGGCGAATTTATGGAATTAAACCTTGAGAAAGCGCTGCAAGAGGAGAACGTACAATGAAAAAAAATATTGCGCTCGTTCTTTTCGCCGCGCTCGCCGCGTCGTTCTCCGCGGCCTCGGCCTTTGCGGGAGGCTTTACCGAAACGCTGCCGCCCGAAGTGTTCATGCTCGACGTAGGAGCTTCGATTTCTTCGGTGAATAAGTCGTACGACGACGACGGCGGCGCCAGACCGCTGATTAACGACATCGAGCGCTACGAGCCCGGCGGCGGGCTGCAAGGGATAATAAAGCCGAACGCAAACGTAAATTATTATATTTTAATCAATCAGCTGCGTTACGGCGTTACGAAGGATTTAACTTTAGCCCTCGGCGTTCCGGTAGTGCTGGGAAACAAGGTCGAGCCTCGCTTGGGATGGACGCCGGGCGATTATCAGAGCGGTTTGGGCAGACCTTACAGCGCGGAAGACTTTTGGCAGTGGGCTGGAAGCATGGGGCAGCCCAAGCCCGGCTCGTGGTCGGGCAACAAGGGCGTTTTGGCCGATATAATTCTCGCGGCGCGCTGGCGGTTCACCGATAGAATCGACGCTTTTGCGCAGAGCGGTTTCGCGTCTTCCATTTTTATTTTCGGCGCGCTGCCAACCGGGAAGCAGAAAGACCCTGAACAGCTCGTCGCCGCCGGAACCACCTCTTGGGATTTGCATTCGATGGGCGAGCTCGGCTTTCATCTTTCCGCCGATTACCGTTTCGGCGAGGCGCTTGACGACCGGCTGCTTATCGGATTAGACGTTTTCTACGAATTTTTGTTCAAACATACCTACGATACGCCGCGCGGAACGATAAATCCGCTGATTTTAAATCAGGCCCCATACGTCGGCGATACCTACGATATAGACCCAGGCGATTTCTACGGGTTCGCCTTTACGGCGGACGTCGCCGCTTGGAAAGGGCCTGTAACCGACAACTGGCTTGCCCGGTCGGACGCGAACAAAGGGGAAGGATTTCCGCCTATTTTGAGTTTGTCGGTCAAATACACTTTTACTTATTTGGGGCAGTCCGATTGGACGTCAAAGTCCGAGATTTGGGACTGGGAGCAGGAAAAATATTGGCGTCCTGGGTATAAAAACATTTTAAACGCCGGTTTCGTAATCAGCTTGCTGCGGGTAGGCGCGCCGATGCAGCTTTATATGGATTATCGAAATCAATCGTGGATACCGGGCAAAAACGCCCGCGCCGCCGACGTATTCAGCTTCGGCGTTCGAGCTATTGCAAAATTTTGGTAAAATATTAAATTGCGTTATCGCGATAACCGAAACGTTTAAAGCATCGAAGTAAGAAGGTTAGAAAATGACTTGCAACCCTTTGAAAAAACAAATTATGTTTTTTATTTGCGCGGCGATTTTAGCCGCATCGGCTTCCAGCTGCGCGCTCGGCTCTTTCGTTTCGTATAAAACGTCGCCCGATTACCCGCGGAACAAAAAAGAGACGTTGAAACTTAACGGACTGCAAAATAAAGTCGAAGTGATATTCGACGAGGCCGGAGTTCCGCATATCGACGCGAAGAGCGAAAAAGATTTGCTGATCGCCATTGGGTTCGTTCATGCGCGCTACCGTTTTTTCCAAATGGATATGCTCCGCCGCATTGCGCGGGGGCGCGTTTCTGAGTTGGTAGGCGAGCAGCCTCTTCTGGACAGCACGACTATCAAGTTCGATTCCGCGATGCGCGGATGGGGCTTCGACAAAGCCTGTCTTGAGGACGAGGCCGGCCTTACCGGAGAGCTTAAGGAGCTGATGCTCGCCTATACGGACGGCGTAAATCAAGCCGTCGCTTTGTATAAACCGCTTGAATACCGGCTGCTCGGCGCGGAGCCGGAAAAATGGGAAGTCGCCGACAGTTTCGCGCTGGGGCGCCTGAATTCGTGGGGCATAACTCACAACTGGAATCAGGAGCTTGCGCGCTTTTTGCTCGCTTTGTTTGTCGGTTACGAGCGCGCCGAAGCGGTCTATCCGTCGGAGCCTTGGATCGGCGGGGTAAGCGTTCAATTAAAAGGAGAAAGCAAAAAACTTCCGCCGTCCGTCGTCGATGAAATCAAGGAGCTTTTTCCGGCGCGTCCGGTTTCCGACTTGAAAGGGGGCGCGGCCTCGCTTGAGAACATCGACTTCGCGCTTATGGCGGCGAGCGCCAGCAACGCGTGGGCGGTCGGCGGCGGAAGCGCGAAAAACGGAAAACCCCTTTTAGCTAGCGATCCGCACTTAAATCACTTTTTGCCGTCGATGGTCATACAGCAGCATATAAAATGCCCGCAGTATGAAAGCGTCGGCGTTACGATGCCCGGCCTGCCGTTCAATCTCTTCGGCCACACCGACAAAATAGCGTGGGGAATAACAAGCGCGGTCGGCGACGCGATTGATTTTTACGCCGAGAAAGTCAACCCAGACAACGCGGAGCAGGTACTTACCCCCGACGGCTATAAAGATTTGCTCAAAGAGGAAATCGTAATAAAAGCGCGGGACGGCGGCTCGTTCGTAGAGAAGAAATTCGTTCACCGCCGCAGCCGCAACGGAGTAATTATTAACGATTTGTATCCCGACATGTTTCCGTCGTGGGCGCCGCCGCTGGCTCTGCATTGGGATACCTCGGACGCAAAAGGAAGTTTGGAGTCGTTCAGAAAAGTCGCCTCCGCTAAAAACGCGTTTGAAATGCGCAAAATATTTTCGGGGATGACGACGCCGATAAACGTTTATACCGCCGCCGACGTCGAGGGGAACATCGCCGTCTTTTCAACCGGAAGGCTGCCGGTTAGAAAACATCACCGCGGAACTTTTCCGGTTCCGGGGTGGCTTGATAAATACCAATGGACGGAATTCGCGTCGCCGGAGCAGACGCCTTTTGAAGCCGCAGAAGGAAAAAGTTATTTGGCTCACGCAAACAATTTGATTTGGGACGCCGAAAAGGCTCCGTTCATTTTCCACGTTGACAGCGCGCCTTCTTACAGGTTCGACAGAATTATGGAGCTGCTTAAAAGCAGGGACGCGCACGATTTTGATTCGTTTAAAGAGATTCAGACCGACGTTAAGCTGCTTCGCGGACGGCGTCTTGCGCCTAAAATGATTAAGGCGGTTGAAACGACCGGAGGCTTGAACGAAATAGAAAGCAAGGCTTTTGAATTATTGAAAAAATGGGATTACTTCAGCAAAGCCGACTCCGCCGCGACTTCAATTTTCTTTTCGACTTACCTTGAGGCGGCAAAGCTGGCTTTGGCGGACGAGGCCGGCGCTTCCGCCGTTACATTTCTGCTGTCTCAACGCTACTCCACCGCTATGGCCGATTTGTGGTACGACGACGAAAACGCAGCCGCATGGGACGACAGACGGACGGAAAAGAAAGAAACCATGAGCGAAGTCGTATCAACGGCGTTTAAAAAGGCTGTAAAAAAACTTTCCGACGAATTCGGAAAAGAGCCCAAAGACTGGGTTTGGGGGAAACTGCACAAACTTCAGTTCAAGCATTTCATGGGCGGAAAAAGCGTTCTCGCCTCGACCGTAAACCTTGAGGAAAACCCGATGGGCGGAGGGATGGACTCGGTTTGGAAGTCTCATTTCGATTTGGGATCGGCGGCTCATCCCTTTAAAGCGATGGCCGGACCGGTTTTCAGAATGATCGTCGATATGAGCGATCCTTCCCGCGCCTTATGGATAATCGACACGGGCGTTTCGGGATGGCCTCTCGACCCCCATTACGGCGACCAGCATAAAAAATGGGTTAAAGGCGAGATGATTCCGATGTTGACTGACTGGGAAACGATAAAAAAGAGCTCGGAAGGAACTCTGACGTTCGAGCCGTAAGCGGATAAGCGTTTTAAAATAAAACGCCGCGGGGCGCAGTAAGAAAAGCGCCCGGTTTAAAGGCTATAGTTTAGTCGAATCGTATTCGCTTTCGTGGATTTGTTTGCTTTCGTGGTCGATTCTTACGTTTTTTAAAAACGCCGCGAAGTGCTTGTTGGCTTTCGACAGTTTATTCATAGTTTCCCAATCGAGATAGTCTTTCTGACGCGCTTGAAAGAGAACTTTGGAAGATTGCATGTCGTTAATATTAAGCAGGATTACTCCTATGCCAAACGATAAGCTCAAACGCTCAAGTTCCTCTTGAAGCTGATTGTCGTTCTCGTCCACCGACGCCGTAACCAAATAACCTTCGTTCGCCCAAGACGAATTGGAAACCGCTTGGAAAAAGCACTCTCTATAATTGCTGTTGTCGATATTTTTCTTTAGTTCAAACGAATATAGACGAATTGGCGTCTCTCCAATCGCTTTATTGAACTCCAGCAGCTTATCGTCCCACTCGTCAATAGGGGAGTAAAACCCTACCATATCGGGGTGCAGCCACTGGTTCAATCCTTTTTTTGATACCTCGTGGTAAATCGTTTTGGTATATATTTTTTTGCCCCTGTTAAACGACCGATTATTAAAAGCAAAGCTCGCAAGGAAAGGATGAAGATCGCGTTCTGTAAATTGGGCAAATTTGCGATTAGCGGCTTCTGCCATATTTTCTTCTTTGCGCTCCTTGATAATGTTTTGTTGGTAATCCTTTTCATTTATCAGAGAAAATCGTGCCGGCCTTTGCCCTACTTTAATAAAGATTGATTTAGGAGATTTAACATCTTCATAAAGCTGAGCGCCGAGTGAGTTCGCAGGCGTCTTCCCTGAACAGTTATATTTTAACGGCAATCCTCTTTTTTCAGCTTCTCCCCATATTTCATCAATAGTCATAGGGTTTAACGCTGTTGATAATACCTCTCTCGCCAATTCTCTATATTTATTCCTTGCCATCATCCTTCTTCTTTCTGTAAAAAAGGCTCCAGCCTTTCGGCTGAAGCCCGTTTTACCTTACTATTGCGCGCCCGCGTTAAATCATGTTGCGGGCTTTGCTGTCCAGCACGTTGCCGTCTTTGTCTTTAATTACCACTTCCATCGGCATTTCGCCCGGCAAGGTGTGCGTGGCGCAGCCGAAGCACGGACCGTAGCTTCTGAACGCCATTTCGACGAGGTTAAGCGTCGTGTCGTTCAGCGCGCCCGGCTTGATGACGCCCTGCGCCGACTTTTTAATTACCATGCTGATAGGCGCGTTGTTGTTGGTGGTGCCGACGATTAA
>CAYNVS010000050.1:0-20493 GCA_964400725.1 uncultured Myxococcales bacterium
TACGTCTGTCGTATCGGTCTCGTCGCCGTCGGTGGGAGCGACTTCTTTGTCGTCCACGTCAACGTTGTCGGGTACATCCGGAACTTCGGTTTTGTCGATGTCTTTGTCCTCGTCCGTTCCGTTATTGTCGGACGAAGAGCTGCACGCCAGCATTGTGAGGCTCATACACAACGCGAGCGCCAACATAAGTAAAGCGCTGTTCAGTTTCTTCATTTCTTTAACTCCTTTGAAAGTTAAGTGTTTAAAAAAGCCACCTTCATAGTTACAAAAGGCTCCAAAAACCTGTCAATTCGCGTTTTTCCGCGGATTATGCCCGCGGTAATATCCAGTTCATCTATTCATACTAGTAAAAACAAAACTTGAGGTCAAGTAAAATTTATCGCATAACGCCGCCGGGGCGGCGCTAATGCGTCGGCAAGGCCTGCAAATTTCTAATGCCCGCATTAAAAAAATATAATAACGATAATTTCCGCATCGGTTTTTAATTGTACTTTCCGCACGAGCTTTTTATACAAACGCAAGACGCCGTTTTAAAAACGATGCAAAATTTACAATAAAATTTGCATAGAAATACTTTTATGGTATATTGCAACTTTAAAGAAAGCCGATTAACGCTATTGAGAGTAGTTAATAAATGGAAGGAAGGTAACGTTTTATGAAAATCAGACTGAGAATTTCGCTGGTTTTTGTCCTCGTCGCGGCTGCGTTCTTCATTTTCAACCATTTTTACGTTTTGCAAAAAATGACGGACGACGCCAAGGAGCGCGTTGAAAACAACTTGAAACAGTCGTTCGACTCTTTCGCTTCCAGCCAGTCCACACGAGAGAAGCTCTCATTCAGAAGAATTCAAGAGGTTTACACCAACGAAAAAATCATCAAAGGCGTCGTCGCATCCGAGGAAGAGCTCGCCAAAGATTTAGAAGCGATGAAGAAGGGCGACTTGGCCAAAAAAGACGCCCGCCACAACTATCTTTTTATCACGCTTCATCAGGTCGAGGCCGGAATGAGCGAAAGCGTCCTTATTCTTAACGAAAAAGGCGTCGAGCTGGTCGCTTCTTTCGACTCCAACAAGCGCGAAAACGATTATTCCGCTCACCCTTTAATAAAATCCTGCCTTAACGACCGCCCCGGCGAAGACGTATGGAACGAAAAGAAATTCGGCATCGCCGGATCGCCGTTTCTCGTCAGCTGCTATCCCATTAAATATTCCGGCGAAATCAAAGGCGCGGTGCTTTACGTAAGACCGATGTCCACCGAATACCTGCTTTCCGTCAAGGCGGTCAGCGTTTCGGATAAAACCGTCGCCGTGGCATATTGGGCGCAGGACGGACTTCTCGCCAGCACGCTTCTGCCGGGTCAGCATAACTCGCTGAAAACCGAAATAGCCAAAATGCAGCCGGAGCTTAACAAGCTGTTCGCGGGCATCGGCGACGAGGACGGACGCCGCTTCGACAAGCAGGCGGTAAGAGACGTCGTTTTGGGCGACAAAGTTTACAAGGCTCTTCCGGCCACATCTCCGTTTAACTACGAAGGAAAGAAAATCGTCGGATTGATGTTCCTTTACAGCTGGACCGACGCTTATAAAACAATCGGCGACCTCGTAGTGGCCAACCTCGCGTTCTCTCTCATAGTTCTATTGTTAGGCGTCATTCTCGGTCTTGCGGCCGTTCAGCAGGCGTATAAAACGATGGATTTCATTCTCGAAGGAGCCAACAAAATCAACCTCGGCAACACCGAATTTCTTTTCACATCCGAAAACAAGTATCTCCAACAGCTTGCCGATACCCTCAACATGATGAACGGCGTTATGTCCGGCAAAATAATGCCGTCAAGCGAGGAAGAAGCTCTTAAAATGACCAGCGCGTCGGGCGGCAGCCACAAACCCGCCGGAGCCGCGCGCGGCTCTTCGGCGATGGATGTCGCGCACGAGGACGCCAACGGCAGCGGCCCCATTCCCGCCTCGCAGTCCGTTTCGTCGGGCGTTCCCGAAGTTGAGCCCGAACAAAAGATTGAGACGCCGAAATCGACCGAGCCGCAGGACGAAGACAAAGAAGAATACTACGCCAAACTGTTCGCCAATTTCATAAAGGCCAAAGTGGAATGCGGCGAAGACGTTTCCAGCGTCAGCAAAGAACGCTTCATCGAAAAGCTGAAGACGACCGAAGAAAAACTGATTGAAAAACACGGATGCAAGGGCGTTAAATTCGACATCAAAGTAAAGAACAACAAAGTTACCCTCGTCCCTGAAATTTACAATTAATGTAAATAAATTAGCCGTAATTTCCGAGCGCCCGATAATAGGGCGCTCTTTTATTTTAAGCCTCTTTAGAGTTCAAGCCGCCTAACAATGAACGAGCCGCAGGAAAGATTCGCAAAGGCGCGCAAAGGGTGCGCGGTTTCAGCCAGCGCCGGAACCGGCAAGACCAAAGCTCTTACCGACAGGTACGTCGCGTTGATTACGGGAGCCGCGACCGGCAAACCGGTCGATCCCTCGCGAATTCTATTCGTTACCTTCGGGCGCAAAGCCGCCAACGAGCTTAAAAAAAGGCTGACCGACGCGGCTGCGGCAAAACTGCTCGACGCCGAGCCTGAAACCGCAAAAAAAATCGACGCGTCCGCCGCGCTGACTCCCCAAGTTTTCACTTACCACGGCTTCGCAAAGCGGGTATTGGCCGAGCACGGAGCGATAGAAGGGTATCCGCCGGATTTCAGAATTCTTCCGCAGTCGGAGGCTCGCCGCTTGAGAGACCGCATCGCGCTGGACGCCGTAAACGCGCGGATTGAATCCGGCTGCGACAAATCGGCCGAGCTTCTAGCTTTCCGATCGGCCGAAGAAATAAGAACGGAGCTTTTAAACCTTCTCGACGATTTTGCCCGCCTTTCCCTCGGCCTAGAATCCTACGCGAAAGACGACAAACCGCCCGCGCCCGTTCCGACCGCCGAAGACGTTTCATCCGCTCTGCGTTCCGCCGCCTTAGAGTCGGCGCGGTTAGATAAAAAACAGGCTGAAATTTTCGCCGATTTCCTCGAAGTCTTATTGCGCGGAAACCCGCCGCCGAATGGAACGGCTTACAGCCAGCTTATGGACTGGCTTGCAGGCGCGAAAGAAGAGCTGACCGCATTTTGCAAAAGCAAAGAAACGGGTTTCAAACGCGATTTCAAAACCGCGTGCCTCTCTTCGGTCAAGCAGGCCGTCAGCGAGCTGGCCGAGCGAGCCTCGCAGCCTTACGTCGATTACATGCTGGCTCTTGCCAATGAAATCGAAACCGCGTTTATCGCCGAAAAGAAAAGGCTTGGAGCCGCGGAATTTTCAGATCTCGAACGTCTGGCGGTGAAGATAATCGCCGAACCCAACCGCGCCGACGTGCGCGCTCGTCTGGCCTCTCTTTACGACTTCATACTCGTCGATGAGTTTCAAGACACGAACCGCAATCAGGCTAAAATGATAACGGCGCTCACGGAAGAAGACGAGTGCGGCGCGGCGGCTCCGGCGCTTAATATGGTCGGCGATCCCAAACAGTGCATATATAATTTCAGAGGCGCAAATCTCGAATCTTTTCTCGAATTCGCAAAAAATTCGCCGGAAAGAGAACGCTTCAATCAAAATTACCGAAGCGTCAAACAAATACTCGACTACGTAAACTTCGCGTGGGGACGAATCTGCCGGCGCGTTTACGGAGAAAACGCGGAAGATTTTTACGGCGCGGAAGACGAGCTTTCCGTTCCATTCGACGAGAGCGCAAGAAAAGCTCCTAACGAAAAACTAGACGGCGTTTTTTTATACGCGCCCAAAAATAAAATTTCGGCGGACGAAGGAAGAGCGCTCGGCGCGAAAGCTTTGGTGGAAAACGTCATCAAACTAAAAAGAGAAGGCGCGATAGGCGATTACGCCGACGTCTGCGTCTTGACGCGCTCTCGCAAAGGATTCCCCGAACTCGCTAAACAATTTGAAGCGGCCGGCATAAAGGCGGTTTTCTCCTCCTCGGAGCCCGACGAAGGAACGGAAACGGTCAAAGCGGAGCTGAACGCAGCGCTTCAATTTCTTCTTTCGCCGTCCGACCAAAGCGCCCTATACGCATTGCTATGCTCGCCGTTCTGCGCTCTTCCCGACGCATGCGCCGCGGCTTTGTTGGCCGGAAAAGAAGAACGCGGACGCTTTACGGACTGGATGTCCGGATTAACGGACGATGCGCCCGCGCCGATTGGACTTTCGGAGAACGAGGTCGAGCGTCTCCTTACATTCAGAGAAGCGACCATCGCAGCCAGAAAATCGCTCGGACGAAAAAGCGCGCGTAAAATTATAGCGGGTATGATAGACCAGGCGGGATATATAAAACGCTTATCGGCTCTTCCCGACCGCGAAGGCAGGCTGTCGGCCGCCCGCGAATGGCTTTCAAAAGCCGAAAGGCTTGGGCGCGACGGGCAAAACGCCGCGCTTGTTTTATCGAAAATGAAAGGCGAAACGAGCGCGGGAGAGGACGAAGACGACTTCGACCCGCCGCAAGCGGCGCCCGACGCGGTAAACGTAATGACCGTTCACAAGGCGAAGGGACTGCAATGGGACGTCGTCTGCCTATTCGGACTGCCGGTCAAGAAAGGCGGAAACGCGGCGCGCTGGGCGACTTTCTCGCCCGCCGGAGGCGCGGCGGTCAAACCGCCTTTGGGCTTGGAAGGTAAAATTTGGAAGGAAGCCGTCGAGGCTCAAATCATAGAAGAATACAAAGAGGAAGCGAGAATTATTTACGTGGCTCTTACCCGCGCCAAGCGCCGCCTTGAAATTTACTTCTCGGAAGGCGCGCTCGAAGAAAAGCGGCAAAAGAAAGACGACGACGATTCTCGTTCGAGCGTTTTCAACTGGAACAAAGCGTTTTACGAGACCGCCGACGCGCGTCTAGCCTGCGAGGCTGATTTGTGCCGCATCGAGGAAATTGAAGCCTCTCCCGAAGACGAAAACGCGGACGAAAAAAGCTCCGCGCTCCCCTTCCCTTCTCCGTTGAGCTTTGAGACGGACGTAAAAGAGGCGGTAAAGCTAGCGACCGCTCAACCGTCGGATGACCGGCTTATACCGCGTCTGGCGGCAAGAAACGCTCTCGCCGCGGCGACGTGTCCTCGGATGACAAAACTGCTATTCGCAAGGTCTCGCTGCTCGCCTATCGAAGCCGGATCCAATTTAGAGCCGTTCCGACAGCGCGCGCTCGCGATGCGCGACGAAAGCGAGATTAAAGGCGTCGTCGCGGGAGAGTTTTTCCATTTGCTTATGGAGCGTCTCGACTTCGGCTCAGACGAACCGGCGCCGGAAGCTATTAACGAACGGCTGTTGAGTTTCGGCCTGCCGAAACGTTTTTTGAACTGCCCTGCCGTAAACGCTCTTAAAAAAGACTGCGCGCGGCTTTGGCGCGACGCCCGCTTTAAACAAATATTCGCCGGAAGCGCCGTATTGAGAGAAACGCCGTTCGAGCTTTTATGCGAAACCGCCGCTGGGCGGCTGATTATAACGGGAAGAATGGACGCCGCGGCTCTGAAAGACGATGCCGCAACCATAGTTGATTACAAATACGGCGACGCCGACGAATCCTCGATGGAAATATATTTATGTCAGCTCGCGCTTTACCGGAGGGCTTTAATCAAACGCGCCGAGGCGGAAGGCGCAAGACTCGAAGTCAACGCCGCGCTCTGTTTCCCTTCGCGCCGGGAGCCGTTCGTATTTTTGCCTCCGCAGGGGAGCAAAGAATCGGAAGAGATTGAATCGAAGCTCGACGACGCGCTCGCGCTCGCCAGAAATGCCGCGTCCGGACGCTCGCTTCCGCCGCGAGTAAACCTCGAAACGTGCGACTCCGCGACGTGCAGCTTCAGGCCGTTCTGCTATCCGTTCAGCCGCTCTCCGCAAACGCCCGAAACCGGCGATGAAAGCGACGAACCGCGCATATAAAAACGCTCTCGACCGCTAGACAGACTATTTCGGACGAGGTTTGAAAACGACGCCCGCGTTTTTGCGTCCGTCGATTTTAATTAAAATCTCTTCGTCAAAACGAAGCCGCTTCGCGTAAATTCCCTCTTCGAGCGGCGGAACCGACAACAGCCAGTCCCAGTCGATATGCCCTTCCCCCATCCATTCGTTGACCGTAAAATATCCTATTTTAAAGCTGGTCAGGTTTTGAAAAAAGTGGCTTCCCTGCGAAGGAGTAACTTTAAAATCTTTAAAACCAGCCTCAATTATCGCTTTGGCGCCGGAAATTTCGTCCCATTTGACCGGAATGCCCAGCCAGCTGTCGGCGCTTCCCCAGCGCCCTACGCCGATCAGAACGTAAGGAGTTTTTTCCGCGACCATTTTAGCGTTGAAGCGCGCGACTTCGCGGGCGGCGTCGACGCTTTTGCCGCGCTCAAACTTGTTCTTATCGACAATGATTACGTCGCGGACTCCCTGAATGACGCCGTGGCCAAGAGCCATTCCGCTTCTGCAAATCAGCTCGTCGTCGCTCGTTTCGTCCAAATCGAGCTCGTAAAATTCTCTGCCCAGCGCAAGCGGTCTCATTTGCAAAAAAGCAAACTCCGCGTCGGAAGCTCCGCCGGGCTTCATGTTTACCGCGAATTCTATTTCTACCGGACAGCTCATTCCGTATCGCCCCATTTCTAAAAGAAGCGAAAGAATTTGAGGAAGAGGAAAAATTTTAAACTTTAAAAGCGGAGCAAAAGAGACGAGCCTTATTCCCTGCCGCGATATGCCGTCGTAAACCGCTTCGTTGTCGGGGCTGTACGTGCTCGCCAGCGGCGCTAGAGTTCCGTCCTTCTCGGCTTCCGCCAAACCAAGCTTCAAAAGCTCAAAACATTTGTCCGGATTGCGATAGCCGTCTTCTTCATGCGGCTCCGCGGAACAGTCGAGGTTAATCGCGTAAAAATAACGCTGCGAATTTTCAATCAAATCTTCAGGCGTCTGCGCCTGCATGTTAAGCGCCGGATTCTTCGGGCAGAACGTTACGACGCTGGATCCGTCCACAACCGCTTTGCCCAGCCCCAGCGCCACGCTGGCGACGCCGTCTTCGCTTTTCATCGGCGGAACCGGATAGCTGTTATGAGAGCGCGCGACCCCGCTGAAATCAGGGTAAAAGCGGCCGTTGTTCTCGCGGCCTATTACGCGCTGAATTATTACCGCCATCTTCTCTTCCTCCAATCGGTAGGAGGTGGCTTTGATGTAAGCCTTGGCGTGGGACGAGTAAGCGCTGGCGTAAACGCCTTTAACGGCGGCGCACAACGCTTTGAGACGCTCTTCGTCTTCTCCGCGGTTGGGAATCATGTACGTTTCGTAAACGCCCGCAAAAGGCTGCATCAGCGAATCCTCAAGGATGCTGCTGCTCCTTACCGCAAGCGGATAACGCGCAGCCGAAAGAAAATGACGCAGCTGCGAAACTACGCTTTCCGGCAGAACCGCCTCTTGAAAACGTTTTGAGATTTCTCCGTCGTCCGCGCATGTAAGCGCAAAGTCCCACAGATCGTTCTCCGTCATGAAATCGTCGAACACCCCCGTGCATAATACTACGGTGGATGGAACGAATATCCGCACGCCCTTAAAATTGCCGCGGATGCCGTATTTGTTCAAAGCCATGCTTACAAACGCCGCTCCGCGCGCTTTGCCGCCTATAGAGCCCTCCCCTATCCGCGCAATGTTGCTGTTAGTCTCGAAGTCTTCGGGGTTGTAATCGACTATTATTCCGCGGTACCGCCCGCGCCGCGATTCTCTAATCGTTTCGACAAGATAGGCGCGTATCTCTTCGCCGCCTCGAAAATCCTCGGCTTTCTTCGGCTTGAGTTTGCTGGCTAAATCGAACTCGGTTCTGGCTTTCAGCCAAGTTGAGAAGTGATTGCGGGTCGCGTGGTAAAGCAGGCTTTCCAGCGGAATAGCGGCGAGCCCTTCCTCGAACGATTTGAGGTCGCGCGCGCGCCAAACTTCTTCGCCTTGAGGCGTTTTGAAAACGAAGTCGCCGAAAGCGAAACGATCGAAGATGAAGGCGGAAAGTTCGTGCAGCAGAGTGGGAGAATTTTTATGCGCGAACGACGCGCCGACTGAGTGCGCCAGAGCGCGGTTGTCCGCGTTGGTCGATTGCAGCAAAACCGGCAGATCGGGTATTTGCGACTTAACTAGCCTCGTGAAATCAATGCCCGCAAAGGAGTCGAGTTCGCCGCCTTTTGGGTAGCGGACGTCGGATACGACGCCCAACAAATTGTCGCGGTACTTTTCAAAAAGCGATACCGCCTCTTCGTAGTTAGTCGCCAAGAGTATTTTCGGCCTCGCTCGCATCCGCATCAGCTTTATCGACATATTCGGCCCTTCGGCGATGACGCGCTGGCTCTGCTCGATAAGCTCCTTGTACATTACCGGCAGATAGGCCGAATAAAAGCGCACGCTGTCTTCGACCAGCAATACCGCTTGAACGCCGACGTGCGAAACGTCGTCGTCAGCGTTAAGCCTGTCCTCGACGAGCTTAACGATGGTTAAAAAAAGCGAAAAATCGCCCTGCCAGTTGAAGATGTAGTCGAACAGCCCGCCGCCCGCAAGTTCCGGCAGTTCGCGGTTGTCGTATGTCAGCAGAACGATGGGCGTCTTAACGCCTTTGGCGCGAGCCTTCCGAGCGAAAGCCTCAACGTCCATTCCTTCAATGTTCTCGGTGGCGATAATCAGATTGAACCGATCCGACTGTTCGGCAAGCGCAAGAGCCTCTTCCGCGCCGCCGACGCGCTTCATCCCCGGAGCGTAATTTAAATTGCGCTCGACGAATTCGCTCAAGATAAGCTCGTGCAGTTTGCCGTCTTCGGCGAGGACGAACGAATCGTAAGGGCTTGAAACGAGCAAAATTTCCCGCACGCGGCGTTTCATTAGGTTCTGAAAGCCGCTGTGCTTCGAGTCTTCCGTGTAACGCTCAAGCATTTCCTTGAAGGTGTACAGCGTGGACGGCATTTTCTCCCTGCTTTCTTTCGCGCTAAATCGGCGTTTATTTAGGTTTGAAAAGCGCGTCCGACTTTAAAGGCGCCGGCAGAACGCACTTGATTTGAGCGTTTAAAACGCGAAGCAGTTCTTGATAGACTTCTTGGTTAAACGTCGGAAGCGAAACAGTCGTTCCAAAACCGATTGGTATGGCGATGGTTGTGATTTTCTGCGCGAACGCGACCGCTTCCATTGACACGGCGTCGCACTGAGAGCTTCCGCCTTCGCTAGTGTCGGCGCACTTTTTACAGAATATTCCCTGCTTTTTGTCGCAGTACATCGCCCCGTTTTCGGGCGAGTACGCCGCCGAACATTTGGGGCAGCGGTAAGGATCGAGACCGTAACCCATTAAAATCAAAGCGCGCCACAACGCCCACGCGTGCACCTCGTCAACGTGATCGGCGGAGAATTTCTCAAGCGTCGCGTAAGTAGTTATTAAAAGATTGAAGTAGGTGGCGTACTCGCCGGCGGTTTCGTCCTTCGAGGCCTGAACGACCTCTTTTTTAAGAGGCAGAAGTCCGCCGATTATTTCTGTTATGCGGCTCGCTATATAGTAGCGCTTCATGTCTCTGGCAAGCGAATAAGCCACGAGAGGCCGAGCGCTTTTAATCGCCGACGGAGCCGTTTTAAGCGCCAGCTTGGACGGAGCTATTTCGGATTCGTACAGACAGAAGTGCTCTATGCCCGAAGGAAAGCGCTTTTTAGACTGCGCGACCGCGGCGGCGTTGGCGTAAAATTTTCCGGCCGTCTCTCCAAGCAGAAGAACGCGCCTGCTTCCGTCGGAAAGCTGCTCTTTCCCAAGTAAAATAACCCTCTCAAAAAAAGCGTCCATGTTCTACAGTTCCCTTCGTTCTCTATTGATTCAAATCCCGCATCTTCGAGCAGTCCTTGTAAAGCTGAGACGTTGGATCCGCGCTTGAGAGCTTGACGCAGGTTTCCAAATGGCTTTTCGCCTTTTCGGGCTCCTGACGCTGCATATAAAGCAGTCCCAGCTCATAATGCGCCAACGCGTAATTTTCGCAAGATTTTGAGGGCGTTTTCGGGTTCTTTTTTACCGCGTTCTGGAAATTGGAAACCGCCTCGTCGGACGCGCCTTCCTCTTTGGCTATAATCCCCAGAACGTACCAAGCGAGGCACATGAATTCTTCGTAAAAGACCGCTTGCTTGAGATTCTCTTTGGCGTTCTTTTTATCGCCCAGCTTATAGTAACACCAGCCGATATTCCATTTTACCAGATACGGATAGTTGTACAGCGGATCTTCCTCGACCTTGCGCAAATACGTCAGAGCCGTTTTCCAATCTTGTTTTTCCATGTAAACGGAAGCGATGTTGTTCATTGCGTCGGTGTATTTAGGTTCGAGTTCCAACGCCTTTTTAAAACTATCTAACGCCTCCTGAAGTTTCCCTTCGCCCAAGTGAATTAAACCGAAGAAATTATGTATCTTCTCGTCCGACGGACACATTTCCAGCCCGCGTTTAAGATTCTGTTTTGCCTCGACAATGCGCCTCTTAGAGTAAGACTCGACCGCCAAATTGTAATACTTTCCCGCCGTTTCGCACGCGCTTTTTTCGCCTTTTCTTTTATTTTTACCGGTCGCGCAAGCCGGACAAAGAAAAGCCGCCAATAAAATAACCGCCGCCGCTATAATTATTTTCTTTCCCATTTTCAATTCTCCGACGAATTTACCGCTTCTTTAAACCGGCCAGACAAACGGTCTTCGGCTTTTAGGTTTACAAGAGTTGCGTTGTTATGTGAGCAATAACGAAACCGCCAGTTTGCGGCTCCAATGTCCGCCAAAACAAAATCGTACTACATATTTTATATAGCGCCTTTTTATTTTTTTAACAAGCGCAAACTTTGAAATAGTTTTCAATATTCCCATTTTGATAAAGTCTAATTTTTTCCGAGTCGTAAATTCGCAAAGTTAGGCCGAAATGCAAAATTTTATATTAAAATAAAAAACAAAAAGACGCACGCAATTTCGCTCTTATCGCGTATTTGCATATCGGCGCGTTTGTTTTAAAACTTTGCAATCAGGTCATAAGGCGTTTGTAGGCCGCGTCTATCTTTTTAATTTGCTCGTCCGCCTCCGTCATCAATCGCGCAATTCCCACTCCTTTTACCTTTCCTTCGTGGTAAAGTCTTACGCCGTCAACGTAGGTAGAAACGACGTTCCGGGCGTCCATGGAGTAAACGATGCGCGAATAAACGTCGGACGTTTCTCCCGAAGAATGAGGCAGACGCGGATCAAGCAGAACGAAGTCGGCCTTTTTGCCGATTTTAAGGCTTCCTATCTCGTCTTGGAGACCCAGCGCGCGCGCTCCGCCGTTCGTCGCCATTCTGACTATCTGCTCGGCTTTAAGCCCTTTGGCCGCAAACCTAAGATTCTGCAGCAAACCCGCAAGCCGCATTTCGGTAAAAATTGAAAGATTATTGTTGCAGGCGGCTCCGTCGGCTCCGAGGCTTACGTTTATTCCGGCCTGAGTCATTTCCATGGTGCGGGCAATGCCGCTGCCTAGCTTCATGTTGGCGGACGGACAGTGCGCTACGTTAGTCTGCGTTTCTTTGGCGAGCCTGAACTCCGAGGCGGTTAAATGTATCATGTGAGCGATCGTAACGTCGGGGCCGAGCATGCCGACTTTCTCAAGAAATTTCAGGCTTTCGTCTCCCGTCTTTTCCACGACGAGCATCGCCTCTTCCTGATTTTCGCAGGCGTGCGTCTGAATCATGCAGCCAAGCCGCCGGGCTTCCTGCGAGATTTCCCGCATCGTCCCTTCTTCGACGCTCAATAAAAAGCGCGGAGAAAAAACGTACCGCAGCCTTCCGGCTTCGGCGCCGTGATATTTATTCGCAAGCGAGACGGATTCTTCCATGGCCGCGCGTCCTTCGTCCTTTAGGCGCGGGGGAACGTCGTGGCCGTAGTCCATAATTGCGCGGCCTATTACCGCCCTGATTCCCAGTTTTGCCGCTTCCGAGAACAGCGCGCTCGTTCCGTGCGTCGTCCCCATATCCATTATCGACGAGGTTCCGCCGCTTAGCAGTTCGTAAATGCCCAGTCTCGCCGATATAGAAATGCTTTCCTCGTCGTGAGACGCCTCCATCGGCCAGATGCGCGAGCGCAGCCATTCCATCAACGATAAATTCTCCGCGGTTCCGCGGAAAAGCGTTTGACAAAGATGAACGTGCGACTGGACGAACCCCGGCAATAGCCAGCGCCCCATTGCGTCGGTCGCGTTGGACGCCGCCAGCGTTTCTTCAGGCGGAGAGCCGGCGCCCAGTTCTACGATAATTCCTCCCTCGAAACGAACATAGCCTTTGTCTATTATCGTTCCGGCTTCGTCCATAGCAACAATTTTTGCGTTGTATATAATCTCGGACGTCAAAGTTGACCTCTTTCAAATCGCCGAATATTCACTTCCGCCGCAGACTTGCGCCGTCGAAATGATTTTTGTGAATTTTTTTCAATGAAGAAACGATGGTTTCGCCGTTTATAGAGCTTAAAACCAGCCTTATATCAGGGTTGAACTCCGCGAGCGTCTGCCTGCAAAGGCCGCACGGATAAGCCGGAGGCGAGCAGTCCGTAACGATTGCAATCGCGGCGAAATCTTTTCTTCCCGCGCGCGCAGCCGCGCATACGGCCGCCCGTTCCGCGCAAACGCACGCCCCGTAGCTTGAGTTCTCGACGTTGCAGCCGGAGAAAATCTCGCCGTTTTCGCACAGTATCGCCGCGCCGACCTTAAAACCCGAATACGGCGCGTACGCCGCTTCCCGCGCTTTCGCCGCTTCGGCGATTATTACGTCGTTTTTTAATTTTAACATCGCCGCCGCAGTTAAGCCAACGGAGGAAAGTTCTTTTTCATTCGAGCTTCGCGCTCCTTCATTCTCTTCATATACCTTTTAAGAACGTCCAAGTCGGCCGGGGAAAGCTCTATAAATTTTACGCCTATTACCGGAGGGGTGGAGTCCCGTCTCCACATCGTTTTGCAGGTTACGTCTATGCGTTCGCCGGTTTCGGGAAAGTTAATCGTTACGTTCACCTTTCCTCCTACTTCAATCGACTCGGCTACCGAAAAGGCCATTCCCCCCATGCTTATGTTCTCGATTTCATTGAAAAGAAGAACGTCGTCGGATTGCTCGGTGGACACGTCCGCGAAAGCATCCACGACAAAGCGCTGATGTTCCCTGTCCACATAATCGCCCATACAAAGCCTCCGTTTCTGCCAAACTTGGCGCGGCGTTATGCCGGCCGTCTTCCGCTTCGTCTTAAATTGCGAAGCGCCTAATCCAATATTATAGTTCCATTTGCAATAATAGCAATAAGGCGGAGTTTAAGCAATTATGTAATAATAACGGTTCTCAATATGCGAAAGATTTTGTTATTCTTGTATTCTTTGTCGTTCTTCAAACGTTCTCATAAGCATTTCGCAGGAGTTCGAGCTCCATAAATCCAATCCGGCGCGGCAAACGTCCTGATCCTCGCTTGAAGGCTCTTTGCAATGAAAGCCGTACGCCTTGATGTAAGTAGAGTCCGAGTGGCAGGCGCACGCCGCCTTCCATTCCGGCGACAACGACGACGCGCATTCGGAACAAACTTTGCTCGTGAAAGCGTCGCAAGCCGAGCTTCCGCATCCGGGTAAAAATACCGCGGCGCAGAGAAAACAAAAAGATAAAAATATAAAATATTTCTTGTAGTTTCCAGTCATGGGATTTCTTTTAGCTTTTTAGCCCTAATATGTCAATCTCAATTTTAGCCTTGGTAATACTCGCCGACTTCGTCGGCGTTTGCGTAAATTTTTTCAATCTCTTTTTCAGTCAATTTGTCGGGCGGACCGTCGAAGACGATTCGGCCTCGGTTAAGCCCGATTATACGCTCGGCGTACGCCAGCGCAAGCTCCAAAACATGAATGTTGACAAGCACCGTAATTCCGTTTTCTTTGCTGAGTTCGCTCAACAAATCGAGAATGATGCGCGAAAGCATCGGATCGAGCGCCGCCATAGGCTCGTCGGCGAGTATCACGTCGGGCTGCTGCGCCGCCGCTCTTGCAATCGCCACCCGTTGCTGTTGGCCGCCCGAAAGAGTATCGACCCGCTGGTCGAGCTTATCGTAAATGCCGAGCCGCCTGATATAATCCTCCGCGATTTGCTTGTCGCGGCGTCCGTAAAACGGAAGAACGTTTCGCCAAAGCGGGTTGCTGCCGATGCGCCCGGCCATGACGTTCTGCATTACGGTATAATTTTCAATCAGGTTGAAATTTTGAAAGATGAAACCTATTCTGCGGCGCATCTTCATCATGGCCCGCCCTTTTAGCGCAGTTATGTTGACGCCGTCGAGGCTGACGCCGCCGCTGGTCGGTTCCACAAGCCGAGTAATGCAGCGCAAAAGCGTCGATTTGCCGGAGCCCGACGGTCCAAGCACAACGATGAACTGCCCTTTCGGCGCCTTAAACGAAACGTCTCTAATCGCGACGATTTCATCCGTCCACTTTTTCGTAAGCCCCGTTACAACCAGTTCTCCGCCGCCGCTCATACTTCACCGCTTCCAAATGTTCGTAAATCGCGCCGCGTCCCGCACTACGTCAAAATCGGACTGCTTAGCCTCCGCAAGCCCGTCGATGCCGTACAACTTCTGCAAAATTTCCTTCCCTTGCGGGTCTTTCGTCATTTCGTAAAGCGCGTCTATGATTTTTTTTACGATTTCGGGATTTTTCTTCGCAAAGTCCTCGGTCGTCGCAAAAACGTCGTTCGGAATCGGCTTCGTTACTAACAGCGCGCGTATTTCGCCCGACCTGTCTTTATAAAAGCGGTTCCACGAACCGTCAGTCCCTTCGCCGTTGTTCATAAAGGTTCCGCCCGCTGCCACCTGTCCGGTAAGCACCGCAAGAACCACTTTGTCGTGGCCTCCGGCGAATAATTCACGGTTAAAAAACGTCTCGACGTTTATATCCTTCGCCATTACGGCCGCCTTTGGAAAAATATGACCGGATGCGCTCGCAACGTCGGGCCATGCTATATCTTTGCCTTTGAGGTCTTCAATCGTTTGGTACGGCGAATCTTTCCGGACGATAATTCCGCCGTAATAAACGTCGGAGCCTTTGCGGACGATTTTTAACAGCGGCAGAGCCTTGCACAACTTCTCCGCCTGAATTAGCGAAAACGGCGGTATCCATGAGAATTCGATTTGCTTGTGCGCCAAAGCCTCGACGACGGCCGCGTAGCCGCTCGCCACGTAAACCCGCGTTTTCAAGCCGGTCTTCGCCGTAAGGTAATCTGAAAACGCTTGACCGTTTACGGTTACGGAATCGGTATTCTCGGACGGGTTAAACCCGATGCGTATTAGAGTTTCGCCTTTTCCGCCCTTGTCAAAGCAGGCCGACGCAAAGACGGCCAAAACTAACGCCGACAGTATAAACGCCGCGGCGAGCGCTATTCTTCTCATTTTTGTAACGCCTTATTAATAATGTAACTAGCGCTGCTTTCTGCATTCGCGCCTTTCAGCCGCACAATTGTATAAGTAATCGGCGTTTTTATGCAAAGTTTTTTTTGCGGGTAGAGGCTAATAATTTTAATATTATTTCGCAACCGGCGGACTATACGGCGGCTTGATTATCCGGCTTGCGAATTTACTCGGCAATGCGGCGAGCGCGCTCAACCGATTCCTTCCATCTTCACCTTCTTGGTCATGTATTTTAAAAGACACAGCGCCGCGGCGAAGGGAGCCTCGTTGTTGAGAGGCAAAAAGAGCTCCGGCGACGCCAAGAAAAAATTCTTCTGCACCGCAACGTTAATCGGGGCGCAGAAATCGGAATCGTCTGTCATGCGCGAGTAAAGAAACTCCCCGTTCGACGCCGGTATGGACAAACCGGTAACGTCTTCGCGCCAAATACGCTGCTCGTATCTGTCGTATATGTGAGAGTCGATAAACGGGCAGACCCGCCGCACTATTTCGTGAGTGTCGGCCGTCAACGCTTCGAGCCGCTGCTGCGAAAGCCCTTCGGTTTTCGCAAGCCGCCACACTTCCAGCGAAGCTCTGTCCGGCGCTATTTGACGCACGGGGTCGCGGACGAACAGGCAGCAGTCTTCGGGAGAGGGAGAATCAAGCCTTTTGGAATAAACCGCAAGCGTGTCCATTCCTTCGGGAAGACCGTCGGGATGAACCTGATAAGTTACGCTCAACTTTAAATAATCCGGCGAGGCGTATTGATTGAACTTCGCCACGACTTTTTTAGCCTTGTTGTTTTTAAGCGCCAGAGGAAGAAGCTGCAACGGCATGTTGAAAACGCAGACGTCTGCCGTAATCTCTCCTGTTTTACCGCAGTCCACGGCGTATCTCTTGCCGTCTTGACGCAGATCGAGAGCCGTCGGCTCCTCGATTATTATTCCTCCCCGTTTGGCGACTTTCTCGCTGCAAACGTCGGCGATTGATTCGCCGGTATAAATATACATCATCTCATTTATAGTCTGGTAGACCGTTCTAGCGGAATAGACGTCCGCCGAGCCGGCGCGGCAGTTGGCGAAAAAATTAACCGGCGCGCCGAAAAGCGCCGAGTAAGGCGGCCTGCCCAGCGTTTCCTCCGCTTCCGCCGCCGTCGGTTTTATAGACTCTACAATTTTTCTGAATTCTTTCTTATTTTTCCTTACGGTGAAAAATTTATGCCAAAAATTGTTAGGAAGCCAGTCAAGCGCCGGGTTGAGAGCCGCGTTAAGTCTGTTGGCCGCGTCGGACAAACCTTCAAGAGCCGGTTTAAGGCCGCTTAAATCGTCGAACTCGCGGGATAAGTCTCCGGGGAATTTCTCGATTCCGCACGGAACGTCCACTCTGACGTCGTCGGCGACGAACTGATACGCAAACTCTCGCTGCTTGAAAAGCGTTTTTACCGTATGAGAAAGCGCGACGTCCTGCAAAGCGGCGGCCACGAACGGCGATTCCCATATTCCTTCGTAGAAATATTTTTTCCGTCCGCGCACTTTTATAGGATCTTTGCCCGAAGGAAGCGGCAAATCGACCGACTTCACCAGCGCGGTGCGGTAATGACGCGCCGAAAGCATAGAGGCCAGCAGCATTCCAGCAATCCCGTCTCCGAGAATCATTACGTCGAAATGGTTCGTTTTTACGTTCATTCGATTTTGCTTCCCGCGCTTTTATTCGTCCTTAACGACCAGCGTTCCCGCCAGTTTGTCGTGAAAAGCCTGCCCGTTGGCGCTGAAAAACGCCCACAAAAAACCTATGAAAAAAGTCGCCGCGTCGAGAAAATAATACAAGGAGCGGGCGAGCGCCCTCGCGAACGAAGGCGGTCTGCCGAACCAATCGATGGTATGCAGCCCCATAATCATTTTGCCCGGCGTTGCGCCGCCAAGCCATGTAAAAAGCGTAAAATAAGAGACGAACCAGAAGAAGGCGAAAAATAAAACGTCTCTCAGAGCGCCTCTCGCCGGATAAAGTATAATCCATTGAAGCGGGTCCTTGCGTCCGCCCGCGGAAAGACCTAAATAAATCATAAGAATTATCGGAACGGTCAGAAAAATCAAATCAAGCAGGTAGGCGGCCGTCCTGCCGAGAAAAGGCGCCAGATCGACTTCCATCTCCTCTTCGGGCGCGGCGGGTTTTGGCGGCGCATACACCGCCTCGTGAGCTATCGTCGATTTATTAAGCGGCAGCTTCGGCTTTGCAAGCTCTATCTGCTGAGATTTCGGCGGCCTCAACCCTTTGGGTTTTTCCTCCGAAGCGTCAGTTTCGGGCAGATAGGAATTAGGAAGCATCTGAAGCGTGTCGCTCTCTTCTTCCATAGTATCCGACGCTTCAGCCGACGGAGAAGAAAACGCGCCGGAGCCGGATTCGGTCTGCATCCTTCTCTTGGCCGCCTCGCCTAAAGCGTGTATTTTAACGCTGTCGGAAGGCTTTTCAATCGTTACGACGTCGGGCACGGTGTCCGACATCGGAACGCCGCCCGTATCTTCGGCTTTAATCGACTCAAGCTCCGTCTGTCTCCGCGAAGACAAAGCCTTGTTAATCGCTCGCATCGACTCGTGCCAAGCCGGGCTTTTTTGCGCCTCAATTGGCTGGGTCTGTCTTTGATTAACCTGCCCCGGCCGCTCCGGCAAAGGCTGCGGTTTGTCGGATGACGGCTTGTTTTGCGGCGCGGATGGCGCGGTTCCGCGAAACGGTCTGGTTTCGGCGGACGTCAAAGCCGCCCCGGCCGGGCGTCCGCTCGGCGCGGTTTTTATTTCGCGCGAATTATCCTCGGAAACGGAGTTTCCGCTGATGTAAAATTTCTCTTCGGTTTTTGCGTCGATTTCGCCGATGCTGAAGTCGTCGCCCGCCGCCGACCGCCCCAGCGTCATAGCGCCGGAAAAGCCTCTTTCTTCCTTGTCGGGCATCGGAACCGGGCTTTCAAAAGAAGCTCCAGCTCGCTTAGGGGCGGCTAAGCGGGTTCCGCACCGCTTGCAGAACTGATTTTCAAGTTCGTTGCCGGTCTTGCATATTGGGCAGACCTTTAAGCTACCGCTCATTGACTTTTCTCCCGAAATCTCCGAACAAAAAATTCAAAACGCTTGCGACCGCGCCCGCGGCGGTTTCCGTGCGCAAAATGCGTCCGCCGAGCGAAACGATTGAAAAACCGCAATCCGCAGCCATTACGACTTCTTCGGGCGAAAAACCGCCTTCCGGACCGACGGCGACAGCGGCCGACTTGGCGTCGGCTCCCATGGCGCGCCGTTTGTCGAGAAAATCGGCAAGCAGCATGCCCGCGCCGCAGTCGAACAGCAGCTTCATGTCGGCGTCCGCGCTTCGACAGGCGCTCTCGAAACTCGCGGAAGTCATTATTAAAGGAACGTGAACCCGTCCGCATTGACGAGCCGCTTCAATCGCTATTTTACGCCATCGCGCCGTTTTAGACTCGGCGTTTTCGGGGTTAAGCCTCGCCGCAGACCGCCGCGTCTCTACGGGCAGCAGAGTAGTAACGCCGAGTTCCGTACACTTTTGAATAATATAATCCATTTTGTCGGACTTTGGCAACCCTTGTATTATCGTTATATCGAACGGCGGCTTGTCGTCGGTTTCGCGTATTTCGATAATGCGCGCGGTCGTCTTCCGGCCTCCCGCGCCGGTAATTACCGCCGACGCGCTCGCTTTTTCGCCGTCGAAAAACTCGACGAAGTCTCCGCTTTGCAGCCTTAAAACCCGAACGTGTCCGGCCTGCTCCTCGTCGAGAATGAATTCCTCGCCCGCCGGCGGCCACGGAAACGGCTTGTACAACCGCAGACAGGATTTCATTTTACAATAAATCCGCCGCCGCCTGCGCAAGCGCCGAGCGCTCGCCGCGCACCAGCGTTACGTGTCCGCTCAACCCGCTCTCCTTCATGCGCTCGGCCACGTAGGTTAAGCCGTTGGACGACGCGTCGAGATAAGGGTTGTCTATTTGGTACGGATCTCCGGTCAAAACCAGCTTGGTGCCGACTCCGGCGCGGCTGATAATCGTCTTCGCCTCGTGCGCGGTCAGGTTCTGCGCTTCGTCCACGATGAAATACTGTCTGGGAATCGAGCGGCCGCGAATATACGTCAGCGGCTCCACTACGATGGAATTCATGCGGATGAGCTCCTCGTATCCCTTGCGCGCGCTTCCCCGCGCAATCGGTTTGCCTCCGGCGCGGTCGTCCTCTTCCTTCCCCTCCTCGCTGGCCGAGAAAAGAAATTCGAGGTTGTCGAAAATCGGCTGCATCCACGGCGCCAGCTTCTCCTGCATCTCGCCGGGAAGGAACCCTATGTCGCGCCCCATCGGAAATATCGGTCGGGACACGAGAAGGCGCTTGTAGTTCTCTTCGTCAAGCGAACAATGCAGACCGGCGGCCAAAGCGAGAAGCGTCTTGCCGGTTCCGGCCTTGCCGACCAGCGTAACCAGCGGTATCTTGTCGTTCGTCAGCAAATCGAACGCGATTTTCTGCTCGATGTTCTTGGGCATTATGCCCCATATTTTATTTACGGTTTTTATCGGAACGACTTTTCCGGCATCGGCGTCGAACCGCCCCAATCCAACGTGCTTATCGTTCGCTTTGTCCGTAAGCCATACGTACTGATGAGGAAACAGTTTTTCCGGCATCGAAAGCCCGCCGTCGTTGTAAAGCGCGTCTATCTCCTCGCCTCCGACGTCTTTGCGGAAAATGCCCGTATAAAGCTCCGTTATCTGAACTTTCTCGTCGGCTTTGTAATCTCTAGCGGCGATCCCCAGGGCGTCGGCTTTGATGCGCATGTTGGTGTCGTTGCTAACCAGCGCGACTTTTTTCGCGCCGTGATGGCTCGCCGCCTCGATGGCGACGGAGAGAATGTAGTTGTCGTTGTCGCTCACCGGGTCGCGAGTTACGGCCGCGAAATAAGTGTACGCCGAATGGCTCGTAACGATTTGCAGGCGTCCGCCTCCGGGCAGACTCACTCCGTCGGCCAGAGACCCCCTCTTACGAAGTTTGTCAAGCTCGTGTGAAACTTCTCTCGCCGCGCGCCCTCAGCCGGCCATTTCCTTATTAA
>CAYNVS010000051.1:0-19133 GCA_964400725.1 uncultured Myxococcales bacterium
TTGAACTCGGCCGGACGCAAATCCGACAAAACCATTTTTTTGTTTTCGTCAATAATCTCGGACATGGTTTAAACTCCTTTCAGTTAAAAGTTCTATAAGTCGGGTTGAATAGATGGAATAAAAAGCGCCATACAAAAACGCTTTTGAAAAAACAGCAAAAAGGGGAGGGCGGGTAGGTCGGGGAGGGCATTTTCGGTAACTTTTCTTTTTTCATTTTTTTAACTTTTATTTAAAGGAAAGTTGCTAGAAATGGGCTCCCCGGGCTCCCCAGGGCTCCCTGAATCGGAAAGCCTCACTCCAAGATAAATAGCCTTGTTATGCTCAAGTCGCTTGTCAAACCTGGACTTGACGGACTCCCCGAACTTATTATTGTTCGTCGGAGTAATTCCCTTTTCCCAGCACCATCCCTGAAAAGCCTTGTATAGCTCCCCTCCGCCCGCTCGAAATTGCGGCGCGTTCCCGACTTCGCAGCGTTCGGCTATAAACTGTCCTACAACGTCCTGTTCGCTCCTATATTCGTCGGTAGCCGCTCCGACCGCAGGCGGACGGTTGAGACCGTTCTGTCTCCATGCCATGCAGCCGCGTACAAGCCACGCAAGAATTCCCGGCGCTTCGGCGAGCAGCTTTTCAGACAACCGGGGATCCGCTTTTCGCTCGTTTGGAGCTGAAGGATTCGAGACAAATGAAATTCCGAAAGGAAAAAGACATATTTGCTGCCATAGCGCAAAATCATTTGCGTCGCAAACAGGCTTGTGGTTAGTGCATAAGATAAGCGTATAAGTGGGCTTAAACGTCACAGTCGCGCGCGCATATAGCGCGCGACCGGTTAAAGTGTCGCCGCCCGTTAGCCACTTGACGCGACCGGAGTTTAGAGTTCTGGACTCTTCGGTTTCTGAAGCCCATGCGATTCGCTTCCCGCGCAAAGCCATAATGGCGGGGTCCGCCGCGTCCGCGCTCGCAGTATGAGACTGTTTCAGAAGCGTTTCGGATTTTATCGGTCCCGCCAAGGGACCTAATATTCGGCCTATTGTTTCAAGAATTAATGTTTTCCCATTGCGTCCGACTCCGTGAAAAACTGCAAACAGGTGTTCTTGATTTGAACCGCCGACGGAGTATCCCATGAAGCGCTGTAAATATTCGATTGACGCAGCATCGCCGTTAAAAATATCGTTCAACGCAGAATTCCATATCGGGCAAGGAGCGTTAAGGCCTTCAAAAGACGTCGGCGCGAACGTTTTGACGTAGTCGGATGGCTTGCCGTTCCTCAGTACCCCCGTCTCTAGATCAACGATTCCGTTCAATACCGGCAGCGACATCGGTTTGGCGTCCCACTCGTCTCCGCGCAGAGCCAGGCCATACCCGTCTGAAGTAGCAAGCTCTAATACGTCTCTGCGCCAAGAGGCGTTACATAGTTTGGCGAGTTTCTTTTGGACGATAGATCTCTCATAAATAGCTTTTTTCACCTCGGCGACGCCCGCCGCGCCCTTGCTTATAGCTGTAATTTCTCGATCATAGGCCTCTTTTGAGGCTTTAATATAAAGGTCCGACAACTTGTTCAGCTCGGTTTGAATCTCTTTCGTGCAATCTTCGCGCCAATGTTTAGGACCGAATAAGAACCATCTCCCCGCTGAATGATCGAACGCCGCGCGGTCTTTTTCCAGCTTGGCAAACAATTCCGCGTCGCCCGTCTGACCGAGCCCTGCCGCCTTGAGGATTTCGTCAAATCCGATTGACGAGCTTGATTGGGCCGGCAGCCCTGGTAAGTTCTTTTTTGGCGTCCAGCCGCTTTGCTTGGCAATCGCGAACAGCGTTCCAAGCCTAACGCCCCCCTGCGGCGAGAAACTTTTCCATTTTTCGCCGGTTTCTCCGTAGTTGGAAGCCGTCTTGCTCCATTCGTCGAATATTGCAAAACCGCGCGCGCCAGAGTCCCACGAGTGAATAGCCATTCCAATTTTCAGCCAGTCGTCGTAAGGGGTCGGGTCGATCGCTCTCAATGCGTCGCGAATTCGCTCCTCGTCCTTCGAATCGTTGCGGACAGTCTGGCGTATTATCATCGCAGGCTTTGCGTTATCTTTCGGCAGCGAGTCTATTGCGTTAGCAAGCGCCTCCTTCGTAATGGTTTCAAAATTGTCAGGCATGTATTCTACAAGCTCGCCCTCGACTAATTTGTAAAACTGGTTCGCCCCTTCGGGCGCCGCGTGCCACCATGGAAGCCATATGAAGTTTCCTAGACCGTTCTCGTTCTTGAGCTTGTCGCTCTTGGGGAAGACCTCTACCGCTTCGCTGGAATCTTTTCCCGACTTGGTTTTAAAACCGGCTGCGATTACAGCCTTCCCCAGTCTTCTCGCGTCGACCGCCGCAACGGGTTCGCCGAAAAAAATCCACACGTGCCAACCTTCGCCGCTTCCCGATTTCTCCAGGTATGCCGGCAGATTGAGCTCTCTGCATTTCAAATATAACGCAAGAGCAGCGGCACGAGGGTCAAGCAAAGGGTCTGTATGCCCATCGCCGCCGTCGAAGTCGACGCAAATCCAGCGCGTCTTGTTCTCCTTGTTCGGAGCATACGAGCCGATGCGGGGCCAATCTGTTTCCGATTTTGCAACTTCATTCTTAGCCATGAAATTGACCGCGGCGGGCGAAACAAGTTCGCCCATTACATGCGCCATTAAAAGGTCATTCAAATTAGCAACGCCTGCTATCGGTCCGCAATTTCCCGAAGGCGACATCGCGCCAACAACGTCCGTTCGGTTAAAGAAATAGGTATTTAGCAATGCGGCTAAGGCGCGCCCTTGTTGTATAGAAATATTTTTCATAAAGAACCTCTGTTCTGACGGCCTGCGGAGCAGGCTTAAAATTCTGTCTGGCGATGGCGACAGGCTTCGCCTTCCTGAATTCGCAGTTCGTTGGAAAATAAAAGCGCGACGGACATTTTCTTAACGCCCCGCTATTTCAACTGACGGGGTCCGTTTGTAAACGGTATAAAGCTGAATACCAGCTTCGTTTCTGCCGTCTTCTTCAACGTAATATTCAAAACCCGGCTCGATTATCGACTCTATGTCCCATTTTCGATATAACCCAGGCAGTCTCCGGTAAGCCGTCTTATCGGCGGCTCGTTTCATTAGCTCGTCTACATTCATACGAAGGTCTCTCTTCTTAATGTAAAAGTCGGTCGGCGTTTTTGCCTCCCTGTATACCCATGTCTGATAAACCGGAAAACGTGACATCTTTTTTTATTTTTGTTCGTATTTTTCTAATAGCTCTGGAATAACGCTGCCTGACAGCCGCTTCCGACGACCCTATATCGCCTGCAATTTCCGAGTGACTTTTACCGCCTGCGGCGTGCAGCGCTACCGCCATGGCGTCGAGCTCCCTCAGTCCAAAAACGTCGACCAGCAGCCTCTCGATGCTTCGCAATTCATCATCCGACGCTTGTTTCGGCTTTTCCTTGCCGAAATAGGCTTTGAATGGATCGATGCGGTAAATATCGGGCAGCGTTTCGACGGCTTCTCTTAACTTTCGGTCCCTCCGGCTTTCTATCCGTGTCGATCTATTGGCAATAGACCGGATTCTGGATATAAGCCGTTTTACGACAAACGGTTTTTCGCAAAAGGAGCGGTCGGACAGGCAGTTTTCAAAGGCGTCCCAGATTTCGCTCGCAGCTTCCGAGTCGTTTCGACGTTTCGGACGTATTTTGCAGAAACACCATTCAAGCGCCGGCCACAGCCCTAATGCTATCGCCGCCGACCAGAACGGCTTGGAATCAGCATCATCCTGCAGGCTCCAAAGGCATTTGAGAGCCTCGTCCTCATCCTCTGCGGGATGAGACGAATGGTCTAGCAGCCAGGCTATCAAGGATTCAGCCGAATTAAAGGATTTGAACCTTTCATTTCGACAAATCGACGATTCAAAAAATCTTTTTGATTCCAATCTTCTTAATTCGGCGACTAGTCCTTTTCTTACTTCCGCCCACGACGTCGGCGACATGACGTTTTCGCTTTCCGGCGGACGTCATGCGCCTCGCAATGGCCGATCTAGGGCCTCAAGGGCCTATAATGTGTATGCGTTTGCCTGTCTTACGCCGTTCCATCGGACGCCGATTTCGGCGGACAAATAATTATTTCCAGCGACTTGCACTTCGGGCATACGACGCGCGCCCTTCCGCCGTAAAAGGCCGCCTCCATTTTTGAATTCTTGATTACAAGCTCGCCTTCGATCTCTTTCGCCAGCAGACGGCCGCATTTCGCGCAACGTTTCTCTTTCATGAGAGACTCTCCTTTGTTCATCCCGGACGTCGTTGTCCGCGATATACGAAAGGTTAACAAGTCCTCACTCGGCTCATTACGGATAACCCCCTATAAAATTTCTTAGGTTATATGTTGCAAAGACCCGAATAAACTTTAATCCTTGGGCTTTTTCTTCTTCTTTGGTTCTATTTGCTTATACAGTTCTGATCTGTTATGCCAAAACCATTCGATTCTTGAGTTAGGACATTCTCTTTCTTCGCTTAAAATTACATCTTTTATAAACCTTTGCGTTAAATTGATTTTAATGGCGATCAATGTTTTTTTTATAAAATTCCATTCGCAATTCTTTATTTCTTGTATGAAATTCTTTAACCTCTCCCGCTCGATGTCGGAATTATCTGGCTCCGGCATAAAGCTTTGGTCATCTTCTACGGAATAAAACGCCATGTATTTCTTAAAGAGAATGTCCAACTTTATTACCGCCATTTCTTCTGCATTCTTAGTGGTTCCGCCGCCTAAATCCTTTAAATTGCTGTCTTGCAGCATATCTTTGCAGCTTTTTACCAGCGTTTCGTTCATATAGCGATAGAAGGAAATGGGATCAGCAAACTGGTTTAAAAGAAAACCAACATCTTTATACAGCTTTTTAGCCGGAACTTTAGGTCGTGATTTTTGTTGCTCCCACGCGTTAACTACGCAAGAAAGATGCCAAAGAAACATTTTTTCATTAAATCCATGTTTTGCTAATGTATTAAGAGTTCCGTGCGGTAAGGAGTCTAGTTTTTCGTTAAGTGAATTGACTTTCTTAATTAATTCTATTACTGCGGCCTTTTGCAAGGATGGTCGGGCTCCAAAGTTCCTTTCATCAGGAAAGAGATCATAACGCCATTTAAAAACATAGTATTCTCGAAGTATTCTCTTTATTTCATTAACGAAATCATTGCGACGTTTAACATATTTTATTTTCACTAATTCATCATCGTCCGCAAGCCCGAAGAAGATGAGATTCCTGACGATGTCATTTTCTTCTTTTTTAGTGAAACGATTATCGACTTCTGCTTCTGCTTTCTCTATCACTTGCTTTATATTTTTTGCGTCGAGAAGCCATTGAGGAAAATCGTGAATTTTCATACTTTTCATTTATCACTCAAACCTTTCTCACGGTGACCGCTTATAGAAGCTTTTTCTCTATCTATTTCGCATCTTCGAAGAATTTTAGCCAAATTCTAGGTTCGATAAAACAAAAAAATCTAATCGCATCTTTTTTTTCTGTCACATTTTTGCGCTTCCGTGAACTGCGTATGTAGGGGATGAACATACGGAGGTTGAAATATGAACCTAAAAAATGAAACAATCGAGCCGGTTGCCATCCCCGAACTCGCCGACCTTCTGGCTCTCGCCCACGTCCGTCTTCGAAAGCGCAGAATAATTGCTGAATCTTGCGAATACTTCTTAGATTCCCTTGCTAATGTAACGGGAAGAGCGATTACGGACAAGAGAACGCTTGTTTTACTTGAAAGGAGCTTGGAGAATGACTAACGACAACAAAATTGCAAAGAAGATTGCGGAACTGCCACCGCTTACGACGAAGGAGCTGCGGGCCAAATGGACCGAGTTATATGGGAAAGAGCCGCCGCGTTTCAACCGGCAGTTTCTGATTAAGAAGCTGGCTCATCGGATTCAAGAGCTCGCTTACGGCGGGTTATCGCAGGAACTGAAAGACCGAATGAACCGGCTGCTGGACGAGGAAGGGTATAACGAGCTCGGGGTGAAGACGAAGAAAAGAAGAATGGTCAAGCCTCTGTCCGGAACCGTCTTTGTGCGGGAATGGAACAACGAGCGGCACGTTATTAAAACATTGGACGAAGGCTTCGAATATCGGGACGTGGTTTACAACTCGCTTTCCTCTGTCGCAAGGGCCATAACCGGGAGCCGGTGGAACGGGCCCGCCTTCTTCGGATTGCGGAATAAAAGGGGCAACAGCCTGACGGAGAGCGGCGATGATTAAGCATATTGCCGAGCAAACGATTCCAGCCGTACTATGCGCCATATACACGCGCAAATCGACGGACGAGAACCTAGACTCCGACTTCAACTCTCTCGACGCACAGAGGGAATCGGCGGAGAATTACATTAAATCCCAGTCTCACGAGCGGTGGATTGCCGTTACGGACAGATACGACGACGGAGCGTACAGCGGAGCCACTCTCGAACGCCCCGCATTGCAAAAACTGCTGCGAGACGTCGACGCCGGCAAAATCGACGTAGTGGTCGTATACAAGATTGACCGACTTTCAAGGTCTCTGCTCGACTTCGCAAAGCTGATTGAAACGTTCGAATCGAAGCATGTAACTATGGTCTCGGTAACGCAGCAGTTTAACACGACGACCAGCATGGGGCGGCTGACGCTTAACGTCCTTCTGTCCTTCGCTCAATTCGAACGGGAGGTTATCGCCGAGCGCATACGGGACAAGGTGGCGGGAGCGAAGAGGCGAGGGAAGTGGATGGGCGGTACGCCGCCATTAGGTTACGACGTGGATCGGGCGAACAAGCGGTTAATAGTCAACGACGAGGAAGCGAACCTCGTCCGTTATATCTTCCGCCGTTTTCTTCAATTAGGCTCTGCTACTGCGTTAGTCAAAGAGCTTGACGACCGGAAGGAGCGTACTAAGTCGTGGACTACGGTCAAGGGGAAGACAAAACTCGGAAACAAGTGGAACAAGAACTCGCTTTACAAGCTGCTGAACAACCGAGTCTATGTCGGCGAAGTGTCCCACAAGGGGAACGTTTACAAGGGCGAGCAGGAAGCGATAATAGAGAAAAGCTTGTGGGACGAAGTCAGAGCGACCATGAAGAGCGTCGGGGCCAAAGGTAAACCGTCCGGTTCTTCCTTTCTGTCGAACCTTCTGTTCTGCGGCGATTGCGGTCATGCCATGGGGAGTGCGTATACGAAGAAGAACGGCAGGCGTTATCGGTATTACGTCTGTCAGCGGGCCAGGAAGAGCGGCTACGACGAGTGTAAGGTAAAATCGTTTCCAGCCGGAGAGATTGAAGGGGCGGTAATGGGGGAAGTAAGAAAAGCTTTGAACCAGCCCGAAGTAATAGAACAGACGCTGAACAAAATCAATCGCATCGAAGAGGAAGAGAAGAAAAGGCTGGAAGGCGAGCGGGTAGGGGAGGAAGAAGAGATAGGCAAGCTCAAAAGCGCGGCCTCGCGACTGCTGAACGCGGACGGCGTTTTCGCCAAAGAAGAGCTTGCGAGGCTTGAGTGCGAACTAGCGGTCCGCATGAACAGACTAGGACAAATCGACGCCGAGCTTGACTCGCTTAACAACGCCGCGAACTCAAGAGACGCTCTTACGACCGAACTAGCGAACCTCGCGCCCTTGTGGGACGAGCTGTTTCCTGCGGAGAAACGGCGTATCATGGCCCTGCTCTTCGACCGCATCGACGCTTACGAGGACAGGCTGAGAATTACGCAGGCCGGTAATCATAATACTTTCGACATACCGATGAAAATCAAACGCATCGGCGGCCGGAAGAAGATCATCGTCCCCGGCGACGCGCAACGCGAATCCCTCCCCGAAGACAGGCGCATGGCAATAGCCGCAGCTCTCGGCCACAGGTGGATGGGTCTGCTGCTCGATGGCAGATTCAACTCCGTGGGCGAACTCGCGGAAGAGATAGGCATAGACCCGAGCCTGATTAGAAGGCATTTGGGGTGGACGTGCGTGCAAGCGAGAGACATCGAGAGCATGCTTGGCGAAGGATGAGAGTAAAGACGACCCAATTTGAAGCCGCCGTTTTCATCACAATTATTTCTTTTTTCAAATAAATTTGTATTGTGATAATTTGTGGAATAAATTAAAATTGTTTTACAAATCTGTTAAACTATGTAATTATTTTGTTTTATAAAAGCTGAAATCATTATGTTAATTGGCAAGGTGAAATATGAATAAAGCGACACTCTACCTTGATAATATCGCGCTGCGAACATCGGACGCGGCCAAATTGCGCGGCTATATCGGCAATTTGTTTCAAGAGCACGACCTGCTTCATAACCACGACGCATCAACAGGCAAACTCATTTACCGCTATCCGCTTGTCCAGTTCAAGGTTATTGACGGCAGACCCTACCTCGTTGCGGTTACGGACAAGGCGGTTAAAATATTCGCCGAAATTTTTATCAACTTGAACGAGCTGAAAATCGGCGACAGGCTGATTCCGATACATGAAAAAAATATTATCGTCGAAAATATTAAAATCGGCATAACGGAAAACCCCGTGAAATATAAATTTCTGACGCCGTGGCTTGCGTTAAATCAGCAGAACCACGAAAAATATAAGAGCTTACCCGATTCGGAACAGGATAAAATGCTTGACGAAATTATCGTCGGTAATATACTGTCGTTAGCTAAAGGCTTAGGTTACTGGATCGAAAAAGACGTAAAAATAAGCGCCGCAGCAAGGCTTAGAGAGACGAGCGTGCGATTGAAAGGCGAACCGATGATAGGTTTTATGGGAACGTTCGAGGCAAATTTTGTTATACCCGACTTGCTTGGGCTGGGTAAATCGGTGTCTCGGGGCTTTGGTTCGGTAAAAAAGATTAATGACACAGGAGCGAGGTATGATAACAAAGATTGAATTCAACTACTCGTCCAATTTTTTACTAAATTCGGGCATTATTGCCTTGAATCATTACTTAAAAGAATCGAAAGGCATAATCGGAATTGAATATACTTACGAATTGTCGGAATTTAAGCTGACTGTCGAATCGAAAGAACTTTATAAGCTGCTTGAAGAAGTTTATTACAGAATGGGCAGAGAGTTGTACGACCAGAGCAAAGATGATGGAAACAAAAAATATTTTTTTACAAAAGAACCATTTGAAGCTACAGAATTCCCGACAATGAGCAGCTACGGCATGGCTGGCCTTATTACCAAACCTCCATTGGGACCGCAGCCTGTTCCTCGTAAAAAAGAAAATGGCGCATACTTTGAAGACCTCTTTAATGACGAAAACAATAAAGAATTTACCTTAAACATAGCAAATTTTTATAAAGAGCATAACTTAAAATTAAAATTCTTCTCGTTTAACGAGCTGGGGGAATTGTTTAAAGATAAAAATCAAAATAAGGGCGATTCAAGAATTTTTTTAAATGAAGTTTACACCAAAACGCCGGAAGTGGATTTAAATGATAAATATTTTCAGGCGGGCAAAAATGTTTGTTATATGACCGGTGAGAAATATAACAAACTTGTTCCTATAAATTCCACCACACCGTTCTTTTCCGGTGGTATCCAAAACTTTGATTCGCATTTCCAAAAAAGCGACAAGCAAATTAGTTGGAAGGCAATGTATTTAAGCCGATTTTCTCCCAAATTGGCATTTTATTCATATTGCGAGGGAATTGACTCATTAATGGTCTATTTTTTCGGCTCTGATAATCTTATAAATCAGGAAAAGATATTCAACAGAAACAGCCAAATTTATAAGGACCAAATTCAACTTGCGAATGAAAACTATTTAAGAAATTTAAATCTTTATACTTTCGGATCAGAAAAAGATATGTCGAAAGATTATACGGAGCAGAATGAATTTCTGTTCATGCTCATTTATTCCTTCTATAAAAAATTGCTTGAAAATAAAACTTACGCAGAGGCAAGCGATCCGTTTGAAGTTTCTGAGTTAAAGAGCATAGCAATTACCTTATATACCTTCAAGGCGGATAAATCAGGCGATACAATGCGCCCCGATAATTTTGAAGAAATAAACAACTTTAAGTTTTTAATAAGAATGATAGCCCATTTAGAAAAAAACGGAGTAAGAATAAAAGAACTGCTTTCAAGTTTGAAGTTTATTAAGCCGTCGGAGAAATCGGCAAAAAATCACTACCGTATGGAACGCCAGTTGAGAAACGGCGTTTTAAGTAAATTTATTAAGTTGCAAAGCGTTTTAAACGATATTGAAACGCTTTATTACAATTGCTATAAGTGTTTACTTTCCGGAGACTATGTAAGCTACAAATCTTATAATGACCTTATTAATTTTGTGAACCTTTATGAAAACATAATTAAATACGGAGGCAATGAAACAATGGACAAAGAATTACAGCGGCAAGCGGTAAATCTAGGGGCAAGCATCGGTAAGGCGATACTAAAGTTTGACCCTGATTACAACCCAAAAGAAAGCGCGAAGGGAGGGCGCAAATACATTATTGCGCTTAAAAAAGCGCGCACATTACCGCAGTTTAACGAAGCGATTGAACGTATTCAGTTCAAATACGGAGTTTCTGTCGCGAGAGATATTTTAGAAGGCATCAACGAGCAGAACTTTACGCTCATTAAGCAATTTGCGACAATTTCAGCATTAAACCAGTTAAACATGGCGATACATCCCATCAAAAAGGAGGAGTCGAATGAAGGTAAATAGCATTACGATTACATATTTATCCAAAGTAACTTTCGCGAGCCTGAACGGAGGCGACAAGGAAGTTGACAATATCAATCCCATTAAAAAAGTTACAATGCCAAACGGCGAAGAGATGCCTTACGTGTCGTCTCAGGCGGTTAGAAGGGCGTTAAGAGATAAGCTTGAAGAAATGGGAAATCCATTATCGCCGGTTGCTACAGCCAGCGAAAAAAAAGGAGCAGCCAAAACGGCGTTAAATCCCGCTGAATATATTGACGACGACCTCTTCGGCTTTATGGACGCCGCCAAAGACGATAAGGGCGGAACCAGCGTCAGGACTTCGCCTGTAAGGGTCGAAGCGTTAGTTGCTTTGCATTCTTATAAAGGCGACCTCGACTACGCGACAAATTTTATGGCCAAAAAGGTCGACGGCGACCCTAATATTTTCGAGACTGAAATTCATTCGGGCATATACAGGGGAACAATATTGATAGAACTTGATAGAATCGGCTGCGGCAATGGGTTCAACGACCAAATATTAAAACCCGAAGTAAAATGCGAACGAGTTATGGCATTTATTAACGCGTTCAGAAGCCTTTGGAGTTCCGGCAGACAGACTCGCTTTTTGGCCGACATTTCTCCTAAGTTTATTGCCGCGGCGTATATGAAAAGCAAAAATCCGATTTTCCTTGAGTCGGTCTGTCTTGACGGCGAAAAAATTAAATACGATAAACTTCAATCGGTTCTTACCGATTACGATAAATTCATCGAAAGCCATGTTTTCGCAGCTCAAGAGGCGGTTTTCGATAAGAGCGCCGACGTCAAGTCGCTGAAAGAAGGGTTTGAAGATATAGAGAGCTGGGTCAAGCGTTATTATAACGTAGACGTAAAGGAATGAAGGTTATGGACTACCTTGTTTTAAGAATATATACGCAAACCTCGACTTTCAGGATTCCTGAATTTCAGAATTTTCATAAGTCCTACTATTTGCCGCCGCCAACGACAATTATAGGGATGGCCGGGGCGGCTATGGGGCTTTCCGCTAAGGGGTCTCAAGATTTCTTTGATAACATTAAAACAGGTTTAAAATTAGGCATAACCGGCGTTTCAAACGGCAAGGCGAAGGATTTATGGAAATTCCAGAAGAAAAAAGGTAAAGAAGTCTTAACAAGCACAATAAAAAGAGAGATATTGTTTAACAATGTGTTTATGGTAGCTTTCGGCTGCGGTTCAGAAACAATAAATATTTTAAAGGCAGCGTTTGAAAATCCCGTTTACGGACTTACTCTTGGCTCAAGCGATTCGCTTGCGAAAATCAAAATAATCACGGAATGGAAGGAAACCCAAAGCCTCGAAGTTGAAAACTGCCTGCTTGAAGGTAATATTATAAATGATGTATTAAACAATGTCGACAACGGGCTTGAATTTTCGATATATTCTACGTCCGACCCAATAACGTACGAACTTCCCGTAAAATTTTCTTACGAATCGGACTATGGAATACGAAGGCTTGTCGAGCGTAAGATGTACTCTTTCGTCGGGAGGAAGATGACTTTAAATATGCCCAAAGCAGGACTTTTAGCCGACGGAAAGTTTATACCGTTCATAACAATATGAGGCGTTATGCTGGATAAATTGCTTGCAAAGAAAAATCCCGATGAAACAATAATTCAACATACCGAAAATGTCATAAGCATATGGAAGGGTTTGAAAGAGCGGTATCATAATAAAATGAGCGTAAGCGAAGCTTTTTGGTACCGCTCCTTTTTATCCGTTCTTTTCCATGATGCGGGTAAAATAATTAATAATTTTCAGGATATGCTGACTACAAACAATTATCGCGAAAATATAAGGCATGAATTTATTTCCGGAATGTTTCTTTTTCGTCTTGATACACAATATTATCAGTCGAATCCGTCCAGCCTTGAAGCAGTATTTTCGCACCACAAGCTGTTTAACGAAGAAATCTTTCAGGAAGATAAATATAAGACGCTCAAATTTGACTTCGTCGATTTATTGGATTTTTTAGGTTACGCAATAACCGCAATCAATACTCAATATTCGGTTACTTTTAATAATGCGCAAGAGCGCACCAAATATTTTGAAAACAAAAAATGCTCTGAACTTTATGAAGTATTTCATCGCTTTATGGATACAGCCGTCGAATCGCAAAATACAAACCGCAAGGAATATATTTATTATAAAGCGATATTGAATTGCGCCGACTGGTTGGCGTCAGGGCATCAAGAGCTTGGCGGTCAGCTGATCTATGATTCGGGATCCTTGAAATCAAGCATCAAAAAAAGACTAAAAGAACAAAAAAAAGACGATTCAAAATTTGCGTATAGGAAATTTCAATCGGAAAGCCTATGCCAAAAAGACGTTATAGCCGTCGCGCCGACAGGCAGCGGAAAAACCGAAGCCGCTTTATTATGGGCGTCTAAAAAGGACGATTTTTCTAAAATTGTTTATCTTTTGCCTACAAAAGTTACTTCAAACGCCATATATAAAAGACTTTCGGAATATTTTAACGATGAAAATACAGCGGTTGTGCATTCGTCCGCTTATTATTATCGAAAAGACCAACCGGGTGATTACGACCGAAGGCGATATTTACTGGACAAAACGTTTTTTAGAAATGTCAGCGTATGCACAATCGACCAAATTCTTTCTATTGGTTTTAATCTGGGCTATTGGGAGCTTAAAACGTTTCACTTGCAAAACGCTAAAATTATTATAGACGAAATCCATTTATATACGCCTTATACCTTAGGCCTGATTGTCTCTAGCATTAAATATTTAAAGAAGGAATTTAATGCATCTTTTTATATTATGACCGCGACAATGCCTCATAAATTAAGAAATTTACTGAAAGAAGCAATCGGAGAAAGCGTCGAAATAATAGAGGACAAAGAACTGCTTGACGAGGCTCGCAACACTTTTGAAACAAGGAATTGCGATATTGACGACATGGAAGATGAAGTTCGAGATGCTTTGAAGGCGGATAAAAAAGTTCTTATCGTCGTAAATACGGTTGCCGAAGCAATCAGGCTTTACGAAAAATACAAAGAGTTTGAACCTATATGCTATCATTCCAAGTTTATAAACAAGGATAAAATTGCAAAAGAAAAAAAACTAGCCGAGATTGAAACGCAGTCCGGACGAAATCTTTTAATTGCGACGCAGGTTGTAGAAGTTTCGCTTGATATAGATTACGACATTCTTTTTACCGAAAACGCGCCGATTGATTCGATTGTCCAAAGAGCGGGCCGCGTAAACAGAGGTCGGAAAAAAACGGATACGAAGGTTATCGTTTTCAAACACCGCGAAGTAAGCGAAAAATATGTCTATGATAATAAAAAATTGCTTGACGACACATTTGCAATGCTTGGCAAATCGAACGGTAAAAAATTGACCGAAAGACAACTTACCGCAATGGTTGACGAGGTTTATAAAGAAATTGATATAGAAACAAACGAGCATTTTTTAGACGGTCTACTCAAATATGATGAAATTCAAGCTCAAAACCATTTAATTATGGATATAAGGTCAGACGATAAAATTTATACTCGCGAAGGTTTAGATTCTAAAGATATTATTCCGCTTTGTTTTAAAGAGCAGATTGAAAAAGAAAAGCCGGAAGAAAAGGCAAAATATGAGGTAGGAATTAGAAAATGGCAATTTGCAGCGACCCGAAAAGAGTTTGATAAAGATAAAGACGGTTTTTGCTACCTCGATTGCGAATATTCATTTGAAAAAGGCGTTGAGTTCCCTAAAAAAGAAACGCTTAGACAGCTATAAATTACCATGCAACTAACCCCTTCCGAAATTATCGAATACCTGTTTTGTCCTAGATTTATCTATTTTATGCACGCGCTTAATATTCCGCAACATGAGGACAAACGATACAAAGTTACCAAAGGTCGGGAAGTTCACGAAGAAAAGGCCGAAATAAACAAAGAATATCTTCGCAAGCGCATCGGCGTAACGGCAAAAGAACTTAACGTTTACATGTCGAGCGAGCGGCTGTATTTAAAAGGCGAAGTGGACGAGGTTTTAACCCTTGCCGACGGAAGCATGGCTCCGCTCGACTACAAGTTCGCGGAATACAAGGAGGTTCAATACAAAACGCAATTTTATCAATCTCTGTGTTACGCCATGCTTATAACGGAAACTTACGGCAAACCCGCAAATAAAGGCTTCATCGTTTACACGCGGTCGAGCAACAAGCTTATCGAATTGCAGTTTTGCCAAAACGACGTGGACGAGCTGAACGAAATCATAAAGCAAATGCTGCTAATCATTCAGAAAGGATTTTACCCGAAAGGAACGGCGTCGAAGGCGCGGTGCCTCGATTGCACTTACCGTAATATTTGCGCGTGAATTTTTGGAGGGTTCATGCAGCTTGTTATAAATAGCCGCGGGGCTTATATTCGCAAAGCCGGGGAATGCTTCGATGTTACGGTGGACGAGAAGAAAACCGAAATTTCTGCGCAGAAGGTTCAATCCATTTTAATAACGACTTCGGTTTTAATTTCAACCGACGCGCTGCTGCTGGCATCCGAACACAATATCGACGTGGTTTTTTTAGACCATTTCGGAAATCCGTTTTCAAGGGTTTGGCATTCGCGCTTCGGCTCCACGACTTATATAAGGCGGCGTCAGCTTGAAATATCCGAGAACGCTCAAGGGGTCGAGCTCGCCAAAGAATGGATCGGCGAAAAAATTGGAAACCAGATAGAACTGCTTGAAAAATTAAAGAAAACCCGCGAACCAAAGAAGGAAGAAATTGACGGTTATATAATTCAAATGGTCGAGACAAAAATAAGGCTATCGCAATTGCGAGGAGATTCGGTCGAAGAAATACGCGCCTCCGTAATGGCTATAGAGGGCGCAGCCGGTAAAACTTATTTTGAAGCGTTGAGTTTTATAATACCTGAACAGTACGCGTTTGAGGGAAGGTCGCGCAATCCTGCAAAAGACCCGTTCAACGCGTTTTTAAATTACGGGTACGGGATATTGTATTCCAAAGTCGAGAGGGCGTGCGTTATATCGGGGCTCGATCCGTATATCGGTTTGTTGCATACCGACAACTACGGTAAAAAATCGTTTGTTTTCGACGTTATAGAGCTTTACCGCGCCATGATCGACGAAATCGTGATAAAACTGTTCAGCAAGCGGATGGTTAAGCAGGATATGTGCAGAGAGCTTCCCAAGGGCGTCGCGCTTGATAAACCAGGCAAGGAACTACTTATCGGAGAATACAACAAAGAGATGGATGAAACTGTGCGGTATCGCGGGCGAAACATTAAAAAGGCGAACGTTATCGAATTTGAATGCCACCGAATAGCCAACCGGCTGATAGGAGACGAAAAAGATGTTGACATGGGTAGTGTATGACATTTCGAAAAACAAAACGCGCAACAAAGTAATAAAATTATGCAAGGAGGCGGGGCTTTACCGCGTGCAGAAAAGCGTGTTTTTGGGGAACGTGGAACGGAACCGTATAGACGAGCTTCACGTTCAATGCGGCGACAGTATTGATAATAAAACGGATTCGTTGTATATTTTCCCTATGTGCGAGGACGACTTCAGAAAAGTGAAGACCTCGGGAAACGCCTTTGACAAGACGCTTGTAAGCGACGAAATATTGGCAAAATTCTTTTAAGAATGTGCGGAATTTATCGGACGATTTTTGTTGTTTGAAAACAGAATATTGATATCATTAGAGAAATTGACAATCCTAGACATGTAAAAGGGGGCGAATTTTCTGGATTTTTATATATTTTTATCGTATAAAAGAACTGGAAAGAGTTCATTGAAAATCAGCGTAATAGCTTGAGACCATTATAAATAGCCGAAATGAGCTCTTTTTAAGCGACATCCAGCAGAACAAGGATTGAAACATGTAGATGTTTCCTTTATCTGCGTTTGCCGGAAGTCTTTTTAAGCGACATCCAGCAGAACAAGGATTGAAACATGTTCGCAATGTCGTCAGCCGATAAAATATAATCAACTTTTTAAGCGACATCCAGCAGAACAAGGATTGAAACTCGTCAACGCCCATCAGCCGCTCTCCATACCACGGGCTTTTTAAGCGACATCCAGCAGAACAAGGATTGAAACTCTTGTAACGCTCCGCGAATGCGGTTGACCTTGCTTCTTTTTAAGCGACATCCAGCAGAACAAGGATTGAAACGTTATTCCTTCGCACCATTGATTATTGCGTAATTCCCTTTTTAAGCGACATCCAGCAGAACAAGGATTGAAACATCAAGGGCGTGTCCTACTCCGAAGCGATTGCGGGCTTTTTAAGCGACATCCAGCAGAACAAGGATTGAAACCCTTGCACAAAAAAAACGTAATTGTCAAGTGTTTTCTTTTTAAGCGACATCCAGCAGAACAAGGATTGAAACTGGAAACATATAGGCAGGCCAACAAACGCAACATGCTTTTTAAGCGACATCCAGCAGAACAAGGATTGAAACAAAACGTGCGCCGCTTACCGCTCTCTATCTTTCGAGCTTTTTAAGCGACATCCAGCAGAACAAGGATTGAAACCGACCAAAGGTTCCACCCTTACCATCACCAGTCAACTTTTTAAGCGACATCCAGCAGAACAAGGATTGAAACCTCATACGAGTCCCTCCGCGAACTGTAAAGGATTACTTTTTAAGCGACATCCAGCAGAACAAGGATTGAAACACTCAAAACAAGGAGAAAACAATGAGCACGAAAACTCTTTTTAAGCGACATCCAGCAGAACAAGGATTGAAACAAAACTTGTTCAAAACAAGTTGTATAGGGTCTTCAACTTTTTAAGCGACATCCAGCAGAACAAGGATTGAAACTAAATTTGCGCTTGATGTTCCGATTGAGTCTCAAACTTTTTAAGCGACATCCAGCAGAACAAGGATTGAAACTGCGCGGTACTGAGTTCGTCAACTGACGACGTTCTGCTTTTTAAGCGACATCCAGCAGAACAAGGATTGAAACAGCTCCTGAAAATTCTCGGCATTGGAGCGGTGCGGACTTTTTAAGCGACATCCAGCAGAACAAGGATTGAAACAGCGCGTGATCAACTTCATCTCGCTCCTTCCAACCGGCTTTTTAAGCGACATCCAGCAGAACAAGGATTGAAACGCGAGCGCGAACGAGAGCCAAATAAAATGGAACGCGCTTTTTAAGCGACATCCAGCAGAACAAGGATTGAAACACCCCGTTTGGGCGGCGTTGGCTATAATTGCCGATTATCTTTTTAAGCGACATCCGGCAGAACAAGGATTGAAACTTGTCTTGCGCCGGTTTACCGCGAAGGGCAGCACGCCTTTTTAAGCGACATCCAGCAGAACAAGGATTGAAACGAACTGGAAGACAAGCTAAAAGAGGTCGGAATTATTCTTTTTAAGCGACATCCAGCAGAACAAGGATTGAAACCAACGCCCGATGAGCTTTTCGGCCCGCGTTCAATCACTTTTTAAGCGACATCCAGCAGAACAAGGATTGAAACTCAAGCGATATGATTTTTTCGGCCATCCCCTCGATGTCTTTTTAAGCGACATCCAGCAGAACAAGGATTGAAACGACATCTTGCCTTGCCTCTATACCAGAGGCAAGTACTTTTTAAGCGACATCCAGCAGAACAAGGATTGAAACGCGCCTACTTCCTCATACATTTCATCGAACATCATCCTTTTTAAGCGACATCCAGCAGAACAAGGATTGAAACCTTCTTTGCTGACGAGGTGAAATATGTGGCCGTTTAACTTTTTAAGCGACATCCAGCAGAACAAGGATTGAAACAATAAGTGCTCAAAAGATTCCATACTACAAAGTATTCTTTTTAAGCGACATCCAGCAGAACAAGGATTGAAACCTTACTCTTCCCAGTGTCGTGTTGGCATTCATTTATCTTTTTAAGCGACATCCAGCAGAACAAGGATTGAAACGTCGAATTACAAATCAAGCTGCGTGAAAAATTCATCTTTTTAAGCGACATCCAGCAGAACAAGGATTGAAACCAGCCTACGCAGTGCAGGCACGTAAACGAGTAATAGCTTTTTAAGCGACATCCAGCAGAACAAGGATTGAAACACAACCCAAAAGCAAGGAGAAACGAAAATGAAAAACTTTTTAAGCGACATCCAGCAGAACAAGGATTGAAACAGTCAACGCGCCTCGTTTTGGGACAGGTTGCCCCGTGCTTTTTAAGCGACATCCAGCAGAACAAGGATTGAAACTGAAAAACGTAATAATTAATGCGATTGCGCAAAAAACTTTTTAAGCGACATCCAGCAGAACAAGGATTGAAACGGCAACCGCATTGAGTAGAGTTACACACTCTACCAACTTTTTAAGCGACATCCAGCAGAACAAGGATTGAAACTCTCGACGGAGTTTCGGCGAAGTCGCTCATCACGCGCTTTTTAAGCGACATCCAGCAGAACAAGGATTGAAACGACATCTTGCCTTGCCTC
>CAYNVS010000052.1:0-17840 GCA_964400725.1 uncultured Myxococcales bacterium
ATTTTAACGCCCTTTGCTTTAATTTTGCGGACGCCTTTCGTCTGCGAATATAATAATTTAATATAATAAACATATTTTTATTATGACATTCGCTTTGGCGTTTCACAAGTAAAAAACGGCCTGACGTTGACATCGAATAGCTGCAAAGGCATACTAAGCCGGTAAGGCTCGTAATGCAAACTTAATACAGGAAGACGATTATGAAACAAATAAGCGTTATCTACAAGGCCGCGCCTTTGACGATTGCAATTTTCGCCATGTTATTTGCATCCTGTTCATCCGGCGGCTCGTCGGCGCAAAACGCGGACGCGGACGACGAAACCGGGACGGAGAGCGACGCGGAAAACGAAGAGACCGAAGCGCCGGCCGCTTTTACTATCTCCGCCGATTCCCATTGTATAAGCGTCGCGCAAACCGCAAGTCCCTCGGAGCTGCGAGCCGCGGAAGAGCTTAAAACGATTCTTTCGGAAATCCTCTCCGTTCAGGTCGCCTCGTGCGCGCAGTCCGGCGAAAATCGAGGCAAAATAATCGTTGGAAGAGGCGCGGAGGCGAAGGCTCTGGGAGCCGACCCGGCCGACGAAGAGCTCGGCGAGCAGGGTTGTCTATTGCGGACGTCGCCGCCTCATTTAATAATCGCCGGAACCGCGGGAGCCGGAACGATGTACGGCGTTTACGATTTTCTTAAAAAGTTCGCCGGCGTCCGTTGGTACGCTCCGGGGGCGTCGCGAATACCAAAACTATCGGAAATAAAAGTTCCAGAAATGGATAAAATTCTCAAACCGGCGTTTTTATGGCGCACCGCCTATTACGCTTGGCCGGGCGCGGAAGACGACTTCTTCGCGCATCTGGCCGACAACTCAGGCGGCAAAACGGCCGACGACCCGTACGGGCTTGAATATTCTTTCGACGGCATAGCGCACAGCTACTTTTCATTCGTCAGCCCCGACGAATTCTTCGATTCGCATCCCGAATATTTCTCCGAAATCGGCGGAATAAGAGTCCGCGAAGATACTCAGCTTTGCCTTACCAATCCCGACGTGCTCGACATCGTAGAAAAAAGAATGCTAGAACATATGGCTTCAATGCCGAAAGCCCGGCAGCACAACTTTTCGCAGATGGACCACTACAACTACTGCGAATGCGACAAATGCCGCGCAATCAACGAACAATACGGAACGACCGGCGGAACCCAGTTCTGGTTCGTAAACGAACTGGCGAAGAGGACTAGCAAGATTTATCCGGACAAGCTCATCGGCACGCTGGCTTATATGTACACCGAAGAGCCGCCCAAAGACATTACGATGCACCCGAACGTCGCGGTGTGGCTGTGTCATATGTATCCTTCCTGCGACAGCCACCCAATAGACTCATGCCCTCTCAACGCCGACTACAAACGGCGAGCAATAGCATGGTCGCAGATTACGAGCCATCTTTACGTCTGGCATTACATAGTCAACTTTACGCATTACTATATGCCGTTTCCGAATTTCGACGCAATGGCCGCCGACATGCGGTTCTATCGCAACATCGGGGTAGAAGGAATTTTCCTGCAAGGAATGGGGCATTCGGGCGGCGGCGGAGAATGGAGCCTGCTGCGCGGTTATTACGGCCTTAATCTTTTATTCGACCCCGACGCGGACGCAAAAGCTCTGCGCCGAGATTTTCTCGACGGTTATTACGGCGCCGCGGCGGCTCCGTTGGAAAATTACATTGAGATGTTTCAAAGCAAGGTCAAGGATGAAAATATCCACATGCACCTCTACACCAACCCGGCGCAAGGCTACATAACCGACGAACTTCTCGCCAAGGCGGACGAGTTTTTCAACGAGGCGGAAGCCGCGGCGCAGGACGACGCGGAGCTGTTGGACCGGGTCAAAGTGGCTCGAATGCCGCTTTATTACTCCCGCATTTTCCCGTATAACGGCTACGATTTTAAGGACGGCCGCATACATTGGCTTTCCGAAATTCTCTCGTGGGCGGACTTGCAGGACTTTTTCGACCGGATGAAGGCGCACGGCTTTACGACGACGCGCGAGGCGGCGGGAGATATTGCAAGCATGGAACAGCTTTACATGCTAATCGCCGGAAATCCAAGAGTTTACGCCATTGAAAACGACGATTTGAAAGTCGAAATAGTTCCCAATCTCGGAGCCAGAATGCTGCGCGTCATTCACAAAGCGACGGGCGAATGCGTTACGGCATGGAACGTCAAGCAAGGGCTCTTCTTCCCTTTCAACGGCGGGCTTGAAGACCGCGTAGGCGGATCGACGGTTCCCTTCGGATGGGTCGAGCCGGGCGTGATTAAATATCAAACCGAAAGCTCGTTTGCAACGCTGCAAAACACCATAAACGGCTACTCCGTTTTTCGCGAAATAGCGCTGGACGGCGACAAGCCGATAATTATTATACGCACGACGGTAAGCAATCCTTCATCCAAACCGATAGATTGCAGACTGCGCGAACACGTCGAATACGATTTGGGAAATTTGCTTTCTACTAAGATATTCTTCAAGTCGAAATCCGGCGCGAGCGTAAACGTCGATATGAATAAGGTGATTGCGGGAATGCGCGAGGGAATTCACTATTACGACCAGAACGCCCCTAAAGGCGAGTGGACTCTGAGCGGAAGCAAAGGGTTGCAAGTCGTCGAAAAGTTCGACGATTCGCTGGTCGATTTCGCATGGGTTTACTCCTACCCCGATACGCTGAACGAAGTAGAAACGGAAATATGGATTAATAATAAAACGCTTGCGCCGGGCGAAAGCGTAATTTTCGAGAGATCGTTTGAGATAACTCAAACGCCGAGCGCCTCGTATTGAATTTACTTTTTCGAGTTCCAATCTAACCGGATGAACGGCTGGACGCCGAAACGCCCCGTGCGCCGTCCGTAAACGACCAGACCGTTTGCGGAGTTTCCCGACGCTTGAAGTTTTACTTTTTCCGTCTCTCCGCCAATTAATTGAACCGCGACTGACGCCGTTCTTAGCAATTCGCCGAAACCGCCTTTGGGCAGCGCGCCGTTGATATGACTTAATATTCCGCGGCTGTCTGCTCTATCGGGCGGCAGCGTTATTTCTCCCAGCTCGGTCGCGTTAAAAAAGACTTTCACGCTTCCGCCGACTAGGCTTCCTTTGTGCGTCTGAGGAGCTCCGTAAGAGTTGGCGGATAATTCCGCTTCAAAGCTGATTAAAAAATTTTCGCCTATCGGAAGTTCGGCCGGAAGATAAACGTCGCACGCAAGCGCGCCTTCGCCAATAAAGCCAATAGTTTGCTTTTCACCGCCTACCTCCGCGGCGCCGTCGGAGTCGTCCGCGCCTTCGCAAAGAGACAAATCAAGAGGAACCACGCACGACGAGACGCCGCACTGCGCCCCGTTAATTTTTGGCGCGATAATCTCTCCGGGCAGGAAGTTTTGCGCGAGCGTAAAACCGGACTTGTCCCGCCATTGCGCAAAAAAATAAGCGCCGCCTTCCGCGCCTTCCGGCAGCGGAACTTCTACAGGCGGCAGTTGCGCGACTTCCCATTGCTTTACCGAGAAAAAAGCCTCGGTCTCCCATAGAAGCGCGTCGTTAGCGTCGTAAAGCTCAAGCCTCAGTCCATAGTCGTCGCCGGAAGAAGCTGTAACTGCGTCGAATCGGCTTGCGAAAGGGTGTAAAACAATCGACGCCGTCCCTTTTGCAATTTGAAAGTACGGCTCCGCGAATCCGATAAAGTTGGCGGAGTTTATCGAAGCGGGCGTCATTCCTTGCGGGTAGCCGAACTCCTTCAGCGTCCTGTCGTAATCCATAATGCCGTTAAGCTCGAACTCTACGTCGTAAAGCTCGGTAAAAACGTATCCGACCAGCTTCCCGTAGCTTCTCATTATTGTCGTAAGCATACGGAATCCCCATGAAATATCGCGGTCTCTTTTCCATAACGGCGCCGTATATTCCGACGAAAACGGCCCGTATTCCGCGTTTATCAGCGGCGCGGTATCCTGTTTTTCGCCTTCGGCAAAATTGTGGCTGGAGCCTTCGTAGCAGCCGTCAACCCATTTCTTTATTTCCGCGTTGAATGCGCCCGCGTCGTCGTTATAAATGTGAAACGAATTCAGGTCTGTTCCCGCGACGTGATCGTAACGAAGAGTCGAATGGTCTTCAATCAGCCTGCTTGGGTCGAGCTCTCTCGCCCTTGCCAGCATGCTTTTTACGAATTCGCGCTTGCCGGCGTCGTATTCCTCCGTTAGCGACATGAAACCCCAATCTTCGTTGAAAAGCGTCCACCAAATTATCGAAGGATGATTGAAATCCCTCTCAATCATTCCTTCCATAGTATCGCGCCAGCGCTTGCGGGCGTCCTCGCCGTCTCCGGCTTTAAAAGGAAACTGGCCGTAGCAAGGAACGTCGTAATCGATCAACAAACCGAGCCTGTCCGCATGGTAAAGAACAAGAGGCTCCTCTGCTTTTATATGAAGACGGACGAGATTAAATCCGGCCGTCTTCGCGGCTTGCAAGTCGTCTATAATGTATTGTTCGTTCGGATAGGTATAATAACCTTGAGGATTGTACCCCTGAACAAGCGCGCCTCGAATATAAACCGGCTCGCCGTTAAGCGTAACCGCTTCGTAATCCTTGCCGGGAAGCGCGCCTCTTCCAACGCTTCTAAGCCCCGCGTAATTGCGAACGTCGTCTTCGACTTCGCCGCAGTTCAGCAGCCACTCGAATTCTTGCAGCCTCGGCTTTGCCGGAGACCACGCTTCAAGCCACGGAACTGAAATTAAACCGTTAAATTCGTCGCCGTTAAGCCGCGCGTTAAAAACCGGCTCATTCCCGCGTCCTTTTGCGTAAGCCTTGACGGCGCAAGACGTCGCCGCGGCGACGCCCGCCGTAATTCCTTTTACCTTGAACGATTTTGCGCTCAGGTCCGGCGTTAAATGAATAGACTCGAACCAGCGGTTTCCCGTCGCTTCAAGATAAACGGTCTGCCAAACTCCGCCGACGTTCGCGTACCAAGGGTTTCCCTGCTTGCCGTGCGGGTAAGCCGCGTCCGCGCCGTAATCTTCTATGCGGAGAACGATTTCGTTCGCGCCGTCCTTCAAGTAATCGGTAATGTCGCTTTTTATAGGGATATAACCGCCCGCGTTTTTAGTCTCAACCTTGGCTCCGTTTATAAAAAGCGTCGTCTCCCAATCGGCGGCGCCTATTATTAAATGTATCCGTCGCCCCTTAAGAGCGGCTGAAAGCGCGAAGCTCTTTCTATACCAGCCGATTCCCCCCTTGTCTCCCGTATCGGCTTGAACGCCCGACAAGGGACTCGTCCACGAATACGGAACCGTAATTTTACGGCTGAACGGCTTTCCTGAGCCTGCCCAATTTTCCTTTAAACCCGCATCGTCCGCGTCCAGCTCGAACTCCCATTCTCCGTTGAGGTTTTGCCAATCGCGCCGCATGAAGTTGGGGTTCGGACGCTCCGGCCTCGGCGCGCCGGGGTTGGCGGAGTCCGCCCACTCCGACCAAACGAACGGCTCTTCCCGAACGCCTGAACAACAGAGCATAAATCCGCATCCAAAAAATAACGCCGTCGAAACGATTATAGACGACTGCAAATTCCGCAGCCTTGAAGGCGCGTTGAAAATTCCGGCAAAATATTTAAGCATGTTTGGCTCCTTTTTATTTTCGCGCTAAATTATATTATTCGGATATAGCAAAAATTTCAAGCCGCGTCGGCCATAATGCGAGATAAAAATGTTTATGTTAAAAATGCGGCGTTAAAATTACGATTTAATTCATAATTAATTAACTTCAACTCCTTGAATAATTTACACATTATCAAACTTAGACAAAAAAATAAAACAAAATCAATACAATAGAATTCGGTCTTATTATGAGAAAATCGTCCGGCGAGCTATATAACAATGCCAAAGGCTATGTAGATAAAGCTGTTTTTACCGCCGAAATGCTTCTTATTAGTCGATGCAAATCGTTTCCAACTTATTATTATTCAAGGCTTTTTCAATATTCGTATCAATTTGATACTAATATTTTAATAAACTTGACAAATAGCGCTATTTGAGAGCAATATCAAATCGGTTACGGCGCGATGCAACGGTTTGAAGCCATAACTAAATATTTTAGAAGTATGCAGTAATTATTTAAAGAATATAAAGCGGCTTGTTAATTTTTTGCGTTGTGTTCGCAAAACGACAGGCAAAATTTTCGTTATTTGACATTATGCGGCAGCTGTAAAAATTAAAGTTTAAGCCTTTGCCGGATGAGAACGGCGGAGAAAGCGCGAAGCCTTTCCGACCCCGCGAGGTTTTATTTTAACTATGGCGTATCGGCGATTTTATACGCTTAGACACAGGCGCCGAGAATTGATTAATATGACCGCTACTACTAAAGAAAAAAGCGACGTAAAAAAATACGTCGAGCTCGCGCAAGAGCTTACCGCTCTCCAAAACCGCGTTTCGCAATTGAAGCGTCAATTGCGCGAAGACGCGCTGGACGAAGAGATAAAATCGGAAATCGTAAATCTGCTGCTTTTTAAAGTCGAAGAATTGAACTGCGCGCTTGCGCTGGATTACGCGCTTGAAATAACTCCGTTCGCCCGCCTTAATCCTTTGGCCGAAGCTCGACCGTGGGTTCCCGGAGCTCTCGACCTCAGAGGAGAAACTATCCCGGTCATCGACTTGTCGGCGCGGATATTCGGGAAACCGCCCAATCCTTCAATCGGCGATTTTATAATTATTTGCAAAGGACGAAGCGGCAAAGTCGGATTTGTCGTTCAAAACGTGGAAAGCGTAATAACTCTTTCCTCAGATGAAATTAAAAACGCGGCGGTAGAAACCGATCACGCTCATTACGTTCTGGGAGTTTTGAATTTATCCGGCAGGCAGATTCACGTTTTGAGCGCCCTTCGAATTATAGACTCGTCGGATTTATCGGAGGACGCGGCATGAAAAACGCGTCGCCTATTATCGAGATGCTTAGCGCGGAATACGGGCTCGAAATTACGAAAACCGTAGAACAGGAAATTGAAAAAGCGGCGGAAGCGCTGCTGAGAGGAAAAAAAGTCCCGCCCGAAAAATTATGGGAGACGCTGGAAAGCGACGCCGAGGCGTTAAAACGAATCGTATCGAGCGCAACCGTTGCGGAGACTTATTTTTTCCGCCATGCGGAACATTTCTCGGAAATCGTAGAATTGTTCGGGAGAAATTTAGCCCGCGGTTCGACGGCGTCCTTTTGGAGCGCTGGATGTTCGAGCGGAGAAGAGGCTTACTCCTTGGCCATGTCGCTTGTAGAGGCCTTCGGCTGGCAGGCGTTGGAATCCGCGCATATCTTCGGCAGCGATATAAGCGAAGAATCGGTCGCCAAAGCGAAAGCGGGCGTTTATTCGCGCTGGTCTTTCAGAGACGCGCCGCAGTCTTACAAAGAGCGTTTCTTTAATAAAGCGAGCGAGCGCGAAGGCGTCTGTTCCGCCTTTAAAATTGACGAACGATTAAGAAATGCGGTCGTTTTTGAAACGTCGTCAATACAATCGCGGCTCCGCAGAACAAATGACGACTCAATCGACGCGATTATGTTCCGAAACGTCGGAATTTACATGAGAAACGACGCTCTGGAAAACTTGTTTTCAGGCTTTTGCCGCGTCTTGAAAAAGGGCGGACTTTTAATTGTGGCTCCCGCCGATCCGCGCCCCGACCTGCCCGTTTTAAAACGCACAAATCATAAAAGCACAAGCGTTTACGTAAAAAGCGATTCGGACGAAAACGAATTGGAAGCGGCGAGACGCGAGGAGCGGTTCTATCCGGTCGAGGTAAAGTTGGAGCCCGAATTTGAATCGTTCAAGCCGGTTAGCTTTGCGGTACGGGACGTTGAAACTATCGCGCCTGAAAAAACGGAACTTCGCATTTTAAAATCGGCGGCGGGCGAAGACCAAACATCTAACGCCGCGCAAAAAGCTCAGGCGTTATGCGGAAGAGGCGAATACGCGAAAGCTCTTGAAATTGCGGACGAATTGATTCAAACAAATCCCGACTCGGCCTCTTCATATATTTTGCGGGGACAGATTTATTACGCCCAAGAGATGTTCGACGAAGCGGCGGAAAATTTCAGAAGAGCGGTTTATTTATCGCCGGAAGATCCGCTCGCACGATATTGGCAGGCCTTGACGCAGCGAGATTTGGGTTTGTTCGCGCAAAGCCGCAACAATTTTGAGCATTGCATAAATCTTCTTTCAAAAATGGAACCCAACGACTTGTTAAGCGACGACGTTACTACGGTTAAGGATTTATTAAAAGCTGTAGAATTCAGCAGAACGGCTTTGGCATGAAAGGCGAAAGACCGGAAGATAAACGGGAACGAATACTAGAAGAGCGCGCCCGCCGTCTTGCGCAAAAAATCGGCGACGATAAAAACCGCTCGTCTCTTCTTACGGCCGCGATAATTACCGCGGGCGGAAGCCGTTTCGCCGTCCCCGCCGAGTTTGTGCGCGAAATAATACGAATTCCTCAAATAATGAAACTTCCCGGCCTTCCGCCTTGGCTGCCGGGATTCATTCACCTGCGCGGAGAATTGATTTGTTTAGCCGACGTTTCTCATTGGTTCAATACCGAAGCGTCCAACTGCGCCGGATTTGTCGTAGTCGTTCAGGGCGCGCCCGGACCGCTAGGATTGCTCGCAGACGAAATAGCGGGATTTAAAGAAATTTTAAGCGAAGACTTAGCTGAAAATTTGATGGATAAGGATGAAAATAAATCAAAGCCTCTAAAATTCGTAACCAAAGATTTAACGCTGGCGATAGACGTCAACCGTTTGTTGAACGATCCGGACGTCGTCGTCGATCAATCAACCGCAAGAAAGCCGTAAATTGAACGCGATTTAGGAATTTCGATATTGACATGAACTCGTTTGACTCTTTTGAAGCCGAATTGCTGCAAATTTTTCGAGAAGAAGTCGGCGAATTTACCGACGAGCTCGGTCAGGCTCTTGAAGCTCTTCCGAAAGCGCGCGGGCAGGAAGCGATCGACAGGCTCAACGGGGTAATGCGCGTTCTCCACAATATAAAAGGCGCCGCCTCGACGGTCGGAATTAAAGAAATCGTAACGCTGGCACACGATTTTGAAGACGCCTTCGTTCCATACCGTCAAAACGCCGAAACGCCGGACGATAAATTAATCGAGCTTACTTTCCGCGCAATCGCGCTAATCGAACAAATCGCCGCCGGCGAAGAGAAAACGGCGCAATCGCACGCGCTTCTCGCCGAACTAAAAAATTTAAGCGAACGAAGCAAGGGCGAAGCCGCAAGCCCCGCCGAAGAGGTTAAGGCGGTTTTAGAAGCGCGCGTCGAAGCGTCGGAAAACCCAGCCGAAATGGAAGAAACCGAGACTGCGGCTGCGAAAGACGTTCTAGCCGGAGCGACGGTTCGCGTCGATACCGCGCGAATAGACCATTTGATGACCTTCGCGGGAGAGCTTTTTATCGCTCAAGCGCGCTCGGCCAACAGACTTGAACAATTCAAACTCCTCGCGAACGACTTCCGCGAAATTTATTTAAATTTGGACGATTCGGCGCGCAAAAGCCTCGCGGACGTTTTGAAAAGACTGGAACTGGCTTTGAGAGCCGACCGCCTCGAACAGGTCAATTTCAGGAGGCTTACCGAAGAAATCGGTTCGGCCATGAAGCGGATGAGGATGCTTCCCATCAACGAAGCGGCCGCCGGCTGGCGGCGAATAGTGCGGGAAATATCCGCCGAACTTGACAAAAAAGCCAAATTGACGATTGAAGTCGGCGATTTGGAACTTGATAAATACATTTTAGAAAATTTGCGCGACCCTTTGATGCACTTATTGCGGAACGCAATCGACCACGGGCTCGAAGCTCCCGATAAACGCAAGGCGGCCGGAAAAGATCCGGTCGGAGAAATAAGAATCAAGGCTGCGATGCGGGGTTCGATGGTCGAGCTTGAGGTGGCGGACGACGGGCGGGGTTTTAACGTCGCCGAGATACGCGCCGCGGCCGTTAAAAAAGGTTTCATGGACGAAACCAAAGTCAACGCCCTTTCCGATGACGAAATTCTTTCGCTTCTGTTTCAACCCGGATTTACAACAAGCTCGCAAATCAGCAAAATCAGCGGACGCGGCGTCGGCCTGGACATAGTAAAACGGCGGCTTGAAGAGCTGGGCGGCGGAGTCAGGATTTCGCGCAAAAAATCGCTAGGAGGGGCGACCTTCGTTTTAACCCTGCCGACAAGCCTGCTATCCGTCCGCGGTCTTCTCGTCTCATCCGGAGAAAAAGTCTGCGCGCTGCCAGTCGATTACATCGTAAGAACCGCGAGGTTCCCCATTGATTCAATAAAGAAGCTGGACGGAGCTTCGGTCGTTATGCAAAAAGACGACGAACCGCTGCGGCTGCTCAATCTTGCGGCGGTAATGGGAGACTCGTTTGAAACGGATTCTTTTTACGTCTCCGTCGTAGTTGCGCGCTGGGAAGGATTGGAAATGGGGCTTGCCGTTCACTCTATTATCGGCGAGCAGGAATTCGTATCGCGCAATCTGCCGTGGAATTTGAAAAACGTCGGCGGCGTCGGCGGCGCGGTTGTTTTGGGCGACGGTCGCCTGGCGGCGGTTATCGACGTTCCTTACATTATTAAAAACTTCTTTAAAAGCGATCCGGCCTCGCCTTCGCCTCGGCGCGAAGACGCTGCAAAGCCTAAGAAAACCAGAGCGCTCGTCGTGGACGACGTAATGACGATTAGAGCTCTGCACAGAAACATACTTACCGCTGGAGGATACGAAGTTTCGCTGGCGATAGACGGCGCCGACGCATGGCGGCAGCTTCAGAGTAAGACGTTCGATTTGGTCGTATCCGACATAATGATGCCGAACATGAACGGCTTCGAGCTTACCCGCGCAATAAGAGCCGATAAAAGACTTAAGCACACGCCCGTTATTCTCGTAACGAATATGGCGGACGACGGACACAGGCGCGAAGGCTTGGAGGCTGGCGCCGACGAATATCTGGTGAAGAACCAGTATGATCAAGAGACGCTTTTAGCGTCGGTTAAAAAACTGATAAATCCGATTTAATCATAAATATGATAAAAGTATTAATTATAGACGATTCCGCGACCGACAGAATGGCGATACGCAACGCGCTGTCGAGAGAGTCCGACATTCAGGTCGTCGGAGAGGCGGCGGACGGCAGGAGCGCAATAGGGATGATTGCGCGTCTTTCGCCGGATATTTTAACGATGGACGTTCATTTGAAAAACGAAAACGGCATTGAGCTGACCGCGGCCATTATGAGCTCCACTCCGCTGCCTATATTAATTATAACCCAGTCTAACCCGAACGACCCGAAACTGATATTCAAAGCGATTGAAGCGGGCGCGCTTGAGATTAGAGGCAAACTTCCGTACTTCCGAGACGAGCGTTACGAGCCGGAAAGACGTCTATTAATACGGCAGATTCGAGCCTTGTCTTCGGTTCCGGTCGTAACGCGCAAATTCAGACAGACGACGGCCAAAAACGACCTTTCAGGCGAGGATAACGCATTGACTAATAAACCGTCGCTCTCGTCCAATCGGCGGGGACGCGGAGTTATATTAATTGGAGCTTCCACCGGCGGCCCTGCCGTTCTTTCGTCAATTCTTAAAAAATTCGACGGACGCCTTTCTGTGCCAATAGTAATCGTTCAGCACATTTCAACCGGTTTTTCCGAAAGTCTCGCCGCTTGGCTCGGCGACGCGGCTGGTCTGCCGGTCGAATTAAGAACTAAGAGCGGAGAAATGCGCGACGGCGTCGTTTATCTTCCGCCCGACTCCAAACATTTGGCGTTCAACGCGGCGGGATGGCTATGCCCCGACGATTCTCCGCCGAGAGACTATCAAAAGCCTTCCATTAATATTTTATTCGAGAGCGCGGCCGAGGCGGTAAAATTGGGCTCAATTTCGGCGGCGGCCGCGATACTAAGCGGAATGGGCTCCGACGGGGCCGAAGGCTTGAAAAAGCTGCGAGAAACGGGGTGCGCCGCTTACGCTCAAGATCCGGCCTCCTGCGTTGCGGACAGCATGCCCCGAAACGCAATAGAAAAAGGAGCGGTTGTCCGGGCGGCTCATCCCGACGTTCTAGCCGAAATACTGCAATCGGAAGCGATTCGTCTGAGCGAGACGGGTAAGGACTAAGGACATAACGCAGTAAGGAAACGCTTGATGAATAGGAGAAAATAAAATGGATTCTTTGAGAGTGCTTTTGGTGGACGACACCAAGACGGTGCTTTTCTTTGAAAAGCAGCTATTTATGGGAACAAAGGCTATCATCGACACTGCGTCAAACGGAAAAGAGGCTCTTCAGAAAGTCAAAGAAACGAGACCGGACGTGATACTACTGGACATTGTAATGCCGGTTATGGACGGTTTCGAGACGCTGAAAGCCTTGAAGGAAAACCCCGAAACCGCCGATATTCCGGTTATTATGGTTACGACCAAAGGAGAAGACGAGCACATTAATAAGGCGCGCGAATTGAAATGCGACTACTACTTGACCAAACCTATAAGCAAAACGGCGTTGTTTGCGGCGATAAAGGAAATAGGCGAAAAAAATGGAAAATGACGATTTGAAAAACAAAAAACGGCCAGAAGACGGCAAAGAATCGGCGGCTCCGCGCAAACCTGATTTGCGAAAAAACAAATTCGACGAACATTTTTTCGATTTAAGCGAGGAAAACCGATGCTTTACGGAGGATTTGCTCAAGGAAAACGAGCGGCTGCGCAATAAGATTATCGCCTTGGAGAGCAACCTCGGAGACGAATCGAAAACGGCGCTGTCTAAACTGGAAGAAGCAAACGCGAAACTTTCGGTAGTAACCGCGGAATACGAGCGATTAAGAAAAGAGCTGCTTGATATTAAGGCTAAATTAGTGGTTACCGAGGAGAAAAACAGAGAATTTGCGTCCGAATATCAAATGATACAGGAGCAGAGCAGTAAATTCACCTCTTTGTACGTGGCCACTTACCAGCTCCATTCCACAATGTACCTAAGAGAAGTCGTGCAGAGACTCAGCGACGTAACGTTGAATTTTTTAGGCGCCGAATTCTTTTCTATTTATATTTACGACGCGAAAGAGAAAAAGTTTGTTTTGGCCGGAGGAGAAGGACATCCTTTCCCGCTGGGACGCTGCGTTCCTTTTGACGACCCGCTGCTTGCAGAAATCGCGCAAGAAGACGAGGCGATATTCGCCGCCAAACTTAAAACCGAAGATAAGAACAATCCGATTATCGTCGGAATTCCGATGAAAACCGACGGAATAATCGCGGGCGTTTTACTGATTCACAAACTATTAATCCAAAAGCCTGCGTTTACCGAAGACGATTTGGACTTTTTTGAAATGATTTCAACGCACGCGTCAATAGCGATTACGGCCGCCGGTTTATACGAACGCGACCGAGGCTCGATGGATAGTCTCGAAGCGTTTTTTAAGACGCAAAACTAAGCGGAACTGAAAATCTTAAACAAGGAGAACCCAAAATGAATAAAAATACTTTTAACTGCGTTGCGCTGCTTGCCATAACCGCGGCTGTTCTTTTATCATTTTTCGCCTGCTCGAACCAGCTGCCTCAAAAAGAAACCGCCGCAAAGAAACACGCGGCGCCGGCTTCCGACGCTCCGTCAACGCCGAAAGCCCGCAAAGCGCTCTTTATAAACAGCTATCACGAGGGGTACGCGTGGAGCGACGAGCTTGGAAGAGGAATGAAGGAGACTTTTGCGCCTGAAAACGTCGAGTTTGAAATATTTTACATGGACACAAAACGCAAAACCGACGAGGCGTGGATGATTCAAGCAGGCGAATTGGCTAAGCAGAAGATAGATCAGTTCAAACCGGGAGTAATAATTACCGGCGACGACAACGCGCAAAAATACCTCGGAATGAAATACGTCGGAACCTCAATGCCGATAGTTTTTACAGGAGTAAACGAAGACCCAAGCAAGTACGGCTACCCTTCGACAAACGCCACCGGCGTAATAGAACGACCCAACACCAAAGCCGGACTCGAACTGCTAAACTTGCTCAAACCGGTTAAGAAAATCGCGATGCTTTCTTGCAACGACGTAACTTCAAGAGCGACGTTTACTTTTATGAAAGACGACATTAAAGGGCTCGCCGAAGTAGTGGAATGGAAACTGGTCGACACATTTGAAGAATGGCAGCAGGCGGTTCAAACTTTTAATAAAAAAGCGGATGCAATAGGCATTTATATGTACCACACGCTTAAAAAACAAGGCGAATCGGTCAGCATGAAGCCCGAAGAAGTAATGAAATGGACGGCCGAAAACGCGACCGTTCCAACTTTAGGATTTTTCGCTTTCAGCGCGCCCGACGGTATGTTGTGCGCCTTAGCCGAATCCGGCCACGAACACGGTCAATTGGCGGCTCAATACGCTTTAAAAATTATGAACGGAACGCCTGTAAACCAACTGCCTATTATCAAAGCCAGCCAAGGAACCGCTATGATAAATTTGAAAACCGCTAAAAAGTTAAAGCTGAATATTCCCGCCAATTTGCCGCAAAACGTAATTGTAAAAGAATATTAGAGCGCTTTCCCAAACGATGGAGGTTTCCGCATGGAATTAGGAGCATCAAGAGAAATACGCATCTTTGGCTTAATCGTTTTTACGGTTATTTGTATTGTCTTTTCAGCGGCGGCGTGCTCGAATCAACTGCCGTAAAAAGAAACTCACGCTAAGAAGCAAACGTCCGCGGCGTCGGAGCAGGCCGGCGGGGTTAAAGCTCGAAAAATTCTTTTTGTAAACAGCTACCACGACGGATATGCGTGGTCGGACGGAGTCGCAAAAGGCATTAAGGAAACTATTGTGCCTGAAAACGTCGAGTTTGAAATATTTTACATGGACACAAAACGCAAAACCGACGAGGCGTGGATGATTCAGGCCGGAGAATTAGCAAAAAAGAAAGTGGAACAGTTTAAACCGGGCGTCGTAATTACAGCAGACGATAACGCCCAGCAATACTTCGGAATGAAGTTCGTTGGCACGCCGTTGCCCATAGTATTCAACGGAGTCAACGAAGACCCAAGTAAGTACGGCTACCCTTCGACAAACGTTACGGGAATTATTGAGCGTTCCAACCTTAAGGAGGCGGTTTCGCTGCTGAACTTGTTTATGCCCGTAAAAAAAATCGCAATGATTTCATGCGACGACGTTACCTCCCGCGCTACTTTTACCTTTATGAAAGAGGAATTGAAGGGATTTATAGAAGTTGCCGAATGGAAACTTCCCTCAACTTTCGAGGACTGGCAAAAAGCGATTAAGGGCTTTAATGGAACTGTCGATGCGGTAGGCGTTTACAACTACAATACAATCAAAAAAAGCGGCGAATCCGTAAGTATGAGCCCAGAAGAAGTTATTAAATGGACGCAAGAAAATCTTAAAGTGCCAATGTTCGGATTTCGCGACACAAGCGTCGGAGACGGAATGCTTTGCGCCTTCGCCGAGTCCGCGTTCGAGCACGGCAAGCTCTCGGCTGAGTACGCGTTGAAAATTCTCAATGGGACTCCGGCAACGCAGCTTCCGATAATTAAAGCCAGTCAGGGAATACCTATGGTCAACGCGAAAGTCGTTAAAAAATTCAAGTTGAACATGCCTTCCAATCTTCCCCAAAACGTCGTCGTTAAAAGCGGAGAATAGAAAATGATTAAGAGAATTATTTTATTTCTAATCGTCGCCCTGCTACTGCTCGACATAGGAAGCGTCGCGATGCAGGTTGCGTCAATAAGGTCTCAGCTTTATTACACTTTCGATCATATGGGACATCAAAACACCTCCATAGGCGCGCGCAACGTCGAATATATACTTAACAAAGCCGTCGCCAACGGAATTTTTTCCAAAAACGATTTATTCGGGGCCTCCTATGAACCTTTGCCCGGATCGGACGGAATGTGGCGTACACCGTACGACCTTTTTCTCGAAAAGAATTTCGGAGACATTAAGGAAGCGTTCCTTGAGGCGGAAAATATATACTATCTATATATAGTTACCACCGACGGTTATATTCCTGTACACTCCAGCCCCAAATGGGAAAAGAGACGAAACAATCAGCCGTACGGCGTCGTCTCCACTCGTCCCAGCGTCGAAGGGGCAACCGGAGAAAAAAACCACGAGCATCAAAACATATCAATAACGGCGGACGGCGAAGGATTTGAATTTTTTGAATATTCCGCGCCTATCGACATACTCGGCCAGCATTGGGGCGACTTCAGAGTAGGTATTCCCACCGGATTGGTAACGCAAAGAATTCGGCAGGAAAGCCTTAACGCCGTTTTGGTCGGTTTGTTCTTTATGGCTTTAATTATAACTTTTTCTTATATTTTTATGCGCGCCAACCTGCGAAAGCTCGCCGCTTTGGCGGAAGCCAGCAGACGCATCGACAAGGGCGACCTGACGACGAAGATTGAAGCGCCGGATAAATTAGACGAAATCGGCGCTTTGCAGGCAAGTTTCAAGGTAATGATTGAAAATTTTAGGGAAATAGTTTCAAACATTCAAAACGTGGTCAAGTCGCTTGCGGTAAGCTCGGCGGAAATATCTTCCACGGCGAAACAGTCGGCCGCAACCGCATCGGAACAGGCCTCGACGGTGGCGGAAGTTAGCACGACGGTCGAGGAAATAAACCAGACCAGCCGCTCAGCCGCGGCGCGCGCTCAGGACGTCGTAAAAGTAGCGGAAGAAGCCGTAATGGGCGGACAGCAAGGGCTTAAAGCCATTGCCGAGGCGCAAAAAGCTATGGAATTGATTTCGCAAATAGGCGATATTGTTGACAACGTGAACGATTTGGCGGAACAGTCGAACCTTTTGGCCGTCAACGCGGCTATTGAGGCAGCAAAGGCCGGAGAGCACGGGCGCGGGTTCGCGGTTGTCGCAGCGGAAGTGCGCAATTTAGCGGAGCAAAGCAAAGCCGCCAGCAAGGAAATACGCGAGTTGCTGCGCCGCGCCGAAGAAGGACGGAAAGCGGTGAAATCGGTTCAGGACAACATTGAGAAACTTGCGAGGGTGCTTGAGGAGAGCGCGGACAAATCCAGGCAGATTGCGGCGGCAAGCAATCAGCAGGCGTCGGGAATAATGCAAATATCGCAGGCGATGGAAAACGTTTCTACCGGCGGCAAAGATACGGCGGCAGGCGCGCTTCAACTTCAGAAGGAAGTTGAAGGACTTACGAAGTTAGCGGCGGAGTTATCGCAGTTGGTTGAAAAATATAAGATTTAGCGGCGGTTTGAACGGCGCGCGCAACCCCTCTCCCTGGCGAGAGGGGTTTCTTTTTTTGTTAATTTGGTTAATGATTTTAATGAACTCCAATCAATAGCAAATTATAGCTTGACAATCGAACCGCCAAATTATAGTATTACTAATAATTAAATTTCATGTAAAAATTTACATGAAATCGTTCTTTTAAATATTGGGGGCGCCACGGTTTCGACGGGTAAAGAATCGGCAAAGGAGCATGTCGGGGCGCGCCGTCCTCGTTAAAAAGGCGCACAGGCTTAACTGCCAACGAAAATTACGCATTAGCGGCTTAAGACCGCTACGTTCCATTTTCAGCGGGCCTTCAGGCTGATAATGGGGCGTGAACCTCTGTAGGCTGGCATTGCTACTTCTCCGTTAGCAAAGCGAGATTTAGGAGATGGCGAAACGAACAGCCTGTCTGTCGGCGGTTCGCGACGCGAGAATTAAATGACTGACTAAACGTGTAGGAGCCTTTCCCGCGACTTTGTTCGGACAGGGGTTCGACTCCCCTCGCCTCCACCACTTTCTGTTTCTCGAACTGGCTCTCTGGAGAAATCTGGAGGGCCGG
>CAYNVS010000053.1:0-17081 GCA_964400725.1 uncultured Myxococcales bacterium
GAAAGACGGCCAAGAAATCCGCTCTCCCGGAAACCATCCCATTGCGCTCGCCGCGTCAGTAACGACTTCGTTAAGAATGGTTATCTGGCCGCTGAACGTCTCGTCGTTGAAATCGCCCATCAATACGAGTCTGGGAACCGGATCCTTCGAGAGGAATTCGTCTACAAATTTGCGGCATTCCAGCGATCCGTCAACGTCCCAGCTAAGATGAGTCGCGTAATAAGAAAATTCAACGCCGCCAACGACGGTAGTCGCATGGTTGAACTGGCGCGTTCCGCGCAAATTTACGGTTTCGGCGTTTTTAAGTTCGGTTTTACTGAACAGAACGACGTCCCGCCCTTGATAATAAGGCAGACCGGATTTTTCCGCAAAAACTTCGCGAAACGAGTCGGGACATTCCTCGATAGCCAAAACGTCAAGATCGAGCGGCTTTAAAAAGGCCGCAATTTCGTCCGCCGTCGCGTAATGACCGCCGTAAATATTGAGCGTCATAGCCTTGATTTCAACGCCGTCGGGGAGTTCTACGACAATGGGTTCTTTCGGCTGCAAAACCAAATCGGCCGGTTTTACGTCCGCGGCGATTTTAGTATATACCTTTTTTTCATTCGAGCCGCCGGACGAGCATCCGAAAAACGCTCCCGCCGCAATAGCCGCAATAGCCGCAAATATAATTTTATTGCGCATGTAATACCTGCTTTTTGTCAAACGATTAATAAAAATTAATGTTGGAAAAAGTTTAAGCCATGCGGGTTTAATCGTAAATCTAAAATTGCAAAAAAAGCAAAAAACTTCTCCGCTCGCGACTTATCAAAGGATGTTTGCGCTATTTTTCGTCAGGCGCTATTATCTTTAAAAGAACCGTTAAACAACAAAGAGGTCTTTTATGAAAAAACGCGCGTTGATTACTTCCTTTATTTTGCCTTTTTTAGCGCTCGCGGCGGCGTTTTTTTCAACAGGCTGCGGACAGGCCGTCGAACGTCAGAAAAATTTTTGGGACGGCTCTTCTGAAGGCGAAGAAACATCGGAAGAAGCCGCAGCCGAAGACGAACCGGCAGACGCGTCAGACGGCGACGAGACTGAAATCGAAAATATTGAAAACGAACAACCCGACGCGGAGACGACGGAACTCTTTGACGCCCCAGACTACGAAGAAACTGAATTGGAAGAACCGGACGAAAACTCGGAAGAAGAATTGGAGCAACTGCCAAATCTAGATTTTGTAATAATACCGACCGGCGATATTTTATCAAAAAGAATACGCATTGTCGAAGGGCTATTTAATATGGGCTGCAACGAGGACTACGACGACGCATGCTCAAACGACGAACTTCCCTACCACGGAACGACGCTGGACGCCTTTGAGATAGACGAAAAAGAAGTTACGCTTGTGCAGTACGCAAAATGCGTCAGGTCGCGCAAATGCCCTTTCGACGGACTAGAAGTATCCGACGCGGGAGACGAATGGAATTTTGCCTGCGTCTGGGGCAAAAGATCGCATGAGAATTACCCGATGAACTGCGTGTCTTGGGAACAGGCCGAGGCTTACTGCAAAGCGTACGGGCTGCGCCTGCCTACCGAAGCCGAATGGGAGAAAGCTTCCCGCGGAGATACGGGATGGAAATACTCTTGGGGCAACGAAGGATTCGACACTTGGGGCAATATCGGCGTCGCGGTGGCAAACGTCGCCGATAAGCAGACTAAAGAAAAATACGGCGACCTAGTTACATGGGCGGTTTCCTTCTACGACGACGGCAGCGCGTTGACGCAGGCCGGAATGAGTTTTGCAAAAGGGAAATCGCCTTACGGCGTTTACGACATGATTGGAAACGTATCGGAGTGGTGCTCCGACTGGTACGGCGACCGGTATTATTCCGCGGCCGATTCGAGGAACAACCCCAAAGGGCCTGCCGAAGGAGAATTAAAAATTATTAGAGGCGGCTCCTGGCGCGAGCGTCTCAGCGGAGACCGTACAAGCGCGCGTTTCAAGCGTCCTCCTAAGCGACGTTTCGACGACGTAGGGTTTCGCTGCGCAAAAAGCCTTTAATCATTTATTATAGTTGCCCGCGACTTGCGTCCGTTAATCGGACGGCGTTTCGCTCGTAATTTTCTTGTGTTGACTTAAACCGTTTAAAGGTATATTTACTTTTTTCGGCGCTTTTGCCCTTTGCATCGTCGCACGAAAGGAGTTAAAAACATGACCGAAAAATCCAAAAGCATGGAACTTATCGAGCTTGAGAAGAAATATCTCGCGCCCAACTACAAACCGCTAGACGTCGTTATTTCAAAAGGAAAAGGCGTCTGGGTTTACGACGCGGACGGCGCGAAATACATGGATTTCCTCGCCGCATACTCGGCGTTGAATCAAGGCTATTGCCACAAACGCATCCTCAAAGCGGCAATCGAGCAGATGAAAAGCGTTACGCTCACGTCGCGCGCTTTCCGCAACGACCAGCTGCCCTTGTGGGGCAAGGAGATATGCGAACTGCTCGGCTACGAAATGATTTTGCCGATGAACACGGGAGCCGAGGCGGTCGAAACGGCTCTTAAAGCGGCGCGCAGATGGGGCTACAAATATAAGAACATTCCCGAAGGCAAAGCCGAAATAATCGTATGCGAAGGAAACTTCCACGGACGCACGACCACCATCGTCAGCTTTTCCACCGACGAAGAATACAAACAAGGGTTCGGTCCTTTTACTCCGGGGTTCAAGGTTATACCCTACGGCGACGCCGACGCTCTGAGAAACGCCGTTACGCCCAATACGGTCGCCTTCCTCTTCGAGCCGATTCAGGGCGAATCCGGCGTTAAAATACCGAAGGACGGCTTTATTAAGGAAGTACGCAAGATTTGCGACGACAACAAAATGCTTATGATCGCCGACGAAATTCAATCCGGTCTAGGCCGTACGGGCAAGCTGCTGGCCTGCTGGCACGAAGACGTTAAGCCCGATATGGTAACGCTGGGCAAAGCGCTTTCCGGCGGCTTCTATCCGGTGTCGGCGGTTGTAGCGAGCAAAGAGATATTGACGGTGTTCGATCCCGGCAGCCACGGCTCGACTTACGGCGGAAATCCGCTGGCGGCGGCGATTTCCCGCGAGGCCATGCGCGTGCTGACAGAGGAAAAACTCGTAGAGCGCGCGGAAGAGCTCGGCAAATGGTTCTTCGGCAAGCTGCGCAAAATCAAGAGCAAACGCGTCAAAGAAATTCGCGGACGCGGCTTGTGGTTCGGCATCGACCTTTACCCGGAAGCGGGCGGAGCGCGTAAATTCGCCGAGGCTCTGATGAAAGAAGGGCTTTTAGTAAAGGAAACTCATACGCACACGCTGCGCCTTGCGCCCCCTCTGACCATTACTAAGAAAGAGCTGACCGACGCTTACAACATCCTGAAAAAAGTTCTGGAAGCGTAAACAAAAAAATAATAACTCGGTATAAGCGGGCGGCAATGCCCGCTTTTTTTATTTAAGCTGGAAATATAACGCGAAACGAAACCTTAAAAATGAAATACAAAACGCTTTCGGATATTCTTACGCGCCCCCTCCCGCCGAAACCTTGGAGCGAAGGAGAAAAAATACCTTGGAACGACGATGCGTTCAGCTCGCGAATGCTGAATGAACACCTTACGCAAAGTCACAACTTAGCCAGCCGCAGGTTTGAAATCATCGACAAGCAGGTAAAATGGATTTATGCAGCCGCTCTTAAAGGTCGCCCCGGCCTCGTCCTAGATATGGGATGCGGCCCAGGGCTTTACGCCGAGCGTCTCGCCCGCTTCGGCTGTCGCGTCGTAGGCATCGACTTTTCGCCCGCGTCGATAAGCTACGCGCGCGAAACGGCCGCAGCATACGGACTTGACTGCGATTACATACTCGGCGATTTGCGCAAAACCCCGTTCGGCGAAAGCTTCGACGCGGCTATTTTCTTATACGGCGAATTCAACGTCTTCCGCGCCGAAGAAGCTAAGCTGCTGCTGGCAAAGGCTTTTTCGGCCTTAAAACCCGGCGGCGTTTTATTAATCGAACCGCACGAGAAATCTATGGTTGAATTTATCGGACGAACGCCGAGCGAATGGAGCGCGCGCGAAAGCGGACTTTTCTCGGAAAAGCCGCACCTGCTTCTTACCGAACATTTTTACGACGAGCAAAGCAAAACAGCGACGACGAGATACTTTACGGTAATTCTCGCGACCGGCGAAACGACGTCTTGCGCCGAAACGATGAAAGCCTACGACGAGCCGGAATACTTCGCCATGCTTCAAGCCGCTGGATTCGAGGAAATAACGCGGCGTTCTTGTATGGGATTTTGCGACGAAACAGCGCAAAAAGGATTGTTCGTTCTATCCGCCCGCAAACCTTGAACGGTAATTATACTCCGAGTTTTTTGGCCAAAATTAGAGTCTGGAAGGCGGCGGAAATTATTTTGCGTAAATCCTTCGCAAACTGGAAAGACATGTCGGTAGTTTCCCCGGCAGCCCAGTCCATATAGAATAATCCGATGGGCTTTTCCTTGATGTGAATCGGAATTACCGCTACCTTTGCGGGCTTTGCGCCGAAATGTTTTGAAAGCTCGGCTATCGCGTCGTCGTCGAACGGCTCGCCCATGTAAGGAGCGATAGTCTCTACGGCGGAACGGAACAGAGAAATGAGCGATAAATCTATTTTTAAAATTTTGCTCTTATCGTCTCCGCCTTCCAAACCAAAACTTTTAAAACCGGAAGCCGATTTGCCCTTAATTGAGAAAAATACCACTTTGCCCGCAAAAGCCGACAAAAATTTCAAACACGCTTCGATTATTTCGTCTCTCGTCGCCGCTTCCGTCAACGTCGAGTTCAAATCGCTTAAGAGCGCGTCCGGATCAAACCCTCCCGCCGCCGGTTCGGTTGAACGAGGCGCCAGCGAAACAACCGTAGCCGGTTCCGCTTTAAATTCAGGTTTAAGTTCGGTCTTAGGTTCTGGTTCGGGTTTGGGTTTGAGTTCGCTTTTTAACTCCGGCTGCGCTTCGGTTTTTTCTTCAACCTGCGGCTCGACTTTAAGTTCAACCGAAGGAGAGGCTTCGACCCGCGCTTTTTTAGGCGGCTCTTCGAGTTTAGGCTCTTCCCTTTTTTCGCTTTTACGAACCGTTTTGCGTTGGGGTTCAGGCTCTTTTGTCGGTTCCGGCTTTAATGCGGCTTTTTCAAACGTTTCGGTAACCTGACGCGGTCGAACGTCGATAGTAGTCTTCGCGTCGTCGGACAATCTCATATCCGCGGGCGCGCCGTCTATTTCCGCGTTCAATTTCTTTTTAAGTTCCACAAGCGGAGAACCGTTTGGAAGCGTAATTTGCACGACCTTTATTTCCGGCTCGGCCGGGAAAGATTCCAAAGACGGTTCAGACGGCGTTGTTTCGACTTCTTCCGATTTGGTTTCCTTAACCTCTTCGTTCAGATCTAAGGTCTGCTCTTCGCCAAAATCGAGCGCGTTATCGACGAAAGAATCTACTTCTTTGTCGAAACTTCCGGTCTTGGTTTCAAACGGGCGTTTAATCGTCTTCGACTCGATTTCAATCTCATTGATGGCGGTTATAGGCTCGTCATCGGGCTCTTCGCCCTTTTTCGAGGCTTCTACTACGAATATCGTCTCAAATTTTTCGTTAATCTGCTCCGGAGTCTGAAGGCTTTTTTCTTTGTTGGAATAAACCTCAAAAGGCGGAATTGTATCGGCGGAGCTTAAATTTTTTACAGAGACTCTGGCGTCGGCGTAATCCTGCGGCTTAATCAACTCTATTTTATCTTCGATGTCCGGCTCTTCGGTGCGCGAATCGCCTCTCGCTCTTTCCGATTTCTTGTAGAGTTCCACCTGTTCGGCGTCTTGCGCGTATTCGACTTCCTCCTCCAATAAAAGCGCGTCGTCTGAAATCGCGCGGTCGAGCTTGTTCGCTACGTTCTGCCTTCTCGCAAAATTATGCCCTTGGTCGTATAGCGAGCGAGGCCCTATCGCGCCTGAATCGCCGCTTCCAGCCGACGAAAGTTTGGAGCTTTTTCTCGACGACGAAAGCGCCGCGGCCTCTCTGCCGGTCGGCTTCAACTTTTCAAACTTCGACATAAGACTGTCGGGAACTTCTAAATTCGGAATTTCTATCGAATAATATTTTGCCATTGCGTCGCAAAAAGCGTTGTGGCGAACCACGACCGGCTTTATTGCATAGCCCGTAAACAGGTGCAAAATGCGAAACGCGGCCGTTTCGGCGGGCGGCCTGACGGCTAATAAAAGCTGATTTTGTTTAATCCCTACGGGAATTACGGAATACTGAGCGGCAATGTCCCGCGGAACGAGCCGAACGACTCTGTTCGGTATTCGCTTTAACATGTCTTCGTTGATTCTTTCAACGCCGTAAAAACTCTGAACCGCTTTTAGGTAATCTTCCTCGTCGTAATAACCGAGGCGGACGAGGTTCAAGGCGAGCGAGTCGGGAAAGGCTTGATAAATTTCAAGGGCGTTGGCCAGCTGCCAACGCTTAACCGCCTTTTCTTGCGCGAGATACAATACCAGCTCTTTACACATGGCTTTCGATCTTTTCCGCCTTCTACAAATATTACAAATATATCTAAATTAACTTTTGCCGCGTGTCAAGCCGCGGTTGACGAAACGCTAAAATAAAAGGACAAAAGGACATGCACGTCAATCTCCTGCCGGAGAGACGCCTTCCGCTCCGAGCGGACGATAAGCCTCGGCGTTCATAAACAGACTGCTTCTGACTCCGCTAATAAGATACCGCCTTCCAAGAGCCGCCACCATCGCCGCATTGTCCGTGCACAACGACAATGGCGGGAAAACGGCTTTGACGCCTTTTTCTTCGGCCATTTTGTTAATTGCGAGCCGCGTTCCGGTGTTTGCGGCAACTCCGCCCGCGACTACCAAAGAGCTAAGGCCGGTGAAGTCCAAAGCCTGTGCGGTTTTAATCGCCAATATTTCGGCGATGGCTTTTTCGACTCCTGCGCAAACGTCATGGACGTCCGTTTCGTTTTGAGGCGGATTTTTAGCCAGATGCAATCTGACTGCCGTTTTAAGGCCGCTGAAACTGAAATCAAGACTTTCGCGGCTTCGCATCGACTTGGGGAATTCAAACCTGTTCGGGTCGCCCAATCTGGCCAATTTATCTATAATCGGCCCGCCTGGATAGCCGATGTTAAGCAGTTTGGCCACTTTATCGAACGCCTCGCCCGCCGCGTCGTCCCGCGTATTGCCCAGCTGCTCGACGTCGCCTACGCCCTTTACTTTAAACAGGCTCGTGTGTCCGCCCGAAACGACGAGCCCGACGTACGGATATTCGGGTTCCGGCTGATTTTTAATAATATGCGCGGCGTATAGGTGCGCCTCGATGTGATGCGTTCCGACGTAAGGAATTTGCAAAGCCCACGATAAGGATTTGGCGAATTGAACGCCGACAAGCAGCGCGCCTATCAGGCCGGGTCTTGCTGTAACGGCTATTCCCTGTACGTCTTTCAGCGTCATTCCCGCCTGTTCGAGCGTCTTATCAAGCAGACTCGGCATCGATTCGAGATGATTTCTGCTCGCTATTTCGGGCACCACTCCGCCGAATCTGGCGTGAATGTCAACTTGGCTGCTTACGATGCTCGAAACTATCTCGTTGTTTTCGCGCGCTATCGCCAGCGAGGTTTCGTCGCAGGATGATTCTATTCCGAGGACTATCATGCGTCGTCAGTTCTGAAGATCGTTGAGAATTTCTTTTACTTTATCCGCGTCCGGGCCTTTGGGCACCAGCGTAAGGAATGTCTCATAGGCTTTTTTCGCTTCTTCTTTGTTTTTGGTGTATTCGTAAATATAGCCTATCCTCATGTATGCGGGGGCAAATTTGGCGTTTTTCTCGACGCTTTGTTTGAAATAACTTAGCGAATCCTTGAGTTTATGTCCGCGCAATTGAATTTCGCCGAGCCAAAAATAAACCTCGGCGTTGGACGGGTAAAGCTGCTGGGCTCGCAGCATTATTTCCCGCGCTTTTAAAAGGTCCTGATCTTCAAGAAAACTCTTTGCGGCCTGTATGTATTTCTCAACGGGCGACTTGTCGTTTAAATTTCCTATCAGCGCCGTCGTCGATTTTGTAAGGCCGGTAATAAGCATTCCGCCTTCGGGCTGTTCCTTAGGTTTGGAATGTTCGTTTACGTTTGCTCCAGCCTGCGTCCCTTGGCCGGACGCTCCGCTTTTTGTCTTTTCTATCTTCTGCTGTTTAATATCCTGACTGTGTATAGGCGGAAGAGGTATGTTCGACAAATCAACCAGCTCTTCGGCGGCTTTCTCAGGCTCTTTGTTTTCATTCGGAAACATTTTGTCTTTGGGCTCGTCTGCGGAAACGCCCGGCTTTATTTCAAGTATTTTCTTCGCGTCCTCGTTTAATCCGCCGCTTTGATTGAAATAAACCGCCGCCGCTGCGACAGCCGCCGCGACAAGCAGACCGACTATAATTTTCGCGCCCAATCCACCGGACTTGGTTTCTTTTACCTGAACCGCGGACGGTTCTGCGGTTTTATCCGTTTCCGCCGACCGCGCGAACGCTTCGAGTATGGCGTCGTGTTCGTCCTTTACCGCAGGCTCAGACTCCTGTCCCTGCTTAGGTTGTGGTTGAGGTTCAGGAGAATGTTCCGCATCGCTTTCCGTCGCATTTTTAGAGATCTCGTTTGCAGCCGGTTCGAGCGCGGCGGGCGGTTTAACCATTGATTGCAGTTTAACTGCGGGCGCGGGTTTGGGTTCGGAGGGAGGCTCCTCGATTGCTGCCGGTTTGAGCAGCATAATCGTCGGCGAAGAATGTATGTCGGGTTGTTTCTCTATTGATTCCGAGGCGGTAAGCCTGACGGTTTCGTTTTTAATAAAGGCGTTAAGCGCGTCCTGCCGCTCGAAGAGAAGTTTGGAAATCTGCGAGGCTTTTTTGGCTGTCTGCCCTTTTAGAACCGGATTTGCGCCCGGCATTTGCTTTTTTAAAAAATCAAAATATTTGTAAAGCGAAATCGGCAGGTCGGCGTTCTTGCAATCTTCTATGAAATCGGCCAGCCCGACGTTTTCGATGCCCGCAACGGCGGCGCGCAACGCGTTCCACATCGAGACGCGGCGGTTTCTTTCGTTCATAAGTTCCGCGTGGGACTTTGTAATTGTCCGTTTAACGTCGCGGGAGGCGTATGAAACGACAAAAGAGCCTTCCGTCCATAAAGCGAGCCGGTAAAAGGCTTCCTGCCCGGACAGCTTATCTATTTGCGCGTCGCAAATCGAGCCGTCTTTAAAAAATATTTCTCCGGTTTGACCGTACGCGGAAAACTTAATCGCGCCGGAGCCGCCTTTTAATTCAAGAAGATGAATAAGCTCTTCCAACGCCTCGTCTGAAAGCTCCCCTTCGATTGATTCTTCGGTTTCGTCTTCGGTCTGACCGCTGTTTTTTCTGAATTTCTCAAAGGCGGTTCTCAAGGCGGCGTTGATTTTTTCGGCAAGCTCCAATTCGTCCGCGGGCCTTAAAATAAATGCGTCGGCTCCGCTTTCAATAGCCTCGGATTGGTATTTTACTCCGGCTTCATCAGCGACTAAAAAGAAAAGCGTATATTGCCATTCCTCGCGCCGCTTGACGGTTTTGAGGAAATCTATACCGCTGACGCCTTCCATTTCGACTTCGCATACTATCGTGTCGAAATTCTCGACGACCAAACTTTTGGCCGCGTCAATCGCTCCGGCGCTTTCGCTGATGTCGAACCCCTGCGAAGATAAGGTTTTTGCAAGTCTGCCCCTTCTCTCCGAAGCGCTGTCAACGAGCAATATTTTGTAGGCCATTAGTAAAGCTCCATGCAAAATTCAATTTTCTAATAAAGCAAAAAAATATGATATTTGCAAGAAATTAAATGTAAATTTTTGTAAAAACCCCTAACTATCGCCTCAAATAAACTTAAAAAAAAGAAACCCCGCGAAGTTTAAACTCCGCGGGGTTTTGGTTTGGCGATTTTGCTTCCTTATTGCAGTTCAATCGTCGCGTTTCCGACGTTGCCGAATTTGTCTTTGAACTCGACTTTGGCTGTCGCGGGAAGCGTAACTTCGGCGGGAACGTCAACCGCGAAAAGGGTCGCAGGCCACATTCTATCGCCGAACGTGTCAAATTCTTCAACCGGCAGATTGTTTTCAATCTTGCGGCTCTTTACGACTTTACGCTTGCTCTCGCCCGTCGAAGGCGTAATTGCGACTTCCTTCGTAGAGTCCGTTCCGTAGGAGAAAGTGATTTTCGCCTCGGTAATATCGGAAGCGGGAACTAGCGCGCCGAGCGTAGGCGGGGTGTAGAGCGAATGCAAGACCGCTCCGGCCTGCTCCAATTTTGTGAAAGGCTCGCCTGCGCCGGGGTCGGTCGTCGGGCCGGATGGATACGAGAAGCCGCCGGTAATTTTTTTGTTGACCGAATCGTATGCTAGGTCGTGAACGATAAGATTGGCGGAAGCGACTTCAAACGGGTCGGTCGTAATTTCGTAGGCTTTAATTTTGTCGTTCTCCATCTCGTTTTTGTTTGTTCCAACGTAGTAATTTCCTTTGATTAAAAATCTGTAGGTTCCTTCGGGGAAGTCTTTTGTTTCTTCAAAGGTAACGTAGAAGTTGTTTATATTAACTTCGTCGGCTTCGCAGTCCGGATAGAACTGCGAGTTAAGGCACAGGTTGTCCCATTCGAGCTTGATATTATAGAACATGCCTGCGTTGTACAATCTTCCGGTCGGAGTTATCACGTTCTCAAACTCTTGAGACGCCGCGTTTTTCTTTTGGAGAATAATCTCAGGATAATCGACGCCCGGATCTCCTCCGGTCCACTTAATTCTGAATTTTTTCATTCTTTCATATTTTGCTGGCGGCTGAATTACCATTTTGCCGGCAACGGAGGCGTCCGTCGCGTCCGGCACGCGCCACATCGGCTCTTTTACCGCCTTCATAATAGATTCGAGATAAGCTTTCGGGTAGTTCGGAGCCTTAAGATTGTTGGACGTGTCGGGATAGCCGTCGTCGAAAAGCTGCAACAGAAGGCTTTTACCGGAATTTATTAAGTAACGTCCGAATGCGGGACCCCATACGCTCATCGTAGTATTGTATCCGCCTTGATAATAATCGTCTTCTACCATTAGATAGAAGTGATGGTCGTTTGAATAGCCCAAAATGAGAGCGTTGACGTCCTTGCCCTTTTGCTTCTTAATGTCTTCGACGATTTCATTAACGAAAATAGTTCCCATCATGCTGGAAGGCTCGCCGGGAAGAACGGTAATAGCAAGGTCTTGGATGAGAATAGCGGAAAGTCTGGTTTTGGAAAATTCTGGCATTACGCCGTAGTTCAAAGGCTCCATTTTGAGGATGCAGCCAAGGCAGCCGTCCCAAATTCTAGTTTCGTACAGGTCGTCGTTCTTGGCGGTGGCCATACTGCACTGGAAACCGCCGAAACGGATGTTTCCGTAGGGAGGAATTTCATAAAGACAGCTGTTCATGCAATAGGAAACCGGCATGCCGGATTCTTTCTCTATCGCGGCGCACGCGGCGTCGATAACTTCGTCTTGGTTGGCGTTAGCGCAGGCGTCGCCTTCTAATTTAAGCGCTTTGCAACCCTCTTCGATAATGTCGTACGAGAAAAACTGCTTATCGGTGTAACCTATCGATTCTCTGTCAATCGGGATGCGCTTGGTGATAATTTTCATATCAACGTCGTCGGTTACGACGATGCTGTCATAAAGAGCCCTTGCTTTGGGGTAGGCGTTGTCGCCGACCTTCTGCATCTGAAGCTGGTGAGAGTGGCCGTACTCGCCGCCTCCCGGAGAAACGTCTCCGGCCATTCCTTGCAGGAAAGCCGCTTCAATGTGCTTGCCAGTTTCGGCCTCGAAATTCTTTTGGAACATAAGCTCCACGCCGCCGCCGGTATCCTGAGTGGAGAAAGTATCAACGACGTCGTCTATGGTGCCGTGAGCCGCGAAATTAATTAAAACCGCCATCGGTTTTTTATTGTTCTCGTCGCTCCAATCGTCGATGCGCATAACCGTCATACGCGGGTCTTTATATCCGCAGTTGCATTTCATTCCTTTGGCGGGATCGCAGTATTTGGGGTCGGAAGGGTTTTTCGGGCAGTCGAGCGGATTATTCTCTTTGCGCCTGTCGTGAGCTACCTTATTATCGGCGTCGTAATCCGGATCGATGGCGTAACCGAACGCCGCGCGTTTCATGTTTTCATCTTTCATCGACTCGATGACAGCTTTAGCTATGGACGTTGAAAGACGGAGGAAAATTTCGTAGTTGAATTCGTCCAAGCCTAGAGCGCCGAACCCTTTGCCCGGCAAAATTGTCCAGAAACGGGCGGGATTGGAGTGAGTATGCGTCGCGGACATTACCAGATGTCTTGTAATGTCTTTGCCGGTCGCTTTGGCTACCTGTTTGATTACTTCAGTCGCCATGTAATCGGTGCCGAAAATCATAGGCAGGCGCACGAAAATAATGCTGTCGGTTCCGTTATCAAGAGTAAAAGCCTTGACGTACGGACGCTCGTAAGCCCCTGTGGAACCGCCCATTTTATTTGCGTAAGGCGAGTTGGGGCCTTTTCTGGTGCCGTAGCCGCCTAGACTTACGCCGAACGGATAGTCGAGAGGAGCTTTGCCGAAACCGGCTTTGAGCTTCGCCTTGGGTTCGGTTCCGGTTTTAAGCGGCGTTCCGGTGTCGAATGTTTCGTATTTGCGGCAAACGCCGTTAAGGCACCATCCGTCCGAAGGGCACGTTAAATCGGTGGTGCAGAATTTGCGGCAGTAGCCGTTGGCTTCCCATGGGCGTTTATCGCAAATTTCGTCTTCCAAACACTCGGAGTTGCTTGTAATGCAAAGAATAGCTCTTTGACATTTGCCGTCTCTACAGTCGTTGCCGGCCGGGCAGTCATCGTACATAGAGCACTGCGCCTCGACGTCGGTTTCAGGACTTTCGTTCTCCGCCGTTTCGTTTTCGTTCAAATCTTGGTCGGTAAGTTGAACCGTTTTTTCGCTTCCCGAACACGCCCACGCGCCGAGCGATAAAGCCAGCGCAAACGCCGGAAGCCATAACTTTTTAAAACTCATCTTTTCCTCCGAAATGCTTTTTAATTAAAAATACCAAGCCTTCGCTTGTCTCCAGTTTTACTTGTTTATTTGCGCAGTTTTCTTATAGCTAAAGCCAAACCGGCAAGCATAAGCGCCGCGCCGCCAAATCCGCCGTTGCAGCCGGAACTGGACGATCCTTTAACCGTCTGCTCGGTTTCGGTCGTCTCGTCGCCGGTCGTATCCGAAACCTCTTCCGCCGTCTCCGCGATTTCTGTCTGTTCGGACGGCTCCTCTACGGGCTCTTCAACCGCTTCTTCCGCCGCGTCTTCGTCGCCGTCTGGAGTCGTTACTTCAGTATTGTCAACGACTTCAACCGTTTCCGTTACGTCTTCTTCAACCGGATTGTCGAGAACTTCGGGGTCGTTATCAACCAATTCTTCGTCGCCGTCGGGAGTCGCTACCGCTTCGTAGCGGGTAATAGCGATTATGTTTCTCATCACGCTGCCGCCTCCTCCGAGCTGGCTGAGCAAATCGCCGCCGTTGGTGGCGTTAAGAAACGCAATGTAGTAATCCCCTTCGCCGGGCCACTCTTCGCCGCTTGCCTGACCGATTGTAAGACGGTACTGATCGTAGCCGGGCTTATCGCTTGAAGAGAGCTTCTGAAAGCGTCCAGTCTTGAATCCGTCGGGTTTTGACTGACCGTTGCCGTATGAGAATTGAATTATTTTATCTTTTTTAATAGACGCATAAACGTCGAGAGTGGTCGCTCCGCCGAGCGAACCGCTTGCCTTCTGAACGTAGAAGGCGACGACTATTTGATTGTGCGCGGCCGGAACGTGAATTTTCAGCTGCAAATACCCCGGAGCCTTATCCACGCCGAAAGTAGATTTTTCGGGGAGGAAAAGCATATCTTTGGGCTTTGAAGGATCGCCGGTCATAGGAATGGCGCGCTCGCACCCAATTACGTTATGCAAAGCCAACGCGTCCTGGGCCGCCTTTTTGCCCGCCGCGCCGAAGATTTTATCGACTGCGTCCACCGTGAATAAACCGGCTTCGTCAAAGCTGGGAACCTGCGAAAGCTGGGCGATTCCAAGCATGACCGCCGCGGCGATTTTTTCTTTCGTCGCGCCGTCGAGCTTCATTAGTTCGTCTCTCATGCGCCACAACGCGCCCGAAAAATGCATCGAATCCTGATGCACTTCGCCCCACATATAATCGGGGCATTTGTATTCGTTAGTCATATTGCGCATCGCGCCCTCGCCCGTGCCCAGCCGCGGACCGACGTATTCGCCCATCTTATCTGTTTCCGCAAAAAGACTCGCAAAGAAATCGGCGTAGCCTTCATTCATTGCGCCCGGATCGTTGGAAATGCCGTAATCGGCAAAATCTTCGCCCGCCAATTTTGCGACGGTGTCTATCATTGCGTGGGTAAGTTCGTGATAAATGATGTTCGCGTCGTACGAAAAATCGACGTTAGTTCCCTGCCCTAAAACGATGGAATCTTCGGGACGTTCGTAACCGGGGAAGAGCGCGCCGGCGGGCATATACATAGCGTTATCGAAGGGCATAAGGTCTTCGCCGCCGCCGGTAGGATTGAACAATTTTGTAATATTGGGCATTTTGAAATTTACGGTGCCGCGGAAGGGTTTCTCATTGAATTGCTTGAACGGGTCGTTTATCCCGCCGTATGAGCCGTTTAAAAGCGCGCTTACGCTCTGAAGCCATGCGTAAAACGAATCGAGATGATAGTAAAGATGCGCTTCGGCAAAAATATCGTCGCGGCTGTTGGCGGGCGTAAAAGGCGAATTGCCGTTCGCATTTTCAATGTAAGGATTGTAATAAAAGTCGCCGTTGGCGTCTTCTACGGCCTGCTGCTTTTCGGTGCAAACCGGAACGTTGAAGGAATATTGACCGTAATTTATGGGAATTTTTTCATATTCGTACGGGCATCCGAAGACTCTCTGCCAGTCGCCTGTAAGCGTATTAACGTCGCCGGACTGTTCAAGTCGCTGAATCTGCTTTTGCATTAAAGCGTTCTTTCCGTCGGCTCCGGGGTTGGACGGCCATGTGTTAATCATTTTGTCGAATACTACCCGGTTGTAAACTCTGACGACCGAGCCGTTCTTTGCGTCAATAAAAATATAATAATTATGCGGTCCCATTTTACGCAGGTCAGCGCGGACGACGTAAACAAGAGGAGTTCCGGGGGTAAAGCCGTCGAAAAGAAGCTGCGCCTTCGCGGCTAGTTCGTTTTTGTCATCACTCGTCGGAAGAGGTATATTCTTAAGAGAAAAAGCGGCTTCAACCGCGTCGATAGAAGAAATCTTGGTCGAAGGGTCGAGGTTTTGCTCCGTCCCGAGTAAGGAATGCGTAAAGCGCGCAATTTTATCTCTCTCGATGATGACTTTGGCGGTTGCGCCCAATATGGGAATGGAACCAACATACTGCTGAAATTCAACGACCTTAAAATATTTATAATCGGTCGTTTTTTCGTATTTAAGCGAGCTTGCCAACATATTTCCAAGACCGAGAGCGTCAAAATTCTCGGCCATAAAGTTGCGCGCCTTTAATTCCGGCGTCTCGCCCTTCGACGCGGCGTTCAAGTCGAAAAGAGAGGACGGCGAACCGTCTTTGGTTTTAAAAACTGCTTTAACGTTTGGATATTTCGCCTTCAAAAGCGAAATGTCCGCGGCGTACGCAAACGAGTAAATGGCTGTAACCATTACAATTACGGCCAGCATAATAAAATTATTGCGTTGTCTCATAGGTTCCTCCGTGATGCTCTGAAAATTTACTAGTCAACATTATAACATTCTTGTTTCGCTCATTATATTATGTCAAGCAAATAAAACTAATAAAAAGAGCGCGCACGCCTTTTTTTTCGATTAATAATTTTAATAATAAGCGCAAGCGAAAATAAAAGACCGGCTAATTGATTAATTCGCCGCTTTCGGTTCGACAATTTAACGCGCTTTTGCCGCTTAAAATAAAAAAGCCCCGGCAAACCGGGGCTCGTTTAGCGCATTGCAGACGCGCTATTACTTGGGCTGCTCGTTCGGATTTTTATCCGGAGCCTTTTCCTGCGCCATATTCACGTTTACGTTTGTGCTTCCCTGTTCGACTCTGCGCCAAGTCTGGCATCCGGCGAAAGCGAAGGACGAAACGATGAAGGCTACCGCCAAAATTAAAGAAATAGTTCTTTTCATTGTATTTTCCTTTTCCTTTTCAAATTAGCTCGGAACCTTGACAGAGCCGATGAGCTTCAAAATTATCGTGCTGTTGTTGCCGGATTTCTGAAGCGGGTTCTTAGTCATGTCCATGTTAATGATAAGGACTTGATTGCCGTTCACGGTCTTGACTTCGTAATTCAAAACGTCGAAGTCAACTTTGGTCTGTTCCGGAACTTCGTTCATACCAAGAGTAAGGATGGCGCCGACGATGTTGAGCGTGCGCTGGGTGTCTAAGATTTCAATGCCGGTTAGGGTGAAATCCGCGGGTAGGGCGTCAACAAGCGTAATCTTGTCGATGAGCGTGTTGCCGTCGTTGCGCAGTTGAATCTGGTAATTCGTATCAAGCGAGGTTATCTTCTGCTTGTGAAGCTCGGTTTTATTAAGATAAATGCTGTAACCAACGCCTTCCATGAACTTGTCGATTGCCAAACGGGTAAATTTTTGCGGGGGACCGTCAACGTAGGTTTCCCAGTGATAGAAACCGATGATATTGGGATTGGGCGTGTGAATGGAGAATGTAGTATTGGGCTCTTCCGGAGAAGAGAAGAACGCTACGGTTTCCGACGGAATCAAGTCGTTGACCGTGTTTCCCTGCATGACCGCCTTTCCGTCCAGACCGTTGATTACCTTAGTGGTCTATGACGATTCTCTGTTTGGCGGCGCATGCGCTTAACGACAATGCGGCCATCAGTCCCACGACCAAAGCCGCCGCCATCCGCGAGCGCGCGTTAAAATTAGTTTTCCTTTCCTTCATGTTTCCTGGTCCTTTCAAAATGTTAATACTGCTTGTTATGCCTATTCTCGCCTAACCTA
>CAYNVS010000054.1:0-16374 GCA_964400725.1 uncultured Myxococcales bacterium
AGCGCGTCCGTAAGACTTTACAGTTTATATAAAGGAACGCCAAAACTTACCGTTACGCCCGACGCGCTTACTTTCCCATCGACGCAGGTTACAAAGACGAGCCAGCCTTCATGTCTGACGCTGGGCAATTACCCCGACGACTCCGACGCCAACAAAGCGGTTACAATTACTTCCATTTATCTGGACAGCCGCCAGAATTCGATATTCGAGGGAAGCTCTCTTCCGACATATCCGCTTTACATCGCCCCCAAGAAAACGGTCAACGTCTGCTTCGTTTTTCACCCGACGGTTACCGGCGAACTGAAAGATACTATTGTGATAGAAAACGACGACCCGTCGCTTTCGGACGGAAAATTTAAAACCGAAATTTCGGACAAAGGCGTTGCGCCCGAAGCCGCGCTCGATCCCGATCCGGTAAACTTCGGACGCAGAACCATAGGCCGCGTTCATACGATAAATATTAAAATTAAAAACAAAGGCGGCGCGGACATGCTGCTTAAAAGCGTAACGCTCACCGAAAACTCTACGGGAGTTTTCGCCCTTCGCAATCTGCCTAATATACCCTCCGGCGGAATGACCGTCGCGTCGGGCGCTTACATCGACGCAGACTTGGATTTTAATCCGCTCGGAGCCGGCTCGTACGGAGCAAAAATCTCCATAGAATCAGACGATCCGGTCAAGCCGAAACTGGTCGCGGACGTTTCGGCCTTCGCGGTGGCGAGCGGCATTTTAATAGAACCGTCTTCCACCATCGCGTTCGGTTCTGTTAAGGTTTCCGAATCGTCCGAGCAGTCCGTTTCTTTTAAAAATGCCGGCGACGACTCCGCAACCTTCAACGGCATTTCTTTCCTTCAGAACTCGCCCTTTTCTGAGCGCGACTCAAACGCATTTCCATTCACTCTCGCCCCCGGAGCCGTTAAGCAGGTTTGGTTTAAATTCAATCCGCAGGCGGAAGGCTCTTACAACGAAAACGCGACGATTGAAATCGACCAAGCGTCGTCCGGCATTGATTTGACGTTCCTCGGCGATGGCGTCCTGCCCCGCATTAAAACCGATTTGGAAGGAAACGAAATGGCGTTCGGAGACGTCATCGTTTCCAAAGTAAAAACAATACAGTTGACGATAACCAACTCCGGTGGTTATCCTCTCAAAGTAACCGGCGTCAACCTTACAAACAGCGCTTCGCCGTTCTTTACCGTGTTGTACAACGGCGGCCCTGTGAACCCGTTCACGCTCAACGCGGGCGCGTCGAAGAAACTCGACGCAACCTTTGCGCCGACCGATATTGGCGGAGCCAACGGAACGCTGACGATTGAAAGCGACGCCGTAAACGATCCGGTTTTAAACATCTCGTTATCGGGGCGCGGCGTCAACCCGACGCTGGCGGTCGATCCGGAACTGACCAACAACGAATACGCCTTCGGACGCGTTCTGATAAATTCGTCCGTGGGGCCGTTCAACTTGAAACTGATTAATGCCGGAACCGGCGACCTTGTAATTACAAACATATCGGTGGTTCACGGCTCTTCGCCGTGGATTACTTTCTCCGGCCTTCCCACGTTTGAGAGCGGGCAAACGACGACGCTTAAGCCTTTCGCTGAAACCGGCGACGCCGTCAGCTTTACCGCGCAATATTCGCCGATGCTGGAGGCCGAAGACAGAGCGACTCTGCAAATCGACTCCAACGCCGTCAACGGGCAGGCGTTGCTCCTCTTCAGAGGCGAGGGTTATTCCAACGCCATGACGTCTATTTACGTGGCCGAGAACGCGACGGGAACGGGAACCAAGGAATCGCCCATGGGCGATCTTCAGTCCGCGGTAAACTTGGCGCAGAGCGGATGGACGGTTTACGTATCCAAAGGAACTTATTCCGGCCCGATTGTTTTAAAGAACGGCGTGGCGGTGATGGGCGGATACGACGCGGCCGCTTCGTGGAGCTTCAACGCGGCGAACATCGTAAACATAAATACGTCGGTCAGCGACTCGCAGGGAAAGAGAATCGGCATCCGAGCCCACGACATAACCGACCCGACGCTTGTGCAGGACGTACGCGTAAACGTGAAAGATAATTTCTCGCCAAGCGGAAGCAATTACGGCCTGCACGCGCAAAACGCGGCGGGGCTTACTCTTAAAAACGTCGTATTCACAATTGGGCGCGGCGGCGACGGAAACGACGGGGCAAACGGCCAGAATTCCGTTCAAACCGGCAAAGACGGAACGGCGGGCCAGCAGGGATGCGAAGACGATCATACTCTAACCTGCCAAACAATGGGAACTACCTGCGATAGACCTCTTGTTGGAATCGGCGGAACGCTTAGCGGCTGCTTATGGGGAACGCAGCCCGGCGCGGGAGGCAGCGGAGGAGCCTGCGGCAAAGACAACCACAACGGCGGACAAAACGGAAGCCCCGGCATAGCCGGAGGTCCCGATGGAAGCGGCGGAGCTGGCGGAAGAGCCGGAATCTGCTGCGACGATCCGGCGGAAAACGCCGGAAACGGCGGCGATGGGGCGAACGGAGCGGCGGGTTCAAACGCTTCGGGCGGCGCGGCGTTCGGGCAGCTATCCAATGGATTCTACCTGCCTGCGGACGGCGGAAGCGACGCGACCGACGGACAAGGAGGATTCGGAGGAGGAGGAGGAGGAGGAGGAGGAGGAGGATCCTCATACGTTTGGGATTGTTCAAGCTACGGCGGAGCGGGCGGCGGCGGGGGATCGGGCGGCTGCGGCGGCCAAAAAGGCGAGTCCGGCAAAGGAGGAGGAGGCGCGTTCGGCGTCATGCTGGTCGGCACTACAATTACGATGATTAATGTAACCGTCAATAACGGCAAGGGCGGAGACGGCGGAGACGGCGGAACCGGCGGAATAGGAGCCGCTGGCGGTAACGGAGCGGGCGGCGGCGGAAAGGTTTCCAGTTCCTTCGACGATTCCGGCACGGGCGGCGCGGGCGGAAAAGGCGGAACCGGCGGAAAGGGCGGCGAAGGCGCTGGCGGCGGCGGCGGGCCTTCATATTGTTTCTACGCGACTAATACGTCCATTCTGCCTACAGGCAGCGACTGGCTTTGCTCCGGCGTTCAGGGCGGACGCGGCGGAAATTCTTACGGAAATAAGGGCGCCGACGGCATGTCGGGAGAAAAGAACTGGTAAAAACGCGCGGCTCGATTGGGAAAACATAGACGCAATTACAAGCGTCGCGGAGGGAATAAGTGAAGGAAATTACCGTTGAATCGGTGTTGGAAACTCTTGTAAATTACGGATACGTCGATAAAGAGCTGATTCCTGAAATCGAAAAGGCGTACGCCTCGGAAAAAGCGCGGCTCTTTCGCAAACGCTGGGACGAAGGACTGGGCGAGCCGTCGGTGGCGCAGGTTCTTGGGAACATCGGCATACCGCTTACTACCGGCATCGGAGAACTTTTGTCGGAAGACCTGGTAACAGAGTTAATAGCCCGGCAGCTCGGCCTCAAATACGAAAAAATCGACCCGCTTAAAATAGACTCAGACGTTGTGCAGATGGTCAGCAGACCGTTTTGCCGCAAGCACGGCATTCTCCCCATCCGGCGCAAAGGAGAAAACCTCGAAGTAGCCGTCTTCAATCCGCTAGTCAAAGAGCCTTACGAAACGATTAAGCGCTTAACCGGTTTGAAAGCCGCGCCCGTGGTCGCTTCCCTTAGCGACATTGAGAAGACCATCAACGAAGTTATGGGGTTCAAGAAATCTGTCGAGAAGGCTGCCAAACAAATCGAAGCCGGAGTTGACATCGGCAACCTAGAACAGCTTATTAAACTGTCCGACTTGAAAGACCTTGAATCGGACGACCGGCACGTAGTCGCCGCGGTGGAATACCTGCTGCATTATTCGTTGAGCGAACGCGTTACCGACATACACATCGAGCCGCTTCGCGAGGAGTCGCGCATACGAGTCCGCATAGACGGCATTCTCCATACTATTTTTTCGGCGCCCAAACCGGTTCATCAAGCGATGGTCAACCGCATCAAGGCTCTGAGCCGTCTCGACATAGCGGAGCGGCGCAGACCGCAGGACGGCCGCCTTAAAACGACCGCGCCCGACGAGCGCGAAGTTGAAATGCGCGTATCGACAATTTCTACCGCGTTTGGAGAAAAAATAGTCATCCGAATTTTTGAGGCGGGCGAGCTTATTCAAGATATAGAGAAGCTGGGATTTTTCCCGGAACAGTTCGAGATTTACAAACGGCTGGTGCGCAGCCAAACCGGCATAATACTAATAACCGGCCCCACTGGAAGCGGAAAAACGACCACGCTCTATTCTACGCTAAAACACATTCATTCGCCGACGATAAACATCGTAACAATAGAAGACCCGATAGAAATGGTGTTGGAAGAGTTTAACCAGGTCGCGGTTCAGCGAAAAATCGGCATGGATTTCGCAACCAGTCTTAAACACATTTTAAGACAAGACCCCGACGTGATAATGGTGGGAGAAATCCGCGACGCCGAGACCGCGGAGAACGCGGTCGCCGCGGCCATGACCGGACATCTAGTCTTCGCTACTCTGCACGCCAACGACTCCGTCAGCGCGGCTATCAGACTTGAGGAGCTTGGGCTTAAAAGGTATTTAATAGCCTCGACTCTCCGCGGCGTGGTCGCGCAAAGGCTTGTGCGCCGAATTTGTCCCAACTGTAAAATAGAGCGCCAACTCGACGAGAAAAGCATGCGCGCGCTCGACATCGTGCCGCCCGAAGGACGCAAAACTCTGACGGTTTACGAAGGCGAAGGATGCAACGTCTGCCGCGGAACCGGTTATTATAAGCGTATGGGAGTCTTCGAGGTTTTGGACGTAACAGACAGATTAGCCCGCATGATAAAACAAGGCTCCGACGCCCGCGAGCTTTGGAGCGCCTCGCTTCAAGAAGGGCTGACTCCTCTGCGCGACAACGGCATCAGACTTTTAGCGACGGGAATTACGACGTACGACGAGCTTCTAAGATCGCTCGTATGACGAATACGGAGACGGCAAAATATGGAAACTGCAAAGCCCGCTCAAACGGTTAAACTTCAAGCGACGGCCGCCGAGTTTCTCGCTTACGTCAAGTCGGGGCACTCTCTTTATTGGCTTAAAACTACCGACGAGACCGCGGCGAAAGACTGTTTGGCTCCGGTAATCGACCTGATTTGCGAAGGCGAAGAAAAGAACGGCGGTTTTGCCGTCGTTAGCAGCGCGGAAGCGGCTCATCAAACCGCCGACTTTGAGAAAATTCTTGAACGCGCAGTTAAGCAGCGCGCATTTTCGGTAATAATGGTCGCCGACGCTCACCTGCTTTTTAAAAGCGACGCTTTTATGGCGAGACGGATTAAAGATATGCAAGGTTTTTTAAAAACGAAAAACATTTATTTGGTTTTCGTTTCGCCGACCTCGCAAGCTCCGCTCGAACTTGAACGCGAAATTCACTATTTAGAGCTGCCCCTGCCCAGTTTCAACGAAATTTACTCTTACTTTGAGGCTTACGGTTTCTGGCGGAAATCCGAACTCTCCTACAAAGCGGCTACCGTCTGCCGGGGGCTTACGATGCGCGAAATTAAAAAGGCGGCGGCGCGCGCTAAAATCGCGTACGCTTCTACGCAGGACGAAAACGACGCTATGAATTCGCTCGTCCAAGAAAAAAAGTCCGCATTGAAGAGATCGCGCGGCCTCGACGTAGTAGATCAAATACCTACGATGGACGAAGTGGGCGGAATGGCGGAAGTGAAGAACTGGCTGTCGGCGAGGCGTTACGCCTTTTCGCCCAAAGCGCAGAAATTCGGTCTTCCGCTGCCCAAAGGGCTTTTGCTGCTGGGCGTGCAAGGCTGCGGAAAAAGCATGTTCAGCAAAGCGAGCGCGTCCATTTTTAACTTTCCGTTAGTCAGGCTCGACGTCGGCTCGCTGTTCGTTTCCGATTTGCCCGCAGACGAGCTTCTGCGCCGCGCGCTTGATACCTGCGACAACCTTTCGCCCGCGGTTCTATGGCTTGACGAAATAGAAAAAGGATTCGCCGGAAGCCAAGGGCAGGACTTCGGCGCGACGAGGCTTTTAGGCTACTTTCTATCTTGGCTTCAAGAACGTACATCTCAGGTCTTTGTAGTGGCCACGGCAAACAATATCGACCTGCTGCCGCCCGAATTCGTGCGCAAAGGACGTTTCGACGAAATTTTCTTCGTCGATTTGCCGACCGAAAACGAGCGCCGCGAAATTTTCAAGGTTCATTTAAAGAAAAGAAAGCGCAATCCCGACAATATGAACCTCGACAAGGCGGTAGAAATTACCCGGAATTTCTCCGGCGCGGAAATCGAGCAGGTAATAGTTTCGGCGCTTTTCCGAGCCTATTCAGCCTCGCGCGACGTAACGGCCGAGGACGTTTTCCGCGAAGCAGAATTGATGATACCGCTTTACAAAACGCAGGAAGAATCAATAAAGAAACTGCGCGAATGGGCGGCCAACCGCGCGCGTCCGGCAAGCTCCGACTCCTCTTTATTAAAATATTTTAAAGGGTGAACCCTCGCCGAATTCGCGCGAAAGTTTAAAAAACGCCGTGTTCGCTCAATATTTTTAACGCCAGAGCCGCGAGGATTACTCCGCCGGCGACCTCGGCGTATTTCCCAAATTTAAATTTAGAGGCCGCCGCCGCGCCGAGCCTCATACCCGCCGCGGTGAAAGCCGCCGCGGTGAATCCTATTACCGCCGCGGGCTGCCATACGCCTACGCCTATCATCGACAGACTCAAACCGACGGCAAAAGCGTCTATGCTGGTCGCCACCGACAAAGCCACAAGCGACGAACCCTTAGTCGGGTCGGAGCAAGGAGCCGCGGAATCGTCTTCTTCGTCTTTGCGCGAAAAAGCCTCGTAAATCATTTTTAATCCAACGAAAGCCAGCAGCGCAAACGCAATCCAGTGGTCGAACGCTTCTACCTGACGCTGAAAAAGCGCGCCGAGAAACCAGCCGGCGACGGGCATGGCCGCTTGAAAGAAACCGAAATGAAACGAAAGCCTGAAGATTTGGCGGCGGTTGAGGCATTTCAGTTTCATACCGGACGAAACCGCAACCGCGAAGGCGTCCATTGAAAGCGAAACCGCTATTGCAAAAGTTTCCCAAAACTGCATCGGACGATAAATATTCCTTCGTAAGAGGCAAAAGCGTTTTATATTACGCGAAAAAGATTAAATTAACCGGTCGTAATTTCAACGCCTCCGACGTAAACGCGGTTTTCGTTGTGATCCCCGTCCGTTACCGGCATACGGTAGTTTTCGCGGAAAAAACCGACGTAAAAATTAATCCTTCCGCCGGTAATGGAAGGAGGAATAGCTCTTGTCCATCTGTCTCTTATAATTTGGCCGGGCTTCCATTTGTCGGTCGGGTAATTGCCGTCAACCGGCATGTGATCGCCGTTTATACGGCCTGAGCCGTCGTCCGAATCGCCGTGAATGAAGACGGCGAAATCGCCTTCTATTTTTTTCAGACACTTGAAGTAGCATTCGACCTGCACCGAATCGTTCTTCTTTACCGAGTCGGGCGTTACGTTGCAGCCCAACAGTTTGATTTTATCGTCGAATACGGCGTTTATCGGTTTTTGCAGCGCAATCGGCTCGGTTGCAAGGTTTTTATTTATAAGTTCGTCCATGTCGGGCGGCTCGCCGGTGCTTACGAGGTAAGAAATCGGATGGTCTCGGTAAACGATGTAAAGCTCTTTTCCGGTCAAAGTTTTTACTTTTTGCTTAAGCTGGTCGTAACTGCCGATGTCGAGTATGCAGAAAACGCGCGTCGGGCGGTCGAAAAACCTTTTTAGGCGGTCGTCGTATTTTTTTTCCATTTTATGCGACGGCAGGTACGTGTAACGGTTCTGAAGGTAGTAGCTGACCGAGCGCTCCTGCCACGGCCTAAACTCGCATATCGGCTCGCGTTCGGGCGACATGCGCAGATAAGCCTCGTACAACGGCTTCTGCGAGAAAGTGTCGGCAAGCGGCAGAACGAGTTTGTAGTTCACCGCGAACAAAAAGCCGACAAAAGCCGCGAAAAAAACGACCAGCGCCGCGACCGCGCCCTTTTGGCGGTCGAGAAAATTCACCATCGCGAAACAAAGCGCTCCGGACGCCGCCGCCGCCGCGACTATAATCGCCCCCAAGCGCTCTTCCGGCATGTTGAAAAGAACAAAATAAGTTATAATTCCGCCGATAACCGCAACGCCGAAAAACGCCTCGACCGCGGCGAATACAAATTTACGGCCTCGGTAGTACGGGGACAGCCACAAGGAAAACAACGCAACGGCGCCCGTCCAAAAGGCGAGAGAGAACTCGAACCACGGTTTGACGTTCGGGTCGAGCGCGCGGTCGTAATAATAAATGAAAAGGTGAAGAATTGTCTTCTTGTCGGTTACGATGTCCTTTGCGAAAATGCCGAAAAGAAGCAGCGAGAAAAATAATTCAAGCCTCGCTCCGTTCGTGTCGAGCCTGTCGATCAGCCTGTCCAGATAAACGCCCGCCAGAACCGCGGCAAACGGCAGCGCAGGAAATATGTAATGGTTGAATTTGGTAGAGGCGTAGCTCATAAAGATGTAAGGCATTATCATAGAAAGAAAAAGGAAGAACTCCTTGCTTCGCGCATTTATAAAATCGCGCAAGTCCGCAGTCATGCGAACGACTATTGCGGGCAGAAAAGCCGACCACGGGAAAAGAGCGAATACGAACACCTTGACGTAAAGATCGAAGGTGGAATTAGGCTTGCTGATGTCGCCCGCGTAACGGCGGAAGTGATGATACCAAAAGAAAGTCCTGAGGTAATAAAGCGGGCCGTATTCAATCATCATAAAGAGGAACCACGGCCAGCCTACCGCGAAGAAAATAAGCATTCCCTTCAGTATGCGCAGCCTTCGCAATACGCCGAAATCGCCGGATATTATTATGTAAGCGAAGAGTATCACGCCGGGGAACATCAGGCAGAGCAACCCTTTTGTTAAAAGCCCCCAGCCGGTAAAAAACCAGAACCAGTAAACGTACCGGCCTTCCGTTATTTTTCCGCCGTAAAGACCGAGCATAAGGCTCATTATCGCCGCCGTCTGCCAAGCTACGTAAGGCATGTCAACGATGTTCTGCCGCGCGATTAAGAAAAACATCGGGCTTGTGGCCAAAGCCGCCGCGGAGAAAATTCCCGCTCTTCTGCCCCACAGCTTTCTAACGGCAAAATAGACAAACAGAACGGCAAACAGCCCCATCAAGACTTCGGGCAGGCGGCCGGAGAACTCCGATTCGCCGAAAATCCGAAAGCTGGCGTTCATTATCCAAAGATGAAATATCGGCTTTGACAGCCAGTTATCGTTGTCGCGGTAGAAGGGTTTAAGCCAATATTCAAGCTGCCCTTGATCGGTTTTTTCCTTCATTTGGTGCGCGACCTGCGCGTATTGCGGTTCCCACGGATCCCAGAATGGATGCGAACCCAGCGACGGCAGATACGCCGCAAGCACGAACGCGATAATCGCGATTAAAACCGCGTAGTCTTTTACGTTCAGCGGCGAAGCGTCCGCCTTGTCGGGAAAAATGCGGACGCCGTTTGGGTTCTTATCGCTCATTGCGGTTTCTCCGGCGTTTCTTTTTTATCTTTCGGTTCCGTTTTCTTAATAATTTTTTCGTCGAAATTAATATCGAAGGTCGCAGCGTATTTAAGAACGCTGTTTACGAATTTGTCGCGTTTTTCCGAATGATCGGTTTCTACGGCCAGCTTGTAATTGTAGCACCAGCCGTTTTTCATTTTAAAAGTCCAAAGCGTAAACTCGTACATCTGGCGGTTGCCCGCGACATGTTTTAAAAGTTCATACCGCCAAACCACCGGCTCGTCAAGGCTCTGTTTTTCGTGGGCGAATTCCTCCGGTTTGAGCTTTTTTCCAAGCTCTTTTTTAACCGCCTCGAAGCACGCCGACGGCTTGGCGTCTTTCTTCGCTTCAAAACGGCTCGCAAAAACCTCGACGCCCAGATCTTTGCTCTTGCAGTTTATAAACGCGGTTTTGCCGCCGGAGCATTCCACGTCGGGAGCGTATGGAATAAGCGTCGATACGCCGTACGCTTTGTGTCCCACCGCGATTTTGCCCGCCATCGGATAATACGCGACTAGCAGGTCGCCGACTTTTTTCATTTGAGAATAGCCGTTAATAAAGCGCGACAACCCTTTGGCGTCAACCTTTTGCTCGTCGTCCGAACGCTCTTTATTTGAGTCGCCTGCGACTGGTTTGTCCTCGTCGGACGTTGTTTTTGCGCCGTCGTCCGCCGCTTTCGCCAAAGCGAAAAAAAGCCCCAGCGCCGATAAAAGCGCGACCGAAGCCCAAAGCGTTTTTTTTGTTAGAATTTTCGCTTTCATTTTTTTGCGACGCTCGTTCAGGCGGGTTTTCAAATTTAACGTTTTTCAATGTCCGTAACGGGAGGAGCCTTTTTATCGCCGCCGTTTTTAACGCCGGAGCCGTTTTCCTTCGGGCCGTTATCGCCGCCGCCGTCATCGGATTTTTTGCCCGTTTTATTGTTTGCTGGCGCGCCGTCGGGCTTTGCTCCCTTTTCGTCGGACTTGGCGTCGTCTTTTTTCTTTTTGCCGTCTAATACAGTCGGCGCCTCGAACATTTTTACGTCGTCGCCGACCGAGGTTTTCGGAAGATAAAACTCGATTCCTTTCTGCTCCTCGCCAAAACAAACGGCTCGCAGCGAGGCAATCATTTTTCCTAACTCTTCTTTATCTTCCTGAGAAATTTCATTCAGTAAAAGGCTCTTTCGGGCTAAACTTTCGGCTTGATTGCAATTGTTGAGAGCCATAAGAGCTTCAAGCATTATCTTGACGTTTTCAAACGAAAAATCTTTTCGCAAAGCTATTTCCACGTTCGCTTTGGCCTTCTGATAATTTTTAAGTTTAAGATAAACCCGCGCCAACGCCGTTAAAATATCCGTTCCGCCTCCTTTGGCTATGCTGCGGAAACGTTGATAATGATCGATGGCGTCGAGGTATTCTCCTTTGCGTTCCATAATTTTGCCCATCAGATAAGAGGCAAAGCCGGAGGCGTTTTTAAAACGCTCCATTTCATTCTCGGCCTCGTCGAATTTATCTAGGTCTATTAGCGTTTCGACCATCTCAAGGCGGGCTTTGTCGGCAACGGCGGGAAATTCCGTTTTTTTAATAAATCTTTTGTACGCTTCAACCGCCTCTTCGTTCTTTTTGAGTTTTTTATACGCCCGCGCCTTTAACAGCTCGAAATAATTCAGTTTCCCTTCCTTGTATTCCTCTATTTTAACCAGCGCGGCCGAAGCGCTTTTTATGCTGGTTTTTTTTAAAAAATATTCCGCCCAAGCCATTTTAAAAAACGGGTCTTGATTTTGCTCGTCCGTCTCAAAAGAGCCCAGTTTGTCCCATTCCGACCACTGTTCGGATAAATTTTGGTTGTTCGGAAAGCTTATTGCAAAGCTCGCCAATAGAAAGCCGATTATCGCAATCGCCGCTGCGGCCGATCCCGCGGCCGCTCTCCATACGGCGACGAGGCTGTATGCGACAAGCAGAGCGACGCCTAAAAGAACAATAGTGGCTCCGGACGGGGCGGGAGATTTGGCGGCGACTATCGGTTCGAGAACAACCGCGGCCATTCCGGCGGCGAGTATGCGAAGCCCAAGTTTCAAAGCCCGCGGCGCGGAAGACTTAAACTCTACCAAAACGGCGGCGGCAAAAGCCGCGAAAAAGGCGGAGGCGCCTACCGCGATTTCGAGGGCTCCCGCTTCCATTACATCTTTAAAACGGTGATAGTAAATGGAACGCGGATAAAATATTAAAGATAAATCTTGGTACAATGCCGCAAAGCCCGCGGCGATTCTGGCCGTAAGAGAGCGGTCGATTCCGTCCATCCTGACGTCTGGCTTCATAAGAAAACCTGAAATTACGGCGAAAATAACCGTCAGAATTAATCCGGTCGCCAGCCACTTTTTAAAATCAAGCTGAGGCAGCTCAACGTTCTCCTCGAACTCCGACTCCTCTTCGATTGCCGCTTTGTTTGAAAACGAAGTGGCCAATACGAAGAATACCGGAGCAATAATCCAAAGAGGGGAAGAAAGAACGGCGAGCAAAACAAATGCCAGCGCGGGAATAATGCTCGTCGTCGGGCTCTCCATGTAGGGCGATTTCGCCAGCTTCGCGATGTCTTCCTGATAACGCCAAAGAAAACCAACCGAGGCGAAGACGAATATGGAGCCGAGCAGCGCGCCTCTGCCTGAAATGGTCGCGATTTGCGGAACCGTCAAACCATGAATGGAAACGAATAGAGCCGTTATAAAGGCGATGTTTCTATCGTTAGCGGCCTTGGCAAGAGCCCAGAAGCATATAAGCCCGCAAACCAACCACAGCAAAACGTTAAAAATCGGAACTGCCGCCGCGAACAACAGGCTTATTTTGGTGGCGTAGAAATTAATCGGCCAAAAACCCGACCTGAAAGCGTCGATGAGATATTTAGGCCCCCATCCAGCCGCGGAGGCGATGAGGTCGTCTTCGATAAAAAGCGCGCGCCCTTTGGAAATCAAAGGAATAAAGGCCAAGACCATAATGAGCAAAAGCAGAAAAAGCGCGATGAGCCTTGAAAAGGAGCTCTGATCGTCCCCGCTTTCATTGCCGAAAAAATCTTTCCAACTCTCGCCGCCTGGCAGCATTAAAACCTCCGTCTGACGCGCGACCGCTAACGATAAAATTTTAGTTAATATGCACTATGATTTAGATAATTGCAAGCTAATCGTCATTTACGCGGGTTGCAGAATTCCGAATTGCGGTTAGTTAACAGCGATTAATGCAAGCGTTTGGGAGCGTTACTTGAAATACCTCGCCGCCGGCTCGATTAGAAGTATTTGCGCTAGAAATTGCACCGACAGAAGCGCTATAAAAAGCACGAGCGGCGAAAAATCGAAACCGCCGACGTTCGTAAGACGAGGAAATCTTGCGGATATTCTCCAGAGAAAAGGGTCGGTAAGACGGTAAAGGAGCAAAACTATCGGGTTGCGTCTGTCGGCGTTGACCCATGACATAATTATTCTTCCGAATAATATGTAAGAAGAAATGTGCGCCGCATAAAATATAAAATGTCCGAGACCGATTAAAAGGTTGCCCATAAAGCCGTTCCTACGCTTTAATCCGTTTGCCGAATATCGCCTCTCCCACCCGCACAATCGTAGAGCCTTCTTCGATTGCAATCTCGAAATCATGGCTCATGCCCATGCTCAAGTGCGGCAGAGAAAATCCCATTTCCCTCTCCAGCGCGTCGCGATAGGCGCGCATTTTAGCGAAGTAAGGTCTTACGTTCTGCGGGTCGTCAAAATAAGGCGGAAGGCACATTAATCCTTGCAGTTTAAGTTTTCTAGCCTTCGCGACCGACTCCGCAAGCCTTTTAATCGAGTCTAAATCGTTCGCGGTTCCCCCTTTGCTCGCCTCTTCGCCCGCGTTTACCATTATCAAGGTCGGCAGAGTCTCCGCGTCCGCTTCCGACAGTTTCTCGTCTAGTTTGCGCGCCGTCGTCTCGTTCTCCAACGCGTGAAACATCGCGGCGATTCCGGCAATGATTTTTATTTTGTTGCTTTGAAGGCGGCCGATCATATGCCACCTAATATCCCCCGGCAGAACCGCTTTCTTTGCCGCAAGTTCCTGCGGGTAATTCTCGCCGAAATCCCTTTGACCGCATTCGTACGCCTGCATAACGGCGCGTTCGCTCTGCTTTTTGCTGACCGCCGCCAGCGTAATTTCGCAAGGTTGTCTGCCGCTTCTCAAGGCCGCTTGGCGTATTCTTTCTTGTATAGCCGCTAGATTGTCTTTTATGTCCATCTTCGAAGCCGTTTTAATAGAGCTAATTAAATTAAAGCGCGCGCTGTTTAAATATTAAGCGCCCGGCTTAAATGTTCAAGTTTTTTACTCGCTATTTAATCTTTTTCGGCAAAGCGATAAAAATCGTAAGCGCAGATTTTTTTTATCCGCGCTTGATTTTTCTTGACATTCGTCCTTATCTTGGTTAAATAGTCAACTCGCTAATGAGTTGTTCTTTATATGGTCGTAGGCGCGTAGCTCAGTGGTAGAGCGCTACCTTGACACGGTAGAAGTCGGCGGTTCGAGACCGCCCGTGCCTACCATTCTCTAAAAATCGCCGCCCTAATTTTGGGCGGCTTGTTAAATTATACGCCTTTGTCGCAAGATGCGCCGAGGCGGGTTTGTTGACTGCCGCAATCGGAGGAGCCCATAGCTACCAAAGAAAAAGAGCTCAGGATAAACGACGAAATCGACGACGTCAGAGCCGTCCGAGTAATCGGAGCCAACGGAGAGCAGCTCGGCGTGATGAGCGTCGATCAGGCTTTGCAACTGGCGTTCGAGGCCGATCTCGATCTGGTCGAGGTCGCTCCGCAAGGAGATCCGCCCGTCTGCAAAATAGCCGATTACGGAAAGCTCAAATATATACAAAAGAAAAAACAGCAGGAAGCCCGCAAGCATCAGGTTCAAATTACGATTAAAGAAATTAAATTCAGACCGAAGACCGACGAACACGACATTTTGGTCAAGGTTAAAAACATTTTGAAGTTCCTTGAAGAGGGCGATAAAGTAGATATAACGGTAGTTTTTCGCGGCCGCGAGCTTGCTTACATCGACAGCGGCCACAAGATTATAAAGCGCGTTCTAGACCTTATCGGCGAAGCGGCGATTGTGGAAACAAACCCGATACTGGAAGGAAGAGCCCTTCGCATGCGGATAGGCCCAGGCAAAAAAGGAGGCAAATAATGGCAAGATTAACGGCGGCCAAACCCGGCAGAACAAAGAGAAGCGCCGCGAAGCGTTTCAAAGTCAGAGGCTCCGGCTCGGTAAAAGCGAAGAAGGCGTGTCATTCGCACCTTCTCAACCATAAAAGTCCGGCTCGCAAGCGCAGACTTCGCGCCAAATTCACGCCCTCGACAGGGAACCTAAAAAATATAAAAAAAATGATTGCAATGTAAGCCTTTTTAATGTATTAAGGCAAAGTTTAAAAACCGAATACGGTTTTCGGCAGTCGTAGAATAGCAGTGAAAGGCAGGTAGAAAATGCGCGTTAAAGGCGGCAAAACTACTAACAGGCGCCATAAGAGACTCAGAGAAAAAGTCGAAGGTTTCGTCGGCTCAAGGCGCAGAGTATATAAAGTAGCAAAGACTACTTTCGATCGTTCGCTCGTTTTCGCATACCGCGACAGAAGGGCGTATCGTAGAGAGATTAGAGCCTTGTGGATTACCCGCATCAACGCGGCCATCAGACAGTTCGATATGTCCTACAGCAAGTTTATATCGGCCCTTAAAAAAGCCAATATCATGCTGGACAGAAAAACTCTGGCCGAACTTGCGGTCAGCGATATTAAGGCATTCGAAGCGGTGGTGAAAGCCGCGAAGCAGGCTCTTTAACGGCTTGCGCCATTTTCGGGAGAAGAATTATGACCAAGGTTGATTTGATCGACAAACTTTGCGAGAAATTCGGACTTTCGCGCAAAGACGCATTGCGGCTTACAAATCAGTTTTTCGACATGATAAAAGACACTCTCAAAAACGGAGAGAACGTAAAAATATCGGGTTTCGGTACGTTCAGCGCAAGGCGCAAAAACAGCAGACGCGGACGCAATCCGCGCGACGGCAAGCCTCTAACGATTACCGAGCGCACGGTGCTGGTATTCAAACCCAGCCAAATGCTCAAGGAATCGCTGAATCCCGAAAGGAAGTAAAATTTTTCTCTTATGACGAAAACAAGAAGTTCCGTCGAAGAGAAGCAGTTCTTTAAAATCGGAGACGCGTCGAAAATCGTCGGGTTGCCCGCGTACGTGTTACGGTTCTACGAGGAGCAATTTCCGTGGATTAAACCGGAACGTACGAACGGAAAGCAGCGTTTATATTCGCGGCGCAACATTGAGGATTTGCTTGTAATCAAGCAGTTGGTTCAAGTCGAGGGCTTGACTCTTGACGGAGTCAGGAGCAAACTTATAAGCATGACCCGCACAGGCGAGCTCGGCCAAATCCGCAAGGAGAAGAGCGAGCCGCTAAGACGGTACGACGAAGTAGAGACGCTTAAGAAGATTAAACGCGAACTTCAGAACATACTAAATATTCTGAAGTAGCGGTTGTTCTTTTAAAATCGGGGCGTAGCGCAGCCTGGTAGCGCACTTGAATGGGGTTCAAGGAGTCGGAGGTCCAAATCCTCTCGCCCCGACCAGTAATTTCAAGGACTTAGCAAACTTAGCTAAGTCCTTTTTTATTTCAAGTTACCGATAAGTTACCGACGCGACGCAAGTTCAAAAAAACTTGTTTCATCAATTTAAGGGGCTATAGTAGCTAAGGGTTAATGTATACTCGAATTATACCAGTATTTCAGCT
>CAYNVS010000055.1:0-15593 GCA_964400725.1 uncultured Myxococcales bacterium
ATACAGCAAGGCGCGAATATACCGCCTCGGCTACTTTGAAACGGTTGAAATTACCAACGAGAAGGGAAGCGGAAGCGATAAAATTATCCTAAAAGTTGAAATTAAAGAAAAATCGACCGGTCAATTCCAACTCGGTTTCGGTTTCAGCTCGATTGAAAATTTTATTTTTCAAGCGCAAATAGCGCAAAACAACTTTTTGGGACGCGGACAATATCTAGCGTTGTCGGCGCAGATTTCCAGCTCCCGCAGGCAGGTGCAGCTGCGTTTCTTCGAGCCGTATTTCCTCGATACAAAATGGACTCTTTCGCTGGATTTTTACAATCAGGAATATTTTTATTCCAGCCAAGGAAGTTTTGGAAGTTTCAGCAAACTTTCGCAAGGAGGCGAAATCAGGCTCGGATATCCGATTATCGGCGACCTTTTCCTAATCGGCGGATATAAACTTTCCAACGAGCAGGTCAATATCGGCAATCATTTTCACGCGCATCTATTCAAGGACGGCTTGACCAGCGAACTGATAGGAAGCCTCCAATACGACTCCCGCGACAACCGCCTTTTCCCGACGTCAGGCATGTTCCATATGTTCTCGACGCAGCTTGCCGACGGATGGACGGGATCGCAGCTGGAATACGTCAGCTTCACGCTAAACAATCAATTCTATCTTCCGGTTTGGTGGAAGTTGGTTTTGAAGTTCAACCTCGATTGGGGCTGGGTAGTAAGTTTGGAAGAAAATCCGAACGTCAATTCCTCGGATCCGGGCAATGTGCCGGTCGTTCCGGTCTCCCAAAGATACCTGCTGGGCGGCATTTATTCCATACGAGGATACGATTTCGGAACGATTTCGCCCAAGCTGAAGGTAATTCAGCAGGACGACCCGACTTACTACGTTTCGACCTATCGCGCGGGCGGCGTAAAAAAGTTTCTTGCAAACGTCGAGTTGGAGCTTCCAATTATCGAACAGGCGGGGTTGAAATGGATTTTCTTCTTCGATGCGGGAAACACGTGGTCGGAAAGCGAGCAGTGGTTTTACGTCGGCCAGCCGGGTAAAAACGAGTATAATCTGCCGCTAGGCCTGTTTTACAGCTGGGGTTTCGGCTTCCGCTGGTACTCGCCGCTGGGGCCGCTGCGCTTTGAATGGGGCATTCCTCTTACTCCGCGCCCCGAAGACCCCGGAATCGCTTTCGAGTTTTCAATCGGAAACCCGTTTTAGAAAAAAATAATAGTTAATTTGACATAATTTTCATTTGCGTATAAATTTAAATTGGAGCGGAAAATATAAAGAGTACGCTCCAATACGCATATGCAAAAGAAAATTGTTTGCATATTTGTTTTAACCTCTCGGAAAACTAAAAAGAAGAGTACGAGAAAAAACTATGCCGAAAAATTCCTACAAAAAGCAAGGGCCGACCCTACACAAATTAATGCCGGGCTCCGTCATTGCGGAAACGTCCAAAGGAACGTTTCAAATCGGGGCGCCGTTCGACGCCTTCAAACGGATGCTCATATTAACCAAGGAGAAAAATATTCCAACTCCTTACTGTTTGATCGCGCCGGACGACACAAACATGTTTGGAATGGCCTTATGGGCTCCGGAGTTCTACGTGCTCCATCATCTTTTTCTCTTTGGAGCCGCGTTTAACAAAACGCTTCAACCATCCAAAGTCCGCTTTTTCATAAATAAACATATGCGTCAGCTTTCGCTTGACAGCCTTAGAGACTCCATTTTAGGTCCGGACGCCCGCTCCATGCGCTCGTGGCGCAGAGACGGAAAGCGCGTCGTGCACACCCGCGAAATAGAGTTCATCGAATCGGTTTCAAAAGCGATGGCTATTAAAGACGCAAACGGCTCGGTAGTTCCAGTCGAGGATTTCGTTGAAATACGCGATCTTATGCCCGGCGAGCCCGCCGAAATATTCCCCGGCGTCGTCCTTACTCCGTTAGGGTCGAATAAATACAAAATTACCGACGAAGGCGAATCGGTCGAGGTCGATGTTTCCGTTTCAGGCGTCGTTCCGCCTATGTTCGAGATGCCCGCTCCCAAAGCTCCGATTCCGAGGGAAACGCTTGGCGTCGTTCCTTTAGGCAACAGAAGCGGCTTTTCAACGACTGGCCCCAACACCGGTTTTCTTATTTGGGTCAACGGACATCCTGTTATCTTTGACGGCCCTTACGGTTCCGTTCAGTATCTTGCCGCGCTGGGCGTGCACGAGTCGGAGATAAAAGCGATTATCGTAAGCCACGTTCACGAGGATCACATAGGCGCGCTGGTCGAACTGGTTTTGCTGCCGCAAAGGCCGATGCTTATAACTACGGAGCCTATTTACCGCTGCGTGGTTACCAAACTAGCTCTTTACCTTAATCGCCCTATGGCAGACGCGGCGAAATACGTGAACTTTTCGCCGGTATATCCCGGACACCCCAGACGTCTTTTCGGAGCAAATTTCAATTTCTTCTATACGATTCACCCAATCCCGACGGTCGGGGTAAAGATTTCTCTGCCAAAAGCGGACGGAGTCAGCGGCCAGCTTGTTATTTCCGGCGACAATTACACGTTTGCCGGTATAAATAAACTTCTTGAAAACGGCGTTATAGGCAAGGGCGTTCACAAGCGCATATCGGAGCTTGCGCCTCTTCAGAAACAGGATAACTCGCTTTACTTCATCGACGCCGGTCAATCGTCCATACACGGAGACGATTCCGAATATAAAAACAACCCCAACAAAATCATTTTTTATCACGTCGATAAACTTACGGGCAGAAACTCGCCCGAACACGAGCTTGCGCAGCTTGGACGGCTATATACCGTCGTTCCGTCCACTCAAATTTACCCGATTATGTACGAAAAGCTGTTCGAGGCTTTACATTTGGGAAAACTTAAAGAAAAATCATGGGTTACGACGCTCATTTCGAGCAGCCGCGTAAGGCAGTTTTCATCGGGTTCCACAATTATCGAGCAGGGGGAGAGGCTTGAAGGAGACGAATGCTTTTACGTCGTTCTTTCGGGCATTGCCAGCGTTTACGTTGAAGATAAAATTTCAAAGACGCAAAAGCGCGTCGCGGATTTAGGCGCCGGCGAATTTTTCGGCGAAATTTCCATTTTGACCGGACAAGAGAGAACGGCGACAATAAAAGCCTCAAGTCCGGTGGAACTCTTCGAGATACCCGGCGATATATTCTCGCAATTCGTGGAATCGAACAACCTGCTTCCCAATTTCAAAAAAATATGGGAGAACCGCTCGAAACTTGAAAAGGCTTCGCTCTTCCGCTCTCTTAACGTGCGCGCCAGAAACCTCATTTCGCTTTCAAGCGTTACTCACAAAAGAAACAAAGGCGAAGAATTTAAAATAGCGAATAAAAACGACTTTTATTTCGTCAACTGCGGAAGCGTCGTCATTCGCAATAAGGACGGCTCCTCGCACACTCTCAAGTGCACTGATCAAGAGCCTTTCTTCGGTTTGTTCACCGATTTCGACGCGCCGAAGATAAAGCACAGCCGCATTGAGGCGGGCGAGGATAATACGCAGATATTAGAGGTTCAGGGCGAAAGATTCCGCCGTTTATACGACGAGGCTCCGGTTTTCAGGTATCAGGTTGCTCTTTCGCTAAATCCGCACGAAGAAAAAGATAAGAGCGCAAACATTCCTAAAAGCGAAAAGGCCGAACGTTGCTGCGCAAAACGAAAAAATAGCTGCTAATTGACGGACGCGCAATAATCAAATGAAAAGATTAAAGATATTCATTGCAATACTAGTAGTCGCAGCCCTCTCAACCGGCTTGTCGGCGTGCGAGCATTTTAAAACCGGAACGAAAAAAGAAAACGTTTCCGGAGGCTTCGGCGCAGTTTTGGAAGAATCGGTATATTTGCTCCCGATTGCGGTTAAGGGCTCGCTTAAACCGGACGACGCCAAAATCGCCGAACTCCAAAAAAAAATAGCTTTGTTCATCAAAGGAGCGCTTGCGTCTAAGCGGCTGACGTTCTTCGATTCGGAAAACGCCGGAAAAATCGCCAAAACCGGAGCTTGCGGAACGGATAAAGCGTGCCTTATAAAAGCGGCGTCCGAAGCGGGAACAAATTATTCGCTTGCAGTCGAGATAGACGACGTATTCAGCCAGAAAGAAGTTTACGTAACGCTGTTTTTCTTCGAGCGCGGCGTTTTAATAAAAAGCAAATCGGCGCAGGTTGAAATAGACGGCGGCAACGCCGATCAGGCTCTTGCCGCAGCCGTAAGCGACATAATGCTTTCTCTTCCGCAGAACTGGCAAGACCAGTCTCCAAGCGGCGGTGGAGATATACAAAAACTTTAACCTCAAGCTTAACTCCAAAAGAATCAGGCAGGGATTATGACGTCTTTTAAATATTCTTCTTTTGCCGACTATTTTTTCCTTGACCGGAAAGTATGTTTTCTTAATCACGGCTCTTTCGGAGCCTGTCCGAAAGAAGTCTTAAAAGCTCAGACCGAAATGCGCGAAGAGATGGAGCGCGAGCCGGTTCTTTTTTTAGACCGCAATTTAGGCTCGGAAATATGGAAAGCCAAAGAGGCTCTGGCTGAATTTACAGGCGCCGACCCGCATGATATCGCCTTTGTCCCCAACGCTACGGCGGGCGTAAACGCGGTTCTTCGCTCGCTTGATTTCAAACCCGGCGACGAGATATTAACCACCAATCACGAGTACAACGCCTGCGGCAACGCCGTTGCATACGTCGCGTCGAGGCTGGGAGCAACGGTTAAAAAAGCGGCGATTCCCTTTCCAATCGGCGGCGCGGACGAGGCGTTTGACGCGGTAATGTCGGCGGTTACGGACAAAACAAAACTGGCGATGATTAGCCATATTACAAGCCCTACCGCTCTCGTTCTTCCGGTCGAAAAGTTGACCGCCGAATTGGAAGGCAGGGGAGTGACGACGCTTATCGACGGAGCGCACGCGCCCGGAATGCTGCCGTTAAACTTAAACGCTCTCGGCGCGTCGTTTTATACCGGCAACTGTCATAAGTGGATGTGCGCGCCTAAAGGAAGCGCGTTTCTATGCGTCCGCAAAGACAGGCAGGCGCTTGTTCACCCGACTTCAATCAGCCACGGAGCTTACGGCGAACTGCGCCCCAACGCGACGAGGTTCAGCTCGGAATTCGACTGGACCGGCACAAGCGACCCGACGTCGTATCTTTGCGTAAAAACCGCAAAGGAAAAGATGGCGGAAATGGTCGATGGCGGATGGGCGGAGATAATGCGCCGCAACAGAGAATCCGCCGCGGCGATGAGACGCGCGCTTTGCGAAAAGCTGTCAATTGAACCGCCATGTCCTAGCGAAATGCTCGGCTCGATGGCGACTTTGCCGATAACTTTTAAATTAAAGCCGCTTTTAAAGTCTTTTCACGCCGAATCGAACGATTTGCAGCATACTCTTTTCGAGAATTATAGGATTGAAATTCCTATAATAAAATGGGGCGGCGACGAGCGCTTAACGCGGATTTGGTTCAGGATTTCCAGTCAGATTTACAACGACGCCAGCCAATACGACTATCTTGCCGAAGCGTTGAACGACTTGCGAGCTTAAAGGCGATAACTGAATAATAATTTTACGGCAAACGCGCTAGGGCGAAAATAGGCGGCAAAACTTTCGAGAAGCGCTATATCCCAAACGGAGACATGTTTCAGGTTTTACGCTCTATCTAATTTGCTTGACAAATGATGGATGGATAATAATTATACCATAGTTGTATTTTGTAAAGCGAAATGAATTTCTTTTTTAAACGGCGCAGCGGCGGGATAGCAAAGGCTATTGTCTTTTTATTCATCGCGCAATGGATTGCTTCGCCTTTTCACTTTAAGAAAGAAATTCACCGTTATTGCTTCGAACATAATCAATACGAACACTCCGGCGACCATCATGCAGGGGAGCGCAAAAACGAACTTAAGAGACATTCAAACCCAAACGCAGACGAAATTAAAACGGGCGGCGGAGTTGACCGCGTATCCGAACACGAAGCGTGCGCCGCTCTGATTATCGCTAAAACCGCCTCTGGCGCAACGTTAAAAAACTGCGACAAATCATCTAACGACGTTCCGTCGTTTTTCTCAAATCGCTTTGACTACCTATTCGCAGACTCAAAAAAATACGAACTTCTCTTTCTCGCGCCTAAAAATTCCCCTCCATCCGCCTAATTAGTCGGTTTTGAAGTTTAAATAAATATTACATAGACAATTTTAAGGAGGGAAAATGACGTATAGATTAAAAAGCGTAATATTTTTATTTGCGCTTATTCCCGCCGCCGCTTTCGCGGAGGAAATCGACGACAAGTCGATTCAGGAGGCTCTTGCGGAGGATTCCGCCTCGTCTCAAAAGCAGAACGACAAAAAATTGGAGAAAGGCGGTAAAAAACAGCTTGAACAAGGTTCTTTTTTACAAAAAATGAACCCTGACATCGGTTTTGTTTTGGACGTCGGTTTGGGCTGGCATTCCGCGGACGAGCGCGCCGAACAAGGCGGCCACGCAATCGACCGCAACGGATTTACAATTCAAGGTTTGGAGTTTGCGGCAAGCGCCAACGTTGACCCGTTTTTTCGTTTTGAAATGAATTTCGAGCTCTCGCATCTTCATCTTCACGAAATTTTCGTTCAAACGCTCTCTTTGCCGCTTAATTTGCAGCTTAAAGCCGGTTATCTCATCGCCGATTTCGGGCGAGAAAACCGCAAACATCTTCACGTTTGGTCGTTTGTAAACCCGCCTTTGGCGCACACGCGCTTTTTAAGCGAGGAACATTTCGGCGGAACCGGCGCGGAAATATCTTATCTGGCGCATCTGCCTTGGTATCTTTTGCTTTCGGTCTCCGCCTTGGATACCGGAACGAATACGCAGTTTTCGTCGTCCACCTTTGCGAGCGTCGATAAGACGGACGCGGGCAAAACCGACGGAGCGGAAGATTTCGTTTACGTTGCGCGCGCCGCCAATTTCTTCGAGCTTTCCGAAGACTTCTCGCTATCGTTAGGCGCAAGCGGGGCTTGGGGACAAAGTCCTTACGTTCCAGACAATCGGGCGACGCTGTACGGAGCTGATTTGTATTTTAAATACAGGCCGCTCGGAGGAGGAAACGACGATTTCTTCTGCGCGTTTACGGCGGAGTATTTTTTAAGAGACGTTCAGATACCAAAGGACTTTGCGCGCGACCACGGATTGTACGCCCAGCTCGATTTTCAATTCGATAGAGAATGGCAGAGCGCGCTCAGATTCGATTACGTCGCCAAGATAAGCGGCGACCCTCCCGACGATTCGATCAGCAAAAAAAAGATGCGCGCCGCCGCGTCCGTCTCGTACGCGCCTTCTCATTTTTCAAAGGTGAGAATTCAATACGAATTCAATAAAGACGACAGGTTCGCATCATACGACCACGCAGTTTATCTTCAACTGGAAGTTTCGGCGGGAGCCCACGGAGCTCATTCTTATTAATCTATGGAGGTTCGCATGCAGATTGTTAAAACTTTGACCCTTTTTATCGTATCCTTATTAATTCCGGCCGCCGCGCAGGCCAAGCTGAACGTATTGACGACTCTGCCGGACTTCGCTGACATTGCCGAGCAGATTGGAGGGGAGAAAGTCGAGGCTGAATCGCTTATTAAAGGAACGCAGGATCCGCATTTCGTTGATCCCAAGCCTTCTTTCACGCTTAAAGCTAATAAGGCGGATTTGTTAATATTCATAGGCCTTGGGCTTGAGGACGGGTGGCTTCCGACGCTTATTTCGCAGTCGCGCAACGCAAAAATTCAAAGCGGAGGAAACGGTTACTTCGACGCCTCGCAGTACGTCGAAGTCAAGGAAATTCCCGCCAATCCCGACCGCGCTATGGGAGACGTTCACGGGGGAGGGAACCCGCATTATTACGCGTCGCCGATAGAGCTTTATAAAATCGCCAAAGGCGTTTACGAGAGATTGTGCGAGATTTCCGCCGGCGACAAGGATTACTTCGACGGAAGGTGGCGCGAATTCTCCGCTAAATACGAAGCAAAGATGAAGGAATGGAGCGAAAAAAGCGCCTCGATTAAAGGCGCGAAAGTTGTGGTTTACCACAAATCGTGGACGTATCTTTTCGACTGGCTTTCATTGAGCGAAGCCGGCGCGATAGAGCCCAAACCCGGCGTTCCTCCTTCTGCGGCGCACATATCGAGTCTGATAGGCAGGACGGCGAAAATGGGGGTAAAGTTCGTGGTTCAGGAAATTTATTCGCCTTCAAAAGCGGCTAAATTATTTTCTGAAAAAATAGGAGCCAAGCACATAGTCCTACCTTCCATGGTCGGCGCGGAGCCGGACATCAAGAACATATGGGACAAATTCGACAGAATCATTTACTTGTTGACCGCTTAAAAACCAAAAAGGAGAAATCTTTATGAAAAGTTTAATAAATTTGACGGCTTTTGCCGCAATTTTAGCGGCCTCGGCTTTTTTTTCGCTCTCCTGCGCTTCAAGCTCCGGAGACGACGTAAAGTGCGAAGAATGCGACAACGTTACTACGCTTTTGGTTGGAGTTAAATGCGTTCCAATCGCGCAAATCGCTGAATGCGGCCCCGACGGGCACCTTCACGGCTCCGTATGCCATTGTTTCCACGGGCAGGCGACTATTGCAATCGGCGGTAAAAACTACTGTCCGCAGACCGAATGCGGCCAAACCTCCGAAGTGGACGTTGACGCCAAAGCGTGCGAGCATTTAACCGATACGCCGGAAGCGGTAACGCCTGTAGAGTCGTTCGCTCAGTTCGAGAACGCGCATGTCGATCTCGAAAAGCTCGCTGAAATTTCGCTTCCCGAACAAAAGGAATCGTTCGTTCATTTTCCCGGACTTAAAACTACGGAATACGCCGTTTTCGTTTCGGAAAGCGGAGTCCTTGAGGGATTTTACGACGCCGACAACAAGGCGCTCAGCGCGATGAACGAGGGAACGAACGAAGACTGTCCCTCCGACTTTAAAGAAGCGTGGCATGCGTCCGTTTTAAACGAAAGCGGCTCTGCGAAACCGCAAATAATTAAATTTAAAGCCGGAACCGCGAAAAAAGTTAAGATTTTTATAATCGAACGCGCGGATTAATGCTTTAACGCCTAAGCCGGGCGCGTCCAAAAGGCGCGTCCGGCTTTTTACCGGAGTAAGAAAATGAATAAAAACGACGAGTTGATTTCTATTGAAAACGTAGAAATAGGTTACCAAAGGGCGCTTATGCGTCCAATTTCTCTTTCGATTAAGAAAGGAGACTTCTGGGGTATAGTCGGCCCAAACGGAGCCGGAAAGAGCACGCTGGTAAAAACGATAATCGGCTTGCTGCCTCCTATATCGGGCAAAGTCGCGTTCCCTCATGGAAAACCTGAATTCGGTTACGTTCCGCAGGCGGGCGAAACTGCTAACGATTTGCCCGTCTCCGCGTTCGACGCCGTCGCCATGGGACGGTTTCGGTTTGCGCCGTTTTGGCCGTTTTTGTCCGCCGCCGATAAACGAGCGGCTAGGGACGAATTGAAGCGCCTCGGTTTAATAGAGCGCGCCGACGAGCTTTTTTCGTCCCTTTCGGGCGGACAAAAGCAGCGCGTTCTTGTCGCAAGAGCGCTTGTTTCCGAGCCGGACGTTTTGGTATTGGACGAGCCGACCAGCGGTATGGACGTTGCGGGAGAATACGACATGCTCGAATTTGTCAAATCGCTTTTATCCGAAAAACCCGGTCTTTCGGTGATAATGGTGAGCCATCACATCGCAAAGGTTCTTTCCTACGCCAGCGGCGTCTGCGTAATAAACAGAGAGCAGAACGTCTTTGAAGCCGGAAGCGTCGAAGAATTCATATCCGGCGACAAACTTAGCGCGGCGTACGGCAGAAACATTCAGGCGTCCCGCGTTGACGGCGGCTATTTTGTGGCCGTAAAGGAGGAAAAATGACCGGCGCGGCTTCTTTTTTTGCAAACTGGTCTATGTGGGGAGACGCAATAACTGCTGCGGTCGTTTCGGCGGCTGCGCTATCAATGCTCGGAGTTTGGACTACTCTGAAAAAAATTTCTTACGTGCCTCTTGCCCTTTCGCAGGTTTCTTCGCTGGGAGTCATTGTTTCTTTTTTCCTCGGCGAGAGGCTCGGTTCCGCAATCGGCTCCGGTTTGGCGTTGAACCCGTTCTTTTTTTCTTTAATATTTGCGCTTGCGGCTTCCGCATATTTTGCGCTGTCTAAAAAAGCCGAAGAAAGCGCGACCGCGTCCGCGTATTTGTTCTCCGCCGCATTGACGCTCATTCTCGGCGGATTCGTCCGCAAAGACCTGCACGACGTCGATAGCGTCTTGTTCGGCAACGCCGTTTTGATTGATAAAGCCGATTTGTATTTCGTTATAGCCGCGTCCGTCGCGGCTTTCGGGGCTCAATTTATCGTTTATAAAAGGCTTCTTTTCTCAAGTTTTGACGAACGAGGAGCGGGAGCCTCCGGCGTGCCGTATTTCGCCTCGCAGGCGATTTTTTACGCTTCGCTCGCGGCGGCCGTTTCGGCGGCGACGAAGGCTTTAGGCGCGCTTCCGGCGTTCGGGTTTACGGTTTTTCCGGCGTTGACGGCTCTTGCGTTCGGAATGCGAATGAAGACGACCTTTGCCGTTGCGGTCGCAGCCGGCGCCACGACTTCCTTTTTAGGGTTTTACGTTTCTTTCATTTACGAGCTGCCGACCGGAGCCTGTATGACGGCTGCTGCGGGTATTTTTTTCGCGATTGCGAAGCTGTATCGCGCCGCAATTGATTTTAAGAAACGCAGAATGAAAGAAATATCTTAAAAATATTCATCCGTTAAATACTGCGTTGTTTGCGGCGTTAAACTCATACGACCCAGCCGAGGCTCGTTAATATTTTTTTCATTCCTTCGCGGTCGGAAGCGTTGGCAAGCGCTTCTTCGGGGTGAATTATCCCTTCGGCAACCAGCGAGCCGAGCGAGTCGTTCATAGAAACCATTCCGTAGTTGCGGCCGGTTTGTATTAAAGAGGTTATCTGATAAGTTTTCTTTTCGCGTATCAAGTTCGCTATAGCGCTTGTTACGTTGAGAACTTCGTACGCTCCGACTCGTCCTTTTTCTTTACGGCGGCACAATACCTGCGCGATAATCCCTTTAAGAGAAGTGGAAAGCATTACGCGGATTTGATCTTGCTGGTTGGATGGGAACTGATCGATGATGCGGTCGATAGTTCCGGCGGCGGTATTGGTATGCAGCGTTCCGAAGACAAGGTGGCCGGTCTCGGCCGTCTCCAGAGCCATGGCAACCGTTTCAAGGTCGCGCAGCTCGCCGACGAGAACAATGTCCGGGTCTTCGCGCAAGGCGGCGCGCAGCGCTTGAGAGAACGACCGCGTATGAACGCCGACTTCCCGCTGGTTTATGCGGCAGCTTTTAGGCTGGTAAACGAATTCGATCGGGTCTTCAATCGTAATAATGTGTTTTTTTCGCGAGCCGTTTATGTAATCAATCATTGCGGCCAGCGTCGTCGATTTGCCGGAGCCGGTGGCGCCCGTAACCAAAATCAATCCTTCGCGGATTCTGCAAAACTCGTGAACTATTTGCGGCAGGCCAAGCTGTTCGATGGACATTATTTTTTCGGGAATGCAGCGCATTACGGCGCCGATGCCCATCATATCGTTGAAAACGTTTACCCTGAAGCGCCCCAAACCCTTGAATGAAAGAGAGAAATCAATCTCTCTATCAACCGAGTAATCTTCTTTTCTATGTTCCGGAATTATTTCAAACAATCTCTTTTCAAGTTCCGAACGCGTTAAAACTGGAAAGTTTTCCATCGCGGTCATATCGCCGTCCACTCTTATTATCGGCTGACTGCCGCTGTAAAGATGTAAATCCGACGCCCGATTGCCGACCATAACCGTCAATAAGGTTTCCAGCCATTTGAAAGAGTCGGAAACTTCTTCCGATGCGGGCTTTGCCGCGTCGTCAGGCTTGCTTTCCGGAGCGAAGACCAAAGCCTTCTCCTGCGCTTTTTTAGCCTTTTCTTCAATTGTTTCGTCCGCTTCCATGCGTCTTATAATCATTTCTATATCAGAATGACTTCTGGTTACGGATATTGAAAAAGGCGTTTTATCGTATGTATGGGCGTAGGTGGCGGCGCCTATTTTAGGCGGTTCCATGTCGCCGGAGTTTTTCGCGAGAAAGTCTATAATTCCTGCGGCCTGCGGATAGTTCAGCGCGTTGTTGGAAAGCCTGTAGTCGTTCTCGCCGGCGGCCTTAAAGGCGATTTTCTTTCCCGTTTCAACCCTTATCTCGTCGATTGATTTCTCAGCCGCGAGACGAAGAATCGTTTCCAATAAAATTTGAGACATTTCAGAATTTCCGTTCGGGCAATTCCGGCGTTAATTTTTATTTATCAATCTTATTTCGTTGAACTTCTCTTCGACCTCCATAAAAGCCTTTACGACCGACGGGTCAAACGCGGTCCCCGACATTTGATTTATAAGTCCTGCCGCTTCTTCCCGCGAGCGCGGCGTTCCGTCCAATCTTCCGGCTGATGCGTCTTCGTAAAAATCGCAAACAGCGGCGATGCGCGCGCAAAGCGGTATTGCGCTTTCCTTCAAACCGTCGGGATAACCCGAACCGTCCCATCGCTCATGGTGGCTTCTGGCCATTTCGGCGGCCATTCGCAGGTAGCTTGCGTTCGGCGATTTTTCCATCGCATCCCTTAACGTTGCCTCTCCGAGGAGCGCGTGATTTTTATAAATTTCAAGCTCTTCCTTCGTCAATTCGCCGGCGTTTTTCTTTAAAATTTCGCTTGAAAGCGCGATTTTGCCTAAATCGTACAACGGGCTTGCCCTATATACGTCGTTTACGAACCTTCCGGTGAGCTCTTTAGGCGCGCCGGGAAAGCTGCGCATCGAGGCGGCGAGAGCTCTCGCGCAGCCGCGAATGCGTTCGAGACGATTGATTGAAGCGGCGTCGCGCGTTTCGGCTAATTTTATCAGACCTAAAATAAGCGCGTCCTTGGTTTGAAAGGAAAGCGCTCTTTCTCCGGCTTTAAGGCGCACGTTAAGTTCGTCCCGGTTGAACGGTTTGGCCAGATAATCGTCGGCTCCGGCTTCCATTCCTTTCACAATATCCTCGATAGAGTCTCGAACCGTTACAATTACAAGGTATGTGTAAACGTCGCCTTCGTTGTCCCTTATCTGTTGAACGAGCTCCAAACCGGTCATGCGCGGCATGTTCCAATCGGTTACCACCATTTCCGGCCGTTCTTTCTCCCATATTTCGTAACCTTCCAGCCCGTCGTTGGCTGCAAGAGGCTCGTATCCGAGCTTTTTTACGAAAAGCTCCATTGTTTTCAAGCTGGCCGCTTCGTCGTCCGCAATAAGAATCTTCATCGCTTTAACCTTTTTGATTGAAAATTTAAAATCGTATGTAAACGTCAATTATGTAGGCGATCGAGGCGTATGTCAATACCGGGAGCTTATTGAACGCGAAACTATAAACGGCAAAAAAATGCCCGAACCTCAAAGGCGGGTTCGGGCGGAATAAAACGATTGATTTCAGCCTAAGTTCAGCTTTTTGTTTTCATAATATAAAAAGTGTAGCCGAAATATTCTCTATATCTATCGAACAACTCCATTTCATAGCGGCTTCTTTTCGCAACATCCATTGCCGCCGGAACGGATGCGTAACGCCGCTCGAATTCGTCAAGACTCTCCTTTAGCGGCGCGTAATAACCTTCCGTCCACGCTTCAACGGGAAGCGGAAATTCGTCTATCAATTCGTAATCAGCTTCAACGACCGCTTTGCGCCGCGCCGTAAGCGAGGCGTCGTCGGATGGGTTGGGAACGCAATACTCTCTCAACTCGTCCGGCGGATTCTCCGCAAACCAGGTAAATTCAGAAATGGCCATATAGCCGCCCGGCTTTAGCAGTCGCCGCCACTTAACCAGCGCTTGCGCAAAACCGATTATGAAAACTGCGCCTTCCGACCAAATTACGTCGAAGAAATTATCCTCGAAGGGAAGGTCGGCCATATCGGCGACGCGGGTTGAAATCCGTCCGCTCAAACCAAGTTCGGCGGCGCGCCGCTCCAAGATTTTTATAAACGGAGCGTGCAGATCGGTCGCCGTTATATGCGCGGCGCATCGTTGCGCAAGCTCGATGGTTTGCGTTCCCGAACCGCAGCCTATATCCAAAATATTTTGATTTTCGTTAAGCTGCGGCAGTTTTTCCAGAGCTTTACGGGTAATACGGTTAAGTCCAACGCCTTGGCGCGGAATTGATTCGAATAATTCGTGAAAATAAGACCAAAATTTTTCGTCTGATGTAGTCATATGAAGACTCCTTGAAGTCGTAAAAGTAAAAAGCGGTTTTTTACCGTCTTGCTTAATCCCGCTGATTTGCCGCATTACAAAAAATGCGGCGCCTTTTAGAACCTTTATTTACGAACAAACAAGGAGCGCAAGCATCCAATATCTTTCCAGTCTGCGATACGTTTTTGCATCGGCGGAAAACTCCGCCTTGATTTCGATTTATACAGCAAGTCGCCCTGCTAATCAAGGCCGTTTGCGTATTGCAATTTTTTTTCGCGACCGCCAAGCGAACGCGGCGGCCGCGGTTTTATTACGGCCATCGCGTTCGCATTGTTGCGCGTTATCTTATAAACTTGCCCCTAGGCGTATAATGAGTGTGCAAAAGTTCGTGGCTCTTATGCCCGCAAGGTCCTTCGGTTAAAAATTCAGCGTAAAGTTTTAAAACAGCCGGATTTTCGTGCGATTTTCTGATTTCATACGCTGAATCCTCGGAATAAATCGCCTTTGCGCGCGCCTTTCTTATTTCGGGCGAGGTCGGTATCGGCTGACCGCCTCCGCCCAAGCATCCGCCGGGGCAGGCCATAAATTCTATGAAGTGGAACGACGCAAGCTCTCCGCCGGATATAATGTTTTCCATTACCTTTTTGGCGTTCGCCGTGCCGTGAGCCACCGCGACTTTCAAAGTCGCTCCTGCAAGCCAGTTCCAATCCGGAATCAGTCCGCTTAAAATTTCCGGCACGGGGCCGACCTTGGGAATCGTAATTTCCGCTTTTCTGACGCCTTCCATGCCGCGCACCGGCTCAATGTCGGCGTGAGTAAAGTAGTTTTCGACCTTTTCGCCGGTTACAAGCTCGATAACCGTTCGCAGCGCGGACTCCATGACGCCTCCCGTAGCACCGAAAATAACGCCGGAACCGGTCGCGGTTCCGAAAGGCTCGTCAAAATCCGACTTTGGCATGGCGGGTAGATCGATGCCCGCCTCGCGAATCATTTTGGCAAGTTCCCGCGTAGTCAAGCCGTAATCGACGTCCTTGTAGCCGCTCGCGGTCATTTCAGGACGGTTGCACTCGAATTTTTTGGCCGAGCATGGCATCAGCGCAACGGTTACGATGTCGGCGGGGTTGATTCCGTGAAGTTTGGCGTAATAGGTTTTAATTACGGCGCCGAACATCTGTTGAGGCGACTTGGCGCTTGATACGTTGGGTATGAACTGCGGATAAAAATGCTCCAAATATTTAACCCAGCCCGGAGAGCACGAGGTAAATTGAGGCAGGGCGACGGATGCGTCTTTTTCTACCAACGCCTTATAAAGCCTTGAAATCAGCTCC
>CAYNVS010000056.1:0-15438 GCA_964400725.1 uncultured Myxococcales bacterium
GTACGACGCGGGCGAGTGCCTTTTCTGTTTGGACTGCGTTCCGGCCTGCCATACAAAGACGATCTCGTTTCGTCCCGTTATTAAAAACGCGCAGGCGGCTTCTTCGTTCGATATGAACCGCCGCAAATCGCTTGCGTTCTTTGGCGCCGGAGCCGCGACAGGACTGTTTTTAATGTACAATCCTACGCGCGCAGACGCGACGCAGTTAAAGCCGAGGCCGCCCGCTTCTTTGCCGGAATCCGATTTTTTAGCCGCCTGTATTCGCTGCGGCCAGTGCGTTAAAGCGTGCCCTACGGGCTGCCTTCAGCCTTCCTTGTCGGAAACGGGCGCGACGGGATTTTTAACGCCTATAGCCGTTATGCGGATAGGGCAGTGCGATCAGAACTGCAGCGCTTGCTGCAACGTATGCCCAACCGACGCCATACGTCCTATAAACATGAGCGAAAAACCGTACGCGAAAATCGGCAATGCAAGCATCGACAAGTCTCGCTGCATCGCTTACGACGCGGGCAAGGCCTGCCTCGTCTGCGACGAAAACTGCCCGTACGGCGCGATTTACTGGGAGGAAGCGCCGGACAAGAGCCGTCGTCCGGTGGTTTATAAAAATCGCTGCAACGGATGCGGAGCGTGCGAAAAAGCCTGCCCCGTGGACGGCCCCAGCGCGATACGAGTGAGCGTGGACGGCCAGATAAGGCTCAAGTCGGGCTCGTACATAGCGGAGGCGAAGAACCGAGGCCTGCTGCTGGAAAGCAAATCGTTCGGCGGCGGCGGTTATCAAAAGTAAAAAAAACGGACGAATTTTCATTCGCCCGTTCATGCAATTAACGATTGTTAATTATTTTTTAGCGGGAGGTTCGCCCGACGGGCCGTCCAGCGTCGGAGTATGGCACAGCCACGTCTTATCGTCGTCCACGCTCAGCTTGCGCTTGTTGATGTCGCTGTCGCAGTTGGTTTCGCTGCGGCCGATGTCTATTAATGTCTGACACGTTGCGTCGTCCGAAAGGCGCATAAAGCGCATGTAGTTGCGGTTGGGATCGGTGTACGGCGTCGTTACGACGTCCTGTTCCAGAATAGGTTTGCTTGAGCCAAGAACGTACTGCTCCGAGTCGTTTGTCAGCAGCCCTTTCATTTTGGTAACTTTTCCTTCGTTATCCAACTGAACCACCTCGAATACGCCGGACTGGTAATAACGCACGTCTTGATAAATTTCGCCGGTGAGAACGCCGTTCATAAAGGTCGTCATGCCCGGATGTCCGTCTTCGTCCTGATCCCAGTTCGACTCAAAGTTGACCTTTTTGCTCGGAAGAGGATCGCGCTCGCGGTCGTTTAGCAAAGCTCCGCGTATTTCAAGGTAAACCGAAGTCTGAAGTTTCGTCCCAACCTGCACCTGGTCGCCGCCCAATTCAACCGAGAAATAATGATACGGAACGTGTATTACATAGTTCGTCGGCGATTCCATCCATGACAGATTGTCGTCCTCGGAGAACTGATCCATAGTAGGGTTGTCTTCCAGCGGCTTGAAATTCTTCATTTGATGATAGCAGTATTTACCCTGCATCTCTATTCCTTTTTCCGTTTGGCGGATGCGGAAGAGGATGTGATGAATGTTCGTCGTGTTCATGCAGTTGACCAGCGGGAAGCCGCAGTTGGTAAACGCCGTTTCGTTAAGGCCGCCCCAAATTCCCACAAACTTGGCGGACTCTTTCGTAGCGTCCTGATGTTTGCCGTAATCGACGCCTTCCGCGGGAACGCAGCGTCCGTCCACCGCGTCGCGGGTAAAGAAATTTTTGCTTTCGTCAACGCCGTCGGGGAGCTTGCACTTCCATTTGAAGTTGTAATAGGCGCAATGCGATTCGTCGTGGCACCAGCGGACGCACTGTTTGCGGCCTTCTACGTCTTCGCAGTGGTGGCCGGGTCCCATGGCGTTGCAGTCTTCGTTGGTTTCGCAATTGATGTTGCAGTATCCGTCGGCGCCGCATTTATAGCGTTCGTCGAGCTTCTCCGCGCAGACTTCGTCGGCGGAACACAAAACGGTGGTGGGGGTAAAGCAACGGGAATCCACCGCGTCGGCGACGGGCATGCAAGTTCCGCACGGCGAGCATTTGAATTTGGGTTCCGGCATTTCTATTTGGTCGAAAGAGAGTCCGGCTTCTTTTCCTTTCTTCCACGCGGCCATTGCGGCTTCGTCCTTAAAGTAGCAGTCGCGGCTGACGCTGCATTCCGAGTCGCATATCAGCTTTTCCTCGTTGCAGAAGCGCCCTACGCCGCACTCTGAAGTCTTTTTGCAAGTTTTAAGGTTTAATATTTTGTTTTGTTCTTCTTCGCTCTTCGGCTTGAACTGCTCGCCGTCAACGGAAGAACATCCGGCCGCGGCGAATAAAGCCGCCGCCATTGCGGCGACGCAAATGGAAACGTTTATTTTTTTCATGGCGAAGTCTCCTTGCCTTGGATTTTAAAGATCGATGCGAAGCGCCGCGTTGAATCTGAACAACGAGCCGCCTAGCTTGTAACCGGGGAAACCGGGGTTGTTCGTCTGCAATCCCTGCGCCTCCGAAATCGGAAGGTTGCCGATAATGGTGGTCGCGGCGTCCGCGAATTCATCGACTATCTTCGAGGGGTCTTTATAAACGGTCAGCGTCGGCATATACCAGTACTGCAGGCCGACGTCGAAGCCGAATTTTTTTTCTAGGAGTTTGAAGTTAAATTTATGCCCCAGCGCGAAGCCGTAAACGGTGTTGTCGGCGTAGTTGGTTCTGCCGATTTGCGGCGGAACGGGAGAGGGGGAGTAGTTGAACCCCATTTTTATTTCTCCGCCGTAGTTTTCAGCCGCTAGATAGTTGTACTGTCCGCTCCATGCCACGGAAACGGTGTCTTTGAATTTAAACTTAGAGTCTTTGCCTATCATCGGATCGGTTCCGTAGGCCGACGGCGGGAAGTGCGCCTGACTCTGCGGAGTGTTGTGATGGTTGTCTAGGTAGTAGCGCCACATGTTCCACGTAACGGAGGCTTGCGCGGTAAAGCCCGCCATTTTGAAGCCGACGCCGCCGGCGAGTTCCTGAGGCTCGTAGTCCATGGCCTGCGAGAACGATTGGCGAGCGGTTTTTGGAATTGTGTAGTCGTTGTTCGTCTCGTGGAACTGCCACAGCCCCATGTTGCTGCCGCCGTCTATGTTCATGTAGGAGCGATAGCGCCAGACGAGGCCGAAAGAGAGATATTCGGTCGGCTCAATCTGCACGCCAATGATCGGCTTGAGCGCGAGAGCGAGTTCCGCTCCGTTGTTGGTCAGCGCGTAATCTTGAACGGTCGCGTCCGGAACGAAAATATCGACCTTGGCTACCGTGGAAACGCCGATTTTAATTCCGACTCCGACGGAAATCCAATCCCATGGCGAGTACGAGGCGCCAAGCAGGCCGTCTATCATTTTTCCCCATTCTCCGAAGTTGGAAAAATGAACCTGATTTGAAAAATACTGATCATATTCGTTCGAGAAATTGCTGTACATGCTGGCGATTTTCAGGCTGTCGATGGGAATCAACATCATATTCGCAACTCGAAGCCCTTTGATGCCGAGAGACATAGACATGCCGAAGCCGACGTAGGCGTAAACGTCGTCCACGTTAGTGTCGCTGCGCTTCTTTTTAAGCTCGATGGTCGGCAGAGCCAAGTCCTGCTGCGCGGCCATGGTGCCCATTTTCGAGCTGTAAATGGAAAGCGGCACGTCGGTTCCGTACGGCTTTTTCATCAGCTCGATGCCGAGGCTCGGCTTCCATGTAGTTATTTCGATGTACGCCATTTCGCCGAATCGCGACAGAAGCGCCGGGTTGGTGTATAAAACGCCTACTCCGTCGCCGTAAGCGACGTTGCAATTCGCGGTGGACATGGTGGACGTGTCGTAGCCCATAAGGCGGAACGGGCCCGCCGCAGCAGTCTGCGGGAACGACGCAAAGACCGCCGCCGCGCATGCAAAGAGAGCCGCTATCGTGTGCCTGTTAGTCATTTGGCCTCCTATGTTAAACTGTATTATGCCAGCGAAGATACCTTTACAGCCTTGCACGCGCTTACCGAAAGACGCGCGGCTTCGTTTACCAGGGCGCTGCGGAGCGCTTCGTCCGTCGAGTCCGGCCTTTTTTCGGCGCCGGAGATTAATTTTACGAACTTCGCTCTCGTTTCCGTCCGCAGTATTTCAAAATCGCTCTGCGCCGAATAATCGTATGATTTTACGACGTCTTTGCGTTTAACGCAAAGTTTGGGAGCTTCAATCATCAAAGAGGAAAGATTGCGCAGCCAAAGTATTCCGTCGGTTCCGGTTATTTCCAAAACGTGGTCTTCGGCGGGGCCGCCGCCGTTTGAGGCGTTCATATCCTTTGAGACAACCGCCTCGTGCACCCCGTAACGGCTTTCGCTTTCGAACTTGTAGCTGACCATAACGCTTGAAAATCCTTCGTAGGCGTAAACGTCTTCAATTCGTCCCAGCAGACGTTCGACTATAGAGACTTTCTCGAAGGGCGGCAGATCGAGCATGGATCCGAGCGCGGCGCTTTTTTGAAAAGCCGCCGCCGGAATCGACGCGGGGCCGCAGTGCGATTTCACTCGGACGGATTGAACTTCGCCTATTTCGCCGCCGTCGATAATTTTTTTCGCTTTTTCTACGAACGGATGGCAGGCGGCTTCGTCGATAACGAAAAATTTTACTTTTGCGTCTTTAATAATTTTAGCGATGGTTTTCGCCTCGGCTAAATTTGACGAAAAAGGCTTTCGTGCGGCGAGGTGTTTGCCCGCAAGCGCGGCGAGCGATATTTGCTTTTCCGCTCCGGCGGTTCCGTCGCAAAACTCTATCGCGTCGAATTGCGCGCCCGCCAGAGCGTCTTCCAAGTTTGAGTAAACGGCCGCGTCGCCGAAAGGCTCAAGATTGGTTTTAAGCTCGGCGGCGGCGGCGCAGACGGCGGTTACTTTGGCGCCTTCGGTTCTCGAATAGACGTCGTAAGCGGCTTTCGCGCCGTTTGCGCTCCCTATTAAAGCTATTCTAATGATGTCGTTTTTCTTGGAGGTCATTGTCGTACTTTTCGCAATCAAAAATGTAAAGTCCTCGAAGTATTTTAAGGATTCAAGGCTCCTTTTACGGCTGCGATGAACTGAGCCGGCCTGGCTTGTAATATTAATTTGCGGGCGAGCCGGGACGAGCTTTTGTTCCTGAATATTTTCAGCAAATCAGAGGTTACGGTTATTCCGAAAGAGTTCGGAGCGAATATTTCAAGCGTTTTCTTGGCGGTCGAAATAACCGCGACGAAAAACCAATCGGGCATTAGTACTGCCGTTCTTGCGGCAAGATAAATTATGGGAGCGGCGATTGAAGCCGCGGTTCTGTTCATGCGGCAGCCTCTACTCTGTAAGCGTTGCGGGGTCTATTTGCCGGCCTTCTTTGGAGCTTTTTATCGCCGCAAGACTGAAACGCTGCACTTCAAGCGCCTGTTCGCCGGTTAAATAGGGTTCTCCGCCGTTTGCGATGCAGTCGATAAAATGCCGCGTTGAGTCTTTAAAACTTTCGACCCAATCCGTTTTGACGTCTTCAAAACAGATTTTTCGGCCATCCTTGTATAGTATAACCGACGGTTCGTCAAGCAGTTGTCCGGTGCAGCGAGTAACCCAAATCGTTCCCTTGGTTCCGGTAATTTCGACTCGTTCGTCCGCCGCGTAGTATTTGCTGCGCACGTTAAGGTTGGGCGAAAAGGTCGCGTCGATGCAGCCCGTAACGCCGCTTTTGCTCTTCCACGTTACTATCGCCGGAGAGTCGATTAGGCCGAAAGAACGGTCTATCCACGCGAAGACGCTTTCTACTTCTCCGCCGAACATTATGCCTACGCTGAACTTGTGGTAACCGTCGTCGTAAATAACCGGCCCGCCTCCTTTTTCAGTTTCCGAAAGACGCCATATCCACGTATCAAGAGGCACGTACCAGCCCCCCATGCCGCCCGCGCCGAGTTTTATCCGCATTGAAACCACTTCGCCTATTTCTCCCTCGTCGATTAGGCTTTTGGCCTTGCGGTAAGGCGGATAAAAAACAAAGTTTTCAAGCACTTTAAGTTTTACGCCCGCGCGTTTGGCCGCGTCGATTATTTCGAGGCATTCCTTTACGTTCAGCCCCATCGGCTTTTGCAGCTGGATATGCTTTCCCGCCGCCGCGGCTTCCACCGCCATAGTGCGGTGAAGATGATGAGGCGTGCAGATTTCCACCATGTCGATTTCAGGGTCGGCCAGAACGTCTTTATAATTGGTTGTCGCCTTGGGGACTTTCCATTGCTTTTTGCGGCGCTCGCATTCCTCTTCGGTCGCGGCGCAGATATAGGCAAGCTCCGCCTTGTCGTACCCCGCGTACGCCGGATAATGCAAGTCGGTTATTCGGCCTACCCCTATCATTCCAACCTTAATTTTTTTCATATCTCGCCGATTTTTCCGTTTAATAAACAAACCTAAACACCTTTATAGCAAAAAATAAATCGTTTTGAAATATAATAAGTTAAAAAACGCATTTTTTTTTGTGCTGCAACTTAGGATAGGTTAGTATTGCGAAAGATTTGCGCGATTCCACATTAAAAAACGACGAGAGTTTAAAATGTTTGACGTTGAACGAATGGAAAGCGCCGCTAAAAATATAAGGCGGCGCGTCATACGCCTGACCGGAACTAAAGGCGTCGGGCATACGGGCGGATCGCTGTCAATGGTTGAAATATTGACGGCGCTTTATTTCGGCGCGATGCGTTACGACGCCCGCGACCCGCGAAAGCCGGACCGCGACAGGTTTGTACTTTCCAAGGGGCACGCGACTCCCGGCTATTACGGTGCGTTGTGCGAGGCCGGTTTCTTTGCGGAGGAAGACCTCTTCGAACAGTACGACGAGATAAACGGCCATTTTCAGGGGCATCCCGATATGACGAAGACGCCCGGCGTCGATATGTCAACCGGCTCGCTCGGACAGGGGTTGAGCGCGGCGATAGGCATGGCGCTGGGCCTTGCGAGGGACGGATTGGACTCCCGCGTTTACGCGCTTCTCGGCGACGGCGAGATGCAGGAAGGACAAGTTTGGGAGGCGGTCTCGTTTGCGGGCGCAAAAAAAGTAAAAAACATTATCGCGATACTGGACAACAACAGGCTGCAACTTACCGGCAGAGCCGCGGACGTTCTAGACCTTAATCCGTTCGCGCCGAAAATAGAGGCTTTCGGATGGCGCGTAATCGAATGCGACGGTCATGATTTGGCGGCGCTCTCAGCCTCGCTCGCAAAGGCGGTGGAAGCCGCGAAAGATGGGCCGGTCTTTATCGTCGCGAACACGGTTAAAGGCAAGGGCGTCAGCTTTATCGAGAACAAGGTTGAATGGCATTCTAAGTCGCCGAGCAGGGAAGAAATGGCGGCGGCTCTGAAGGAACTGGAGTAACCCATGACCGCGATAGATTGGAACAAAAAGGAAGCTCCCCGCAAGGCTTTCGGCGAGGCTTTAGCGGCTTTGGGCGAGGCTTATCCGCGGCTTCTGGTTCTCGACGCCGACGTGGGAACGTCCACGATGTCGTCGATTTTTCAGAAAAAATATCCCGACCGCTTTTTGCAGATGGGGATAGCGGAGGCGAACATGCTGGGCGTTGCGGCCGGTCTGGCCGCGGTCGGTTTTACCCCCTTCGTATCTACTTTTGCGGCCTTTATGAGCAGGCGCGCGCTGGACCAAATAGCTATTTCGGTCGCGTACCCTAGGCTGAACGTGAAAATAAACGGAAGCTACGGCGGCATACCTACCGGCAGAGCGGGAGCTACGCATCAGGCGCTCGAAGATATTGCCATTATGCGGGCGATACCCAGCATGAAGATACTTGCGCCCGCCGACGGAGCCGAGACTAGGCTTGCGGTCAAGCTGGCGCTGGATACCGAAGGACCGGTTTACCTTTCAACCGTGCGCTGCGACGTTCCGGCTCTATTCGGAGATTCGCATAAACTCGAATGGGGGAAAGCGGTCAAAGTAGCCGAAGGCGGCGACTTGACCATTATTTCATGCGGCATGATGACTTACAAGGCTCTTGCGGCGGCGGAAATTTTGCGCAAAGACGGCGTTAGCGCGGCCGTTATTCATATGCCGAGCGTTAAACCTATCGACGAAGAGGCGGTCGTTGCGGCGTCGCGCCAGACCGGTCTTATACTTACTCTTGAAAATCACAACATTGTCGGCGGACTTGGCGGGGCGGTAGCCGAGATTACGGCGCAGCTTGCTCCGTGCAAAGTAGCGAGACTGGGCATTCCCGACTGCTTCGGAGAGTCGGGAGACGACGAGGAGATTTTCCGCAAGCACGGCTGCGACGAGAATAGCGCGGCAAAGCGGGCGAAGGAAGAGCTTAAAAAGAAGCGTGGCTGAGGTAGGAAGTTTGCGCAGTTTCGCGCTGAGAGCGTTGATTGCGGGGCTTGTTGCGTTTGCGTGCTCGTCCGCGTCCGCGCAGACCAACTATTACTTCGCGCCGAAGACCAGCCTTTACGTTTATCAGGAGCGCGATATTTTCGGCTCTCCGCTCGACCGTACGATAGGCGTTCAGGACATTGCTATGGCCGCCTTCAACAACGATTTCTACTTTCCGTTTTCCGCGGTCGTCTTTGCGAGGCTGTGGAGCGAATTCGGGCGCGACGGCTCGCAGAGCGACGCGCTGCGGAAGCAGGGGAGGGTATGGGCGCAGCTGCTTACCGCTTATATCGAGGGCGGACGGATATTCAAGTCGTTCGATTTGAAGCTCGGCCGGTTTTTGCAGTTCGACCAGTGCGGCGCTACGCTGATAGACGGAGCCTCGATTACTTTCTCCCGCAACGTTTACGTCGGCGCGCAGTTTGCGGCGGGCTCGAAGGTTTTAAACGCCGACAACCGCATTCTGACGGACGGAACGCGCCCCGCGCCCGACTACAACCCGTTTTCATTGGAGGCGGCGACGGCGGAGAAGAACGCTGCGCGCGGCGCGCTGCTGGGCGCGAGCGTTTTTTTAGACAACGTCAAGGGAAGCTCTCTTCAGTTCTCTTGGCGCAGGGCTTACAACGGAAGCGACGTCGAGGAGGAGCGCGTCGCGCTTGGCGGAAGGCAGGAACTTTTATGGAACGCGCTCGTCGTCGAGGCGGAAGGGGAATTCAACCTCGTTTCGAAGGAACTTCAAACGCTTGCGTTCGGCGGCGAGATCAATTTTTGGAGAGCGTCCGTCGGCGCGCAATACCAGTATTTTCTTCCGCTCTTTCCCGCTTGGTCTATTTTTACGGTTTTTCCGTACGTGGCGCAAAGAGCGATAATAGCGCAGGCTTCCGCGGAGCTGCCTTGGGGCGTTCTCGTCAACGCGCAGTACGCGCGGCGCGTTTACGCAGACGGCGCGCTTTTTTTAAACAATTATTCGCCCGAAGGCCAGTTCGCGGACGAATTTACCTTTTCCGTTAAGTGGAAAACGCCTTGCGAGCCTCTGACCGTATCGCTTTACGGGCTCGGCGGCTACGGCTGGGGCGGCGATTATTCGGCGTACACGGCGGAAGTTTCGCTTTTAAGCGGAGACGGACGCTGGGCCGGCAAATTTTCGGGCACGGCGCAGGTTTACGGCGACATCACTTGGTACGACCAGCTCGTCGGCGCGCAGGTAAGCGGAGTCGGCTACTCCTTTTACGCTTACGGCCGCGTCTTCGTGGTCGATAACGTCTTCGTCGAAGGCTCCCTTGAATACATCGGAAACGCCGTTCTCAAGCGCGATTTGCGCGGCCTGCTTTCCCTGACAGTGGAGGCCGTTCCTTAAAATGAAACTAAACGCGAAAACGCTTTTGGCGGGTATTATACTGGCGGCGTTCATGGCGGCGGCGGCGGCGGCGCAAAATTACCTTAAGCCGCGCTTATACCCAAAGAACGACGTTCCGCTGAATTTCAGCCACGAACTTCATTTAAATAAGGCCGATTGCGCGAAATGCCACGCCGCGGCGGCGGGCAGCTACTCTTCCGCCGACAATCTTCTGCCGACCGAAAACGAGTGCAAGACGTGCCACGGCAAGGAAACGCGACAGACTCCGGCTGCGAAACCATCGAAGGAGTGCGCGTATTGCCATAAAGGGTATTCCCCAAAATCAAACGAAGCGCCGCTCCGGTTCGACTGGAAAAATCCCGATATTAATTTCAGCCACGCCGCTCATGCGAAAGAAAAAATAGATTGCGTTAAATGCCACTCGGCAGGCGAAAAGATGGACGCTCTGCCAGAAATGGAGCTTTGCCTTTCCTGCCATGACGACAAGACGTCGACCAAGTACGGCTGCCTTTTCTGCCATAAAACGGGCGCGGACGGAACCGTTAAAAACGCGCCGCAGCCCTTGTCCGGAGCGTTGAACCACAACGCGAACTGGATGAAGAAACACGTTTCCGCCTCCAAATTGAACGGCGGAGCGTGCGCGGCGTGCCACCTCGAATCGTATTGTTACGATTGTCATTCATCCATTGTAAAGCCCCAGAAGGTTCACCCCGGCGATTATAAACTCGCGCATGCGGCTGCCGCCAAAAAAAATCCGTCGAACTGCGCGTCCTGCCACGACTTCGCCGGAGACTGCAAAAAGTGCCACGAGCGTCTGAGCGTCTCCGAAAACTATTCGACGTCGGGCGATAAATCGGTTCATATTCACCCGCCCGGATGGAGTTCGTGCGCCTTGGCTTTGAACCATCACGCCTATCAAGCTAAACGCTCGCTGCAAACGTGCGCGGCATGCCACTCCGAAAGCTCCTGCGTTAAATGCCACAAGCCGGGCGGAAAATGCGGCTCGATTCTTTCGGTTCACAGGCATCTTTCCTCTTACCAGCTTTCAAACCTGAAAAGCAAAAACCCCGGCATGTGCAAAAAATGCCACGGAGCGTCCAAATGAAGCGCCGCGCTCTTTCGCTCAACATTGCTTCGGCGTTGTTTTTTGCCCTTGCCGCCGCGTCGTGCAGTCAGGCCGGAGATTCTATGTACGGCCTGTACCCGGCTCCGGCAGTGAATATTAAGGCGTGGTGCCCGGCCGATAAAGAAACGGACATATCGGTCAATTCGCAGCTTTGGATACAATTCGACGGCCCGATGAACGCGGCTACGCTTAACATTTACACTTTTCTGTTAGGCTCAGGCCGCGAGCACGTGCGGGGCGGCATAGTTTACGACCCCAACGTAAACGCGGTTTATTACCGTCCGTACGAAGGGCTTCGTCCGAACGGAACGTACGATTTGTACCTAACCGACGGCGCGAAGGACGCGTGGGGCAGGGCTGTGGTAGATAATTGGAAAGCCGTCCGCTTTACGGTCGGCGCAAACGGCTCCGTCGTTTGTCCGGTCAACCCCAACGACGAAGTAATCGGCAGGGAATACGAGGAAGAAGAATCGGACTATGAGTCCGAGCCCGCCGAAACGGAAAGCGGCTCGGATGCTGACTCCGACGGCGACGAAGAGGCTTCCGAAGACGTTTGACGCCATGGCGGAAACGTTAAACGAAACGTCTTGTTACGCGTCGTCGTCCGAGTGAATCAGCGTCAAATTCTTTTCTTCGGTTCCCGGAAGAGCTTCGACATCCTTCAGTTTGCGCTCTATCGCGCGCGAACGCTTTACCGCGTCGTCTATGGTATTGGTAGTTTCCTGAAGCTTTTTGCTCGTTTTGTCCAGCAAATCGCCGAACTTTTCAAACTCTTTTTTCACTCCGCCTAAAAGCCGCCATACTTCGCTCGAGCGCTTTTCAACGGCAAGCGTGCGGAAACCCATTTCGAGACTGTTTAAAAAGGCCGCCGCTGTGGAAGGTCCGGTAATCGCAACTTTGTAGGTCGAGCGGATTTTTTCGTAAAGCCCGTCTATTCGCAGAACCTCGGCGTAAAGGCTTTCCGTCGGCAAAAACATCACGCCGAAATCGGTGGTGCGCGGCGGGTTAATGTATTTGTCGCGAATCTCCTTGGCCTGCTTCTCTACGCTTTTCGCAAGCGCCGCCGACGCCGCGTCCAACGCCGCCTTGTCCATTCCTTCCGACGCCGCGACGAGGCGCTGGTAGTCCTCGATTGGGAACTTCGAGTCTATCGGCAGATAAACGAAATCGCTTTCGCCCCCTTTGCCCGGCAGTTTAACGGCAAACTCTACGCGCTCCAGACTTCCTTTTTTCGGCGCGAAATTCGTCTCATACTGGTCTCTTGAAAGTATCTGCTCGACGATGCCGCCAAGCTGGTATTCTCCCCACACGCCGCGGGTTTTTACGTTAGTCAAAACTTTTTTAAGGTCTCCAACGCCGGATGCGAGCGACTGCATTTCGCCAAGCCCTTTGTGCACAAGCTCAAGCCTTTCGCTCACGTCCTTAAACGACCTCGACAGGCGTTCTTCAAGCGTTTTATGCAGCTTCTCGTCCACGGTTTCGCGCATTTGATCCAGCTTTTTAGCGTTTTCCTCGGCCATATTTTTAAGCTGAGTTTCGACGGTATGGCGGACTTCCTGCATTCTTTTATCTAAAAGCGCCGTCATGTCGGAGAGTTTTGCGGAAAACGCCTCAAGCAGCGTTTTTTGGTGGCGTTCGTGTTCGGCCATTCTGGCGAAAAGAGTATCGGAAAAATTTTTAACTTCCTTCGCGATTTCCTCGCGCAAGCGGCTTGCGGATGCGTTTTGCTCTTCGCGGCTTCGCGCGAACTCGTCGCCTAAAGAGCGGCGAAGGTCGTAAAGGCTTTTATCCAGCGCGGCAATCTGCGTCGAAACTGCCGAAACTGCCGCTTTCAATTCGTCGGACGATTCGTTCTTTTTGCGTAGAAAAAGGGCGATAACCGCCGCAAGCGTCGCCGCGTTCAGTAACAATATTGCGACAAGAAAAGTTTCAGTCATTATTATTTCGCTCCGGAATTCGTCCGCGCGTCCGCGCCGCCGTTATATTCGCTCGCAAATTTCGTCATTGCGATTTTCGGCAAATATAAGCACCGCGTCAACAAAAAAAGGCGGACTTTTACGTCCGCGTTTTTTCTTAATGAGGTATTAATTGACTATTACGCCCGTTTAAGCTAAAAATGTAAAGCTAATTTTTAGCGTTTTTTCACAAAAAAGGAGGCAGCAATGGCGTTCGACGCGAAAAAAGCCGCATCGAAGTTGGAAGGCGGCTACGACCCTACGAGAGTGGAGTCGGCTTGGTACAAAATTTGGCGGGAAAAAGGGTACTTTCACGCGGACGAGTCCGACGAAAAGAAAGAAACCTTCACTATAGTCATTCCGCCGCCTAACGTTACCGGCACTCTTCACATGGGGCACGCGTTGTTCGTTACCTTGCAGGACGTTCTTATACGTTATAAAAAGATGAAAGGCTTCAATACCCTTTGGATGCCCGGAACCGACCACGCCGGAATCGCCACCCAAATGGTGGTGGAGCGCGAGCTTTGGTATAAAGAAAAAAAGACGCGTTTCGAGCTGGGGCGCGAGGAGTTTGTAAAACGGATTTGGCGCTGGAAGGAAGAGAAGGGCGGGCGCATTACCGAACAATTAAAAGTGCTTGGCGCGGCGCTGGATTGGGAGCGCGAGCGTTTCACTATGGACGCGGGGCTTTCCAAGGCCGTGCGCGAAGTTTTCGTAACGCTTTACGAGCAGGGGCTCATTTACAGGGCGCAGCGGCTTATTAACTGGTGCCCGCGCTGTCATACCGCCCTTTCCGACCTCGAAGTCGAGCACAAGGAGAACATGCCGGGCGAGATGTGGAGCTTCGCATACCCGCTGGCCGACGGCTCGGGCGAAATAGTGGTTTCCACAACGCGTCCCGAGACGATGCTCGGCGATTCCGCCGTCGCGGTTCACCCCGAGGACGAGCGGTATAAAAATATCGTCGGCAAAATGCTGAAGCATCCGTTGCTGGGCTACGAGTTCCCAATCGTCGGCGACGACGTTCTGGTCGATCCGGCGTTCGGCACAGGCGCCGTTAAGGTTACGCCCGCGCACGACCCGAACGACTTTGAGTGCGGCGTCCGCCACAACTTAAAGATGATAAACATCCTCACGCCCGACGGAACGCTGAACGAGAACTGCGGCAAATACCAAGGGCTCGACCGCTTCGATGCCCGCCGCGTCGTGAAAGAAGATTTGACGGCGATGGGGCTGTTTCGCGGAACCAGCGACCATGTAATGAGCATCGGCGCCTGCCAGCGCTGCGAAACGATAGTGGAGCCGTACCTCTCGATGCAATGGTACGTGCGCACGAAGCCGCTTGCCGAGAAGGCGATTGAGGCGGTTAGGTCGGGCGAGACGCAGTTTCTCCCGAAATCGTGGGAAAAAACTTACTACGAGTGGATGCTGAACATCCGCGACTGGTGCATCAGCCGCCAGCTTTGGTGGGGGCATCAGATACCCGCGTGGTACTGCGCCGACTGCGGCGAAATGATCGTCGCGCGGGACAACCCGACCGCCTGCCCGAAGTGCGGCGGCGCGAAGCTGAGACAGGACGACGACGTGCTGGACACTTGGTTCTCAAGCGCGCTCTGGCCGTTCTCGACAATGGGCTGGCCTGAAAAGACGAAACTGCTCGAAAAATTTTACCCCACGACCGTGATGGAAACGGGCTTCGACATAATTTTCTTCTGGGTTTGCCGCATGATGATGATGGGAATTCACTTCATGGGGCAGACGCCCTTTAAATACGTGTACCTGCACGCTATGGTGCGCGACCACGAAGGGGAGAAGATGTCGAAGGTGAAGGGGAACGTCATCGACCCGCTGGACGTGATTTACGGCATTTCGCTGGACGACCTGCTCGCAAAGCGCATGAACGACGTCAAGTCGCTGGGCAAAGACGACAAGACCGCGAAGAAAATCGCCGACGCCACAAAGAAGATGTTCCCGAAAGGGATGCCCGCAAGCGGCGCGGACGCGCTGCGTTACACGCTTACCTCGATGGCCGGACAGGGGCGCGACATAAGGCTCGACGTCCGCCGCATAGAAGGTTACCGCTTCTTCTGCAATAAAATATGGAACGCGACGCGTTTCGCGCTTTTAAACCTCGAAGGGTTCGAGGAAGTGGAGCGGATGGACGCCGAAAGTCTCGCCAAACTGGATTTGAGTCTTGCGGACAAGTGGATTCTGACGAGGTTGTCGCAGGTTTCGGCGCAAATGACGAAAGCTCTGGACGCCTTCGAGTTCGACGAGGCGTGCCGCATAGTTTACGGCTTCTTCTGGGGCGAGCTGTGCGACTGGTACATAGAGCTGGCAAAGCCCGCGATGAACGGAACCGACCCGAACGCCCGCAAGGCCGCGCAGACCGTTTTGGCGCACTCTTTGGACGCGGCTCTGCGTATGCTGCACCCGTTCATGCCGTTCATAACCGAAGAGTTGTGGCAGCTTCTGCCGTTAAAGCGCGGGGTCGATTCGATTATGATTGACTCCTACCCGGAGCGCGACGAGAAGCTCGAAAACCCGCAGGCCGCCGCGCGCATGGAAC
>CAYNVS010000057.1:0-15267 GCA_964400725.1 uncultured Myxococcales bacterium
AGCGTTGAACAGCTCATCGCCGTGGCCGACGCGGGAAGCATCATGCCGCCCAAATCGACTTGGTTCGAGCCGAAACTGCGCTCCGGCGTGATTATTCGCAGTTTGAAGGAGGAGCCGATAGCTCCGGCGAAATAAATTACGCATAAAATAGACGTTCTTTACATTGCCAAAATCCCGAAGGGATTGAAAGTAAATAGCTCTGCCCGTTAGCGCCGAGGCTGTATTACAGTCGTTCTTTGATATAGAGCCTTTTCCCTCCCGCCGCTCGCGGGGCGGGCTGTTGTATTTCGCCTTTTCAAGGCTTTATGTGGTTTAAGAATCAATTTAGCGAAGCTGATTTTAGAAAATATGTTATTTTAACATGCAAACCGCTAACCCAAAGGAGAAGAAAGAATGCTGATTTTCATTGCCGATTCATTCGACAAGAGCCTGCCGGACAAACTCGCCAAGTTCGGCGAAGTTACGACCGACATCGCCAGACTGCCCGAAGCGGAAATCGTGCTGATTCGCAGCAAGACCAAGGCTACGAAGGAGTACATCGACTCCGCGCCGAAACTTAAAATGATTATCCGCGGCGGCGTCGGCACCGACAACATCGACAAGGTTTACGCCAAGGAAAAGGGCGTAATCGTCAAGAACACGCCCAAAGCCAGTTCCATAGCGGTCGCGGAGCTCGCGTTCGCAATGATGATAGCCGTTCCTAACCGCTTAATCGAAGCTCACAACAGCATGCGCGAAGGCAAATGGCTTAAGAAGGAGCTTAAACGCACGGAGCTGTTTGAAAAAACGCTCGCGCTGGTAGGCGCCGGAAACATCGGAACCGAAGTCGCCAAACGCGCCAAGGCGTTCGGCATGAAGGTCGTCGCGTACGATCCGTTCGGCAAAGAGAGCGAATATTACGCGCTCGTCCCGACGCTGGAAGAGGCCGTTGCTTCCGCCGATTACATTTCGTTCCACGTGCCTCTAACCGATCAGACGCGCGACATGGTAAACGCGGCCCTCATCGCCAAGATGAAGAAAGGCGTAATTATCGTCAACACCGCGCGCGCCAAGTGCTTTGTTACCGCCGACCTGATTGCGGCGCTGGACAGCGGACATATCGCCTGCTACGCCACGGACGTATGGCCGTCCGACCCCCCCGATCCGGATTACCCGATACTCAAACACCCGAACGTAATAATGGCGCCGCACATAGGGGCGTCGTCCAATGAAAACCTGTTGCGCATCGGCGTCGAAGTTGAAGCGATAATCAAAGAATACGTTGAAAGGAGCTAAAAATGGGCAGAATTTTTAATTTCGCGGCCGGTCCCTCCACTTTGCCGCTTCCCGTTCTGGAGCGCGCGGCCAAGGATTTCGTGGAATACAAAGGCAAGGGAATGTCGTTAATCGAAATGTCGCACCGCGGCAAAGAATACGACGAAGTTCACAACAACGCCATCAATCTTTTAAAGGAGCTGCTGGCGATTCCCGATAATTACAAAATCATGTTCCTGCAAGGCGGAGCCACGCTGCAATTCGCCATGCTGCCGATGAACCTCTTAGGCGCGGGCAAACACTGCGACCTCGCCAACACGGGCTCGTGGGCCAAAGCGGCGATGAAGGACGCCAAAAAGTTCGGCGGCGTCAACGTCGTGTTCGACGGAACCGCGGACAACTTCATGTCCCTGCCCGACCCGGCGACGATTAAGCCGTCCGAGGGATCGAGCTACCTGCACATCACCTCCAACGAAACCATCGGCGGAGTTCAGTGGCAGTCCTTCCCGGAAACCGGCGAAGTCCCCTTGATAGCGGATATGTCGTCCGACTTTCTATCCCGCAGACTTCCGGTCGAGAAGTTCGGCGTAATTTACGCCGGAGCGCAGAAGAACGTCGGCCCCGCGGGCGCGACAATCGTCGTCATGCGCGACGACGTTCTGGCGAAGTGCAACGAAAATCTCGCCGTATATTTATCTTACAAAACGCACGTCGAGAACAACTCGTTGTATAACACGCCTCCGGTCTTCGCCATTTGGATGATAAGCCTTGTGCTTGATTACCTTAAGGAAAACGGCGGACTGCCTTGGGCTGAACAGCTCGCCGAGAAACGCTCGTCCATTTTGTACAACGCGATAAACGCAAGCGAAGGATATTATCGCTGCCCGGTCAACGAAAACTGCCGCAGCAAGATGAACGTCGTCTTCCGTCTTCCGACCGAAGAGTTGGAAGCCAAATTCATTAAAGAAGCCAAAGCCAAGGGCTTCGACGGCCTGAAGGGACACCGTTCCGTAGGCGGATGCCGGGCCAGCGTTTACAACGCTATGCCGGTCGAAGGCGCCGAGAAACTGGCCGAATTCATGGCGGAGTTCAAAAAGAACAACGCGTAACCCCCGCAGTTTCAGCGATTTAATCCCCCTTGCAAGAGGGGGATTTTTTTTGCCCTAAGAATCGGCGGCCTCAAACGCATTCTCGATTTGAGAAGCGCTCGGCGATTTATAAATTTGTTTTGAATTAAGCGCCGATTTGCGCTATTCTGCAGTGTTGTAAAGTCTTTTAAGCAACGCTTGAGACCGAGTTAAAAGCTAAACTATTAACGGCACGGAGAATAAAATGCGGAGCATAATTATCGTTGCGTTCGCGCTTGCGGTTTCGTTTGCGGCCTTTACTTCGAGCGGCTGCGGCTCTTCGGCGACCGGCAAAAAAGGAGACGTAGATTCGCTTGACGACGACCCGATGCAATACTGCCCGGCCGACGCCGAATGCAAGCCGTGCGCAAGCGCCGCGGACTGCGATAAAGGATGGATTTGCAACCTTCAGCATAAGATATGCGTCCCCGTCGCGGGCGACAAAGACGTTGAGCTCGAAGGCGGAGAGCCGTCGGAATCGACCGAGGAAATAATCGTCGAAGACGCCGAGGACGAGTTCGAGAGCGAAGTTTCGGAAACGGAAGAGCCGGGCGAAATAGAGGAGCAGGCGACGGAAAACGAGCAGGAAGAAGCCGGCGAGCTGCCGCCGCGCTGCGACGACAACCTATACTGCACCAACGATTACTTCGACGGCTCGCAATGCCAATATGCGCTGGCCGAAGGCTACTGCCTGATAGCGGGCGTCTGCTATAAAAAAGACGACAACGACCCGGCGCGCCAATGTTGGAAATGCGTTCCGAACGCCGCGACCGACGCGTTTACCGCAAACACGGGCGCGACTTGCGACGACGGAAAAATCTGCACGACGAACGACAAATGCTCCGCCGGCGTTTGCGAAGGCTCGTCCGTCAACTGCCGCGACGACCAGATAGAATGCACGGTGGAAGCGTGCGACGAGCTTGGCGGCGGCTGCGCGTCCAAGCCGGACGACTCGCTTTGCCATTCCGGCCAAACCTGCGACCCGGTAAAGGGATGCGCCGGGGTTTGCGACGCCGGAACTTACCGCTGCCTCGACGCGCTTCGCCAGAAATGCGACGAATTCGGCCTGTGGAAAGACTTTGAAACCTGCTCGGAGCCGGCGCCGATTTGTTCCGACGACGGGTGCAAGGCTTGCAAACCCGGAGCCGAACGCTGCGAGGGAAATTTCAGATACGTATGCGGCTCGGACGGCGAATGGTCTATCGAGTTATGCCTCGGACCTCAGCCCTCGTGCGCGGACGGCAAATGCAAAACCTGCGACGAAGGCGCCTCGTGGTGCGGCAAAGACGGCGGCGTTTGGAAAATATACTCCTGCGCGGGCGGCGAGTGGGACGCAATAAAAGAATGCTCCGGCGCGACGCCGATGTGCGGAGACCTCAACGACGGTCAAGGAAACCGCTGCTTGGAGTGCATGCCCGGAGCCGCTCGCTGCGACGGGCTTTCTCATCAAGTCTGCAACGCGCAAGGCGTCTGGAAGGTGGATCCGTGCCCATCGAGCGCGCCGTATTGTCAGGACGGAGCGTGCGTAATCTGTAAGCTCGGCGCCGCCCGATGCGGAATCGCGGCGGCGGGAGAGCAGGCCAACGACGTTTACTCCTGCTACCAAAAGGCGGACGTAACGACCGTATCCAACGAATGGCGTTGGCTTTTAACCTGCCCCGCGGACAAACCCAACTGCAACAACGGCGTCTGCGGCTCCTGCAAAGAAGGCGACAAACGCTGCTCAAGCGACCCGCGGTACACGGAAGTCTGCGACGCAAACGGCGAATGGAAGCAGGGCGCGGCGTGCCCGGCCGGTTATTTCTGCGAGCCGACTAAGAACGAGTGCATGGAAGGGTTCTCGCTTTACTTCAACGGAACGTCGAAGATGATGATTCCGGATAACAACGACTACGACCCCAACGCGGAGTTCACGCTCGAAGCCTGGATTTACCCGACGGCTCTTTCGGGCGACTGCAACCTCAGCGGCAACGCGATATTGGAAAAATGGGACAGCTGGCCGATTGGAACTTATCTGCTGGCGGTCTGCGCCGACTTCAAGACCGGAACTTTTAAAAATATCGCCCGCTTCTTTGCGATGGTGGACGACCCGGCGACGACGCATAAAGAAGACTACCTCAACAGCGCGACGGATTCGATAAAAATCAACGCTTGGAATCACGTGGCCGTGGTCTGGGCGAACGACCGGATAGACCTGTACGTAAACGGCAAACGCGAGGCGCATCACGCCAACGCGCTCGGTTGGCGCACTCCCAACACTTTCAAGCAGAATTCGCTTGAAATCGGCAGCAAGAACGCCAACGCCAACTGGGGATTCAAGGGGTACATCGACGAAATACGCGTCAGCAAAATCGCCCGCTACTTAGGCGCTACGTTTACCCCGCAGCAATATTTTGCGTCAGACGATTTCACGACCGGACTGTGGCATTTCGACGACGTAACCGACCCGAAGACTTGCGTCGATACTAGCGGCCATCACGACGGCGACAACAATTACGGAGCGACGTACAGCCCGTACGGAGTGGGGGAAACGCCTCAATAACAGCAATAGCGCGCAAAAAAACGGCGGACTTTCATCCGCCGTTTCTTTTTAGGTTAAAGCTAAACTCTACTCTTCGTCCGGCGCCTGCCCTACGAACAGCCCGCACTCCGGGCATTCCTTTTGGTCGGACGGAATCTTCGTCTCGCAGGCGGGGCAGGTTATAAAACCGTCCTGCGCGTCCTGAATGAATCCCAGCGCCTTTTCGTCCGCTTCTTTCGTCTCCGGGTGAGACGCGAGCCAGTATTTTTCGATTATCGCGTACGCTTCCTGCGCTCGGTCTTCCGCCACAAACAGGTTGTAAATCTGCAAATGATGCGAGCCGCCCATATCCATGGGGTTGTCGGGCTGAATGAAGTTCGGAATGCGGTTGTAAAGCAGCAAGATGTGAATCTCTTTGATTGCGTCGAAATGTCCGCGGCGCAGCGTAACGAGCGTCTTTCCGGCCAGCGCTTTTTCAAGCTCTTCGGGCGTCAAAGCCGAAACGTCGGGCGGAATTTCCGCCGCAAGCGGAATTTCGCAAACCGGACAAATTTCAAATCCTTCCCTGAATTCGGATCTGCATTGCGGGCAATAAGGCATGTTTCGCTCCTTTCGGCGCCGGTTTATTCTATCGGGATTTTGCCGGTAAGCTGCGCGACCAGCTTCGGCGTCTCCGTTCCCGCCTTGCCTAAGCGCAGTTCGTTGAATCCGTCGGCGTTTTCCGGCTCCTCCATACCGACGTATATAGAGTACGCTTTGGTTTCGTAAACGAACAGGCTGACCGGATAAACTACGCCGGACGTTCCGACGGCAATAAACAGGTCGGCGATTGAAAGCTTTAAAAAGGCGCGCTGCAATTCGCTTGAATTGAGGCTTTCGCCGAACCAAACAACGTCCGGGCGCAGCATCGCGCCGCACTTTGGGCAACTGGGCGGAACTTCGGCGTAAATTTCGCTCGTGTTAATTTTGTAATCGCATTTCGTACATTTGTCTCGAAACAACGAGCCGTGAATCTCGGTGAGGCTGCGGCTGCCCGCGCGGCGGTGAAGGCCGTCGATGTTCTGCGTAACCAGCGTAAAGCTCTCCGGCGAAACGAAGTCTTCGAGCTCTTTCAAAGCGCGGTGCGCGGCGTTCGGCTGGGCTTCCAGTATTTCCTTGCGTCGCATCAGGTAAAACTGCCACACAAGCGGAGGGTTTGAGAAAAAACCCTGCGGCGTGGCCATTTGTTCGATGCTGTAGCTGTTCCACAGGCCGCCGGCGTCGCGGAAAGTCTGAATTCCGCTCTCCGCGGAAATTCCGGCTCCCGTTAAAATTACAATTTTCGATCCTTTCGCAAGTTTTGGCAACGGCATATGCGCCTCCTGAACGCGCGCGTTATGCGATATATTTTTGACAGAATAAAGCGCCGCGAAAGTAAAATCAATAAAAAGCCCTAATGTAATTTAAGTTTGCTTAAAAACGCGAAAAGACCGCTTGCAACGCAAACAAAAAAAGCGAGGCAAACCCTCGCTTTCGAGCTTTAAAGCGACCGCGCATAGAACGTTACCACTCCTCGACCGTCCATCCTTTCGGAGTTTCGATTTTAAAAAAGTTGGCGCTCTGCTTTTCGTCGAACCTCATCGCCGAAAAAAGAATGCGGTTGCGGTTGCCGACAAGGTCGTAAATCACCGCTTCGTCAACCTCGTAAACCAAAGGGTTTATTATAAGATACATCGCCGCAATCTGCTCCCCTTCGTCCTTCGGCGCGAGTTCGAGAATAATTTTTCCGGCGGTCGGTATGTCCTTCTCGAAATCCGATTCGGAAATCAGCTTCAATTTAAAACGCTCCGAAAGAGCGCCTCTGCCGGAAAGGAATTCGAGCGCGAGAACCAAGTCTTTTTGAGAAATCAGCTTCGTTTTCGAGAGCTTTTTCTTTTCGTAATCGGCGTAATAAAAAGTTTTGCCGTCGTAAGCGAAACTCTTTTTCGGGCTTCCGTCGTAATCCCAGCGCATAAGGTTTGGCTTGGCGAAAACCATCGAGCCTTTGCCTTCGGTCGTCTGCATGGTAGTCTGCGAATAATAAATCTGTTTGAAATCGGCTTTAACCGATTTAACCCGCTTGTATTTCCCTTCGATGCCGATCAGAGCCTCTTCAAGCGTAACGCCGACGAGTTGAAGCGGCTTCTTTTCCTTCGCGTCGTCCCCGCCCTTAGCCGCCGCAAAACCAAACGACAAAGCCAGCGCGCAGGCCGCGGCTCCGCCGAAAAGCGCCCGCCAAACTCGGTTTTTGTTCTTTTTCATTTTCAAATTCACTCCGCAGAGCTTTTTTGTTTCGCCGTTATTTCTTGCTTCCGGCAAAACTCAAAATTCCTTTTATAAGTTTGCCCATAAATACGTTGACGGTCTGCTGCGTCCCTTTTGCAAGGCCGCAGGTTTCGCTTGAAAGCGAAATGTCGCAAGGGTTAATGTAAAGCAGTCCGCCGATGGTCGGGTCCTGCCATACGAAGTAAGGCGAGCCCAGAGCGATTCCGTCCGCGGGCTGTTCCTGCGGAGTTCCGGCAAAGTGCGCGGCGTCCAACAAACACGCGTCGGCCGCGCCGCCCGAACACTCCTTGCTCGCTTTGCACAAGAAAGTCCCTTTGCCGTCGGGCATGCCGTCGTCCGCCGTTTCCGAGGGACATTCCCATTCCATCCATAATTTATTTTTTCCCTTCGGCTGGTCGCTCGTCCACTGCGGCAGTATTTTGCGCAAAGGAATAGGATCGGCGAAGTAAGTTCCGAAGTCCATTCCCGCGCCTGCGGGAATGACCAGCTTAAGCAGGTTCTCTATAACTTTGGGGGTGATGGCGTCGCCCAGACCGAGGTCGAAGCCGAGAAAGTCGATGAGCCTGTAACCGGCGGCCAAGCTCAAAAGACCCGAAAATACCGGCGACAGCTTGGCTCTGAAATCCAGCGCGGCTCCGCCTTTCTCAAGATTGCTCTTTAACTCGCCGTAAAGCGGCAGCTTGGTTAAGTCCGCGGCGACGACGTTCATTAAAAACTCTCCCGTCGCCAAATCGCCGTTCGCTTTATCAAGCTTGAAAACCTTGAATTCAAGCGTCTTCGTCCCGTTGTAAGAATCGTCCACGCAATAAAATATCGCCTTTTCGTCCGCTTCGCCGGAGCCGCCGACGCATCCTTCGGCCTGCAAAAATTCCGCGGCTTTTACTACGTCGTCGAGAGCGCCCGACCATAGTTTAATCATCTCCGCGCCGAGGGACTTTCCGCCCGCCGCGCCGCCCGCGAAACCTAGAAAATTCTCGTCCCCGTTCAATACGTCGACGACCATCGGAAGGATGGCGTTTAACGAAAGGCTTCCTCCGCCCTGAATTTCGTTCACTATTTGCGCCACGTCGCCGTGAATATTGATTGAGGAAAGGAAATGAAAAACGCTGCCGAGCATGCGCGAAAGACTGTCGAACATGTAAATCTCCGGCAGTCTCGCGTCTCCTTTCATCCACGCCATTTTTTCGGTTCCCATGTAAACGGGAATTTCCTTCGAGATATGCCAAACGTATTTAGACGCGTCCGCCGACTTTTTAATAACGTCGTATTCGGCGACCGAGCGCTCGAAACTATCCGCCATCGTCTTAAAAGTTTTGGCGAAAAGTTTTGAAAGATAGTCCGACTGCGACTCGTATTCTTCGGGCTCGCCGCCTCCCGCAGCGACGGTTGAAGACGCCCAATCGGGCTGTTTTGTCTTCATTACCATCGTCAGCAGCGACATGAATATTTCAAAACTCTGCTGCGACTCGCTGAACGCGAGGCCGAAATGACCGTCGAGGTTGGCCGGATCGTATTCGACGGCCTTCTCGAAGCATTGCCTAGCCATAGAGCACTGGCCTTTTTCAAGCCATTCCTTTCCGAGATTTACCTGCTCGATCGCCGCCGCGACGTTCTCCGCAACCTCTATCTCGCCGGTTTCAGTAGATTCCGTCTCTTCGACTTCGCCGTCTCCCTCGAAATGCGTAGTTTCCGAGTCGGAGCCGGAACAGCCCGCAAAAGCCAAAACCGCCGCGAACGCCGCAATTATAAAGAGGTTTCCCGCAGTTTTCTTCATGGGTTTCTCCTTGAAAAATGTCGTTTTCATAGTCAAGCCTTTCGCGCAAAATAAATCGCGCCGCGCGGTTTAGTCGTCGATGCGCTTGGAGTAAGGCGGACGCTCCATGCCGGGTCTCATAATCCGCCAGATAATCTCGCCCAGCCCAGGATGCCCGTCAACTTCGGAAAAGTCGTATTTTTCGCTCATCTTGGCTTCTTCCGTCCCTTCGGGGTTCAGACGCCATTTGACGTCGGGCTTAATCGCCGAGTAAGGCGTCTTATTCGGGGTAGTGGTAAATATGTCGTACATCGGCGCGGCGGTCGCGGTGTTGCGGTTCATGGACGGAATGCCCAGGAGCATTTCGATGGTGCGGTAAACGCTCGGATAGCTGTAATGAACGCTCGATAAATAGCCGCGCTTAACCCACGGGCTTATGGCCAGCGCGCCGCTGCGGTGCGCGTCGATGTGGTCTCCCGCGGCGCTCTGCGGATCGTCCTCGACGACGAAAATTATCGTCGAATCCCAGTATTCGCTGTGGCTGATGTAATCGACCAGCAGCGCCAGCCCGTAGTCGTTGTCCGCCACGAAGCACTCGGGGTGAGGGGAGCCCGCTTTTCCGCCGTTCGTATGATCGTTGGGAAGACCGACGTATAGAAAAGAGGGGAAAATTCCGTTTTGAATTTCTCTTATTACTTCTTTCGCCTTGTATTCGTCGGGGACGTTAAGATTGAAGAAGGTGTATTTCTGGTCGATGTCGTCGCGTTCGCCGCCTATCGCCTCGGGGAAAAAGTTTACGACTTCGCCGTAGTTGCGATAGCTGATGTTGTGCGCTCTAAGATGGTCGAAAATCGTTCCGGTCTCGGATTTGGTCGTCGGCTCGATGCCCGGCAGGGGAAGCTGATCCATGTAGGTCTTGTTCACGTAGTCGTTGCAGTCGGCCTGAGTCGTCCACATATGCCCCTGAATGCTCGCCTCCGCGTCGGAATAGAAATTGTCGAACACGACGAACTCGCATGCAAGCGCGTGCTGATTGGGCGTTATTTTTTCGCCGAACAAAGCAAGATTCGGGTCGCCGTCTCCATACGCGTTTCCTTTGCATTTCAAGTCGCCGTACACTTCGTCGTAGGTTTTATTTTCTTTTACAACCAAAACGACGTGTTTAATCGGGTTCTGCTCAAGCGGTATAAGCCTTTCGCAGGAGTTGTCGCCGAAGAAAGTAAGCGGCCTGTTTATATTGTCGTCGGCGCGCTTGGTCATCGCCGCCATTTCCGAATCGTTAACCGGAAGCGTTATTACGGTAAGCGTTCCCATCGTGGCCTGCTCCGGCTGATGGCTTGAAAGCTCGCCGTTGGCGACGCTTCCCTTGCCTTGTCCGTCGGCGGATATTAGTCTGCCGCTGCCTTCTTTCATCGCCAGCGCGTTGGGGTAGGCTCCGGTCGCGATTTTGCCGATTACGGGATAGGAAGCGTTAAGCGTATCGACGATGTAAACGGCGTTCATGCGGGCGCACGCGACGTAAAGGCGGCTGTTGGAAAAGTCCATCAGCAAAGCCTGCGGATACATCGTTTTCAAATCCTGCGTGTCGGCGTTGGGGTCGATCTGTATCGAGTTGACGACCGCGTTGGACGCGAGGTCTATAACGCTGACGGTGGAGCTGTCGGAGTTGGCGACGTACAGCTTTGAATAATCGGGCGAGAAAGCCATTCCTTCTGGGTTTTTGCCGACCTTAATCTGCTTCGTTTCTTTCTTTGCCTCAAGGTCTAAGACCGAAACGGTGTTGCCGCTCATGTTGGAAACGTAAGCCTTTTTATTGTCGGAGTGAACGGCTATGTAATACGGATAATATCCCGCTTTAATTGTAGTCCGAGAGCCGCAGTCCTGCGCCAAAGGCTTCTCAAGCTCGACAACGAAAACGCGGCTGCCGACGGCGTCCACGGCGTATAACAGCTTATCGTCCGAGGTTAAAGCCAGACCGGCTATATACCCTTCGCACAAGTCGATTTCGCCCTTAGAGGCAAAAGCTCCTTCCGCTATGTCGAGGACGTGAATTTTTCCGGTTCCTCCGCCGCCGACGTAAAGAGTCTTTCCGTCGCCCGAAACCGCCATTCCCACCGAGACGCTGCCGAGGTTAAGCCGCGTTATTTCCTTCGTTTCCAAATTGACCGCGGCAAAGCCTTTTTTCGCGCCGCTTACGTAAGCCGTTTTTCCGTCTTTGGAAAGCGCTAGCCCCCAAGGGAAGACGAAATTCAAATTAATCGACTCGCCCGACGGCCAAATTCTGCGTCCGTTGAAAAGCACCGAAGCGCCTTCCTGATCGACCGCGCCGGAAAAGGTTTTAGCGGCCGCCTCGTCGGCGAGCTTGTCGGGCGGAACGCAGGTATTCGCGTCTGAGCCGCCCGCGTATTTTCCGGTCTGCGAAGTGGAGCTCGAAGAGCCCGCGCAGGAAATTGCGGCCGCCGCCGCCAGCAGAGCGATTAGAGCTTTAAGTTTCATGTCGTCTCCTCCATGGGTAAGAAGAACTCGCAACTATTTAATTCCGCGCTTGGCGCGGGTTTTCCTACTCCGCGTTATATGGCATCGGACTTCTGAAAAGGCTTCTTGTTTAGCAGATCGAGAAGATGACGCTCTTCGATGTTTATGCGCAGCAGACCGGCCAAAGCTCTTATGCGGACGTCGGACGACGGATGCGACAGCAGGCCGATTATTTGTTCGAGGAACGGATCGGGGCTGCAGTCCAAAATGTAGGCCAAAGCTCTGCGCGCCACAATCGGGTCTTCGCTTGCGAACATTTCGACCAGCAAATCACTCGCCTGATCGACCGGCTTCATAACTATTTCGTGCGCCGCCTTCCAGCGGACGAGCTCGCTTTTGCTTTGCAGCATCTTGCGCAGCTCTTCCATCGTTTCGTTGTGGTCTTCGCGCTCTTCGGCAAGCAGCATGGCCGGAATGGAAATGGTTTTTTGCATCAGTTCGGGGTTTCGCCTTATGCCGCGCTTGATGGAGTCCAAAATGTGCTCGCGAAGATGCTCGCCCGCCTGACGGTAAACGTGCGTGAGATAATTAATCGCTTCGGCCCTCTCCGTTTCGACGAAAACGTATGGAAGGACGTGGCAGCGCACTCCGTCGTGAACGTGGCCGAACAGCGGGGAAAGCGTTTCTATTATTTCGTCCGGCCAGCAGCGGCCGAACGCCAGTATCGCGCTCTGCACAACCTTAGGGTCGCCCGACCACAAATGCCTTTTTACGAGTTCCTTATCGGGGCCGGATACGAATTCATAGCCGATGAGAGCGAAGGTTATAAGCTCGGCGTCCGAGCCGCGGAGTATTTCTTCTAAAGCGGTCTTTCCTTTGGCGCCCAGCTTTCCGAGCGCGACCGCGGCCTTCTGACGCAAACTAACATCAGAGTTCCGCATGAACGCCAGAACGGCGTCGGCCGCCTCGTCGTCGCCGTATTTGGCCAGCCCTAACAGCGCCGCCGTGTTGGCCAGCTGATCCGATTCGTTTAGGGCGTCTAAAAAAAGTTTTTTATTATCCATATTTTTCCTCGCTCATTTTTGTTGTTACCGGTTGTGCAGGATATATAACCGCCAATTGTTAAGTCTTCCCGTATTCGACGCCTTTGTGTCGATAATCGTCAGCGTCCAAATTCCTTTGGGATTTTGGCCGGCGTAATCTTCGAGTTTGCCCGGCCCGTCGGGCTGCTCGAACAAGCCGAATACGGTCGCCAAGTTTTTTTGGGAAGACGAAGTATTAAGGAGCGTTACCTCGGCGCCGCCGGGACTCTTAAGTTTTATTTTAAGGCCGCTTAAATCGGCGTGAGTTACCGAGACGCCCGCGAATATCTGCTTGACGGCGTCGGCGTTCGGAACGTAAATCGAGCTTGAGACCGAGCCCATGTCGGGGACGTTCCGCGGGAAACGTTCGTCTGAAATATAAATCAGACCCGGAATAATATGGGTTATCTGCGCCAAGCAGTACGACGGCGCGAGCCCCCCCGAAGCGTCCAGCGCGGCGATGGTCGCAAATCCCTGCGGCGCCGTTTCCAAAGCGGTAATTTTGCCGGCGGCGTCAACCTTCGCGCCGGCGTCGTTGAAACTTTTAAAAGTTAAAAACGAAGGATCGACGGGGCCGTCGGGAAAAATTCCTCCCTGCCAGCGCCCCGTAACGGACAAAGACGCGGAGCGCCCCGGAAAAAGAACGACCTCGCCGGGCGTTACTGCAAAAGATTCGAGCTTTGCGGCGGCGAAAGAGTAACCGCCTATTCGCTGCGCGGCCGTTCCGGCCAGACTGGACGCGGCGATTTTAAAAAGATGCTCCCCTTCCTCCGCGCATTTGAAAACGACGGTCAAAGGCAAATCTTCCGTTTTGGCGGCGTTCTTTGTAATAACCGCCGCGGAGCGGTTTGGGCCGATTACGGCCAGAGCGGGAAGGAATTGACTTCCTTCAAAAGTCCAAACCTTGGCCGAAACGATTTCTCCTTTGGCGCAATAAAAAGAAAAATAACCGGCCTCTCCGGCGGTCTGAATTCTGTTCTCGAACTGCGTCGGCAGTTCCGAAGGCGAAACGTCGAGACCGTTGATAATTTGGATTTCCGCAGGCCCCGCCATGTCGTCCGTCATGTCGTTTTGATAAATCCGCACGTTCGGATCGGCGGCGACGTAAACGGTATGAATTCCGTTGGACGGGCGGTTGTACGTAAACGAAACCGTCCTTGCTTCCCCCGGCTTTAGGGCGTAAAGCGTTAAAATCTGGTCTGGTTTATCGACTCCGGCGACGGGCGGCCTTTTTCCGTCGAGGTAAAGCCCCGCCTCAATCCACGGGAGAGTTTCTAAGCCTAAGTTTTTCAGCGTCGCGCCGAAGGTCGCGACTTTGGTTGACGCGTTGTAAACCGCCGTCGCGTCCGTCATCGAGAAGCTCGCCGAAACCGGCGCCGCTTCCGAAACCGAAAGCTCGAACGCGCCCGCTATCCCTTCCCATTCGTCGACGACTATAAAATAGGTTCCGTCCTTGGGCGCGGTAAACGCGACGGTCTCCGCGCTTGCGGCGCAGCAGACGTCGCTTCCGGCGACGCATTTGGGCGCGGTCGGCGAACATTCGTCCATAATGTAAACCGCCGGGTCGAAATGCCGCGTCTTGCTCGTCGCCGTAAATCGCGCCGAAACGCCTTTTAACAGATCGATTTTAAAAACTTTCTGCGGCCCTTTATATTTTACTTCCGCCGAAACGGCGTTCCAGCATTTGGAAGAAACCTCGAACAGCGAGCCGAGCTTTTCCGTGGACGACAAAACAGTCGAGCCTATGAAAACTTCCTCCGCGTCCGCGCAGACGTTTTTGCACCCGCCGTCTTCGCACGTTTCGTCGGCGGAACAAAGCGCTGTTACGTCGTACCGAACGCCTCCGGCGCATGCCAGCGCGAACTTTCCGTCGCAGCTTTTTTCTCCCTGCGCGCAAATCAGCGCGGCGCATTCTCCGTTGGAGCAGACGCTTCCGTCTCCGCAAAAGCTCCTCAGCCATTCGGTTCCGTCGTCGGAACAATACATAACTTTTCCTTCGGCGTAGCATTTTCGGTCGCCGGGCGCGCAGAGTTTAGGCTTAATTTCAAGCTCTTCGTCAGGCTCGGCGTCTTCTGCGGGAAGGTCTTTTACCGCCGACTCTCCGGCCGCTTCGTCCGGCTCGTTATCGCCCGCCGATTCTTCGGAAATAAACTCCGGTTCGTCTTCCGCCAAAGCCTCTCCCGCCGGATTATCTTCTTCAATCGCGCTTTCGTCGTCGGCGGACGCATCGGTCTCGCCGCCTTCTTCAGCCGTCTCTCCGAACGCGGGCTCTTCTTCCGTCTCATTCTCGACTAACGCAAGCTCTCCGCCGCCCGATTCTTCGCGCAAATCCGAATCAATATCCGCCGCGTTCGACCCGCCTGACGAGCACCCGGCCGCGGCAAACGCCGCCGCCAGCGCCGCAAGCGCCAAACCCCGCAAATAACTCAAACGCGAATAACCGCGTTTCGATTTCATTATTCCTCGTCGGCGAAACGAAATTTTACCCGTTTTGCATCATTATATATAGATACAATAAATCGCCCGTAAAATAAAGTTAAAATTCCGCTAAATAAAAGTTTGAAAACGCCGCGGGAAGGCGTCTCCTTCCCATTTTTTTACTCGCGGGCGGGCGGCTGTTAGACGCGGAGACGAGAGTTTTTTTAAACGAAAGCGTTGGTCATAAGCTCGCCCAGTCCGCCCGCGCCGGGGACGATGTAATGACGCTCGTTCAGCCCTCGCTCGCGGTCGGGGTAAGTTCCCGGAACGCTT
>CAYNVS010000058.1:0-15068 GCA_964400725.1 uncultured Myxococcales bacterium
CTCCACGGCGGCCTTGGCCTTCTTCGCGGCCAGCTTCTCCTCGATCACGGCCTGGGCCGCGGCGAGGCGGGCGATGGGCACGCGGTAGGGGGAGCAGGACACGTAGTCCATGCCGACGGCGTGGCAGAACGCCACGGACGCCGGCTCGCCGCCGTGCTCGCCGCAGATGCCGACCTTGAGGTTCTTGCGGGTGGAGCGGCCCTTCTCGATGGCCATCTTGACGAGCTGGCCGACGCCGGACTGGTCCAGGCTGACGAAGGGATCGACCTTGAAGATCTCCTTGCCGCCCTCCTTCTCCGTGCGGACGTAGTCCGGGAGGAAGCGGCCCGCGTCGTCGCGCGAGAGGCCGAATGTCGTCTGGGTCAGGTCGTTGGTGCCGAAGCTGAAGAACTCGGCCACGGTCGCGATTTCGTCGGCGGTGATGGCCGCGCGCGGCAGCTCGATCATCGTTCCAACCATATACTCGACGCTCATTTTCTTCTCGGCGAAGACTTTGGAGGCCGCGTCGCGCACGATTTTTTCCTGCGACTGAAGCTCTTTAATGTGTCCGACGAGCGGAATCATAATTTCGGGCTTGACTTCGAGGCCGGTCTTTTTCTTCACGTTGACGGCCGCTTCGAATATCGCGCGCGCCTGCATCTCGGTGATTTCCGGGTAAACGATGCCCAAACGGCAGCCGCGGTGGCCGAGCATCGGGTTGGCTTCTTTAAGCTCTTCGGCGCGGTCTTTAATCTTTTTAAGCGGCAGGCCGAGCTCCTCGGAAAGCTCTTTCATCTCTTCGAGGGTGTGCGGCAGGAACTCGTGCAGCGGGGGATCCAGCGTGCGGATGGTAACCGGGCGCTCGCCCATTGCTTTGAAGATGCCTTCGAAGTCGGCGCGCTGAAGCGGAAGCAGCTTTTTAAGGGCCGCCACGCGCTCTTCGACAGTCTCGGCCAGAATCATGGCGCGGAACTTGGAAATTTTTCCCTCGCCGAAGAACATGTGCTCGGTGCGGCACAGACCGATTCCCTCGGCTCCGAACGCCACGGCCTTTTCCGACTGGTCGGGCTGGTCGGCGTTGGTGCGCACTTTAAGCGCGCGGAATTCGTCGGCCCACGCCATAAGCTTGGCGAAACGCTGGTAAACCGGAGCGTCTTCGGGCTTGCGCTTTTTGGTTATGAGCACCTGAATGACTTCGCTGGGGTTCGTCTTAATCTGGCCTTCGAACACTTCGCCGGTGAATCCGTCCACGGAAAGCCATTCGCCTTCCTTGAACTTTTTGTCTTTCAGCGTTAAAACGCGGGTTTTGTAATCTATCGAAACGTCCTGGCAGCCGACGACGCAGATTTTGCCCATCTGGCGGGCGACCAGAGCCGCGTGGCTGGTCATGCCGCCGCGCGAGGTTAGAATGCCGACCGAAGCCTGCATACCTTTAATGTCTTCGGGGCTCGTCTCTTCGCGGACAAGAATAAGCGGCTCTTTCGGGTTGCGCTCGTGCGCCTGCTCCACCGCTTCGGCGGTGAAGTAAATGCGTCCGCAGGCGGCGCCGGGGCCGGCGGCCAAACCCTTGGCCAAAAGGCGCTTGTCGGCGACGGCCTTGCGCTTGTCGGCGGCGTCGAATACCGGCTGCAACAGCTGGTTAATCGCGTTCGGGTCCGTGCGCAGAATCGCCTCTTCCGGCGTAATAAGCCCTTCCTCGACCTGATCTACGTTGATGCGAATGTCGGCGAAACCGGTGCGTTTGCCGTTGCGGGTTTGAAGCATGTAAAGTTTTTTATCTTGAATGGTGAACTCGATGTCCTGCATATCGCGGTAACGCTTTTCAAGCGTTGCGCGGATTTCGAGCAGCTTGGCGTAAGCCTCAGGCATGACTTTTTCGAGTTCGGAAATAGGCTTGGGCGTGCGGATTCCCGCGACGACGTCTTCGCCCTGCGCGTTCATTAAAAATTCGCCGTAAAAGACGTTTTCGCCGCTGGCCGGGTCGCGCGTGAAGGCGACGCCGGTGCCGGACGATTCGCCCATGTTGCCGAAAACCATCGCCATGACGTTGACGGCTGTTCCCCAGTCGGACGGGATGTTGTTAAGCCTGCGGTAAACGTTGGCGCGCTCGTTGTTCCAAGAGCGGAAAACGGCCCCGATGGCTCCCCAGAGCTGCTCTTTCGGGTCTTCCGGGAAGTCCTTGCCGGTTCTTTTCTTAATCAAAACCTTGAACTTGGCCACGAGCCCCTTGAGGTCTTCGGCGGTCAGTTCCATGTCCAGATGCACCTTGCGCCTGCGTTTTACCGCTTCGATTTCCACTTCAAAGGGGTCGCGCTCGGAGTCGTTCTCCGGCTTCAATCCCATTACCACGTCGCCGTACATCTGGACGAAACGGCGGTAGCAGTCGTAAGCAAAGCGCGGATTTCCGCTGCCTTCGGCCAGCCCTTCGACGGTTTCGTCGTTGAGACCGAGGTTTAGAATGGTGTCCATCATGCCGGGCATGGAGGCTCTCGCGCCGGAACGGACGGAAAGAAGAAGCGGGTTTTTCTTGTCGCCAAACTTTTTACCCATGGCGGACTCGATGAATTTGACGCCTTTCTCGACCTGCTTGTCGAGATCGTCCGGGTATTTGCCCCCGGAGCTGGAGTAGTCGGCGCAAACTTCGGTGGTAACGGTGAAGCCCGGAGGAACCGGCAGGCCGATGTTGGCCATTTCGGCGAGGTTGGCTCCCTTGCCGCCCAGGAGGTTTTTCATCTCTGCCGAGCCTTCCGTCTTGTCGGCTCCAAACAGGTAAACCATTTTCTTAGCTGCCATTTTGCTCTCCTTGTTAAGTCGTTAATTTATGCTTTCTTCGCGCTTGCCGTGAGCTTGTTTAAACAAAGCCCGAATAATAACCTGAAACTAAAAAGACTCAAGGGCGCTGAAAAGCCGCCTGAATTTCTATACCAAGTTTGAATTATAAATCAAATTTTTATGTAGATTTGGGCGAAAAAAGAAAGAAGCTAACTCGCCGCGTCGTTCAAAGCCGTCCGGGTTGGGCGGCGGCGCTTTTTTTCTTCTAAAAACTCCGCTTGATCTTTTTGCGGGGAAGTCGTATAATAATTTTATTATAATTGACGTTGCAGACATTTATTTGTTGTATAACTCTTAAATAAAAAAGGACGCGGGCATGAAAAAGCTGACGATTATCGCGCTTGCGGCGGCTTTCGGCGCGGCGTTTATTGCGGACGGGTGCAAAGACTCTAAAAATAACGACGCAAAAACCGAAGGGGACGCGGACGTAGAGGAGAGCTTGGAACAAACTCCGGAGGAAGAGACCGAGCAGACGCTCGACTTTACGGAGACGGAACCCGACGCGGCGGAAGAGGCGGAGCCTGAGAACGATTTTGCGCTTGACGGCGACTTGGACGAAGAAGAAGGCGAAGCCGAGTGCCCGGAACTAGAATCGTGCTGCGTAAGCTACTGCGACGGCAATACCGCTGCCAACTGCGTCGGAAAAACCGGCGCGGACGGATGCGGCTACCAAGAGTGGAAAACGCAGGACTGCGGCGCGGACAAACATTGCGAGATGGACGGCCGCGACCAAACCGCGGCGTGCGTTCCTAACGGCGGCGACGAAGAAGCCGGGGAAGAGCCGGAAACGTTCGAGGACGAAATCGAAACGCAGTCGTCGCCTTCGCTTAAAGGCCATGAAAATTCGCAGTGCCTAAACTCTGAAAAGAAAAATTCTGCCGGCGAAGAAGAGAGGTTCGAGGCGTCCTACGACCCGCAGAGCAAAACGCTGACCGCGGCGCATTACAACGCCGTATTCAATTGCTGCATCGAGAAAATCGACGTGGAACTCAAAACCGACGGCTTCGTTCTTTCGCTTTACGAGAAAGAAATTGCGGAAACGCCGTGCAACTGTATTTGCCCGTACAACGTCGTCTCGACGATAGACGGACTTGCGGACGGCGAATACGAGGTAAAATTTTACGCAAACGGAAGCTATAGAGGCGGGGCGAAAGTAAAAGTCGGCTCGGAAGCCGCGGCGAAAAAGACGACTTTTTCGGGCTGCTTAAACGGAACGCGCGAGTTTTCGGACGCGGAAACCGAAGAAACGCTGAGCGCGAAAAGCGCGGGCGGCTACGTTGCGGTCGCGCACAACGGCGCGCGTTATAACTGCTGCAAGGAAACGATCGAAACCGACGTTTTGGTTTACGGTTATACGATTGATTTGTTCGAGAGGGAAATTACGCCCGATCCCTGCCGCTGCGAGTGCGCCTACAACGTCGAAACGGTAATCGGCCCTCTGGCGCCGGGCGTATATACAATTAATTTGTATAAATTGGGCAAACTGGAGCTATCGACGGCAGCCGACGTTGCGATTCCGCGGATGATAAGAGAAATCTATTGCAGATGACGGACGCGGTTCGTCAACCGCGTCGGCGCCGGCTTAAAATCCTAGCGCCTGACCGATTTTAACCTGCAAATCGCCGTATGAATTTTTTTCGTCCATGATGTAAGCGTTCATAGCGGCGGTTTCCTGCGCGAGCTGCCGTTTCTCTTCCGGCGATAAATCCTCGCTGTCCATCATAAACAGCGACATCTTCTCGAAGGCCGCGGCGCAGTTTTTGCGGTCTTGAAGCATCAGCCAAACCAGCGCGACGTTAATCGCGTCCATTTCGTCTTCCACGGCTTTGGTCATTTTTTCGGCAAGCGGCCTTAATTTTTTAAGTTTGTCTTCCGGCAGCTTGTCCTTCGCGAAGTCCAGCTTTACTACCGCGGGCGGGTTTTGCGTCTTGTCGGTTTTGGTCATTTCTTTTTCGTACGTGCAGTGAAACTGCGCGTTCATAAAGTCGAGCCTGTCGTTTTTAACAAGCTCCATAGCCTTTTTGACGTCTTCAAGACAGCCGTCGTAGTCTTGGTTCTGCATTTTATCCATGGCGGAGTCGTAAAGCTGGTTGGCTTGAGTCAACGCTGGATCGACCTGCATTTCGCCGTTCTTGAGCGCCTCTTGAAGTTTCTGCTCCAAGTTTGGCGGCAGCTTGTCTTCGGGTTTGACGTCCGACTGAACTATTTTGCCCGCGTTCTGCGCCGGGCCTTTGGCGTCGGCGGCCGGTTTGTTCTTGTCGCACCCGAAATAGCAGGCGGCAGGAAAAGCGAGCGCTAACGCTAAGATAAAGGAAACGGCGGACTTTTTAATCCGCCCTTTAATCGGTTTGTAGTTCATGCAATCCTCTGAGTTCGGGGCGCGGGTTATTTTGGACTTGTTATCCAGCCGAGCCGGTTGAGCTGAACGAATACGACCGTTCCGGGGAGAACGGGAATTTTTTCCTGCGCGAGAATGGCCGGAGTTCCGCCGGACTGTAATATTCCGGCAAATCTTATTTCTTCGTTCCCTTTGGGCATGTCGAAGAATACGACGTGGCCGGGCGGGTCGGTTTCTTTCTTTTCGGGCGCCGCCGTAAGCTCGCGGGACATGTAAAGCGTTCCGGCAGCCGCGTGCTCCCAGAAGAGCCCCGCGCCGTTTGAAAGAGAAAATCCGTCGCAGTCTCTCAAGACGAGCCACGCTATTCCGCCGTCTTTAGGCATGGTCTCAATGCCGACGTAAGAGGCGTAGGCGGAAACTGTGGCGCGGTTGAGCGCGAAAATTTCTATCGAAACTCCCTCTTCGCCCGCGGCCTGCGCGATTTCCGCCGGAATAATTATTCCAGTATTCGCCGCCTGATAAAGCCCCTCGTAAAGCTCGCCGGGGAGCCTGAAAGTTTGGAAGACCAGCGGCGCGTTCGTCGGCACGTCGTTAATTACGACCTTTCCCTGCGCGTTCGTCGTTCCGCTTGCGACGGGCGAGTTTTGTTCGTTGAACCACTCCGTAAACTGGGAGACGGAAACGTAAATATTCTCCGCGCTCGTCGGCAGCCCAAGCGTTGTAACGGTTGCCGTTACTTTAACCGTCGCCGGATTGTTTTGCTTAATCGCGAAACTTTGCCCTATGCAGGCGAGATTCGGCTCGCCCGAAACCGAAATGTACGAGCCGGAAAGTTTTTCGTAGCGGCGCACCGCGTTCTTCGGCATTAAGTAGCATAAGTTAGCCGCGACGAAACAGATTTCGCCCGCCGCTTTATTGCAGTCGTTGTCGGTAAAGCAGCGCTTGGACGGGTTGAAAACTCTTTCGCCGTCGATGTAATCCCAGTCGGGATCGGGCTCAATCTCTTTGTCGGGTTCGAGCTCCGATTCGGCGTCGATTTCGATTTCCTCTTCGACGGGCTCTTCAGTCGCTTCCTCATCGTCGCCGTCGGCGGGCTCTTCAATATCTTCTTCTTCGTCGCCGTCAGGTTTTGCGGAACAGACCGGCAGGGCCGGGTTGATGCAGCAATCGAGGCGCTCGCACGATTCGCCGATTTGACACCAAAGCGCGCGCCAATCGTCCAACGGTATTCGCAGCCTGCACGCGACGGAACAACTTTCGTCGTACTGCGCGCCCGCGCAGACTGCCTTTTTAAGGCACGACTTGGAGCATCCGTAGTCTATCAACGCGAATCCGTTGAGAGAGCCGGCGGCGTCGAAGACCGCGACTTTGTTTTCGACGTCCAGCGCAAAGTTTGTTAGAAGAGGATATATGTCGCTTCCTTTTATTCCCATCGCGACGACGTCGGTGTCTGGATTTGCGTCGCCGAATTCGGCGGAGCCCGCGCTTAAGTAAACCGTTACGGCGGCTCCTTCCGCGAGAGAAAGCGAGGGGTTGACGCGCCACGCGCGCCCGATTTGCGCGCTTGTAAAGGCGGGAAGGCTCTCAATCGCGTATTTCGACTCATAGGATAGCGCGCCCTTGGGGACGACGATGCGGACGCTTTTGTCCGCGCTGATGATTTCGCCGCCGTTTGGGCCGACGAACGCCGTAGAGTCGAGGCTCTCTTTTAGGCAGGACGCCGACGCCGCCGCAGACGCCGCGATAAATAACGCGGCCGCTAAAGCCCCAAATCCGCGCGCTCTTGACGTTTTCAAAATATCCTCCGCCCGATTATACCGCGGCAAACGAATTAAAATTTATAATCTTTGTTTTTCTCGTTGAAATCTTCGTCGGTCAAACCGGGGTTAATCTTGTATTTGGAATAGGTGTAATACTCTATCATTTTGCCTGAATGATCCCAGATTTTAAGCATCGTCGGGAGATAATGGTTTTTGTTGATGCAAATCGTGGCTTTTCCGGCGTAGAATCCGGCGGATTTGTCGCTCGGCTGAATTGCGGTAATGCACATGGAAGGCTCGCCGTTAATGGACTTCTCTTCGTAGTCGGCGTATTTTACCAGAGAGGGATTTTTTTTGCCGAGGTCGTAGTCTTTTTTAATAAGCTCGGTGGTGTGCCAAATGCCCGCGTCTGTGATGGGATGGCGGTTGCCCTTCATGGCCATCGAGCCGTTGGGGTCGAGCCACACGCTCACGATGCCTAAAAAGCCGCCTTCGTGGGCGCGGATTTCGTTGTCGTGAACGCCTTGGCACCAAAGCGTTTCGCGTCCTTTGTTCGGGTTCTTCGTCCACGACATATATACGCAGTTGGGGCTTTTGCGATGCTTCATAAAAATGGTTTCCATTTCTTGAAGTTTGCCGTCCACAAATTCCTGTTTGGTGAACGTAACCGTATAGTTGGTTACGCCGTTTACCGCCTTAACGACCTTCGTGAAGATTTCGTCCACTTTAGCGGCTAATTCCGCCGCCGGATCGACGGTCGGAGCCGGAGCGTTGTCGCCGGACGGAGGCGCGTCTTCGGCGAAAATAACCATGCTTACGGTAACCGCGAAGATGAAGACTATTGTTGCCCAAAGCGCCGTGTTGATTTTCAAAAACTTCATAAAAACCTCGCTATGCGTTGAAGAACGGTTAAACCATTTTCTACTGCCTATATTAACTGTACATAATCGTATAAAAATTCCTCCGCGTCAAATTTTATAAAACAATTATAACGGCTCAATTTAACTAGCCGCCGTTTTCGACTAATCCGAAAGGAGGCGCGCGCGTTCTGCGGGTTGGATTGTATGGAAACTTTGCGAACCGCCGCGGACGGTAAAGCGCCATGCAAAAATTACGCGCTGTAAAGGGTTGTTTACATATTGACTCGAGCAAAAAGGCGCAGTGCCGACTCAGACCGGAATTGCGCTTGATTTCGTAAGCGATTTTGTTATATTACGTTGACGGAACGAATTGCTTGCGCGGTTGTTGTTTGACGTAAAATGGCGCTGCATTTGCTACTGTAAATGCAGGAGTTTTGTTATGAACCGTTTGTTAAACTTAATATTGCTTTTATGCTTTGCGGCGACCGCCGTCTTTGCGGCGTTCGGCTGCGCCGAAAAAACTACGCTGGACGGTAAAAATTATTACGAAGGCGATCAAGACGCGGCTTCGGGCGAATCGGCCAATAAGGACGCCTACAAGCCGCCGATTCTCCCTTCAAGCCGGCTTCAATTCCCAATCGAAACCATAGCTTACGGCGAATCCAAAACGGCCGTCCTTTCCGGCGGACAGCCTTTTTACGGTTTCATTCTAAACGCTTTGGCGGGCGCAAGCCTTTCGGTTACGGTCGCGGCCAAGGACGATATTTTCGACCCGGTCGCAATAGTTTACGGGCCGCGCACTTATCAAGGCGCATTCGGTCAGGCGATCGCTTTCGCGGACGATTTGGGACTTTCCAAAAGCTCCACCCTCTCCGGCGTTAAACTCGCGTACGGCGGAGTTTATCTTGTTTTGGTCGCCTCTTACGACAACAAAACCGGCGGCGAATTTAAAATCGGCGTAGGCTGCAGCGGCCAATGCGGCGTTCCCGCATGCGCGCTTGAGTCCTGCGGACTGTTCTGCCCCGGCGGTTTTCTGGTCGATCCGGCCGGATGTCCGGTATGCAGGTGTCAGGATAATATACAATGCGAATGCTCCTTGGACGCCGACTGCCCCGCCGGGTTTACCTGCGACGTATCTTCGTGCAAATGCGCGGCGTCTCTCGATCCGTGCGGGCAGTGCGGCTCTGAATACGATCCCGTATGCGGCTCGGACGGCAAAACCTACATGAACAGATGTCAAGCGGAATGCTTGAACGCGGGCGACGTAAAAAATGGCGAGTGCATCGGACTGCCTGAAACTTGTTCGTCCGACTCCGACTGCCAGACCGGCCAAAAGTGCAAAAACGGTTATTGCAACTATCCGTCGGACGGCTGCGATTGCGGCGACGAATACAATCCGGTTTGCGGCGCGGACGGAGTTACTTACATTAATCAGTGCGACGCAAAGTGCAAAAACGCCTCCGTCGCTTACTTTGGGCCATGCGTCTATCAGGAGTGTCTGCCGTTTTGCAAAACGCGCGTAGATTTTAATGCCGACCCGAACAAAGAAATCGAAGGTTATTTTGACGGCTGCACCGACGCTTTCCTTCTTTTAACGAGCTGCCAATGGTGCGGCTGGAACGCCGGCGGAGATAAGGGTTGCATGAATTGCACGGCTGTCTGCGCGGGCGAAGGAACGAACCTCGAAGGATACTACGACGACTGCACCGGCGCGCTTATTAAATATTCCGACTGCGGCGGCAACTCGACCTGCGTCTGCCCGCCAATTTATAAGCCCGTCTGCGGCGCCGACGGCGTTACATACATGAACCAGTGCGAGGCAGACTGCAAAAAGGCTTCGGTTTCGTACGCGGGCGCGTGCGGCGGCTCCGCGGGCGCTTGCAAGGCCGACGCCGACTGCCCCTACGGCTATTACTGCTCGGTGGACTCCGCCGACGCGCTCAACTCGGTCTGCAAACCGGCCAAGGCAATAGATTGCAAAGCCGATTCCGACTGTCCGCCGGGGTTTTTCTGCCACGCCGCGCAGGCGCAGACGAGCTATATGGGCGATTTCTGCGCGCCGCTGAGCGACCTCGAATGCGTCAGAACGGGATGTTTCAAAGAAATTTGCTCGACCGGAGAGGTCAATACTAATTGCGGCGAATACCAAAACGCTTTCTCGTGTTTCAATTTTGCGCTTTGCCAAAAACAACCCAACGGCGCCTGCGCATGGACGAAAACGACCGATTACGAAACATGCCTTGAGAGACTGAGCGAAGCCGCGCCCTGCGACGCAAGCGGGGCTTGCCCGCCCGGACAGGTTTGTTCCGCCGGAGTCTGCGCCGCGGCCGAATGCGTCTGTCCTAGCGTCGGACCTGAAGTTTGCGGCGACGACTGCAAAACTTACGAAAACGCGTGCAAACTCTCCTGCGCCGGCGTTAGACCGGTTCACGAAGGGCCGTGCAATCCGACCGAACCGGTTTGCCGTCCTCGCTGACCGCTCTTATTTTAATTTAATGTATAGCGGCCGACCGGCCGCTTTTTTATTTTCCAACCGCGCCTTGAAACGCCAAAAAAGCAAACCTTCACAGCATCGACGACGGATCGACGTCGATGCGGACCTCTACGTCGGAGTATTTTTCGATTTCTTTGCGCGATTTGGCGAGCGCGTCTAACGCCGCGGCGATTTGAGCCGAATTGCGGGCTTTCAATATTGCGTGCCGCCTGAATTTATCCTTGATTCGCTCCACCGGCGCCGCGGTCGCGTCGAGAGCTTCAGCGCCCGCAAGCCTCGAATCCGACGCGCACATTTCCTTCAGCCGCTTCGAAAGCGTTTCGGCCGTTTCGTTCGTCCTAGCCTCGTCCTCGCCGGTTACGAGCGCGCGCATAAGCCTTGAGTAAGGCGGGTAGAAAGCGGCGCGTCTGCGCTTAAGTTCGTACTCCGCAAAAGCGTCGTAATTCCCCTCTCGCACGAAATCGAATATTTCGTGGTCGGGATTGAGCGTTTGAATTATCACTTCGCCCGGAGTTTCTCCGCGTCCGGCGCGTCCCGCGATTTGCGTCAATATTTGAAACGTCCGCTCCGCTGCGCGGAAGTCGGGGAAATTCATAGAATGATCGGCCATGAGTGCGGCGGCGAGCGTTACGTTAGGAAAGTGATGCCCCTTGGTTATTATCTGCGTGCCGATAAGCGCGTCGGCCTCGCCTTTTGCGAAGCGCGTAAGTATTCTTTCCAGCTCGCCTTTGCGGGCTATCGCGTCGCGGTCCAGACGGAGCAGGCGCGCCTGCGGAAAGTAGTTTGCGAGCAGCAGCTCGAACTTCTCGGTGCCGGAGCCGAGAAGCCGCAAATCCGCGCTCAGGCAGTTCTCGCAGACTTCCGGCGGCGACGTTTCGGCTCCGCAGTAATGGCAGGAAAAATTTTTTGCCGCCCTGTGGTAAACCATCGAAACGTCGCAGCGCGCGCAGACCAGCGACCAGCCGCATTGCGGGCATTGCAGCGTCGGCGCGAAGCCGCGGCGAGGCGCGAACAGCATCGCCTGCTTCCCCGCGTCGAAAACGCCGTTGAGCGCGACTACAAGCTCCGGCGACAACAGCAGTCCGTCCTTCAGGTCGCGCGGGGAGAGCCCGACTACCGATATGCGCGGCATCGCCCGCTCTTTCGCCCGTTCAGGAAGGCTTAAAAGCTCGTATTTGGCCGTTTTTGCGTTTAGCCAGCTTTCAAGCGAAGGGGTCGCGCTGCCTAAAACCGCCGTCGCGCCTTCTATGTTGGCGCGCATAACCGCCGCGTCGCGGGCGTTGTAAAGCGATCGCTCCTCGCTCTTATAGCTCTGTTCGTGCTCTTCGTCCACAACGACGAGCCCGACGTTTTCAAGCGGCGCGAAAACCGCCGATCTGGCTCCGATGACCACTTCGGCTTCTCCGTCGCGGGCGCGGCTCCATTCGTCGAACCTCTCGCCGTCCGAAAGTCCAGAATGCAGCAGCGCGATGCGGTCGCCGAACTCGGCGGCGAATCTTCTGAGCAATTGCGGCGTCAGCGCGATTTCGGGCGCCATAACAAGCGCCGTTTTCCCTTTGTCCGCGCAGGCGCGGCAGGCGCGGATGTAAACTTCGGTTTTGCCGGAGCCCGTAACGCCGTGCAGCAGAAACGTTTTAAACCCGCCCGAATCGACGGACGCGATTATCCGTCCAAGCGCCTCTTTTTGGTAGGCCGTGAGCTCTCTCGCGGCTCTGGGCTCTTCGTCCGTCTCCGCGTTAAGCGACATCGGAGCGCGGTAAATTCTTCTGGATTGCGACGCGACGATTCCGTCGGCTTCCAGCTTTTTCAGCGCGGACGCGCAGTCCTTTACGCTTTTTTCAAGCGCTCGGAGAGAAGCGGCGTTTGTTTCCAGCAGAATTTCCAACAGAGCGCGCCGCTTGCCGCCGGGTTTTGCCGCGGCGGCGGCGGTTTCGGCTTTTTCGCGGTCGACGAGGCTGAATATCTTCTCGCTTTTCTCTCGCGCTTTGGGCTTGGCGAGCCTGCCGGAAAATTTCACGACGCCCGCTTTTTTTAGTTTTTCCAGCTCCCGCTCCGCCGCGCCTAACCGGGCGCACTTGTCTATCGTCATTCCGTTCGACGCGGCAAGCTCGCGAATAAATTCAATCCACGGCGCGGGAAGCTCCAATTGCAGCGCGGTTTCGACCGCCTGAGGAGCGGCGACCGCTATTTTCTCGGACATTCTAACTATCGCCGGAGGCAGCGCCATGCGGAAGACCTCTCCGGCCATAGAGCGGTAGTAGCGGCAAATCCACGAAAGCAGCTTCAGCATATTGCGCGAAAAGACCGGCCTGCGGTCGAGCAGGCTTTGTATTTCTTTTAATTCAGTCTTTCGCGCGGGTTCGCCGCCGGGCGCGTCCCATAAAGGGGCGTCCCATATGACTCCCGATAGAATCCGCGGGCCGAAAGGAACCGAAACCAGCTGCCCCGGCTCAAGCTCGCATGCAAGCTCCGCGGGCGCGCCGTAATCGAACAAGTCGAAGTAAGGCCCGGCGACCGCGACTTTGAAAACTTTATCGTATTCGGTTTGCTTTTTCGTCAAAATTGCCGCTTAAAATAAAAACGACGGCGACCCGCGCCGTCGGTTAGAGTTAATTTGCCGAGGAAACGCGCTTAAGCGGTTTCAACCAGTTTGGCGCACAGCTTCTCGATTCCGGCCGATACCTCGGCTATGCCGGGGCCGAGCATGTACGCGGGCGTCGTTATGAGTTTGTTCTTCTCGTCGAAACAGATTTCGTCAACCTTGCAGACGACGTGCTTTGCGCCCGTCTTCTGCAGCTCCGCGGCTGTGGACGCGTCGTTTCCGACGGTCAGCCTGACTCCATCGGAGCCGAACGCCAGCGCTAGAATTACCGGAGCGATGCACATTGCCGCTATCGGTTTTCCGGCGGCGCGCATCGCCTTGAGGAACTTCAGCAAATCGGGATTGACGCTTCCGCCCGCTCCTTTTACCGCGAAGTCGCAAAGATTTAGAGCCGCCCCAAACCCGCCCGGTATCGCGACGCCGTCGAAGTCGCGCTCGTTAAGAGCGGCGAGGCGTTCAATTTCGCCTCGCGCAATTCTCGCCGATTCCGCGAGGACGCTTCGCGTTTCCGCCGACTGCGACCCGTTTGCGTGGTTTACGACTTTGCTTTGCTTTATATCGGGAGCCGCGCACGTTACAGCCGCGCCCATTTTATTAAGGTAAAGCAGCGTAAGCGCCGCCTCGTGAATTTCGCTTCCGTCGCGGACTCCGCAGCCCGCCAGAACGACCGCTATTCGTTTGCGCATTTACTCGTCCTTCAGGTCTTTGTTTCCGTGAGACTGGTTGGCGTTTCCCCAGTTCGCAAAATCTTTTTGAATGACTTGAACTTTCTGCTTCATTCCGATGGTTTCCAAGGGGATTTCATCCCGCTCGGTCTTAACCGGCTCGTGCCACTCTTCAACCGCCTGACTCGCCATGCGTATTCCTTGCGCCGCGTCTTTCGCGCCGAGCTTGACCTGATTGGTTATTTTTGCGAGCTGCTCGTCCGCAAGCCTTAGCTGCTGCACCATTATTTTCGCGAGCATCTCTTGAAAGTGATACGCCGTAGGATGTCCGGTGTGAAAGAGCGCGTCGAACGCCGTGCGCGCAAGCCGCAGCAGGTACGTGTCGCCCAGAGAAATGCAGGTGGCGCTGCGCTCGCCTCTGTCAACCAAAGCGACTTGGCCTATCAGCGCGCCGGGGTTCATTTTCGCGACCGGCTTGTCTTTCAATTCGGTAACCTTTTTAACGACGCCGACCGAGCCGGACACGATTATGTAACATGAATCGCCGGGTTCCCCTTCCTCGAAAATCACTTCGCGGTTTTTATAAAACCAAAATTCCATGATGCGCAGCAAAGCCTTGATCTCTTCGGGCTTGAACTCCGCGAAAAGAGGGAACTGCGAAACCGCGGAATAGACGTTTTGAAAGTTCATCTCCAAACGATTGGGCATTGCGGTCCCCTTTCCTTAATCAAATTTCGTAAGACGCTGCCTGAATTTTTCGGCTTCGCGCTTCAGCGTTTCCGGGTCTTTGTAGTCGTCGCTTATAAACAAATGCCGCGGATTTGCCACCAAATCGGCTATTTTCTCGTCGATGTTGCGCAGACGCTCGCAAAGATTCATGGTAAGGCTTCTAAGCAGCTTGAAAGCCGCCGGATTAAGCTCGTTTTTAAGCCTTAAAAACGACGCGACCGAAACGGAGTGAAGCACCGACATTTGAACCGCCTCCACTGTGGCCGAACGCGGGTTGGGGTCGATAAACGACATCTCGCCGATAACGTCCTCCGCGCCGAAGCGGCCGTAAATAAAACGGCTGCCGTCGGTAAAAGGCTCGTACGCGATTAAATCGCCGCGCTCGATTATGTAAAGCTCAGTCGAGGGTTCGCCCTTCTCGAAAAGTTTTTCTTTGGGGCGAAGAGCCTTCTGCTTGCATAAACGCAGAATAGTAAGCGTCTCTTCGTCGGTAAATTCCATGAAAAGAGGGATTCTCCTCAAGAAATCAATGTCCATTCCGATTCCTTTCGTCTTTTCGGCGGCGCCGATTTTGCCTCGGCTTCGCTATTGCTTGCCGTCCTTGTTGTGTCCTTCCGACCATATGTCGCCCAGCATGCCGAGGCTTCCCATCAGACCGGCGGTCTCGTAGGGGACGAAAACCTTGGTGGCTTTGCCGTTGGCCATTTTCTCCATCGCTTCAAGGTATTTGATGGCGATAAGCTCTTTGGTGGGTCCGGCGGCCTTAATCGAGCTGTAAACGAGCTGAATGGCGTTCGCCTGCGCCTGCG
>CAYNVS010000059.1:0-14596 GCA_964400725.1 uncultured Myxococcales bacterium
CGCGCCGCCTTGTTCCATGTTATACCACACGTTTGGAAAGAAGGCTAGTTGTACACATTAAATCATTGGCAAGAACCGTCCACTTTGCACTTTGCGCAGCATTTTCCGCCCGAGCCCGGGTAAACCTCGCAGCAAGTAAGCCCCGCGCAGCATACCGCGCCGTCTTCCTTCGCCAACGGGCCGCAGTCTTCGCTTGGGTTGATGCAGGCGATTGGCTTGCACTCGCCGCGTATGCAGTGAAAGCCGTATTCGCACGTCGGAACGCACGGAATTTCCACGCAATTTCCGTTAATGCACTCCTGCCACGCCTGACAATTAGGCGTGCAAAACGATTCGCAGCGGCCGCTGTTAATATTGCACCAGCCGGTCTCGCAGCCGCGAATGGAGCAGTCCTCGACGCACTTGTTCGTCGCTCCGTCGCACATGTATCGCTCCGGGCAGTGCGAATTGTTGTAACATTCAACGCATTTGCCGTTCTTACAAACTTTTCCGTTAAGGCACGGGTTCGCCGCGTCGTCGCAAGGTTTAACCGTGCACAGGCCGAGTTTCAGCGTAGAGTCGAGCTTGCAAAGCTGGTTTTGGCGGCAGTTAGGGCTCGTCTCTCCCGCGGACGCGTCGCACACCGCCGAACAAATTCCCTCCACGCAAAGCAAATGCACCTCGCACTCGGAGTTTTTCGCGCAAATCACGCCCGCCGGTAAGCCTTGCTTATAAGGTTTGCAAACGCCTTTTCCTTGTCCTACAAGCGGCCCCGTCGTTATTACGTTGCAGCCGTAGCCTCCTTGACAATCGGAGCCCAGCGCCATTGGATCGCACAGCTTTTGGCAAACGCTTTCGAGGCAGATTACGCCGGTAAGACACTGCGAGTCGTCCGCGCATCCGCCGCCTATCGGGATTTTGTTGACGCATTGATGCGTTGCGAAGTCGCATATCCCTTTTTCGCAGTCGTAGTCTTGCTGGCATCCGGCCGGAGCGCATCTTGAAATCTCTCCTTCGCACGCGCGCCCTTCTCCGCAGTCGGCGTCAAATACGCAGGCCGCGCCCCACGAGCACTGTTTGTACTCGTCGCAGACTTTGCGGTTGACGCAGTCGTAATCGTCGCCGCACTCCGGAGGAAGAAGCCCGCACCGGTTGTTTTTGCACTGTTTTCCTTTGCCGCAGTCGTCGTCCGTTTTGCAAGGCGGCAGGCAAGCCGACGCCGCCGCGTCGCAGTAATAACCTTTTCGGCAGTCCGCGTCGGATTTGCAGGCAATCGTTTTGCATTCGCCGAGGTTTTTGCCCGCTGGGAATTCGCATGTTTCGCTTGGGAGGCAGTCGTCCATGAACCGGCAGGGAGGAATTTCGCATACGCCGTTTAAACAAACCTGTCCGCCGACGCACGCCGATGCGCAGTTTTCGGCTTTGTCCGGCTCGCCGTAGCAAAGGCCGAGAGCCGCGTTGCATAGTCCGGGACGCTCGCAGTCCGCCGACTTGAGGCATCCGGCCGTCGCGCACTTTTTGTTGTCGAGATTGCATTTCTTTCCGGCCGGACAGCCGCCGCACGGAAAGTCCGCTTCCATACAAACCGATTGCTCGCAGATTTGCAAGTACGGGCAGTCGTCCGCGGTTTTGCAGGTAATTTTAGACGATTTTGCGCCCGAAGAACCGCTTTGACAAGACGCAAAAAACGCGCCGGAGGAGACCAGCGCGGCAATTGCAAAAAAAAAACGGCGCGTCGCCGCCTCCGTAAGATTGGCTGACTGCATACTTAACAACCGTTAAATCGGTTTTAGTTTTCGGCGCTGTCGAGCTCCTTATTCCATTTAACCCACGGATCTTCCTTTTCGTCGGCTTCCGCGAATTCGACCGGTTTCTCCATTGAGCCGTCGGCCAAAACGGTTATGGCCTGCAAATCTTTGGCGATTTTTTCTTCCCATTCCTTTTTGCTGATTTGCTTGGGGCCGGCAACCTGAGTCTTTTTGCCCGACTTTATGTCTTCCACCTTGGCGTATGAAGGCTTGTTATTTACCGCCACCGCGCCGGAGTAAACTTTAACCACAGTCGCCTTGTCCTCGCGGTAATCGACGCGGAAAATCGTTCCGCGCACGCCTGCGACCGCGTTCTCTGTTTTGACTTCAAACTTCTCTTCGCCGCCGACCGCTTTTTTAACCTTCGCCCAAACTTTGCCGCCTTCCAAATCGACTTCGAGCTTTTTGCCCGCGCCGACCATTAGGCTTTTCATTTTTACTAAGGAATTCTCGGCGATTCTGAGCTTCGATTCGTCCGGCAGAGAGAGTTCGACCTTGGCGTCTTTTTCCGTTTTGAGGTAATCGTCAACGGAAAGCTCGCTTCCCTGTTTCAGTTCCTTCCACGGCCCGCTCTTTTTCGCGGCTTTGAAGACTTTTCCGTCGATGGCGGAAACAATGGCCTTTTCGCCTTTGCCCGCGTCAACGATGTTGGATGCGACGATTACGCCTAAAAGGACGACCAAGGAAAACAGTCCGAATATCAGCAGTTTCTTTTTCATTGCGCTTATTCCTTTCCCGGCCGCGTTCAGCGGCGGCCGCAGGATTTTTTTATTTCGCGTTCTACTTCTTCGGCTTTTCTCCGCCGCTTCCGCCCGCTCCGCCCGGAGCCGTAATTTTAATCTTCAGCTTGTTGGCCGTCTTGTTTATAACCTTAAACGTAAACGATTTGAATTCTTTGCTCTCAAGCTCGGTCGCTAAGTGGCTGGTTTTGCCTTGGAAATTAACGTCGAACTCCGCTATGCCGTCTTTGTAGGAGCGGTCGTAAACGCCCTTAACGCCTCTGACTTCGTCGATGAGAACGCTTTTGAAAGTTCCCAGCGTCTTATAGTCTTTCAACCCTTCGACCTCGACGACTACGCTGTTCACGCCGGTAGCCCACTTGGAAAGAACTTCGTCGAGAAGTTTATCGCAAAGCTCGGTTGCGGCCTTCTGAATGGCCTGAGTTCCGGCGGTGGCGGCGTTGACGTGCACGCTGGCCGAATGAATTATTTTGGTGGCGATGATTTCGCCGGTGTCGGTGTTGATAATGCGCACCGACAAATCGGCTTGACCGGAGTGCATGCTGGTTCCCATTAAGGTTCCGGCGTCTTTGGCGATTACCGTGCCGACGATGACGAGCTGAGCGTCCGCTATATTGGCGATTTCCTCGGCCGTTTCGTTGGTGAGCCCCTGTCCGCCGACTACTTTATACGCCGGATTCTTTTTTACTTTTCCGGCCAAAACCTGATGATCGACAAACTTAAAGCCTTTCTTGCCCCAGTTGTCGATGATGGTGTTTTCCGCGGCGTTCATATCGGTAGCTCCGGCGCTGGCGCCCCACCAATACGAGAAGCCGCTCTGGCCGATATTCTGCTCGGCGATGAGCACCATGACGCGCGGGAACTCTTTGGCCGTCAACATGTTGGCAATGGCGTCCGCGTCTTTTTTAACGTCGGATAGAAGCACTTGCGCTTCCATTTTTACAATGTAAACGCCGCCGTCAACTTTCTCTTCGAGAATTTTGTAGCTTTTAACGTAACCCTTGGATTTAGTTAAAATTTGATCGTCAACGACCTGGAAGTTTTGCATGACCGTAGAGGCGCTGATTAACGTGCCGACGACCTGTTCGACGGCTTTGCGCTGGCCGTCTTCAATCGCTTTGTCCTTCGCAAGAGCCTTGTCGTTGTTGAAAATGATTCCCTGTCCGGTAACTTCGACGCTCTGCACTTTGGCTTCCGCGTCGCCCGCGGGCTCGTCGCCGGCGTTGGCCGCAACCGCGAACGCCAATGCCGCCGTTACTGCGAAAACGCACAATAGAGTCTTGAGCTTCATATTTGTTTCTCCTTGTTTTAAAGTCTCGTATGCCTTTTTGCGCGGCATTATTTGTTGCGTTAATCTTTTACGAAAACGACTTTGCCCATGGCGAAAATATTGTATTTTTCGTTGGCTTCGCGAAGTTTTTTCGCGTCTTCCTCGCTGATTACGACGTCAACCGCGTCTTTAATTTCAAGCGCGTTGATTACGATGGGGTTGTCGGCGACGCGCAGGTCTTTTTTAGCGTCGTTTACCGTTTTGTGGTAGGCGACGATGCCGTTTTTGGCGCCCGCGGGGCTGACCATGGCCGCCGCGTAAACTATGTTGCCTTTGTTGTCGAGGACTTTGGGCGAAAGAACCGGCACGATTTTTTTGCCGCTGGTTACGATGATAATGCCGGTGTTGGTATTTGTGGACGCCTCTTTCTTGAGTTCGTCTTTCAGCAATACTTCGGTCAGCATGCCGTCGAGGGACATTTTAACGTCCACTTCTACGCCGCCGTCGCTGTAGTAACGGGTTTCAACTACCGTAAAATTTTTCAAAACGCCTTCGACCTGCGTTTTTACCGTCTTGTCGGCTTCGATTTTTTGGCCTACGGTTATGTTGGCGGAAATTTTTACGCCCTTGAGGTTCTCAAGGATGTTGCGAAGAGCGTCCATTTTGGCGGCTTGTTCGGCCAAAAGGCGCGCCTGCGATTCGTTTTTGCTCTTTTCGAGGTTCGGCGATCCTTTGCCGGTGCAAATAATGGTTTTAGCCGACCAATTCAACTTGCAGGAACCCTGCTGTTCGTTGACGTCTTCGGCCATTACCGCGGACATTGCCATAAACAACAGAGCCGAAAAAGCGAAAAACGCCAAAAGTCTGTTTTTTCCGAACATTTATTCCTCCTTATGGACAAAAAGCGAAAAAGCGTTCATTATCTTATTCTAATGCTACAATATTACTATATTTAAGCCGCGGCGTCAACACAAATAACGCCGGCAATAGCTTTTGTTAAGTTAGACATGCTAAGAGGCGAATTATTCATTTTCCAACGCAAAATCTTGCGAAAATCTCGCCCAGCGTCTCTTCCGGCGCAACTTCTCCCACTATTTCGGCCAACGAAAAAAGCGCCGCGCGAACGCCGTCGGCGGCAAGCTCCAATCCGCCGCCTCCGCGCAATATCTCAACGCTTTCAAGAAGATAGGCTCCGGCGTAATCAAGAGCTTCGCGCTGCCGGGCGCTTGTTACGTACGCTCCTTCCTCAAAGGCAAGCTGCGGCGCGACCGTTTTTTCCAAATATTTAATTAAATCGTCAAATCCTTCGCCCGTCTTGCACGATACCGCGAAGCGCGGTTCGTTCTCGTCGGCGTTGCGCAAATTTCTAATTGAGAAGGACGGCAAATCGGATTTGTTAAATACAATCGCCCTCTTTTTCCCGGCGGTAATCTCAAGCGCGGCTTCGTCCTTTTCGGTCGGTTCAACGCTTCCGTCCAGCAGCGCCAAAACGAAATCCGCCTCTTTCGCAAGTTTCTCCGCTCTCTCCACTCCTTCGCGCTCGACCGAGTCGTCCGGCGTCCTTACTCCCGCCGTGTCGGTCAGGCGCACTTTCGCTCCGCCTATGAAGACGCTTTCGGCCACGAAGTCGCGCGTCGTGCCGGCCTGCGGGCTGGTAATTGCGCGCTCGTAACCTAAAAGCCTGTTAAGAGCGCTCGACTTGCCGACGTTTGGCGCGCCTGCAATTACTACGCTTCGTCCGTCGCGCAAAGCCTTCCCCTGTTCGTACGTCGCGGCCAGCGACGCAACCGCAGAGCGGGCGTCTTCCAGCCACCCCGATATAATATCTACGGTCTGCGGCTCTATTTCCTCTTCGGGAAAGTCTAGGTGCGCTTCGATTTCCGCCGCCGCCTTTACCAACTTACGCTTTATCTCCGCGATTTTATCGGCGAGCGCTCCGTCCAGCAGCGCCAACGCGTTCCTGCGCGCCGCGTCCCCCTGCGCGCCGATTAAATCGGCGACGGCCTCGGCCTGCGTAAGGTCTATCCGTCCGTTTGCGAAAGCTCTGAAGGTGAATTCTCCCGGAAAAGCCGGTCTCGCGCCTAGTTTTGTTGCGATTTCCAACGCTTTCGCGCAGGTCGCGCTTCCGCCGTGCAAATGAATTTCAGCGCAGTTTTCGCCCGTGTACGAGCGGGGCGACGGGAAATAAACCGCCAGACATCTGTCCGCAACGGTTCCATCCGCGTCGATAAGCGCGCCGTAGCGCATTTGTCCCCACTTCCATTCTGAGCCGCCGGACGCCGGTAAAAACGCTCCGTTAAGAACGCGCAGAGCGTCCGGGCCCGAAACGCGCATAACCGCTACGCCGCCGCGCCCTTCGGGCGTCGCTATCGCCGCAATAACGTCTGTTCTTGGAGGGAGTCCTCGCATCATTTCCTCGTCGGCTAAAATAAAAAGGCAGGTTTGCAAGCCTGCCTTTTCAGATTAATCATCGCCGGATAAATATCAACGCTTAATCAAGCGTGTCCGCCGGATCATGTTGCGTTTTTATTACTTTCGCCTTGAGGTTTTCAACGATGAAATACATAACCGGCACTATGATAAGCGTTAGGAACGTGGAAGTCGTAAGACCGCCGATAACCGCCACCGCCATCGGCGCGCGCTGTTCGCCGCCTTCGCTCAACGCCAGCGCGACCGGAATCATGCCGAATATCATAGCGGCCGTAGTCATTAATATCGGGCGGAGCCTGACCGGACCCGCCGCCAGAAGCGCGTCGCGCACTCCCATGCCGCGCTCTCGCAGCGTGTTCGTATAATCGACCAGAAGGATTGCGTTTTTCGTAACCAATCCCATCAGCATGATTATTCCGATCATGCTCATCATGTTCATCGTGTAATTAAATATCAACAGGCCGCCCATAGCGCCGATTATAGAAAACGGAAGCGACATCATAATGGTAAGCGGATGCAGGAAACTTTCAAACTGCGCGGCTAGAATGAGATAAACCATTACAATCGCCAAGAAAAGCGCGAGTCCCAGCTGCTCGAAAGAATCCTTCATAATGTCGGCCATGCCCGTCCACGAACCTTTGACGTTTTCGGTAAGGGTCGCGGCTTTTTCGTCTATCTCCTTTACCGCGTCGCCGAGAGCCTTTCCTTGGAGGTTGGCCAAAACGGTAACGTTTCTCATGCGGCTGCGGCGCTCGATTTTGGACGGCCCTTCTCCCTGTTTGATTTTAATAAGATTGGACAGCGGAACCAGCGCGCCGGTCGTGCTGCGCGCCTTCAGCTTGAGTATGTCTTCGGGCGTCTTCCGCATTTCGCCCGGCAGCTGCACGCGGACGTCGTAACGGGTGCCGTTTGTAACAAGCTCGCCCGCTTTTTCTCCGGCAAAGAAGGTGCGAATCGTTAAAGCCAGCATGGCGATTGGAACGCCGAGATCGGCCGCGCGGTCTCGGTCGATTATAACCGAGAATTCGGGCTTGCCGCCGCGGTAGGTCGTGTCGATGTCAACGTAGCCGCCTTTTTCCTTCATCATCGCTATAATTTTATCCGCCGCGGAGTTAAGCTGGCCGAAATCCCTTCCCTGAAGGTTGTATTGAATTATCGCCGAGCGCATGAAGCCCGAATCGCCCATGCCGCCTACCGGATCGACTGAAAATAACGCTTCGGGGCGGTTGGAAAAAAGTTTTCGCATATAAATCATGCCGTCGTTTTGGTTGAAGGCTCTCGTATTCTTTGGGGTAAAGTTGACTTGAATGACGCCTTTGTTTACTTCCTGCTCGGTTCCGCCTCCGATGGTCGTAAATGTGTAGTCAACGCCCGGAACCTTGCGTATTTCCTCGCCGATTTTGGCGACGTATTCTTTTGTCTTCTCAAGGCTCGTTCCCGTCGGCATTTCTACGGAGACTTTAAGCATTCCTCTGTCTTCGGTCGGCATAAATTCCGATTTAACGAACTTGCCGAGGAACAGAGAAAAGACGAAAATTCCTATCGCAATCGCTATGGTCGCCGCTTTATGGTCGAGCGCCCATGCGAGAATTCCTTTATACGTTTCGTCGAGACGATTAAGAAACGCTCCGAAGGCTCGGAAAAGAACGTTGTCTTTGCGCTCGTCCTGAATTTTTAAAAAACGCGAAGAGAGCATAGGGGTAAGAGTGAAGGCCACGAACAGCGATATTACCACCGCGAACGCGACGGTTAGGCCGAACTGCACGAAGAAACGCCCGATCATTCCCTTCATCATTCCGACGGGCACGAAGACCGCGACGATTGTCGCCGTAGTCGCCATAACCGCGAGGCCGATTTCGCGCACGGCGTCGCTTGCCGCCTTCATAGGCCGTTTTCCCATTTCAAGGTGTCGGTGAATGTTTTCTATTACGACTATCGCGTCGTCGATGAGCATGCCGATTGAAAGGGAAAGAGCCAGCATGGATATGACGTTGAAGGTGAAGTTGGCCGACTTGATAAAGGCGAACGTCGCTATGACGCTGGTAGGCAGCGCGAGAGCCGAGATAAGCGTGGCGCGCCAGTCTCGAAGAAAAAGATAAACTATGAGAACGGCGAAGAACGCGCCGATTATCAAGTCTTCTTTGACGCCGGAAATGGCGTTTTTAATGAACGTCGAATTATCGACCGGTATGCTCAGCTTAACGCCGCTGGGCATTTCCTTTTTTAACTTTTCTATTTCCGCCTTTAATTTATCGGCTACGTTGACGGTGTTGGCGCCGGACTGTTTGCGGATAACCAGCGAAACGGCCGAAACTGAGCTTACGTCCGAATGCGAGCGGCTCTCTACTTCGCCGTCCTCTACTTTGGCGACGTCGCCTATTTTAATTGTCGCGCCGTTGTAGGCGGTTATTATAATGTTTGCCAGCGCGTTGGCGTCGTTGACCTGCCCTTTGGTTTTTACGACGAATTCCTTTTCTCCCATGTCGATGCGGCCGCCGGGGATTTCTACGTTTTGCGCTTTCAAGGTCTGCACTATGTCGCTTGAAGTAAGGCCGTACGCCTCGGCGCGCATCGGATCGAGCCAAACTTTGAATTCTCTCTTCTGGTTTCCAATAAGGTCGATGCCGCCGACGCCCGCGACGGTTTCGAGTCTTTGCTTAACTATGTCCTCGGCTATGCGCGTCAATTCCTTGGGGGAGAGGTTCCCCGATAACGCCAGCGACAGAACGGGCATCGCGCCCAAGTCGAACTTTTGAACGATAGGCGGATCAAGGTCGGAGGGAAGGTCTTTCAATACGAGAGACATTTTGTCTCGGACGTCCTGCACCGCTTGGTTGGCGTCGCGCTCAAGCTCGAATTGAATAATTACCATTCCCACGCTTTCCATGCTTCGCGACGAAAGCACTTTGATGGCCTGAATCTGGTTTACCGCCTCCTCGATTTTGTCGATAATTTTGCTTTCAATCGTTTCGGGGTCGGCGCCGGGGTAGATTGCCGTAATGGTTACTACGGGAAACTCGACCTCCGGCATGAGGTCGATTCCGATGCGAAAATACGAGGTAATGCCGAAGACCAGCAGAACGCTCGTCATAACCGTTGCGAGAACCGGACGTTTTATGGATACGTCGGCAAGTTTCATTGGTTACCTCCGTCGGGCGTTTTAAACTTCTTGGGCTGCGCCCGGTTATTTTTTAACCGGCTCGTTCGCGCTCTGCTTGTTTTCTTTATTTAGCAGCTTTACTTCCGCGAACATTCCGGGGCGGAGCTCTCTATCCTTGTTCGGTATTTCTATGATGGCCGAAAAGGCTCGCATCTGCGGAACCAGCGAGGCTACTATTCGGCTGATTTTTCCTTTAAATTCCTTATTAATAGCTTTGAAGGCAATCAGCACTTCGTCCCCTTCCTTAACGTTGGCGGTCTCTGATTCGGGCACTTGTATGCGCAGGTCGATTATATCGACGTCCTCTATGACGATGAGCGGAGTGGGCGGCATAGTCGTGGCGCGCTCTCCTTCGGAAATCATCTTTTTAATTACGAGCGCTTTATAGGGCGCTTTTATCATCGTATCCTTCATCGCCTTTTTGCCCATCTCCACGGCGACGGCGGCCTGTTTGACGCCCGCTTCGGCGGCTTTAAGCCTCGCCTCGGAAACGTCGAACTGCGCTTTGGAAATGGAGTTGGACTCAAGCAGCGACTTCATACGGTCGTAATCGAGCTTTGATATTTCGTAGTTCGCTTTGGCGGCGTCCAGCGCGGCTTCGCCCTGCTGAAGTTGAAGGGCTATATCCGACGAGTCTAGCGTAACCAGAAGCTCTCCTTCGTTTACGTACTGTCCTTCTTTAACGTGAACCTTCTCGACGTTGCCGGGAACCTTGACCGAAAGAACGCTCCGCCTGTGAGCCTCCGCGCTGCCGGAAAGCCACGAAGTCGAAATTTCGCTCAGTTCTTCGCTTTTCTTTTTTTCGACCGAGTCCGTTTTGGGCTTTGCGGCCTGCTCTTTCGTCTCCGGAAGTTTGGCCTTCGCGCCGCTCTCGCCTGAGCACCCCCACCCAGACGCGAACGAGGCGGCGATAATTATTATAGTTAAAATGGTAAAACTAGTTTTGCGCATTTATAACCTCGCTGAATACAATAATTAATTACAAAAATGCCTTTGCGCGCATTAAACGCCAAAGCGAAACACAATTAGCATACGCGGGGCGCGTTGTCAAAATTATTTTTATTACCATTCGGTAGGTTAAGGCTTGATAAATCTTGCTTTTACGCCGGCTGACTTGCGGCCGCCGTTTGCCGTTTGGTCTCTCGCTTCTTGTTTTTCGCTGATGTTTCGCATACGTCCGGCGAGTCGGAGATAAGGATGAGAACGAAATTAATTTAACAACCTCTGCGCTCTCCGCGAGCTCTGCGGTTTTTTATACAAACTGGGGACTGCTCAGGGCGCAAACCTGACGTAATTCCGTTTTTTTATCAATGTTTTCAAATCTTTTTTATACTTTTCCGCCGCCTCGACGCGCGTTTTCTCAATCTCTTCAATAGTTTCAGGTTCGGGGCATGAAGCGTCTTCCGCTGCCGCTTGCATTACAAGCCTGTAAACGTCCGCAAGCGAAATCCCTCCGCTCAGGTATTCGGCGACGGCGGCTTCGTCCATCGCGCAGAAGTTTACGGCCGCCCGCCTGCTTTTTATCAAAACTGGCGCGACCGCCAGCATATCAGCCGCCCATCCGTCGGGCTTTTTAAACTCAAGCCCGCTTTCGTATAAATTCATCGGCGGAACTTTGGACGATGCGCGGCAGCCGGTAAGGCTCGAAAGGGCTTTGCGTATAGCGGCGCGCATGTCGGGCTCGCTGGCCATAAATGCGGTCGCTCCGTCCCGCGTCGTTATTCCTGCGTGAACTTTCGCCTGAGGATGAATGGCGACGTCTATTCCGCCATGCTCAAATCCGAACAGCCTTGACGCGACTACGACTTCAAGCGTTTTATTGACGAGCGTTGCGGAATCTATCGTAATTTTCTCGCCCATTTTCCATCGGGGATGCGCCAGAGCCTCGGACGCCGAGGCGTCGGCAAAATACTCGAAACTTTTGCCCCAAAACGGCCCTCCCGAGGCGGTGATTAGAAGCCTATCGACGCTTTTTTTCCCTAATTTGCTTGTCAGAAACCATAGAGCCGTAAGCTCGGAGTCTATCGGAATAAGCCGTTTCGCGCCGGATTTGCCCGCGAGTTTTAACAAAAGGTCGGCGGCCTGCGCCATAGGCTCTTTAGACGCCATAAACAGCGCGCATCCGCGTTCAAGCGCGAAAGCGGCGGTTAAAAGGGCGTCTCCGGAACTCGACGCGAGCATTACGGCGTCGGGCGAGGTTTCCGCTATAATTTGATTGACGGAGTTTGCGCCCGCCGCCACTTTTAGTTTGCCGCCGCCTTGTTTTTGCGCCCGCGCCGCGGCTTTGTCGTCCGCAAGGCCGACAGTTTGGCAGTCGAATTTACGCGCCTGCTCCAAAACCGCGTCCGCCGATTTTCCGGCGCACAGCCCGACTATTTTATAATCTCCTCCGGCGCTTATGCAGTCGAGAGTTGCGCGGCCTATGGCGCCGCTTGAGCCGATAACCGCGATGGTTTTCAACGCCGACGCCCGCCTTTACTGAACGCAGCCGTAAAACGGGTCGCATTTGCCGGACGCGCAGCATACCTGCGTCTGCGACGTCAAATTGGGGCAGCAAACGTTTCCCGGACAGCATTCGGCATTGTAATCGCATTCAGCCCAAATCTGCGTGCAGGTTACGCACTTGAATTGAGTGTTGGCGTCGCAGTACTGGCCGGTCTGGCATGAAGGCGGACACTGAGTAGAGGAGCCGCTTTTGCAAACGCCCGAAATCTGGTCGCAGGTCGTTCCCGACGGGCAGGAAGTCAGAATGCGGCAGTCTTGCTGGCATATTCCGCCGCGGCACTGATTGTTGTATCCGCAGGACGACGCGCAAGAAGCGTCGCAGCCGTGCGCGGAGCAGTACTGCCCCGTTCCGCAGGAGGTTTCGCAGAAGGGAACGACTTGAACTTCGGTCGGAGAAAACACTTTAATAATAGCGACGCGCTCGAAAGTGTTGGCGGCTTTGGTAACCCGGTCGAAGTAATAGACCTGCGTCTCGAATATCGTAATTTTAATTCTTAGCGCCTCGTTGGCCGGCGTTCCGCCGTCGTAGTAACGGTACCAGATTACGTAATCTCCGACGTCGCCGAAGCGCGGCAGAACGATCGTTTCGCCCGCGCCGCCCGCGTTGGAATCGTGGTTAAGCCGCGGGTCGTCGTTGTCGTCGGACGGGTTGCCCCATTTAGGGATATTGGTCGGCGTAGTTCCGTCTTTGGTGTTGCAGTTGTACCAATTGCAGTCGGCGGAATTAGACTCGTCGCGTATCGTATTCGGGTCGTAGGCTCCGTTCGGCCTTGTCAGATGAATGTCTAGATCGGCGGTCGCGCTCGCCCAGTACAATTCTATTTTTGCGCCCATAAGCCCTTTGCCGCAAGTTCCCCAGCCGTCGCAGACGTCGGGGTAGGACGAGATATTGCCGTCGTTGCAGCTCGTTCCCTGCTCGGCGTATTGCTGCGAGCAGCCGTCGTTGTAAACGTCGCATACGCTTTTAAGGCAAGCATTCTGCGTCAGTTGGTTGCACGAAATCATGTTGTCCCAGCCGTCTCCCGCCGCGTTGCAGACCCGGTAAGTGTTGTCTTCAAAGCAGTATTTTTCAAACGGCACGCAAATATTGGAGTTTTCTTCCTCGCGTTTGTCTTCTTCCATCATGTCCGGTTCCGCGGAATCGAACTCGTCTTCGTCCGCGATGTCGTATTCGAGCGGAACGTCCTCTTCCGAGGGCTCCTCTTCCTCGTCCTCGGCGGTTTCTTCCTCGATCGCCGTCTCTTCTTCGGCAAGAGTTTCCTCGGCGTAATCGTATTCCGTCCAATCGCCGTCGAGCGGCTTAGGCGAACATTTATGCGCGGAGTCGCAGAAATATCCCCACGGACAAAGCGAGTCGTTGATGCACTCTACGCAGTAAAGTTCGCTCTCAAGACAAACGAACCCGTTGGCGCAGTCGTCGGGGTTGCCCGGACGGCACAGCTTTACGCATAAATGTTCCGGACCGCACTTTTGTCCGCCCTTGCAGTCCGAGTCGCCGAAGCAAAAAGCCGATTCCGTATCGGCGGCGTCGGTTTCTTCGGCGGCGTCAAAGTCGTTTTCGTTTTGCCTGCAGCGGTAATTTACGCAGGAATAGCCGGTTCCGCAAAGCGAATCGTTGGTGCATTCGACGCAGAAAAGTTCGCTCTCAAGACATACCGAGCCCATGGCGCAGTCGTCCGGGAAACCCGGACGGCACAGCTTGACGCATTCTTTGTATGAGGCGCATTTATAACCGCCCGGACATTCCTCGTTAGCCGCGCATTTTTGCGGTCCGTCAACCGATTTTCCGCCGGCAGACGAGCAGGACGAAGCAAAGGAAACCGCCGCCGCGGCGGTCAGCAATAATATATATATTTTTAAGTTATCGCGCATTTTCCAAACTCCGTTTTTAGAGCGAAAAGACTTCATTAATAAACTCTTAATACCAATTATTATTAAAGTTGTCAAAAGCGAAGAGCCGCCGAAGGCGGCGATTATAGAATTAAAGTTTTTAGGGCGGCCTCTCTACTTGACTGTTAATTAAATATCTTCTATTATCTCAATAATGTATGACTGAAATTCTCTTATGGAGAGAAGAATGAATAAAAATATAATATTATTTTTGGGCGTTCTGCTTTACGCTTTCGCTTCGCTGACGTGCCAGCCGTCGTCGTCGCAAGACTGCGGCAAATTCTGCGACAGAATGATGTATTATTACGGCAGAGCGGTTTCCGATACGAATCCGACTTCGCCAGAGCAGTACGAGAGTTCCAAGCTGCCCCGCCCGCGATTTTACTATTGCGCCGCCCCCGACGGAGCTACGACGGAAATAAAAGGAAGATATTACGAGCTCGAAATAGACGACAAAGGCGCATGGACGGGAAAATGTCATTACAACACGACGGCGACGACGTGCGACGGAGCCGACGCCTGCTGTCTTAACAACGTCGGACTTAAAAAAGCGTCCGTCAAATGCTGCCCCGTGATTTTCGACCGAAACAACGTGGCTCCTTTCGCAGAATACTACACTTTCTCAAAATACGTCGCCGAAAACGAAAACAATTATTCGGCTGACGCCTGCGCGCAAAGCTGCGAACATTTAACTCAATCGGGAACGATTGAAACTTGCGAGCGCGAAGGTTTGTCGGTAAACGTCCTGTCCTGCCTTCAGAATACGCCCAACTCGCTGGAAGCTAAAAAATTATACCGTAAATACTACGAATCA
>CAYNVS010000060.1:0-14173 GCA_964400725.1 uncultured Myxococcales bacterium
CAAGAAGTTTAACAAGAAGGAAGTTTACGCGCAAAGGGCTGTTGCGGAAATTACCGAATGGCTTAAGACGCTGTAAACAGGCCGGTTCGCCAAGTAAAATAAAGCGGACGGACAAAATTTCGCTTTTGCGGCCGCCGTCAGCCCTGATAAGTATGCACGCTGTCTTTCGCCGTAGGCAGGTAGCTGACCGCTAGATAAGTGATGAATATCGCCGCAACGCCGGCGATTAACGCCCACGCCGCGCGGTTGCGGCTCCATCCTCGCATGTGGCGCATGTGCAGGTAAATTACGTAAACGAGCCACGTAACAAGCGCCCAGTTCTCTTTCGGGTCCCAGCCCCACCACGTTCCCCACGCAGCCTGTCCCCAGAACGCCCCGAAGACCAGCCCCGCCGTAAGAAACGGGAATCCGAGCGAAACTAATTTATAGGAGACGTCGCCGAAAACCGCCGAGCGCGGATCGTTGTAACGCTCCGCGAAAAGATGCGCCGCGGCCGCGACGAAAGCGAGCGTAAGCGCGCCGTAGCCCAGCAGGTAAACGAGCACGTGCGGCACGAACCAGCCCGATTGAAGCGCGGGCGGAAGCTCCTTGGTGCGCATGTCCGGCCATACCGCGTCGAATACGATGAATGCGACCATTAAAACGCCGGAGAACTGACCGAGCCCTTTAAGCCCTTGCAGGATCTCGCTTATGAGAAACAGCATCGCGACGCTCCAGCTCATCAAAACGAAGGTCTCGCTTAAAAACTGAAAGGGCGGGCGGTCGAGCGCGTTCCACATGTAGAGCAGATAAGCCGTAATCGCGACGAGCGAAAAGCCCGCGCCCCATGCGCCGAGTTTCTGCAATTTATCGCTTAAAACGGCGCGAAGAACCAGCGGCATGGAAGCCGCCGCGGTAAGCAGGCACGCTATTATGTAAGAGGTTTCGCCGCCGGAGACCGCCGCTATGGATGCGTGAGTTAAAACGCCCGCGGCAAGCAAACCGGCCTCGACTTTGCGCGCCGTTTCGCCGCCCTTGCCGAGGAATCGAAGCAGAGCCGCCGCTCCGCCCGCCGCGTAAAGCGCCAGAGCGATAAAATACAAGGCTTTCATTGGCGCCCCCTTTCCTTGCTTCTTCTAATAAGCCACGGCTTGACGTAGAAGACGTAAAGAACTCCTGCAATCATCAGTCCGAAGCCGAAGAAAGCGATTTCTAATCCCGGATCTTTTACGATTTCAATTCCGCTGACCGCGTACCGGCCTTGCGCGTCTTTTTTATAGCTTGACTGGTAGAGTCTGTATCCCTTGTAATAGTATGGGGAGTTGACCTTAAGCTCCGCTTTTGCGGCCTGTTTGCCGCCTTCGGTAAGCGTAACGGAGCTTTTATACGCCCCGATAATCGGCTCCAGCGCGGCTATCAGCGTATATCGCCCGACTTTCTGCCTGTTTTTATGCGGATAAGACAAGGCGACGCTTTGGCCTCCGACTTTAAGCTCCACCGTTCCTTCGTATGTCGGCTCCATGTTTTCGGCTTCTCCGGAGAGCTGTTTATAAGAAATTTTTTCGCAGTAAACGGGCGGCAGACTGGAGCCGAACATTTTAGGCAGAGCCGTTTTTTTGCCTTCTTTAAGAACGGCGTAAGAGTCGGGTTTTTCGTCTCCTTCCTCGAATACGTACAGCCGCGCTTCCGGCGATTTGTAGCTCACTTTGAAGTCGTCGAGGTTTATTACAAACGGGAGCGGGACTTCGGCGCGCGTATGACGGCTGACATAAGTTCCCGACGAAGAACCTTTGGCTATTTCCGCTATTCCCTTGTCGCCGTATAGCGAGCCTACAAGACCGCCCGCAAGCACTATGAGAAGCGAGAGATGCGTCATGTAGAATCCGAAATAATACTTATTCAAAGGCCGTTTGACCGTGCATAGAATAAGATTTAATGCGAATAGTATTAGTAGAAACTCGAAAACGACGGAGCGAAACAGGTCGTCGAATCCAAGCGCGAGAATTAGCCCTCCGGCAGTTTCTCCGAATCGATGTATGTATTCTCCCGGCGGCTCGTTTTGAATTATAAGCGTTCCTAGCGCGGCGGCTAGGCCCACCGCGACAAAGAGGCCGACGGCCAGCTCCAGCGAAGCGAAGATGTCGTATATCTGCCTTGGCAGGCTTTTTTCGTCCTTTGCGTCCTTCATGTTGCGCGCCTTAAAATAATGAGAACAGTTTTAAAATAAGCGCCCGAAACCCTTTATTTCAGGCCGAGTTTTTTATTAAGCGCCGCTATCGACGGAGCGGGAAGATAGCCGCTCGCGTCTCCGCCGAATCTGGCGATTTCCTTCGCCAAAGACGATGAAATGAAAATGTTCCGCGGCGAAGTGAGCAGAAATATCGTTTCAATTTGCGGGCACATGTCCATGTTGGCAAGGCCGATTTGGAATTCGTAGTCGAAGTCGGTCATTGCGCGCAGTCCGCGGATTATGGCGCAGGCGTTTCTGCTTTTCGCGAATTCCACCAGCAGGCCGGAAAACGTGTCAACCGAAACGTTAGCGAAGCCGCTTATCAACTCCGATATAATATCCACGCGCTCTTCCGGCGTAAAAAGAGTTTTTTTCGCGGGGTTGACGCCGATCGCCACAATGACTTTATCAAAGAGCTTGCTGGCTCGCTCAATCACGTCGAGGTGCCCAAGCGTCGCGGGGTCGAAACTGCCCGCGTATATAGCCGCGCGTTCGATTTTGTCGTTCATAATGCCGCTCCGAATAAGCGCGAACGGCTCCGCGGGTTGGTTTAAGCCCTTGGACAATATAAGCCGTCGCCGGTTTGTCTTTCATTGTTTTCTATATCAGAAAATCTTTTGGAAAGACAAAATAAAATTAATCATGGGCGCCGCGTTGGCAAGCGTTAATAAAAACTATTCGCAACAATTTCCCGATTTGAGAGAAATTTTATCCTTTTACGACGCTCATAAGGTAATGATACAAAGGCGCCAGTTCAATAAACGCGTCGGTCATTTCTTCGGCGAGTTTTGGCGAAAGCAGCGTTTTGTCCGGTTTGCGGTTGCGGACGAGATAAAACGACTTGCGTTGATACCACCTGTTTATTTCTGGCGGTTTGCCGGAGTCGAAGGTTTTTTTATAAAAATCTCCTTCCAATTCCCACGTTCCTTTTTCAAAAAAGGCGACGACCTTTTTGAATTTTTGCGGCGACGCGTCTATCGACTCGCGGAAGCGGCGCATCGCGTCCGGCGTCGCGGCGTAAAAGCCCATGCCGTAACGGTAGTCGTCGGGCGTAATCTCGAAATAATACGCCGGCGCGGTCGTCCACTCTTTGCTCGGCCTTTTGAACGAAACCCACATCGAAGTTTTATAAGGAGACTTATCGGCGGAAAAACGGGCGTCGCGGTAAATGCGGGAAACCGAGCGCGGCCCGATTGCGAAATGCGGATCAATCGCTTCCATGGGGTCGGTAAGCGCGGAGCTTAAAGCCTTAAGCGGCGCGACGACGTAATTTTCGTAGTCGCTTTTATGCGCCTCGAACCACGTCTTTTGATTGTTGGCCCTGATTCCGAGCAGAAATTCCTGCGTTTCTGGGTAAAACCCTTCAAAGTCGCCGGTTATTTTTTCCATTTCATTTCTTTCGCGTCAAGGAAGTTCTAGCCCGCCGTCGTCCGACAGCTTCCAGTACGGATTGTACGCGACCTCGAAGAGACGGCCTTCGGAGTCTTTGAAATATCCGGAATAACCGCCCCAGAAAACTTTTTGCGGAGGCTTTACTATTTGCGCTCCCGCGTTTGCGGCCTCGCGGAAGATTTCGTCAACCTCGGCCTCGCTCTTGGCGTTTAGGGCTAAAGTTACGCCAGAAAATCCGCCGGACGGCGCGTCGGGAACGCAGGCGTCCTCGGCAAGCGCTTTTTTGGGGTAAATAGCCAGCGCGAAAGAGCCCAGCGAGAAGAGAGCCAAATCGCCTTGGCTTGCGGACGACCTCTTCCATCCCAGCCCTTTTTCGTAAAAATCGACCGATTTTTGCCAATCGACGGCTCCCAATGTAACGACGGTAAGTTTTTGCCTCATGGCTCGCCTTTTTATTTGTTAAAGATTTTTTACGCCCGCCGAAGCGCCCGAAGAAATATAAAAATGGCGGAGAGAGAGGGATTCGAACCCCCGGAGGGCAAAGCCCTCAGCGGTTTTCAAGACCGCCGCCTTAGGCCGCTCGGCCATCTCTCCGCGACATTTTGTAATAATATTTAACTCGCGGGTTTAGTCAAGAGATTACGCTTCCGAATAGCGGCAAAGCTGCAACGGCAAAAAACGCTCAAACGCCGCCGTATAAGTCTTTTTTTAGTTTAAGGCTTTTTGAGGGAAGATTTTTTTCGCATTTAAAAATTAAAAAATTTCTCTTGACAAGCGAAATCCCGTGTTTATTTTTGCCTTAGTAGAGCGATTGAGACTTCTGCAGAAGCCTAACAATAACAACAACATACAAAAGCAGAAGGAGGCTTAAAATGAACGGAAATATGCTAATAAGAAATGCCAATAGAAGATTTATCCCCAGCATTTACGACGAATTCTTCGGCGATCTCGACAGAATGTTCGGATTAACCGAAAAGGCCCAGACTTCAAGGCTGTGGATACCGGCCGCCGACGTTTACGAAACCGAAAAAGATTACCGCATAGACATAGAAGTCAGCGGAGTGAAGAAAGAAGACGTTCAGCTTGAAGTAAAGGACAACATCCTTACCGCGCGCGGGAAACGCGAGTACGTCGACGAGAAAAAAGAAAAGTCGTATCATTGCTGCGAGCGTTACTACGGAGAATTCCAGCGCAGCTGGAAACTGCCGGAATCGGCCGCTCCCGATAAAATCGAAGCCGAGTGCGCCGACGGCCTGCTTAAAATTATCATTCCGAAAAAGCCGGAAGAGCAGCCGAAGAAAATCGACATAAAAGTTCAATAAACCGTCTTCGACGACGAACGACCGCAGCAAAACCGCCCGAAAGGGCGGTTTTTTTATTTTAATTCCAACCCAAATTTTTTAACGAACTCTTTTTCGCCGCTTTGCGTTAAAAAATATAATCGGCGTTATAATAAAATTTTGTTTGCCTATACGTATTTTGCGTCGCAAAATTAAAAGGATTTTGCAGCTTTTTGTTTAATTTTCACAAAAGGAGTTTACGCATGGTTACAAAACGCAAGTGGTCGGAAGAGGATTACGTAGAAGCCGCGGCGGTGCACGAGAAATATACCGGCAAAGTGGCTATCGTCAGCAAGGCGCCGATGAAAACGCGCCGCGATTTGTCCCTCCTCTACACGCCGGGCGTCGCCCGTCCGTCTTCCTTAATCGGCAAAAACCTCGAGGACGTGTGGAAATATACATTCAAGAAGAATACCGTCGCGGTAGTCTCCGACGGCACCGCGATACTGGGCCTGGGCGATTTGGGACCCGAAGCCGCTCTTCCGGTAATGGAAGGCAAGGCCGTTCTCTTTAAAAAGTTCGGCGACGTGGACGCCTGGCCATTGTGCATCGCCACCAAGGACGTAGAAGAAATCGTCCGCTTCTGCGAGCTCATCGCGCCTACGTTCGGCGGCATCAACCTCGAAGACATCAGCGCGCCGCGCTGCATCGAAGTGATGGAAAAACTGCGCCATCTCAATATTCCCGTCATGCACGACGACCAGAGCGGAACGGCTACCGTAGTAATGGGCGCGCTTATCAACGCGCTGCGCGTGGTGGATAAAAAAATGAGCGAAATCAGCGTTACGATTTGCGGCGGCGGAAGCGCGGGGCTGGCTATCGCGCGAATGCTGCTCAACGGCGACGAAGCCCCCAAAAAGCTGCGCATCGTCGATATAAACGGAATCGTTTACCCCGGCGACAAGCGGAACAACAAATATCAGGAAGCCATCGTCAAGGATACTAACAAGGAAAAAGAAAAGGGCGATTTGGCTCATGCGTTCGTCGGAGCCGACGTTTTCATCGGCGTTTCCAAGGCGGGCATCGTTACGCCGGATATGGTGAAAACCATGAACGAGGGCGCGATAGTGTTCGCCATGGCCAACCCGACGCCGGAAATCATGCCGGATTTGGCCAAAGAGGCGGGCGCGGTAGTGGTAGGCACCGGGCGCTCCGACTTCCCGAATCAGGTCAACAACGCGGTAGGGTTTCCGGGCATTTTCAGGGGCGCGCTGGACGCCAGAGCCCGAAAGATTACGCCTAAAATGCGCTGGGCCGCGGCCTACGCGCTCGCAAATCTCATCGAGAAGCCGAATCCGAATAAAATTGTGGCCAGCGCCATGAGTCTCGCGGTGGGCAAAGCGGTAGGCAAAGAAGTTGCAAAAGCGTGGGAGAAGTGGCAGGATACTCCCGAAGCCTATGGAAACGAACCGTATTAACCGAATCAGCAAATTTATCCGCGATTGCACGGCGGGAGCGCGAAGAGCGTTCCCGCTTTTTATTTGCGCGGCGCTGGCGTGGGCGGCTTTCGTTTCGGCGGCGGCGGGCGCGGAATTTCTGCTGCGCAAATGGGACAAAAAGCCCGAAACTCTCGACGCGCAAATTAAGGCGCTTAAAAAAATCGAGTCGTCCGAAGCGAGGCTTGAGGCCGCGGCGCGCTGGTTCTTGGACGTTCCTTACGAGCTGGACCCGATGGGCGAAGGGGACGCGGACACAGAGGGCGAGAAAAAGCCGCAGTACAGGCTCGACGCCGCGGACTGCCAAACGCTGGTAGAGCTCGCTTTAGGGTTCGTTTACGGCGCGGACGCGGAAGAAGCGAAAAAAATCACTATGCGGCTGCGTTACGGCGACGATCCCGTTTTGTATAAAAACCGCAGACATCTGACTTTCGGGCAGTGGATTGAAAACGCGCGGAAGCTTAACGCGCTCAAGGCGGCGACGGCGGAAACCGGCGGCGATAAGACGAAAAAGCTCGTTAAAAACTTTGACGCGAAAAAAAACTGTACTGGGCGCTGGAAGACTTTCTGCGAAAAAATCGGCGATAAATTCCCGTCGGGGCGCTTCGAATACGATTATATTCCCGTCGCCGACGCGCTTGCGCAATGCGACAAAATACCGGCCGGGCGCGTTATTATGTTTATAAATACCGAGCGTCCGTGGCTGCCGTATCAGGTTTCGCACATGGGAGTAACCGGCAAAAAAAACGGCCGCGCGACTATTATTCACGCGTCGAAAATACCGGGCAAAACTACGGAATGGGGGCTTTGCAACTACCTAAAATCGCAGATTGAAAGCCGCGCGGAATGGCCTCTGCTCGGCGCGGCGCTTTACGCTCCGATGTAAAAAAAGCCGCTGTTTATAAAAATCAGCTCCGATGCGCTCGCCGATAGTCCGATAAGCGTCGTTAAAATATCGCCGCGTTGCGAACGAGCAGGAAAATCTTTTATTAAAATAATCTCCGTTCTCTCTCAAAAAAGTTGAATGCGGCGTTTTTTTTTGATATTATTATAAAAATATTATGCTTTAAGTATTTTTTCTTAGGAGTTGCAAACCATGAAAAAACTTACGTTGTTTGCCGTCGCCGCGTCGTTCGCGGCCATTGTTTTAGGGGGATGCGGCAAGACAAACACGGTCGTCGGCAAAACGCCGGAAATGCCGGGGAAGTGCTCCTACGACGCCGACTGCCCGGCCGGCTACGTTTGCGACACGAATAAAAATAAATGCGTTTTATACGAAGGCGTTAAGCCGTGCAACTGCGCCACAAGCGACGATTGCGGCGTTTACGAAGTCTGCTACGAATGTTTCTGCGTGCCGAAAGCCGGCGGAGACAAAGACATAGAACTGGACAACGCGGAAGAATCGGGAGAAGAACCGGATGGAGACGACGAAGACGCTCTTCCCGACAACCCGGAAGAAACCGACGACGATTTTTCTGAAGGAGAAGAGACCGCGCCGGTAATCTGCCTGCCTAACAAAGTGATGTGCAGAGAAGGCAAGCTCTCCACCTGCAACTCCACCGGAACGGCATGGTTTTCAGAGGAATGCGCGTTCAACTATGTTTGCGTGGGCGCCGTATGCGTCCCAAAAGTCTGCAATCCGGGCGAAGTCGTAAAATGCGTGGACGAAAACCGCATCGAGCGCTGCAACGAGCTGGGCACGGCTATAACCATAGACAAGTGCGGAATTAACGTCAGGTGCGAAAACAACTCCTGCGTTCCTATACAATGCGAGCCGGATAAAGGCTACAGATGCCTCGGCAAAACCGTAGTAGAAAAATGCGGTCCGACCGGCGACAGCTACGTAATTATGGAATGTCCCGACGATACTTTCTGCGACGAAGGAGAATGCAGATCGGTAGAGTGTACGCCGAACGCGCTCCGGTGCGACGCCAACGTCGTTCAGTTCTGCAACTCGCTTGGAACTCAATGGATAGACGCGCTGGATTGCGCGCAAGTGGACGCGCTGTGCGACGAAGGTTATTGCAAACCTAAAATCTGCGAGCCCGGAAGCAAAACGTGCTCATCCGACAACAAATCGCTGGAAGTCTGCAACGAGAACGGAACGGCTTGGAAACACGACTCCAACTGCTCCGACTTCGATCCAGAATCAAGCTGCAAAGCGGGCGTCTGCCTTACTCCGTGCGATTACGCCGCTAAAATCCGCTCGTACGAAGGGTGCGAGTTCTGGGCGGCCGATCTTGATAACGGCGACTCGGACGCGCAGGCGGCCCAGTACGCCATCGTAGTAAGCAACACTCATACGTCGCGAAACGCCACGGTAAAAATTTACAACTCATCGGGAGTTCTTAAAACAGAAGTCGTTCCGCCGCTTGACCTCAAGGCGTTCCCATTGTCGCCCAGCAACGTAATCGGCAGCGTCAAAGAGAAAAAAGCCTACCGCGTCGTAAGCGACCTGCCGGTAAGCGCCTATCAGTTCAACCCGTTTACCAACGAACTTGTTTACTCGAACGACGCGTCCCTGCTTCTTCCCACTCACGCTTTAGGCAAAAAATACGTGCAAATGAGCCTTCCGCAGCTCAACATAGCGTCGTGCTCCGGTTTTATGGGAGTATGCAGCTGCAGCGACTCCGGGAATTATCCTTCTTATTTCTCGGTAATAGCGTCGGAAGACAACACGACCGTTACTTTCAAACCGACGAGCCCGACAAGGGCGGGAGGCGTGCCTGCCTATTCGGCGGGGCAGCAGGTTGCTCAGGTTCTTAATAAATACGACGTTCTTCAAATAGAAACCGCATCTGGGTCAGGGTGCAGTTTGTCGTGCTCTTCATTCTTCTGCGACTGCAAAACTGGTTGCTATAGCAACGACCTTACCGGAACGATAATTAATTCCGACAAACCGGTAGCGGTTTTCGGCGCTCACGCGTGCAACTTCCTGCCGGCAAACCAGTGGGCTTGCGACCACGTGGAACATCAGCTCTTTCCGGTTGAAACATGGGGATTGGAGTTTGTTGGAACTGCTACCAGCAAACGCGGCAAGGAGCCGGATTGGATTAAAATCGTCGCTGTGGAAAACGGAACCAACATTACGTTTTCTCCGGCGGTTTCGGGGATGAGCGCCATAACGCTGAATTCCGGTCAGTCGCAGTTCTTTTCGCTTAACGCCAACGGCGGCATGACTAATTTTATAATCAAATCCGACAAACCGATAATGGTAGGGCAATTCCTATCCGGACAAGACTCCACCGGCCTTGGCATCAGCGCCGAAGCGGGCGATCCGGCGTTCTTCCTATTGACGCCGACCGAGCAGTTCCGTCGCGATTACGTCTTCCTAATTCCAAGCACGTACGCAAACGACTTCGTGAACGTCGTCGCGCCGAAAGACGCAAACATTACAATCGACGGAACGACCAACCTAAATTCAAACTCGTTCTCCGCCGTAGGAGATTACCGCGTTACGATTTTGAAAACTTTGAACGACGGTACGCATAAAATAGTCTCGGACAAACCGATAGGCATATACGTTTACGGATACTCGCAGTACGTTTCGTACGCCTACACCGGCGGATTGGATTTGCGCCTGATTAACGTGAAGGAATAAGCCGCATTAATTTGTATCGCGGCTTAATTAAGCAAGGAATAAAACAACCGAAAGGCGCGTCTCATGTTTGACTTGGCGCTCAACATAGCATTCCTTTTCGTCGTTTCGCTTCTATTCGCGCTGGTCGAAATAGAGCTAGAAGCTAAAAACGGCTGGGCGCAGCATTTGCCGACGTGGTACCGCACGAAAGGTATTATACCTAGTATTTACGCCGTTATGATGAACGGCAAACCGCTCACCGGCTACCATCTTTTCATGTTCTTCCTTCCGCTGGTAATGTTTCACGCGCCTTTTTTTATGGGAACGCCGTTCACTTTAACGGGCGAGCTTTACGTGCTGCTTAATTATTTCGTTTTCGCGCCGCTATGGGATTATTTATGGTTCGTTCTAAACCCGTATTATACGGTGAAGTATTTTAAAAAAGAATACGTTTGGTGGCACGCTAAAAGTCATTGGCTCTTCAACGCCATGCCGCACGACCATATCGTCGGGTGGCTCTCCACGGTCGTCATCGCCGGAATTATCTCATACCTCGATAAAAGCTGGACGCCGCTTATTCATCACGGCGTACGCCTAGGCGTTTTAACGGCGCTGACGTTGGTTTGCGTCGCTTTGGCTCCCGCGTATGAAAAATGGTATTTCGCGATGCGCAAACGGGACGACAGGGACGAAGTGAAATTTTTCTTTCCTCCCGATAAAAAGTAACGATTTTGCCGCGATGGAACGCGCGCGGCGCTTCAAACTAAAATGGCCGCAAAAGAGCCGACGCAGGAGCGGGATTTAAAATGGGTTTCGTGGAACCCCGTAACGGGCTGCACTAAAATCAGCGACGGCTGTTATAACTGCTACGCGCAGCGTTTCGCGGGATGGCTTCAAGACATAGGCGCTAAAAAATACGACGACGGCTTTGCGGTTAAACTTCATCCCCAGCTGTTGGAACAGCCTCTCAAATGGAAAAAGCGAAGATTAATTTTCGTAAACTCCATGTGCGACATCTTCCACAAAGATATTCCCGACGAGTTCATCGAACGAATCTTCGAGGTTATGGGCAAAGCTGACTGGCACGTTTTTCAGCTTCTTACCAAACGGGCCGAGAGGCTCGCGTCGCTTTCTCCGAAACTGCGCTGGAGCCCCAACGTGTGGGCGGGCGTTACGGTTGAGAGCGCGAAATACCTTTACCGTATAGATTGTCTGCGCGAGTGCGGCGCCGCGGTTAAATGGATATGCTGCGAGCCGCTTTTAAGCGCGCTTCCCAACATGAATCTCGAAGGCGTGGACTGGGTTCTGGCGGGCGGCGAGTCCGGCCCGGGGGCGCGGCCGATGAAGGAGACTTGGGCGATAGATATAATGTTGCAATGCAAAAAACGCGGAATTCCTTTTTGTTTTATGCAATGGGGAGGCGAGGAAAAAGAAAAGACGGGCAGAACGCTTTTAGGCAAAATATTCGACGAAGCGCCGCCCATACCGCCCGACCCGCGATTAAAAAAGAAAAAAGAGAAGCCGTCTTTTTTGTAAATTAGTTGACATTATTTTTAAGGCGATATTATATAGTGATTATGCGAAGCTTTTTTGGGGAAGTTTCGCAAATTAAATTACGGTTTAAAAAGTTAGAAGCGTTTAAGCTTATGAACCGTGATAGGCCGAAATTATTGCGCCAAAGGACGCTTCAATGAGCGGTATAACTAACGGTAACGCAATTCGTAAATTCTACGAAGCGGCAAAAGACTTAGAGATTTTCGAGCCTGTAGTATTGCTTAATACGGAAAAATTCACGTTAAAAGCGCGGGTAAAAATTAGCGAATTGAGCGTTATCGCCGGCGGATTGGGGCTTTACGTAGGAAATTTTGTGCACATAGCCTCGCAATGTACGATAAGCGGAGGCGGATACTGCATTTTGGGAGATTTTGTCGGAGTATGCTCCGGAACTCGAATAATTACCGGAACTGACGACACCAGAGGCGAAGGCATTCCAAGTCCGATGGTCCCGCCGCGCTTTCGTTCGTTTTATCGTTCTTATGTAATTTGCGAAACTCATGCATTTCTAGGCACGGGTTGCATAATCCATCCGGGCGTTACGATAGGCGAAGGAACGGTCGTGGCAAGCGGAAGCGTGGTAACAAAATCATTAGAGCCTTGGGGCGTATATATGGGGGCTCCGGCAAAAAGAGTAAAAAACCGCCCCAAAGAAAAAATATTAGAGTTCTCAAGGCAGGTTTACGAGGAGACGGGAATTGTTCCTTCCGACTTTTCCGACGCCGTTAAAGCCGCGCTGAAATTGTCAAAAACGCGATAACCGCAAATAACCCAATCAATTTACGGATAAAAAGAAGACGGGTTTGAGCTGTTCTTATTCCTTTGCGGCAATGCGGCTTGCCGAAGCGGGATTGGGCGCGCAAAGCAGGCGAAGAAAGTCCTTATTTAGAATAAGGCGGAACAATTCGTATATTAGTAATTTCTAATAAAAGATTCAGTTGACAACCAAGGCGCGACGCTTAAAAATATAAACGAAAAGACGTAAATTATATTTCGACAAGGAGTTTTGCCATGAATTTTAAGCGTTTCGTTTCTTTTAAAAACGCCGCGTTGGCCGCTCTCTTTTGCTTTGCTGCTCTTTCCGCATTCTCCGCTTCGGCGTCCGACCGTACCGCCCCGACCGCTGGAACGCCGGGCTCTTGGGGTTTCGGCGCCGGCATCGAAAGCGCCGTTTCCGCGACGCCTTTCAAACTCGGAGGAATCGTTACCATACGCTACTGGCTGGACGATAAAATTGGAATTCAGCCTGCGCTTAAATTCAACTACTCCAAGAGTAAAAACGGCGACGACGTGTCGGACGAAACCTTTGATTTTACGCCCGCAGCGAGCTTTTTGTATAAAATATACAAAGGCGCGAGCACCGATTTAATAGCCTCCGCCGGTTTAGGCTTTACGGTAGGGCGCGACTGGAACCGCGGAAATACCGACTCCGACAACGTAAAGTCGTGGAGCCTCATTCTTCCGACGGTTGGACTTTCCGCCGAGCATCGCTTCAACGAATGGCTGGCGGTTAATATAGGCTTCCAGACGCCTATATTCTTTTACACAAGCGCCAAAGTCGGGGACGGCGACGCGAACTCGAATTTTCAGTTCGGCTTCGACTCAACCGTTCTGATGCTGACGCTCTTCGTTTACACCGACTAACCGGCTTTGCGATATGAAGAGCTTGTCGTTATTATTTGCAGTATTTGCCGCTTCCGCTTTCGCGGCCTGCTCCTCCGAATCAAACCTCTGCGACTCTTTGTGCGATAAGCTGGTTAATAAATGCAAATTAATTAAGGACGCGGCCGAGTGCATGTCAAGCTGCGGAGAATACGTGCAGACTCCCGCTTTCAAAACGGCCGATTGCGGCGTTATTTACAACAATCTAATAGACTGCGTAATTGTAAACACTACGTGCGCGGAAATGTCCAATTTAATCTCCGGCGTCAGCGACGACTTCGACATTCCAGCCGCCTGCTTTTCCATAGCGACGACGTTTTACGAATCGTGCTCCGGCGACGCGATAGAGCCGGACGGAGACGTTGACGCGGATTCTCGCGAAGGAGACTCTCAATATGCAATCGCCTGCCGCGACGATTCGGACTGCCCTTACGGTATGGGTTGCGGCGCTCAGTCGGTCTGCGTTCAATCGTCTAAATAAAAAGGAACCGGATAGAAACGGCTTAATTTACGAAAAATTTTGCATTGCCGGCAGCGGACGGATATATTCTTAAATATATCGCAAACCGTCGCCGGTTTTTTATTTTTACAAGGGTTTTATGACGGCCAAAATTCTAATCGTTGACGACGAGGAGCAGCTGAGGCAGTCGCTTCAAAGGCTCTTTAAAATGGAGGGATACGAGGCGCGGACGGCGGATTCAGGCGAGGGCGGACTAGACGCCGCGCGCGAGTGGAGCCCGAACGTAATTCTTTCGGATTTGAAAATGCCGGGCATCAACGGACTGGATTTCCTCAAGGCGGCAAAAGCGATAAACATAGATGCGGAAATAATTTTAATGACCGCGTACGGAACGATTGAGGCCGCGGTCTCGGCGATGAAGGAAGGCGCGTACGACTTCATTCAAAAGCCTTATAAAAAGGCGGACGTGCTGCGCATAGTAGGCCGCGCGGTTGAAAAGCAGTCTCTTCTCGCAGAAAACAAGCGGCTGAAGATGGAAAT
>CAYNVS010000061.1:0-13748 GCA_964400725.1 uncultured Myxococcales bacterium
CGTCATTTAAAAGCTCCTTTCTTAGTCGATTTCGGAGCCATTATACCGCAGTTTTGACGCCTTAGCTGCTGGTCCTTTTTTCGGGGTCCAGTACAGCGGGCGAGGGAAGAAGGGGGACGAGTCGCGGGAGGCTCTTCGGGAGTTGTGGAGCTATCTTGAGAGGAACGCCGGGCGTCTTGACTACAAGCTGTTTTTGGAGAACGGCTGGCCGATTGGAAGCGGCGGAATAGAAAGCGCTCACAAATGGGTTTTGCATAAGCGTATGAAGCAGCCGGGGATGCGGTGGTCGCGCGAAAACGCGCGGAAAATGGCCTGCGCCAGAGCCTTATACGCTTCGGTCGGCTGTTATGACTTCGCCGAACTCCTCGAACGGGCAAACGCCAATTAAACATCGCTACTTTTTAATGCAGCCCCTCAATCACAGAGTTTCTATTTATACTTTGACAGACAATAATTAGAGATATATTATTTGCCGCTATGAAGAAGATTGTACAAAGTTTACGCAATGGTTTCGGGCTTGCCGCGGCGCTTACGCTCGGAGTCGTCTTTTTCTTTATCACATTGCCCCCGTACGACGAAGCGGTAAAAAAAGCCGCATCCTACGACGGTCAGTTCTATTTCAACGGCAGTCTCGTGTACCCCGAAGACATCGACACTTATAACGCGTACATCGGGCAGTCGGAAAGAGGGCGTTTTGCTTTTATTCACCCGCTTTATGGAGAATCGCAAAGCGGAGCCTATATAAACGTTTTATGGTTGACGCTTGGAAAAATCAAAGCCGTCTTTTCGCTTACCTTCCAACAGATTTTTCAAATCGAGCGCTTTGCCGCATGGCTTTTAATTTTTACCGGAACGTATTTATTTCTGCGTAAGTTCCTTAGCGATTTCAAGAGCCTTATATGGTCGGCAGCCGTTGTTTGCGCTTCGGGAGCCGGATGGGTTGTAATCGCCTATCAGCCGGTTTCCACGTCCGAAATACCGCAAATGAGCTGGGCGATTCATACGCTTTACAAGTTTGTTACCTCCGCGGCGCAAATTGCGGCTCCGCTCATGGGCGTCGGCTTGGAAACGCCCGCTCCGCCAGATTTATACACCGAAGTCAGCGGATTTTTTCAAGCGGCATGGGTTCCCCATGCGGCAATAGGCGTGGGACTGCTGTTAATAGCCGCGTCGTTTATGCTTGAAACCGTTAAAAAGCCCGCTTCGCCGCGCCCCTTGATTTACGCATCCGTTTTTGCAGCCGCGGGTTCGCTGATAAGGCCGTATGAAGGGCTTTCTTTTTTAGGATTGTGCTTTTTGACGCTCATACCGGTTTATATTGCGCGCCGCAAAGAAAATCTCCGGTTTAATATTTTAATTTTGCTGCCTATTATTACGATGACTCTGATATTAACTTATTATTATTATTTGTTCTTCGTCAACCCTTACTGGCGCGTTTGGGGCGAAGGAAATCTTTATCCTCCGCCTTCGTTCGACCAGTTCCGCTTCGCTTTCTTTTTCGGGTTTTACGGAACGATTTTACTTGCGGTTTTCACAATCGGCTCCGCCTTAAAAGATAAATTCGCCAAAAAACAAGCGGCCGCAGCCGCTGGAGAGCGCGGAGCCCGCCGAAAGTTGATATATATTTTAATTGCGTGGGTCGGCTGGCACATATTTTTACTTTACGGCGGATTTTTAACTTTTGCGTGGCGCACCACCGCGCCGCTAGGCCTTATCGCGCCTATCGCCATGGCGATTTTTGCCGAGAGTTTTTTCCTAGGCAAAATTTCCGCTTTGATTAAAAACAAAGCCGTCAATTCTACAATTTTCGCGGTCTGCATCGTGGCGATACTCGCCTTTTCGACTCCTTCAAACATGCACTCCATCGCCGAACGTTACGAAGACGTAAACGAATTTAACAGGTATTTTTTTATAGAAAAAGATACGGTCGAAGCCTTCAAGTGGGCTGGAGAGAACCTGCCGCCCAAAGCGAAAGTTCTAACTCACGGCCATTACAGCCTTAAACTGCCTTCCTACGGCGACATCCGTCCGATACTTTGGCACAAAGACCAGACGCCGGATTTTAAAATGCGTCTTGACGACTACGCGCGTTTCAACAATTCTGAAAGCGACGCCGACCGCGAGGCGATTTTGGCTTTTTACGACGTCGATTTTCTTTTCCGCGGCCCGCTCGACGAAAAATGGGGAACGGATTACGACTACGACAGTTTCCCGCTTCTCAAGAAAATATATTCCAACAAACTTGTTTCGATTTACAAAATAGATAAAAGCGCTATAAAGAGCAAGGCTCTGCCTACTTACTTCAGGTAATTACGAAAGGCTTTCAGGCTCATGTCGAAAAAAGGCGAACGAAAATTCAAATTCAAATACGCAGTTTTTACCGCGCTCGTCTGCGCTTTTGCATTCAGCTTAAACTGTTTCGGCTTTTTTAAATTCGGCGCGCCGCAGCAGACTACCGTCGCCGCTTACGACGAACGCGGCTATCAAATAGTATCGGCCGTTTACCTTGACGGCGCAAAAGTCGGATACACTCCGACGACGTTGACTAAAACCGAAGGCGTTTATAAAATTAAAGTTGAAAATCTGCTCTATCCAGCCTACGAAGAGACGTTCGACCTCGGTCTTGCCAAACCTATAAACGTAGTCTTCAAATGGGACCTGAAAACTCTGGCAAATAAATGCGCCGAAGGGGAAGCGATTTCGTGCTTCAGGCTCGGAGACGCTATTTTGGCGACTCCCGGCGGAGTTTCGCTGCAAGGCAAAATTATGGAATATCAAAAAAAGGCCGCCGGGTTGGCTCAGGACGCGTGCGCTAAGGACGATATGTTCTACTGCGCCCTTCTTGCGACGATGCACCTCGACGAGAAAGGACGCGTGCGCGACCTGTCTAAAGCGAAGGAGCTGGGAAAGAAAGCCTGCGACAAAGGGGAGGCGCTCGGCTGCTACGCCGCGGGCAGAGCGATTATCGAAGCGGGCGAAGAAGCCGAATACGCTTACGCCGAAGGCAAGCTCGACGAGGCTTGCGGCCGCAAAACGGCGGACGCCTGCGTATATCTTGGGCTTAGGGAACTGGCGAAATCGTCGGCGGCAAAATCGGAAACGGCTGGGCTTACCCTAAAAGATAAAGGCGTCGGCGACGTCGAGAAAGCCTGCAAAATGGGGAGCGGCGCGGGATGCGCTGCTTTAGGCGAGCTTTATTACAAAGGCGCTCACGTCGAAGAAAACCAATTCATCGCTTTTCCGTTGTTTAAGAAAGCGTGTTTCCTGCTTTCGGGCAAAGGCTGCCATTATTGGGCTAAAGGCGTCCGCAGCGGAATAATTGACGCCGAAACGATTACGCTGGACGAGATGGTCAAGCGCGCCCAGATTTTAGGTTATAAGGCCGCAGCTGAAGACGAAGAATCGGGCGACGAAGAGTAATTCAGTTTCAGTCCCGCAATTAACGCCGCATTAATTTTTACGGAAGCAGTTTCATGGCAAGAGCGTACAATCTTGAAGTCGAAGAAATTTTAAAGGAAGCGCGGCAGTTCTCGCAGACGAATAACAAGCCGCTTTCAAGCATTTATCTGTTTTTGGCGTTTTACCTCTCCGAAAATTCCGCGCGGCTTCTTCTAAAAGAGCGCCACATCGGCGACAGCATTTTCGTCGATTTTTACAAAACAAATCCAGACGAGCCTCCCGAAATGATGCCGCGGATTATGTCCAAGGCCGAGGAGCTCGCAAGCTCGAGCAGCGTGAAAGAAGTTACGGCTCTTCACCTCTTTGCCGCCGCGCTGATGTTCCCCGAATGCGCGGCTTTTAACGCAATGCGCACCAAGCTGTCGAAGACGAACATCGACAACGTCAAATCGACGGCGATTTCTTATATCAACGGCAACATGCCGCGCAAGTATCTCGACCTGTTCGAGTATTTTAAAGAAAAACGCCGCCGCAACATATTCAATATGGGAATTAGCCGCAGAGTCGATGCGGAGCCCGAAATAAGGCAGTCCGACAGCTCCGAGCAAAAGTCCCCGACGTCGGAAAGCGCGGCGCAGTTTTCAATGTACAAAAGCGGCGAGTTTATACTGCCGCCCGTTTTAGCGGAAATCTGCCGGGACGTGTCAAGGCAGGCGCGCGAAGGAAAATTCGATCCGGTTATCGGGCGCGACGGCGTGATAAACGAAATACTCGACGTTCTGGGCAAGCGCAAAAGCAACAATCCTTGTCTCGTCGGCGATCCGGGCGTAGGCAAAACCGCTATTATTGAGGGACTGGCGCAGAAGCTCGTAAACGAACGGCCTTTCATTCCGGGCTTCGACGACCCGGTAATTTTGCAGCTCGACATTTCGTCCGTAGTGGCGGGCACGCAGTACCGCGGCGCTTTGGCCGAAAAAATGCGCCAGCTTAAAGCCGAAGTCGCGCAGAACCGCGAAAAAGTAATTATTTTCATCGACGAAATTCATACCATCGCGCAGGCCGGAAACGAAGGCGTCGCTGAAATAGCGCGCGACCTCAAAGAAGCGCTGTCCCGCGGCGAATTTCCTTGCATCGGAGCCACGACATACGAGGAGTTCCGCTCGACCATCGGCCAAGACGTGGCGCTTTCGCGAAGGTTTCAATTGGTGGACGTGCCGGAAGTCTCTCAGGAAGAGGCCAAGGCCATTTTGCGCCAGTTGGCCGAACGGTATCAAGAGCATCACAAAGTCGTCTTCACAGACGCCGTAATCGACGCTGCCGTCAGACTTTCGGCGCGCTACATACCGGAGCGTCGCCTGCCGGACAAAGCAATTAATTTGCTCGATTTGGTGGGAAGCCGCGCAAGCCGCGAGCGTAAAACCGAAATTTCTTACGAAGATTTAGCGAAGGTCGTCAGCCAAGTGGCGGGCGTCCCCGATGACCAGATTACGATAGATCCGTCAAGCAGGCTTGCGATGCTTGAGCGCATAATGGGAGCTTGGGTAATCGGCCACGAGGACGTGCTGGCGAGCGTCGGACGCACAATCCGCCGCCATTACGCCGGCTTTTCCGCCGACCGCCCGATCGGCTCTTTCCTTTTCCTCGGCCCCACCGGCGTAGGCAAAACGGAAACCGCAAAGGCTCTCGCTAAGTTCCTTTTCGGCAGTCCCGACCATATGGTAAGGGTTGACATGAGCGAGTACGGCGAGCCGCACAATGTCGCCAGACTCATCGGCAGCCCGCCGGGTTACGTAGGCCACGACGCGGGAGGGCAGCTCACCGAAGCGATTCGCAAGCGCCCGTTTCAAGTTATTCTTTTCGACGAAATCGAAAAAGGACACCCCGACGTTTGGAAAATTTTATTGCAAGTGCTCGACGACGGCCGCTTGACCGACGGTCAGGGCAAGACGGTAAGTTTCGTCAACACCGTTATTATTATGACGAGCAACTTAGGCAGTCATCTGTTCAGGCGCGAGGATAAGGGCAAGCAGATCGGTTTTGCGGCGGCGCAGCCTACCGGCGACGAGACGATAGTGGACGAAACGACCGCGGACGTCTTCGATTATGCGTCGAACGCTTTTCCGCCGGAACTGTGGAACCGCATCGACGAAAAGATTGTCTTTAAACCGCTGTCGCGCCAGCAGGCGGCCAAGATTGCGGAAATCATGCTGAAAGACAGCAACGACCGCCTTGCAAGAAGCCGAAAGATAACTTACAATTGGAACGCCGACGTCGTGGAGTTTTTGCTTGACAAGGGCGGCTTCGACCCTCAGTACGGCGCGCGCCCTCTTAGGCGCACAATCGAGAATCGAATAGAAGCGACTATCGCGCACAATATCGCCATCGGCAAACTGAGAAGCGGCTGCGAAGTTTTTATCGCCTACGACGCGGAGAAAGACGATTTGACCTTCGAGATAGGCTGACGGCTTGACTCGCTAATTAATTTTGTTGCACGAAAGGATCGGCAAATGGCCGGAGGAACGCAAAACAACGGCGGCGGAATTTACGAAATCAACGTTACTCCGCTGGTCGATATTATACTCGTTCTCCTTATAATATTCATGGTAACAGCGACTTACATCGTTTCGCCGGTGGTTAAAGTCGAGCTGCCCAAAGCCATGAGCGAGGACAAGCTGAAACAGGAAAAGCCTACGCTGTCAATTTATCTGTCGAAAGAGAACGAATTGGCTCTGGCGGGAGTGATGCAGAAGCTCGTCGGCAAAGACACCCAGCTTATTACCGTCGCCGAACTTCCTTCGTGGCTTGAAAAAGTGAAAAACGAATTCCCCGAAGTTCAAGTCGCCATTCAGGCGGACAAGGAAGTTCCTTTCGGGAAAGTCATGGGACTGGTCGATAGAGTCAAACGAGCGGGCATAAACAACTTTGCGTTTAACGTCGATCCGAAAGCCGCGGATATGCTGCAGTAAAATTAATAACTTGCACAAAGGCGTAATATGCCGGAAATACGCGACGACGCCATACGGGCGGCAAAGACGGTTACTGCAAAGGAAGTTCTGGAAAGATGCGAATTTCTTGAAAAAGAAGTTCGGCGCCTAAAGGCGGAGCTCGATAAGAATAACGACGCCAACCGAACTATTTTCGGACTTTCCGCTATTGTTGTAAACGCCGACGCCAACCAAAAAGTATATTACGTTAATCATACATTTGAGGAAAACTTTCTCGTCAAACGCTCGGAAGTCGCCGGTAAAACGCTGGACGAGCTGGATCAGCTTCACGGCCCCCGAATCGGCTTCAAGCTCGCGTACATGCAGGCGGTTCAGGCGGGAGGCAAATACGCATCCGAGTTCAGCGTGGGCGACGGCAAAGGCGGAATCCGCTATCTGCGCCTTACCGCCACAATTAACTCGGATAACGGAGCCGAGTTTTTTATCGAAGATCAATCGGAGCAGAAGCTCCTTGAAAACACCTTCAGGCGCTACGTCTCGCCTAAAATCATCGACGAGCTGGTTCGCAACCATTTCGACCCAAAAATTGCAAGCAGGCGGGAAATATCCATTTTATTCGCCGATTTGCGCGGGTTCACGAATTTTTGCAGCAAGAACATGCCCGATCAAGTCAAGCTGCTGATTGACGATTTTCTCAACGGAATGATGCGAATAATAGTCGATCACGACGCGACTGTGGATAAAGTCGTCGGAGACGAAGTGATGGCTCTGTTCGGCGCGCCGTTTTACTACCCGGATCACGCATGGCGGGCGGTGCGCGTGGCGATAGCCATGCAGGACGAGCATAAAAAGCTGATGCGCAAGTGGCAGGCAAAAGGCTTTCCGGCTCTTCAAGTCGGCATCGGCGTAGGCACCGGCGAGGTTGTTGTCGGCAACATAGGCGGCGAAGTGCAGATGAGCTACACCGCGCTTGGGCACACGGTCAATATGTCCAACAGGCTTTGCTCAAACGCCAAGGGAGGAGAAATTTTAATTTCCACCCGCACCTTCGAGCTTGCTCGCAGGTGGCTCGAATCGAACGCCAGCGAGATAGCCCGGCCGCTGAAATTCCGCAAAGGGCCGCATTTGCAGGTAAAAGGCATCGACGCGCCCATACCCACCATTACCGTTCACGCGGACGATTAGCTTCCGCCGCCGGTAAAACCGCAGACAAAAATATTAAAAAAAATGCGCCCCCGCTCTTTAGCGAAGGCGCGTTCGCATTTCTATTTCCCTCCGTTAAGTCGTCATTTGCAGCCGCAGGATATTGCAAGCTGATAATCTCCCGAATAGCCCTCGAAGCCGTCAACGGCTATGTAGTATGTTACGCCCTGCCCCGCTTGGAAAGTCGCGGAGTTTTCGCCGTACGCGACGCACGACGACGCTTTGCATTCCGCCTTGGCTACGAACAGGTTCAACAAGCCGCGTCCTTCCAATGGAGTATTGACCGTAGCGGTAACTACGCCTGTGCAATAGGAAGTAAAGGAGTAAATTTTTTCTCCGCCCGACATCAACCAGTCCGGGCAGCTTCCGCCCCAGAAGGTTACTTGATTGGCTGCGTTTTTCGTGCTCCCCTGCGCCGAGTCGCCGCAGCTAAGCGACGAATCGTTTGAATGGCACGTCGCGTTTGCGCACAAGTCGTAGCCGTCGCAGTTCTCGTCTTTGCCGTTGCACTCTATTTCAGGCGCGCCGGTATAAACCGAACCGTCGTCGTCGTTGCAGTCGTCGCCCGAAGGGCACTTAGTTTCGTCGTAACCGTAATGCTTGTCGTCGTCATTATCCTTGCAGTCGTAACAAGCGCAGTTTACGGTCAAATCGAATTCGCCCGAATGCCTGTTGTAACCGTCCACTACTACGTAATAATCGGTCGCGGCTTTCGCGTTTACAGACGCTTCAAACCATCCGCTCGCCGCGCATTTATCGGCTTGGCATTTGTCTTCCAGTATGTATAGACCCAAATAGTCGTCGGTCGCATTGGCCATTTTAGCGGTTATTTTTCCGACGCATCCCGGCGCAATTTTGTAAACGGCTTCGCCGGCGGTCTCGGCGTAATAATTGTTGCAGGATCCTCCGTAAAATGCTATCGCGTCTTTGATTCCGACGTTAGAGCCGTGAACGGTCTCGCCGCAGTTTAAAGAAACCGAAGAAAGGCACGCCGCCGTTGGGCAGTCGTCGTAGCCGTCGCAGTTTTCGTCTATTCTGTTGCACTGAATATCCGTCGCTTTCGGATGCGCGTCTTTATTGTCGTCGTCGCAGTCGGTTCCCTGCGGGCAGTTTACCGGATCGTAACCCATATATGTATCGTTGTCGAGGTCTTTGCACTGCGAGCAGAAGCACGAAGTTTTGACCGTAAAGGCGCCTTCGGCTCCGTCCATGCCGTCAACTACGAGATAGTAATCGCTTCCTTTCGCCGCAATCCAGTTGACGCGGTTGTCGCCTTGCGCCCACGCGTAATCAATAAGCGAGCTTGGCTTGCAATGCGTCCCCGACGCTCTAACTATCGCCAGAGTCAGGTTTGCGTCGGATTCAATCGAGGCCGAGATTTCGCCGTCGCATTCGGCCGTATATTTATACGATAATTCGCCGCCGGTTCTGTCTTGAATCGTGTAGCTGGAGTTGTAGTAATATTCTATTTTGTTCTGCGCGCCGCGGGTGTCTCCTTTTAAAATTTGGCCGCACGCGGACAAAACGGAGGCGGTGTCGCAGTAATTCAGGCATCCGAAATTGGCGTAGCAGGCTATTTCGCAAGTCTGCTGATATACCTGATGTCCGCACCCGTCCGTCTTCGTAAATTTTCCGCCGGCGCAGGCTCCGCTGGTTTCAGGCATGCAGTAATACGGACCGTCGTTCCAGCTCGCGCACGTCAAGTCCCATGTCTGGCCGGAGGGCGCGCTGGGGCAATCCCCGGAATCGCCGCAGCCTACCATTACGCAGAAGCCGTATTCCTCATAGCCGGGGTGCCGCTTGCACTCAAACCCTTTTGCGCAATGGCCAAAGACGCACGGCTCGCATTGTTTTGCATTGACGCAGTTGTCTCCGCCGGAGCAGTCTTCGTCCACGAGGTTGCACCGAATATCCGACGCGCCGGGGTTAATCAATTTTTTAGAGTCGTCGCAGTCCGTTCCCGAAGGGCAGGTTGCAGCGTCGTATCCAAAGTAGCCGTCGCCGTCTTCGTCCAAGCAGCCGGTATCGCAGCTTAACTTTTCAGCGTTGCACGATTCGCCGGCGGCGCATTCCTTAACAAGGTAATTTTGTCCGCAGGAGTTGGAAGCGTAAAGTTTTGAACCGACGCAGGAGCCGCCGACGACCGGAACGCATTTAAATTCGGCGGGAGCGATTTCCTTGCAGTCGGAATTGACGGGACATTTGCCGTCGATGGAGCAGTCGGCGACGCACGCCCTAATCGGCTGAGGCTCGGACGATTCAAACTCAAGGCACTTCCCCGCGCCCGCGCAGTCAAAGTCGCGGACGCACGCTCCGCAGTGGGGTTGAGCGGTAGTTCCGCAATAGCGTTCCAACGTCAGGCCGAAGCGTCCCGTATCGTCGAAATTTTCGCCGTCCACAACAATGTAATAGTCGGTTCCCTGCGCGATTGGGAAGTCTATTGACGTTTGAAGGCCGCTTGTCGCGCTCGCCTCTAAGCACTTAGAGCTGTTGCAAGCGCCTTTAAGGACGACGGCGTGAAGGTAGGCGGAGCTCATATTGTCAAGTTTGACGACCGCGTTTCCGCTGCAGTCGGCTTTAAATTTATAAACGACTTCGCTTCCTTCGAGACCGTTTATACATCCGTAGTTCGAGATGATTTTCTCTCCCGTTCCTGTGTGTCCGACGACCGTTTCGCCTGCGTTTATTGTTTTCGCGTCCTGCGCGCAGTCCTTCTTGCAGACTTTAGCGTTCTCGTCGCACAGCCCCGCGCCGCACGTATAAGTCGTAGAGTTATAGCCGCACGTATTTCCGATTGTAAGAGAAGAACCGGAGCTGTCGCATTTATAAGTTTTATCTGGAATGCAAACCGCCGATCCGTAATCGCCCACGCAGGTCGATCCGGTAGGACATTTTCTATCCGCCGAGCAATCTCTCATGCAGTAAAACATAAAGTTTGATTCGTTATACATGTAAGGCAGGCAATAGTAGCCTTCCGCGCATTCCCCAAAGCAAACTTTGCACTGGGTTCCTTCGGCATAGCAGTCGTCGAAGCCGTCGCAGTCTTGATCGATTCCGTCGCATTTTATCTCCTCGGCTCCGGGTTTAACGTCGCTTCTCGAATCGTTGCAGTCCTTTCCCATCGGGCAGCTTACGGGGTCGTAGCCGTAGAAGGTATCGCGGTCGTCGTCCACGCACGCCAAATGCGAGCAGAAATCGCCGAGACTGCAATCGTTATCTTTGCCGTCGCAGGCGACTTCAACCGCGCCGGGATTAATTGTTTTATCGAGGTCGTTGCAGTCGTTCCCCGCCGGGCAAGCCAGCGCGTCTTTTTCGTAATACCCGTCTTCGTCCTTATCGACGCACGCCGAGCATTTGACCGTCAATTTTAAAGAGAAAAGCGCGTCTATCGGCTTGGCAGAGTCGATTACAAAGTAATATTTAGACCCTTTGGTTACGTCAAATTCTACCCATTCCGTCGATCCTCCCAGCCTGCTTTGGGTAAGGCAGTCGTCCGCTCCGCAGCCTTTCAAAACGAACAGGTCGAGGTCCGCGTCTTCCGACGCTGTAAGTTCCGCTTGAGCCTTGCCGTCGCATTCCGCGAAATAGTAAAAAATCGACTCGGAACCGCTTGCGCTCGTAGAAGGCTCGCACGAATAACCGTCAAGCAAATTAGCTCCGTCCGCTTTGGTCTGCCCAGGTTTCGTTTCGCCCGAAGCGATAATCGTCGCGGGAAGGCAGAAAAGGGCAGTTCTCAGCGAATACATAATTCCTTGATCGTCAGATTGGCCGAAAACCCATACAACATATTGTCCGCTCTTCTCCGTTTTATGCCAAATCCTAATGCCGTACTGCGTCTGCGACGCTTCCGCCGCTATCTTCGCGCCATCCGTCGGATCTATGTAATAAAGTTTCGCTTCGAGACCGCCCTCTCCGAGATGTTGTTGAATATCAATCTGAATGTTAAAACCGTTTTCAGCCTCGAATTTGTAGTAATCGTCCGCGCCCGGGCAAAGCGTTAAAGCGGAGATTGTTCCTTCCGAAATCTGCGCAGCGGTTTCAATCGAATCGTTAGTCTCGAAAGAATCGTCCTTACAAAGCGGAGCTTCTTCTTCGCTCTCGCTCTCGGCTTCCTGCGCTTCTTCTTCCGGGTCGTCTTCGGATTGAATCTCCTCGGCGGGCTCGGCGTCGTCTTCTACCGTAGTTTCTTCCAGCGCTTCGGCAGTCTCTTCAACGGTCTCTGCGTCGTCTTCGGTCGTTTCATCGGCTTCCTCGGCAGGTTCGTCCGTTTCTTCGACTAAACTTTCTTCGGTCTCTGCCGTTTCATCGGTTTCCTCGGCAGGCTCGTCCGTTTCTTCGACTAAACTCTCTTCGAGCTCCGTCGTTTCCTCAAGCATATCAATAGTTTCATCGGTCTCGGTCGTCTCGTCTCCGTCGGTCGTTTCTACCGACTCAACAAAATCGACGTCGTGATCGCCTTTGTTTTTCGAGCTGCCGCCACCGCAGGCGTAAAAAGAAATTGAGAATAACAACGCAAGAACCAGCATAATTAGTATCGACTTAGGCTTTTTCCATGCCATAACATTTACAATATTCGACATTTTTAACCTCCTGCCTGTTAATCTTCTACCGCTATATTTTTATCATCTTTTACAAATTTAAAAAAAAGCCGTGATAATTGCAAATTAAAATTCCAATTTCTACTTATCAGAGTTAAATAGCTAAATAGCTAAATATATACAAAAGAAAAATATTTGCCCGTCGCGATTTTATTATGTAACATAACCGCGTTCTTTTAACCGCTTTTACAAGGCAGCTTTATGGAATCTCAAAACGGAGCGTTGAAGCCGGGTCGCGGAGTTTACGCGGGGTTGTCGCTTATCGCATTGTCCACAATGGCTCTGGAAATAATGCTGACCCGCATATTTTCCGTAACCATGTGGTATCATTTCGCTTTTTTAGCCATTTCCGTTGCGATGTTCGGCATGAGCGCGGGAGCCGTAGTAGTTTACGTAAAAGATTCTTTATTTGCCCAACCGCATTTAAACCGCAGACTTTCTTCCGTAAGCGCGGCGTTCGGCGCAAGCGTTCCGCTGGCGCTTATTCTTCACCTATACATCCCGTTCATGCCCATAGGGACGGAAGTAGGCGTATTGTCGGTAATATTCACTTACATAATATTAATAATTCCGTTCACACTCTCCGGAATCGTAGTTTCGGCCGTGCTGTCTAAATACAGCGTCGCGGCCGGCAAATTGTACTTCGCGGATCTGGTCGGAGCCGCGATAGGCTGCATGGCCGTTTTCGCCCTTATGAACGCGCTCGACGGCCCCAACGCGGTAATTTTCCTCGGTCTCCTTGCCCTTGCCGCTTCGCTGGCGTTTTTATCCGACGAACCGGACGACGCTCAGACCAAGGTTCAGCGCACCCGCGTTTACGCCGGACTTTTCATCGTAGGCCTGTTGCTTCTGACTAACGTCGCATGGGGTTATATAGGCATTTATTGGACTAAAAACGCCGTCGGCCTGCCGCTGCCCGAAAATAATAAAACAATCGCGCTTGAACGCTGGAACCCGATGAGCCGCATTACCGTCGATTCGGACGGCGCGCGAGTGCCGGTAGGCTGGGGAATGAGCGAGCGCTGGTTTAAAAATCCCGTTACGGTTCCGTCAAGGGTAATGCTTATAGACAACGCCGCCGGAACCGTCCTTCTCAACTTTGACGGCGACCTTTCCAAGCTCGAATTTCTCAAGGACGATATATCCGCGCTGGCCTATCATCAGATGCCGCTGGGCGGAAAAGCCGCGGTTATAGGCGTAGGCGGAGGCCGCGACATTATGACCGCGCTGGTCTTCGGCGCCGGCTCGGCGCTGGGCATCGAAATAAACCCGGCGATTTTAAAAATAACTAACGGCGATTTCGGCGCCTTCACCGGACATTTGGATAAAAATCCCAAAGTTCGCTTCGTCAACGAAGAGGCGCGAAGCTACCTCGCCGGAGTCAACGAAAAATTCGACGTCGTTCAAGCATCGCTAATCGACAGCTGGGCGGCGACCGCATCCGGAGCCTTCGTTCTTACCGAGTCCGGCCTTTATACAGTAGAGGGTTGGAAGACGTTTATCGGCAGACTTACGGACGAAGGCGTCGTAACCTTCAGTCGTTGGTGGGTCGGCGCGCAGCCGGGCGCGGACGGCGGGGTCGCCCGCTCCCCCCGAGAGCTGC
>CAYNVS010000062.1:0-13568 GCA_964400725.1 uncultured Myxococcales bacterium
GATGACGCCCTGCGCCGCCTTTTTAATTACCATGCTGATAGGCGCGTTGTTGTTGGTGGTGCCGACGATTAAGTTCGCCTTCTGCACTACGCCGCGCTCGTCTATTTTGTAATGGTGCGTAAGCGTGCCGCGGGGCGCCTCGACGATGCCGACGCCTTCCGTGGGCGGGCGATCCGGCATGACGCGGATGTTCGGGTCGAGTATTTCCGGGTCGTACGCCAGTTCCTTCAAGCGCTCCGCCGCGTATAGTATTTCTATGCAGCGCGCCCAGTGCGTCGCCAGCGTGTTGTGAACCGGCTTGCCGCCGAGAGTTTTATAAAAGCGCTCGTATTCGGCCTGCGCCAGCGGGGTTGCCATGCCGTCCGCCGCGTTCATGCGCGAAAGCGGCGTAGCCTGATAAATGCTGGTCGGCGCATCGCCGTCCGCCTCTACCATACCCTTCCAGCCGAGTTTTTTAACGAACGGATATTTGAGATAGCTGTAAGGCTCGACGTGCTCCGCGACGTTGTCTAGGTAGTCTTTTGCGGCGTACTTTGTAATTTCGCGGCCTTTGTGGTCCACTACGCGCACTTTGCCGTCGTAGAAGTTGGGGCGGTTCTTCTCGTCAACCAAACCCATATAAGAGGTTACGAGCTTGTACGGCTCGCCGAGGATGAGTTCGAGATACTGCTTGTTGGCCAGCACCACCGGGTTAAGGACGGAATTAATGGTGAACTGCGCAAATTCGACGGCGTAGTCCGCGATTTCTTGCAAACGCTTGGCTTCGTCTTTGGTAATGCGCTTGACGTTGCCGCCCGGCACTGTGGGCTGCGGATGCACGTTGCGTCCGCCTAAAATCTTCGCGACTTCGTGCCCCTCTTTGCGGGCGCGAATCACTTTGCCGCCTATCTCGACGCCGACCTTATGGATAACGCCCAGCAGGTTGCGCTCGGCCTTCGGCGCGTCGGGGCCGCACACAAAGTCGGGGCCGCCAAGCGCGTAGAAGTGCGTTGTGTGGTCGCCGTAGAAGAACGCTGAATATTCCAACTCTCGCAGCTTTTTGGCCGCGGGCGGAATTTCGACGCCGAACGCCGCGTCCAGCGCCTTGCTTGCGGCCATCATGTGCGCTTCGGGGCAGACGCCGCAAATGCGCGACGTAATGACAGGCATATCCTCGCACATGCGCCCTTCGGCGAACTTCTCGAAGCCGCGCAGCTCCGGAATTTGGAAATATACGTTTGCAACGTTGCCCGCGTCGTCGAGGAATATTTCAATTTTACCGTGGCCTTCAAGCCTGGTAATCGGATCAATGCTAACTTTTTTCATTGGTCAATCTCCTTGTGTCCCGGATTAGTCGTTTTTGCGCTTCTGCAACGTGGAATACGGCAGCGAGAAAGCGTAGAACCAACCGGCGGGGTCGGGAAGCTGCGACATAATTCTCTCGACGTCGGCGTCGGTTTCGACATCCAGCATGGAAGCGACCGCGCTGGCGAACTTGGCGCCCTGATCGCGCACTCCGGCCGGGGGGCCGTAGCAGCCGCGGCACGGCTTGCCGATTGACGGGAAGCATGCGCCGCAGCCCGAGCGGGTGGCGCGTCCCATGCACGGTATTCCCTGTTCCAGCAGGCAAAGCTCCGGGTCCGGGTCGATTTCCCACGGGCGCTTGAAGCCGGTAATTTTGGCTCCGGTCTGTTTGCGCGGGCACTCGTCGCAGACGACGCGGTCGCCGGCGGCGATGACTGTGTCGGGGCTCGGAGGAGGCAGTTTGCCGCCTGCGATGGCCTGCACGCCCGCCCAAATCATATCGGCGGAAGGCGGGCAGCCCGGCAGCATGTAGTCGATTTTAACGACTTGCGCGAGCGTGTAAACGCGGTCGTAAAGCTCAGGAATGTGCAAATCGCCTTCGGGGACTTTGTAATGAACCTGCGGATAAACCTTATCGGGGTTGTCCGTCGAGGGAGTTTCTTCGTAAGAGCGGTGCATGATTCCCTTTTTATCCTTGAAATTTGCAAGGCCGGGAATGCCGCCGTAGCTCGCGCACGCGCCGAACGCCACTAAAACCTTGCTCTTCTTGCGAAGGAGTTTGGCGATTTCTTCGGCTTCGTCGTTGCGAATCGCGCCGTTAAAGAAACAGACGTCGATATAGTTGTCGGGATAGCTGCGGACGTCTTCATACTTGAAATCCATCAGACACGGCCAAAATACTATTTCGGCAATCGCGTCGACTTCGAGCAAGTGTTCGTGAATGTCGGCCACGGCGATTTCGCATCCGCCGCAGCTTGCAGCCCAGTAAAAACCGAGTCTAAGTTTGTCTGCCACAGGCAACCTCCTGTCGGCTAAAAGTTAGGAATGAGCCGCAGCCTCGGGTTTCCCCTCGGCGGCCGCCATGTCGGTTATGTCTTTGACTATCTGCTTCTTAAGATGCAGAGGCCCCAAACGTTTAATGTCTTCCGTTACCTTCTCGACGGTCTCGGCCCATCTGTCGCCTTCGGAAGCCGAAACCCAGTGAAGCTGAAGTCTTTCGGGTTCGATTCCGAGCTGTTCAAGCATTTTCTTGAGCAGCGGGATTCTGGCCATGGTCTTGTAGTTGCCGGAAATGTAGTGGCAGTCGCCGATATGGCAGCCCGCTACCAGCACTCCGTCGGCGCCTTCCGCGAACGCCTTGAGTATGAAGACCGGATCGACGCGGCCCGAGCACATTGTACGGATGACCGTTACGTTCTGCGGGTACTTAAGGCGGGAAGTTCCGGCCAAGTCCGCGCCCGTGTAGCTGCACCAGGTGCACAAGAAACCGATAATTTTGGGATAAAATTCTTTATCGCTCATGTAAGCGCCTCCTTATTGTTCAGCGGCGGAAGCAAGTATTCCGTCGATTTCGGCGAGAATCTGCTCGTCGGTAAAGCCCCATTGCTTAATTGCGGCGGACGGGCAGGCCGCAACGCACGTTCCGCAGCCCTTGCAAAGAGCCGGGTTGATGACCGCGACCTTCTTCGCTTCGTCGAAGCTGATTGCGTTGTACGGGCAGATGCGCAGGCATGTCTTGCAGCCGGAGCATTCTTTTTCCATTACTTCGGCGACCGTCGGTTCGAGAGCGACTTCGCCCGCAAGTATGAGCTGAAGCGCGTGAGACGCCGCGCCGAGCGCTTGTCCTACGCTGTCCGGGATGTCCTTCGGGCCTTGGCAGCAGCCGGCGACGTAAATGCCGTCCGTGGCGACCGCGACCGGAGCGAGCTTCGGATGGCGCTCGAGGAAGAAGCCGCCCTGAGCGCAGGAGACGTGAAGCGTCTGCGCCAGCTGCACCGAGCCTTTGGCCGGAACGAGGCCGTTTTGCAGAACGACCATATCGACGTTGAGAGAGCGAATCATGCCGAGGTTGATGTCCTCTACGCGCACGACCAGCTTTCCTTCGTCGGCGTCGTTCTCGACCATGCTGTGAACTTCGACCGCCTTCCCCTTGATGAACTCGACGCCTTCGCCGAGGATGCGGGTATAGAACTCTTCGTATCCTTTGCCCGCGGCGCGCACGTCGATATAAAGATTGTAAACCTTCGCGTCCGGCACGCGCTCTTTGAGCAGGTGCGCCATTTTAAGCGCGGCCATGCAGCAGAGGCGGGAGCAGTAGGAGTTGTTTGTCTTGTCGCGGCTGCCGATGCAATGCAGAATGGCGATAGACTTGGGCGCGGTCTTGCCGTCGCGCAGCACGATTTTGCCGCCGGTGGGGCCGGACGAGCTGGTAAGGCGCTCCATTTCCAGCGAGGTGTAAACGCCGGGGTAGCGGCCGTAGCCGTAACGCCACAGAGTCGCGCTGTTCTTTACGTCCACGAGCTCGAAGCCGGTTGCGAGAATGATTCCGCCGACGTGAATTTTAATCTCTTTTTCGGGCTCGTCGAAGTTAATCGCCTTGGTCGGGCAGAGCTTTTCGCAAGCGCGGCACTTATTGGCGGCGCGGTTGGAGAGATAAAGGCAGTTTTCCGCGTCGATGTAGGGTTTGTTCGGAACGGCCTGCGCGAACGCGAAATCGACCGCGGCTTTTGTTGAAAGACCGAAGTCGTACGGGTTCGGTATGGCCAGACGCTTTGTAACCTTCGTGCAAGCCTCGATGCAGCTGCGGCAGGCGTTGCAGGCGACCAAATCGACGTAACGGGGCTTTTGCTTAATAGTAACCCAGAAGTCGCCGACGGAGCCCTGCACGTCCGATATTTCGGAGAGCGTGTAGGTTGTGATGTTTTTGTGCTGAGCCACGCTGACCATCTTCGGAGTGAGAATGCAGGCGGCGCAGTCGAGAGTGGGGAAGGTCTTGTCGTAGAGAACCGCTTTGCCGCCGATTGTGGCTTCGCGTTCGACGACGTGAACTTTGACTCCCGCGTCGGCGCACCGGAGAGCGGCTTCCATGCCGGCCACGCCCGCGCCGATTACCAGCACTTCGGGGTGAACCTTGAGCTTCTTGATTTCCAGCGGCTCGGCGAGATGCACTCTGCGGACCGCGGCGGCGACCATTCTGTTCGCCTTAGCGGTAGCTTCGTCTTCGCTCTTGGAAACCCAGCTGTCCTGCTCGCGGATGTTGGCCATCTGCATATAAAACGGGTTCAGGCCGGCTTCGGCGACGGTCCGCCTGAAGGTCGGTTCGTGCATCAGAGGCGAGCAGCTCGCGATTACGACGCGCGTAATATTGTGCTCTTTAATCGCCTCTTTGATGGTGAGCTGGCCCGGGTCCGAGCACATGTATTTGTGTTCCGTCGAATGGACGACGCCCGGCAGTTTCGCCGCGTAATCCACGACGTCTTTAATTCTGACCATTTTGGCGATGTTGGTGCCGCAATGGCAAATAAATACTCCAACGCGTTCCTTCATTGTAGCTCTCCTTTCGTCATGCAGCGGAGGCTAAAAGTTTTTTCGCTTCGTCTTCGAGCGACAGCATCATATCGACGCCGAGGTCTCTGGGCGAAACGCCGAGCGCCATGCCTAAAATCTGCGTGAAGAACATTATGGAGATGTTCACGGCCTTGTCGGGGTGTTTCTCGCGGATTTTCTCGATGGTGAGCTCAAGGTTTACATGGCACAACGGGCAGGCCGTCGCGATTACGTTCGCGCCGCGCCTTACCGCTTCCATGATAATCGCGTCGTTCAAACGAAGCGCGACTTCCTCGTTGACCTGAAGAATGAGGCCGCCGCAGCAGCGCGTCTTGGCTTCCCATTCAATCGTGGGCGCGCCGATGGCGTTGAAGAGCTTATTCATCATAGTCGGGTTTTCGGGGTCGTCGATGTCGCCCAGCGGACGGGAGAAGAGGCAGCCGTAATACGGGGCAATCTTCAAGCCGTCGAGCTTCTTCGTAACCTTGGACTTGACGAATTCAGGGCCGAAATCGGACATGATTACGTCTAATAGGTGGCGGACTTTCACTTTTCCTTCGTAATGCAGACCGACTTCCGCTAAAGCGTTGTTGATGGCGGGCTTGAGCGTGTTATGCTTCTCGTGAAGGTAATGCGCCGTCTTGTTCATAACGCCGAAACATGCGTTGCAAATGGTGATGATGTCGGTCGCGCCGGCTTTCTCGGCCAGAGCCATGTTGCGCGCGGAAAGCGCGAACGCCTGAAACTCTTTAATAGAAAAGTAGGCGGTGGCTCCGCAGCAGTTCCAGTCTTCGATGTCTTTCATCGGCGAGCCGAGAGCGTTCATAACGGCGCGGGACGACATGTCGTAGGGTATTCCGGCGTGCTCCTGCGAGCATCCGGGATAATAAATATAATTATGGGCGTTTTTAGCTTCGCTCATGCTTTAACCTCCTTCAGCTCGGCGGGCGATTTGCCCAGCTCCGCATCGTCAAGCGCTTTGAATATCTTGCGAATATCCTCGGCTCCCTTGATGGTGTGCGGGAAGACGACGTCCATAGGCTTAAGGCGCTTATGCGACCAGAATTTCATCGCAAGCGGCGAGCCCTTGGTTATCATCTTCAGCATGTTTGTGCGCAGATAAAATAAAACCATGAACGTCGGCTCGGAGTTGCGTCCGTGGTTTTCAATCATCTCCATGAAGGTCTTGGCGACGACTACCGACGGATTGCCGGGGGCGTAAAGGTTGTATTTTACCGCTAGGCGCTTCAACTCGTACATCAGGTCGGTAACTCTAATCTTTTCGGGGCAGCGTACGGTGCAGTTGTAGCACGAAGTACAAGTCCACATCGTATTTCCCTCAAGAATGATTTCGAGGTTTCCAGCCCTCAGCGCGGCGATGATTTCGCGCGGGGAATACTCCATGGCGTAGCTGGTGGGGCAGCTGCCGGAGCACGTTCCGCACTGAATACATTCGTCGAGCGCCTCTCCGCCCGGAAGCGCTCGCACGTGCCTGCGGAAGGTTTCCGCCAGCTCGTCGTATTGCGCCTTGGGCAATTCGCGAACTCTTGTTGCTTTAACAGACATTTTTGTTCCTCTCCGTATCTGGGTTAATAACTAAAGCAACCGTTTTGAAACAAAACGAAATTTCAATAAGTAATTATGCAAAAACAGCTTAAACAGCAAGAACTCTTACTAAATATCGGATAAACATTACCTATTCATAGTAATGCAAGTCAAATTAAAAAATATACTTGAAGAGATTAAAACGAGTAATCAATTTTAATAATATTCTTATCTCCTCGTATTGGTTGAAAAAAAGAATTATCGTTGATTTTTTAATCGGACGCCCCTTGTTCGTAATAGTCTTAATAATTAAAGAAACCGCCGCCAACAAAAAAAATTGACGTCTGTTGCGCGGCAAATTCGCCGAAGGCGCCGGTGTAAAATTTTTTTACACCTTGTTTGCGGATTAGTCTTGCTGGGCTAAAAGCGTCGTCATCCAATTCACGATTCGCCGCGTTTCGGGCGTAACGCCGGCTGCTTTTATCTGTCCTTCGAGGACGAGCAGAGGTTCCGTGCTTCCTTTAAACGCGGGGAGTTCGTCGGTTGAATTATATCGTAAAATGTCAAATTTATCAAAGAGTTCCAAAAAAGCTACCGCTTCATAGACGTTTCTCTTCATCCGTTCGGTCGCGGCGTCGGTTCCGACGATTGCGATTTGTATCTTCTTTTCCATATAAGCAAGCCTTTCTAAAAATAAAAACGTCGCGCTGAAAAAATATAATCAATAAAACATTTTTATCAATACTAAAGCGAAATCTAATTTTGTTTTGCTTGATTTTATCGGTTTTGGCCGTTAAATAGTTATCAGGAGGCTGGCTGGCTTAATGAAATCGAAGCGCGAAATGCTGGGGCTGAAAAATCTGGTCGATTTTCGTCATACCGGAAGCGCGAAAATTCTGCTTCCCACGGAAGAGGACTACAGCGAGATGGTCAGCGACCGCGGCAAGCCGCATCTGTTTCTCGGCGCTTACTCCGAGGAAAAAATACGCAGGGCGTTCGTTAAACTGGGGATTACGGAGCGGCTGGAAAAGCGGGGCTTTAAAAATCCTATCATACATATCGGCTCGGACGAGGCAAGACGCCACCGCATAGCGATTTACTACGCTAAGGCGGACTACGATTATCTTCTCGGCGAAGCTACCCTATTAATTGAGGAATTTGAAACAAAAGAACCTTACCGCAGCCTAATCGAGAGAAAAAAGTTTAACATGCTTTTTATTCAATGGCTCTGCCTGCAAGACCCGACGGCGCAATTTAGTTCCCAAAAACCGGCTTTTCCGGGTCAGTATAAACCGGGGCTTGGCATGGGGCGGCTGGTTTCGGCGGTCTTCGAGGGCGTCGTTTTCGACCTTAAGCTCGACGGCATAATTAATATTCCTTATTATATTCATAACGCGATGTTGTATCAAAGCCGCCGCTATCGTTTTCTCGATCCGGTGGCCGAAGGAAAACTTCTCGCGCTGGAACGAGACTTTTCTCAGCTCGACATGGCGGTAATAGCGTGGGGCATTGAACTTGGCTGCGTAAGAGAAAAAAACTCCGGCGAAATTCTAACCAATCTGCGGCAGGAGATGGTCTTTCCGACGAACGAAGAGATGCTGCGATTTTTTCTCTCCGACGCCTACCACGACGCCGTAAACAAGGCGTACGGCTCGCATCGCTTCGAGATGGACTTCGAGCTTTTTAAAAAGAAAAATCCGCTGAACGCGGACGGAAGCCCGAACATTGAACCTCCGGCGCGGGAAAGCCCGCCGGTTTAAAGCGGTAATTGCAGGCATGAACGAGAAAATAAAGACAAAACAGGCGGAGAAAATCGGACGGATAGACGCCGACGAAGTTTTGCGGGAGAAAATTCTGCCATACTGCCGTCTTAAGCCGGGGCAGATTTGGACGGACGACAAACGCGGACACAAGGTCGGCGTCCTAGACGCTTCCAACCACGAAGACGCGGCGCGCTTGACCGAAGGAAAGAAGGCGGCTCTCGCGCTCAACGATCCGCCTTACAACGTAAAAGTAGGCGGGGAGGCAACCGGCGCGCTCTCCAAGCTGCCGATAAGCGACTATATGAAATTCAGCCGCAGATGGGTTGCAAACTGCGCCGCTTCGCTCGCCGACGACGCGCACTTTTACGTCTGGCTAGGCATGGACGTAAAGGACGGGTTTCAGCCGCTTCCCGACTTCATGCTGATGATGCGCTCTTTCAAGGAATTCAAGCCGCGGAATTTTATTACGATGCGCAACCAGCGCGGCTACGGCACGCAGAAGAACTGGATGTGGGTAAGGCAGGAGCTTTTATATTATATAAAGGGCTCTCCTAAGTTTAACGTCGGCGCCGAATACACCGACATCCCGAAGATATTGCGCAACGGATACTACAAGATTGTCGGCGACGAACTGACCGACAACTTGGAGCGCGGCAAGTCCGACTGCATACGCGCCGGAAACGTTTGGGTGGACGTGCAGCAAATTTTTTACCGTCTGCATGAAAACGTGCCGGGCTGCTACGCGCAGAAGCCGCTTAAAGCGGTCGAGCGCATCGTCGAGGCGTCCACGGACGAAGGCGATTTGATTATCGACCTCTTCGCGCATTCCGGAGCGACTTTAATCGCTGGAGAAAGGCTCGGCAGAACGGTTTATACCGCCGACATAGATCCCGTATTTGCAGAGATTGCTATTAGAAGACTGGAACGGTACCGCGAAACCGGCGAGACCGGTTTTCAGTGGAACGCGCCCTTCCCTGAGATTGAATGACGTTTCGGCCTTATTGCTTAACGCACCTTACGCCAACGGTCTTATCGTAAAACGAATCGCTCAAACCTTTAAACCGTTTGCTTCCGCGCAAATCCATGACCGGCGACGCGAAATATCCGCCGCGGTAAACGTACGGGCTCGTTCCGTCCGTCCACGCCGAGCCGTCCTGCGGAGCGCCGTTATAGTCGGGGTGGTGCCTGTCTGCAACCCATTCGCATACGTTGCCGAACATGTCGTATAGGCCGTAGCCGTTGGGGAATTTCTCGCCCGTCGGATGCGTCTCGTCGTTCGCGTTTTCTCCGAACCATGAATGGTCGTCCATGCACGAGCTTGATCCGCACAAGTAAATCTTATCGGTTCCGCCGCGCGCGGCGTATTCCCATTCCGCCTCGGTTGGCAGTCTTCCTCCGAGCAGTTCGCAAAAAGTTTGCGCTTCTTGCCAGCTGACGTTTTCGACCGGACAATTAAAACACGCTTCCTTGCCGTTTGCCGGCTGGAAATACGACGGATTGCTTACCATAACCGTTTTATACAGCCATTGCGTAACTTCAAATTTCATAATTTTAAACGGCTTTGTTATATTAACAAAATGACGCGGCGATTCGTCGCTGGCGCAGTTAGTATCGTCGGTATGGCAGCCCATATTAAAAGAGTCGGTTACGGTAATTTCCGCCCATTCGACGGGGATGTCTTTCGCGCACCTGAAGCCTACGTTTCCGTCGGATGCGACCGGCGAGCCGAAATACGTTCTGTACGAAACTCTCATTTCAAGAATTCCGTCCATGTACGAGCCGCCGCGAATGGTTTTCGCCTCGTTTGTCGGGTTGAGAAGCCAAGCGCCGCCGTCGCCGGGCGCGCCTTCGTACGAATCGTGCCAGTTGTCGGCGACCCACTGCCGCACGTTGCCGGTCATGTCGTATAAGTTCCAGTCGTTGGCGAGTTTGGTTTTCACCGGTCTTGATAAATTATCCGAGTTCGCGTCGTACCACGCGTACTGCGGGACGCAGGATTGCGAGTCTCCGCAAATGTAAATATTCGATTTCCCCGCCCTCGCGGCGTACTCGTACTCCGCTTCGGAGGGAAGTCTCGCGCCTATTTTATTGCAAAAATCGGCCGCTTCAACCCATGCGACGTTTTCGACCGGACAGTTCGCGCACCCTGCGTGCTTGCTTGGATTGGAACCGATTACGACTTCGTACTGCTTCTGCGTTACCGGCGCTTCCATGAGCATGAAGGAAGGCAGTTTTACGTCGTGAGCGGGAGACTCGGCGGAGACGCACGAAGTATCCGAAGCGAGACATCCCATTTTAAACGAGCCGCCTTTTATTGATACGAAATTGGGCGCTATCGGCTTAACGCAGCGGAAGCCTACGGTCGGATCTTTATAGCCGAACGCTCCGCTCCATATGCGGCTGCTAACGCGCAAGTCGTGAGAGTTGACCGTCGAGTAATTTGCTCCGCGCTGCGCTCTGTTGTTGGTCGGCGGCTCGACCCATGAAGAGCCGTCCGAGGGCGCGCCTTCATACTCGGAGTGATAATAATCGGACACCCATTCCGTAACGTTTCCAATCATGTCGAACAGTCCGTAGGCGTTAGGTTTTTTCCTTCCGGTTTCGCGGGTTCTGCCGTTGGAGTTGTCGGCAAACCACGAGTAATCGGTTACGCATTTATAATCTTCGCCGCATTCGTATTTTGCGTATCCGCCGCCGCGGGCAGCGTATTCCCATTCCGCTTCGGTCGCTAATCTTCCGCCCGCCGCCGAGCAGAACGATTTAGCCTCGTCGTAGGTTACGTTTTCAACTGGGCAGTCCGGACATTCGGGGTAGTTTGGCGGCTGAAATTTGCTCGGATTTTTTCCTTTGACGACGAAATACTGCCATTGAGTTACTTCGGTCGCATTAATGGCGAAGGTTTGAATTTGGACGGTGTGCCGCGGGCGCTCAAGGGTGTCGCACCAGTTGTCGTTCGCCGAGCAGCCCATATCGTAATAGCCGCCTTTAACTATGACCCACGACATTTCTTTCCCTTGAGTCATCCCTTCTTCTTCGGCTTCAATTTCGGTTTCCGTCTCTATTTCGTCGTTGAATTCAAAGTCGCCGTCGATAATTTCCTCGTTATCGTCTTCGGCGGGCTCTTCGGTTTCCTCCGCCGGAATTTCCTCTTCGGAATCGTCCTCGATTTCAAGCTCCGACTCGTCGTCGCCGTCGGTTTCGGCTTCTTCTTTTTCGCTTTCTACGGGAATAATATCTTTCGCGCATCTTATTCCGAAGTTGACGTATCTTCTGGTCGGAAGTTCCTGCGTTCGGTTGGAAAGCCGCGACCCGTCCGCGTCCTCCGAGAAGCTGCCCCCGCGGGCGGTCTTTTTCTCGCTCGTCGGAACTATCCATGCGCTTCCGTCTGCCGGAGCGCCGTTATAATTTGGGTGATACCAGTCTTCGACCCATTCCCATACGTTGCCGCTCATGTCGTAGAGGCCGAAGGCGTTTGGCGTTTTTTGCTTTCTCGGCTGCGCCGCGCCGTCTGAGTTCGTCGCAATCCACGCTATTGCGCCTACGCAGGAAGAGGAATCGCCGCAGTAATAAACTTGTTTGGAGCCGGCTCTCGCGGCGAACTCCCACTCCGCCTCGGTAGGAAGCCTGCCGCCTATCTTTTCGCAAAAAAACTTTGCCTCGTTCCACGAAACGCTGTCAACCGGGCATTCGGGGCAGTTGGGTTTGCCGCTCGGCCTGCTTTTGGCGACCGAAAAGTATTCAAGCTGAGAGATTTCCGAAATTGTGATTTGAAACGGTTTTACGTTTACCAAATGGCGGGGCGTTTCGTCCGGGCTGCAATTTTCGTCCTGATCGACGCAGCCCATACTGAATTCGCCGCCCGCGATAGAAGCCCATTCGAGCTCAAACTTTTCGCATTTGCCGCTTTTGCAGATTAAGCCGTCGGCGCATTTGCCGAAATCGCCCGACCCCAGACATTTTTCTCCCAGCGCGCCTCTGTCTTCCAACGTCCATGCGACGCAGCTGCAAAAGCCTAAAAGGCCGGCGAGAAGCGCGAAGAAAAACAATTTCTTCATGGTTAAAATTTACCGTAAATCAATAACATAAGAGCCCCGTCCGCAGGCGCGGCTCCGAACGAAACGGACGAGTTTTCGTTTTGTTCTTTCGGAGCTTCCTTCGGTTTAACGCCCGGATCGGCGGCGAGCAGAATTATACCGGTAATAATCATGGCTCCGCCGGTAGCGTAGCCGCCTATCGTCAGGTATTTCCAAGTCGAATGAGCGCTTTTGTCGCTCTTATCGCCGTCGTCGTAGTAGCTTTGGGCCTTCTCGTTCATCATCCACATCGAAAGCCCGCCGAACGCGGCGACCCCGACGCCGACGAAAAGAGAGGTAAAGCCGGCGATGGAGTAGGGGCTTTGCTCCTTTTCCTCTTTAACCTTCGACTCTTTGGTGATTAAACCCGCCGAATCTCCTTCTTTGCCGCCGAATATTTTTTTTAATTCTTCTTCTTCCGTCGTTTCCTTCTTCTTCGGCTCCGGGTCGTTTTGTTTTATAACGGCCGTTCCGTCCTTCTTTTCGGCGTCTTTATCAAAAAACAGGTCGCGCACGGCGCCCGAAATCGCCTCGACCATCGCGGTAATTTCGCCTTTGGCTTTTCGGCTCACTCTTTTCAGAACGACGACTTTTTTTGCGTCTAATCTGCGAAGGTTGAGTATCCAAATGTCGCCGACTCTGCCTAAGTCGCCGGTGATTACCTCCGGCACGCCTAGCGCGCTGCCGAGCTCCGCGACGCAGACGTCCTCATTTCCCGCGCACTGGATTTTCTTTTCTTCGCCTTTTAATATCGCTTCTATGTCGCTCTCGGATATGACGGACTTCGAGCTGGCGTTTTCAACTTCCGATGCGAGCCAGCCGGTCAGCGAGTTAATGTCTTTGTCGGTTACGCCGCTTCCGGCGATTATTCTCCATACAAGTATTCTTTGCTTTTTTTCTTCCGCGGCTCCCGCGGGGGATGCGGAGGCTTGCAAGAGCAAAGAGGCCGCAAGCGCGAGCAATATGACGGCGACGGTTTTTGAGTTCATGCGAAAGTCTTCATAATAAATATTTTTTAAATTCTTGCAGTATATTACTACAAATTTATTTAATTAGTAAAGTTAATTGTAATAAACCGAATAATAAATATTTTCCATACTCAGCGATTGGCGGGAATTCCGCATTTATCAAAGGGCGCGCAAAGAAAGCGAAAAAGCGGAGACCGAGGGATGAATGCCCGCTGCCGCGGACGCGAGTAATTCAATCAGGGGACAAAGCGCCATACCGCAAAATACCGCATAAGCCTGTATTAATACCGCATTATACCATACCTTTATTACTTAATTAGCCTTGACAAGCGCTCGCTATGCGCTACAATCAAAGCAGGTTGTACGGTTCATTACATTACCTATTAGCT
>CAYNVS010000063.1:0-13507 GCA_964400725.1 uncultured Myxococcales bacterium
TTAGTCTTTTTGGTAGCGGGGGCTTGATTCGAACAAGCGACCTTCGGGTTATGAGGGCGATTTAAACATAACGCAACTTGTCGTAACTCTTAGATATTTACGCCTAATATCGCTTTCAGCAGTCGGTTGTGTTTAGCTCCGATGAGCTGCAATGAGCCGCGTTGAGCGGCGTTGAGTATTAAACGGCTGTGCATCGCAACGATGAGCTGCAGTTAGCAGCGTTTGCGTACGTTGGCGGTAGAAAAGCATCCCTAATATTTGCCTCCGTTCGCTCGGATTCAGTCATTATATTAATAACTTTACAAACTCTACAAATTTCAAATTGCAGAAAAAGCCTTTGACATAACACACACATGTGTGTTAATATAAATATAAAGGAGGCTGTTATGGCAACGTCAACCCGTGAAAAAGTTCTTGATTACGTATCCCGCCGCATTGCCGAAGGTTTCCCGCCCACCGTGCGAGAAGTTCAAAGACATTTCGCCTTTAAAAGCAGCGGGACCGCTAGACAGCACCTCGACCGCTTGGTAGCCGACGGCAGGCTTGAGCGGCGCGTCGGTTTGTCGAGAGGGTTTTCTTTGCCCGCATCCTCCGGAGCGCATATGGCGCAGCCGGTCGCGCAAATTCCCATTGTGGGACGGGTTCAGGCCGGAGGGTTAACGCCTGCTTTTGAAGACATAGAAGGGTATGCGCCGGTTTCGCAAGGCTCCAAAGGGGAGCTGTTCGCCCTTAAAGTAAAAGGAGAAAGCATGAAAGGCGCGGGAATATTTCAAGGAGATTTGGTAATAGTCCGCCGACAGCCAGCGGCCGAAACCGGGGAAATAGTTGTGGCGATGGTGGATGGCGAAACCACAGTCAAGCGGCTTTATGTAAAAGGCGGCGAGATAGAACTGAGACCTGAAAATCCAGACTTCGATAAAATTGTAGTGCAGGCCGACAGGCTTGAAATCCTTGGCAAAGTCATAGAAGTTCGCCGTTATTTGTGAGGTTAAAAATGTTTTCCCAGTTTGAACCCAAAAAGACGAACGCTTCCTCGGCTCTGCTTGTGGGCACAAGCGGATATTCGTATTCGGAATGGATAGAATCCGGGTTTTATCCGCACGGAGTTAAGCCTGCCAAAATGCTTGCGCTTTACGCAAGCGTCTTCGACGCGACCGAGCTTAATCATACGTGGTATCAAATGCCCAGGGCCGAGGCGTCCGAGCGGCAGAGGCAGCTCGCCCCTCCTGATTTTAAATTTTGCGTTAAACTGACGCGTACAATGACGCACGAGGTGGACGCCGAGGCATGGAAGGCGCAGGCGCAGGCGTTTCGTTACGGCGTGGCGCCCCTTGTTCAGTCGGGGCAGCTTGCGGCGGTCATGGCGCAGTTTCCGCAGAGCTTCGAGCGCTCGAACAAGTCGCGAAGGCATCTGGCCGCTCTTCTCGACGAGCTTTACGGCCTTCCGATGGCGGTCGAGTTCAGAAGCCGCTCGTGGGTAAACGACAAGGTTTTTGCAGAGCTTGAGCGCCGTAAGGTTACTCTTGTTGCCGTGGACGAGCCTGCGCTGCCGGGATTGTTCCCGTCCATCGACGAGGTTACGAACCCTGATTTGCTCTACGTCCGCTTTCACGGACGCAACGCAAAGGGATGGCATTCCGGAAAGATGTCGTCGCAGTTCGATTACGATTATTCAGACGACGAGCTCAACGAATGGCTGGACGAGAAGCTGCGCAAAATGATGAACAAGGCGCGCAGAGGCGTTATTTTCTTCAACAATCACGTAAAAGGACAGGCTCCTAAAAACGCCTTGACGCTTTCGCAGCTTATAAGCAAATCCGGGCTTTCGGAATTAAAAAAATGAATTACCGGTCGATAATACATCTTAACGTGGCGGACTTTGCGGTGGCGGTTGAGCGCGTTATCGACGGCAGATTGAAATCGAGGCCGGTGATAATAGCTCCGCAGGGGGCGCCGAGGGCGTCGGTGTTCGACATGAGCGAAGAGGCTTACAAATCTGGCGTGCGAAAAGGGATGTCTCTTTCAAAGGCGCTGCGAACATGCCGCGACGCCTCCGTGCTGTCGCCGCATCCCGACCGCTACGAGCGCGCCATGCGCGAATTGCTCAAACGCGCCATGCCGTATTCGCCGCTTGTCGAGCAGTCGGACGCAAACGGGCATTTGTTCATAGACGTTACCGGCTGCTCGAAGCTCTTCGGACCGGCTTACGACGTAGCGTGGCGGATTCGCAAGACTGTCAGAGCGGAGCTGGGGCTCGACCCGATATGGTCGGCGGCGTCGAACAAACTCGTTGCGAAGGCGGCGACGAGGGTCGTCAAGCCGACTGGCGAATACATTTTGATGGAAGGGGAGGAACAGATGTTCCTCAATCCCCTGCCGGTTCATTTGCTGCCGGGATTGGAGCGCGAGGATTTGCTCTCCATGCGGGATTTCAGGCTGTTCAAGGTAAGGCAGCTCGTAGAATGGACGTTCCCGCAGCTTGAGACGATTTTCAAGAACCGCGCCGGATTCATTTATCAGACGGCGCGCGGAATAGACGAAACCGACGTCCTTCCGGCAGGGCAAAGGCCGCCGGTTGCAAGCGGCGAGCGCGATTTCGGCGACGATACCAACGACGTCGATGTAATAGAATCCGCGCTTTACGCTATTGTCGAAAAAATCTGCTTTGAAATAAGGGAGCGGCGGCTTGCGGCAAGGCGCGTAAACGTAGCAATCGACTACTCGGACGGCGGGCGTATTAAGCGCGGCTTAGCTCTGCCGCGTCCGACCTCAAACGACTCTAAAGTTTTTGAAGCCGTTAAAAAGGCGCTAGCTATGGCGTGGACGCGGCGGGCGCGGATAAGACATATTAAAATAACCGCCGACAGGCTCGTTTATCCGTCCGCTCTGTCGGATATGTTTGCGGGTATGGACGAGGCTGAAAGCTCCAACAACCGGCTTATTAAGGCCGTCGACGACATAAGACGCAAATTCGGCTCAGACGCTCTTCAAATGGGAAGAACCTTCAAGATGAACGAACGATGATTTTGCCGATGATTCCTCTCGTTGTAAGGTCGCATTTTTCTTTGATGCGGGGAACGGCCTCGCCCGAAGCGCTTGCAATAGCCGCAAAAAAGACGGGGTATAAACGCCTTGCAATTACCGATACGGACAACCTTTACGGCCTATGGTATTTTGTAAAAGCGTGCAAACAGGAAGGGATAGAGCCTATAATCGGGGCGGAAATGACCGACCCGGCAAAGCCGCGCAAAGCGGTATGCCTTGTTAAAAATGAAAGCGGTTTTAAAAACCTTTGCCGCCTTATCTCTAAACGAAAATGCGACGCCGGTTTCGAGCTGGATGCCGCGTTGACCGGCCATAAAGACGGTTTGTATTTTCTTGCGTCGGACGAGTGGTTGCTTGCTAGTTTGAAAGACGCCGGAGCTTCCGTCGCGTCGCTTCTTTCATGCAAGCCAAACGGCGAGAGCTTTAAAACCTATAAGGCGGCGAAGCGGTTAGGACTAAAGGCGGTCGCCGCGCCGGACAGCTATATGCTGAGGCCGGAAGAGTTTAATTTGCACAAAATATTGCGCGCAATTAACCTTAACGCCTCTCCGTCGAGAGTTTCGCCGAAGGATACCGCTCCGTCTGACGCATATCTAACCGCCCCTGAAGAATATGCAAAACGCTTTGAAATATGGCCGGAAACCGTTAAAAACAGCTGGGAAATAGCGGAAAGCCTTGAGTTTACAAACCCGCGTCTGGGGCTTGCAATGCCGCCATATAAAAACAGGAGCTCCAAAGATACTCTCGCGGAACTGCGTCAGAAGACGTACGACGGCGCAAGAAAACGCTACGGCGACGAACTGTCCGAAACTGTGATTGAAAGGATTGAATACGAGCTTAAAGTTATAGGCGAAATGGGCTTTGCGTCTTATTTTCTAGTAGTGGAAGACATTGTAAAACGCTCGCCGCGGATTTGCGGACGCGGCAGCGGCGCGGCTTCTATTGTGGCGTATAATCTAGGCATTACAAACGTATGTCCAATAAAATACAATTTGTATTTTGAGCGTTTTCTAAACCCCGGCCGCAAAGACCCGCCCGACATAGACGTCGACTTTGCGTGGGACGAGCGCGACGACGTTATAAATTCGGTTCTAGAGCAGTATAAAGGGCATTCCGCGATGGTCTGCAACCACGTTTTCTTTCAGCCCCGCATGGCGATACGCGAGGTCGCAAAGGTTTACGGTCTTACCGAGGCGGAAATCGGTCATGTGTCTAAAAAGCTGCCCTGGTTCTGGCGCTCGAACGAGACCGACGACGACCTGCTTGAGCGGCTTAAAACGCTGCCTGAGCTTAAACAGTTAGATTTTCCAGAGCCGTGGCCGGAAATTATAAAAATCGCGCAAAGCTTAATCGGCATACCAAGAATGCTTTCGGTTCATCCGGGCGGCGTTGTTATTACGCAAAACCCTCTCGACGAATACGCGCCCGTGGAAATCGCCCCAAAGGGCGTTCCCATTATTCAATGGGAAAAAGATGGAGCCGAGGACGCGGGGCTCGTTAAAATCGACCTTTTAGGGAACAGAAGTCTGGCGGTAATACGGGACGCAATCGCAAACGCGAAAGCGAACGGCATAGACTTTAATGAAACCGCCTGGGAGCCCGAAAGCGACCTCGCGACGATAGAGCGAATCGCCGCGGGAGAAACGATGGGTTGCTTTTACATCGAAAGTCCCGCAACAAGGCTGTTGCAGCAGAAGTCTAACGTCGGCGACTACGAACGCATGGTGATTCACACAAGCATCATTCGTCCGGCAGCCAATCGCTACATAAACGAATATTTAAAACGCTTGAAAGGGGAGCCTTGGGCGCCGATTCATCCGCTGATGGAAGGGGTTTTGGACGAGACTTACGGTATAATGGTTTATCAGGAGGACGTGTCGAAGACCGCCGTGGCTCTTGCGGGATTTTCGCACGTGGACGCCGACGGCCTGCGCAAAGTGATGAGCAAAAAGGACAGGAACAAGCGTCTTCCAGATTACTTTAGACGTTTCAGGGAAGGAGCAAAGTTGCGCGGCGTTGCCGACGAACAGATTAAAGAGATATGGGAGATGATTTTGAGCTTCGACGGCTACTCTTTCTGCAAACCGCATTCCGCGAGCTATATCCGCGTTTCGTTTCAAAGCTCGTATTTGAAAACCCATTTCCCAGCGGAGTTTATGGCCGCAGTGATAAGCAACCAAGGCGGTTTTTATTCGCCGTTCGCATATGTCTCGGAGGCTAGACGGCTGGGACTTAAAGTTCTGCCGCCAGACGTCAACGAAAGCGAATACCGATGGAAAGGGCGCCGCGACCGCCTAAGAGTCGGCTTCTTATCGGTGAAGGAACTCGGAAAGAAAACTGCGGAGCATATTATCGCAGAGAGAGCTAAAAAAGAATATCAGAATATCTCGGACTTTCTCGAACGGATTAAACCGGAGGAAAACGAGACCAAGGCGCTTGTTTACTGCCGCGCCTTCGAGCGGCTTCACCCGAGCGAATCAATCGCCTCGCTGTTATGGGAAGCGGCGTCATGGCATAAAAAGCGCCTGAACGTAAAAACCGCGTCAGGCGATCTCTTCGCGGTTAATTACAAAACGAACAAGCCTTCTTTCGGGGAGGACGACAAATTGGAGCGGTTGCGGCGGGAGTATTCGACGCTCGGTTTTCTTTGCGACTTTCATCCGATAATCCTATTTGAGCAGACTTTTATAAACCAGCGAATTATAAAAGCGAAAGAGCTACGCAAATATACCGGCAAAAAAGTAAGAGTCGCGGGCTTTTTAATTACCGCCAAAGTCGTCTCCACTAAAGACGGCGACCCGATGGAATTTATCACATTCGAGGACGAAACCGGAATAATAGAAACCACATTTTTTCCGCTTGTTTACCGCCGCTTTTGCAGCGAACTAGATTATTTTCAACCTTATATTTTAGCCGGCAAAATTGAAGAGTCCTTCGGGGCTGTTACGCTGACGGTGGAGAGCGTCGAAAAGGTTTCAAACAGAGGGTTGAATAGCAGAAGTCGGCGCTAAAACAAGACAGGGATCGCTTCGCCGATCCATCGCCACATGCAAACATGAGTCGAACTTCGCTTTTCATTTTTTATTAATACAACCTTTATTTTCCTCATCTTTTCTTTTTTCACAAAAAAACTTCGCCTATCACGCCGTTGCGCCAACCGCAACTCCTCGTAATCGCTGTCTTACGCGCCGACGGGAACTTCGCCTATGGGGAGGTATATGAAGTTTATTTCGTAATTTTTGACCTCTCTTGAACGTTTCGTTTTCTGATTGTCATTTGAACTTAGTCGTAGTCAATTTGTATTGAAAAATACGGTACAAATTCCTTTAGCGTCAAGAGGCCTCAATCTCTACAGCAACGAAAACCTAGATTCATCGGATGCAGCGGATAATACGGCTCGCTGCGAGACCAGCAAGTCATTTCAAGCACGCTTGTGCCGCCCTTTACCATAGGAAGAGACATACTTGAATGGTTCGTTACGCTCGTCCGCAAAGAGTCGTGGGAATAATCTTCATCGACGTATTCATAGTGCAGTATCCCCATACCCCTTACGCCGAAGTCCGAAACTACATCCAAGGGATTGATGCCGTCCGGCAGGTTAAGCTGATTATTCTCAGGGAAGGGGTAATCGTCGCGGGCTCTGCATGCCGCCTCCCATTCAGCGGCTTTGCAAAGTCTCTTTCCGATTGAAGCGCAATATGCGACGGCGCCATCCTTGGTCGCAAAGTCAACCGATAAATCCGGCGAGGTTGCCGATATTATATTCTGGTCGGAAATATTTATAAGATAAACTTGTTTGTAATAATCAGAGGTTGGCTCAAATATAAGGTACAAAGGCAAATCCGAAGCCGGTTGCCCGTTTATAAATTCCGCATATTCGCCGCGCGTTACAAACTTTTCGTCAATATAAAAAGATTGCAAATGTTTATTTTGCATAGGGTAATATCCCGCTTGGCTAAAGCCGTACAAATCCGCCTCCTTTGTCGCTCCAATGCAGAAATCTCCTTCGGGAATAAAGCATTCGCCGCCTGCGCATTGCGGTATTGCCTGCTGATTCGTAGATTTACACTCGCCATAAAAGGCGTCATAATTAAAATTGTCGGCATATTCCGTAAGCGGAGGTTTAAGCGCGTCCGGTATTGCGCAAGGCATAGGAAGCCATTTGCCGTACTCTATTATTTCTCCGAACGAGCCTACAAACACCGTTCTGTCTTTGTTAATTACGTCGGCGGCAAGCGGCTGGGCCGATTGACTATAAGTAAATTGCCGCCGCAACAACTCGAATTTATTTGGGTCTTCTTTGCCGGGACGAACTATGTCAATATACGAATCTTCCGCCATTCCGCTTACATTAACAATGCCGGTTTTGCACACGCCTTCGCCGCAAGGGGCAAACGCGGACGTTGCAAGATTTAGAACGTCTCTCAGAGTGAATGGTCCGGCAATTTCTCTCCAAGACTGGTCCGCGTCCTTAAACAGCCATATCCCGTCGTCTCTGGCCATCCAAAGTCGGTTGTTTAAATCGACCGTAAGAAAAATCGATTTGAATACGTAATCAATTCCCGTCAAGTCGTAAACCGGATTGCTTCTTCCTATGTTCTCTTCGACAAAAGAAGGAACGACCAGCTCGACAAGCTGGTTATTCTTGAGAATGAACAGCCGTTTGCCCGGCCCCAGATGGCTTTCGTCGGCGGATAAGTAAAGCTCCCCTTTGTAAACCGCGCCGCCGAGCATTGAAAGAGTAGTATCGACGTTTAAATCAACCCATCCTTCTTTGGTATGTTTCCATAACAAGCCCCACTCGCCGACGGCATAAAACTCGTCCGCGTTTTTATCTCCTATTAAAGCGTTGAAGTAACGCCCCTTTGTATACGGGATGGATTCCTTAACAATGCCGTCTTTGTCGGAAGCCCTGAAAATCTCCCTTCGCGTAGCAAACCAGACGTTATCTCCGTCGTTTGTATAAACCGAGACAATGTTATATTTCTTCGCGTCGGCGCCCGCCCACGGATACCAGTCGTTTCCGTCAAAGCGTAAAAGCGCTCCTTCCGTATCTTTGCCGAAATACCCTCCGGCGGCGCCCTTGCCGTTTTTTCCGATAGAAACCGCCGTTAGATGATTAAATTGTTTGTCGGCCTCCTTAATATCGCGGCTCAATGTTTCCCATTTGCCGCTTATTTTGGCGGCAAGATAGGGAGCGCTTATTTGGGAATAATCCGGGAATGTTACTCCTTTCGCTCCTCCGACATACAAGATATTTTTCTCCGCATCGACGGCCATGTTTGCAAGAGAGGAACCGGGCGAAGCCGCAATGGATAACTCTTCCGTAAGCGCGTCTCCTTCAAGTCTGTAAACCTTGTCCTTGGTCATTACGTACAATGCGGCGTTTATTTTCGCCAACGATTGCGCGACGTTGCCTACGCCGATGGTTTGCGAATCGTATATTTTGGAGCAATTGTTGCCGTCATACTGCCATATCTGCCCCGGAATGCCCGCCAGCAAGAGCCTGTCTCCGTCGTCATACGGTTTAGCGGTCCACGTTGCGACTTCGTTTCTATCCTGAATGTCGGGCAGCGGAATCGTGCAAACATGCTTGAATTCCTCCCCAACCAGTTTAAACAACGCCGCCTGCAAATGATAAGGCCTGCTCGCTTTCCTCTTATCGTACTTAACGATTTTCGTGGATTGATATACTTCCCCCTTGAACGTCCCGAGCAGCCCCTTGACGCTCGTCGTTTGGCCGTCAAGCGTACACGCATGATTATCGACATGGTATTGCTCGGAAGGCAAATCGACGTAGAAATGTCTTATGTCCGACCCGCCGTCGGCGTAGCGTAAAAACAAATCGCAGAAATACCACCCGACAAGACGGTCGTTCTTTGCGTCGTAAAGCAAAGAGTACGGAGCCGAACCCGACATTTCGACAACCGTTTCCCACATTCCCTCGCCGGTATTCGCCTCCCAAATTCCGCCGGAGTTATTGCCTACCCATAGCTTCCCCCAGGCCGAAACGGCAGCCAAGGGACTCACGGCTCCTTGAGACTGGGGGTATAGCCTGTCGGTCCAAGGTATTCGGGAAGGCCAGTAAACGGCTCCGCCATAGGTGTAATAAAAAGGCATACCGTCGACGAGGCTCATAGGGCTTGTAAAGCCTGGATTAGGGAAAGGATTAACCCACGAAAGCGTTGGAACGTCTACGCTATACCCCTGCGGCGCCATGCAGCCGTATGGAGAAGGCAGCGTCTTCTCTACAACTTCTTCTTTGGTATACGGCACAGGGTCGTCGGGAGCGTTAATAGGTTTTGTAATCGTACGCGCTAATCGAATTGCGTATCCTCCATCGGATTTAACGCACATAACATCTCTAATGCCTACATTCGTATATATTTGTTGTGTTCCATAACCGCCCCCTCTTGTGTAACAGTCCGAGCCTACGGCCAAATCGGAAGGGTCAATAATTATTTCGTTTAATGCTTGAGAGGGAAAATGCGAATCGTCATAGACTAACTGATCAAGGTTTCCAAGCATATCATATAGTTTAAAAGAGTTAGGCAGCTTTTGACCGACTTGATGAATTCTTCCGCCCGAGTTGTAACCAAACCATGCAATATCATGAAAATCGTCATTAGTTCCATTGTAGTATGCTGACGTAGTTCCTCCTCGGGCCGCGTATTCCCATTCTGCGTTGGTAGGCAACCTATATCCAGGGCAATCTTGAAGCTTCTGATAGGTTGGCTTTAGAATGCATTGTAGCTCGTTTTTGTATTCCCATTGTCCAAAAATACAAAATGAATCGGTATCAGGTGTGCATTCGTGGCAATCAAAGCATTCTGGAAGGTTATTTTTAACTGATAGTTTGTTTGCAAGAAGCGCGGCTTCATTCCAATTTGCAAATGCGGGACAACGGTCTAAACAGTCTTGCGGATAGGGGTTATCAACGGAACCGTCGTCTTTCCATATTAAGGCATCGTAGCCTAACAATTCTTTGAACTGCTTCTGTGTTATGACCGTTTCGGTCATTTCTATTGAGTAGTTCATTTCAACAAAGTATCTACGACTAAAATCAAAATTGCTAATGTCAAAGTAATTAACCCCAACGACTACATTATTTACCTTTAGTTTAATGAGACTAATATCTTCTTCAGGCATTTGCTCAAAATCAAAATCGCTAATCTCGGAATCTAAGTCTGCATTGTCTTTATTTGACGAGCTTTGGCATGAAGCTATGAGCAACATCATAGAGTAAAGAAATATAAATATATAATTTCTCATATAGGTTCGATTCCTGAAAAAGGAAGGGCGGAAGGAATCTCTTCGTCTTCTGCCCTTAAAAAATTATAGATTATAAATCATTCATACATACAATACCGGAAATTGTCTTTGTGGGTTGGAATTTGTTATAAGAACATGAAATATCGCTTTTAATCGAACCGGTAATATAAATTTGGTAAGCGGAGCCGTGATTTGTCGGAGAATCAAACCAATTGCCGTCGCCCGACACGCTATCTCCTATCGTAATATGATTAATTCCAGAGCCGTTCGCATTGCCGTAGATCAATTTGGAGTTGTCATTGGTCGTGTTCGGGTATTTTAACGTCATACTTAAAATGGTAAGATATTGAGTTCCTTGATCCAAATAGATATTTCTATCATATCCGCTTATGTAGTAATAAGTGCTTGGCAACTCTCCGTCTCCTTGGACTGCATAATTGGGCGTATAACTCAGGTCTGAAGATGTATAAAATAAATCCTTAAATACGAGGCCATATTTGTTGCCGTTAGCAGTACCGGATTGAACTATTTTATTTTGATAAAGAAAAATCAATCTATTGTTTGATTGAGATGCGTCGCTATCGTAATTTTTTTCAACCCAAATGCCATTCGAGACCGCTTGAACATTATTCCACCAAATCTCTATGTCATGGAAGCTGGAGGGAGAATCGCTTCTGGTCGATAATACTTTTATTCCGTTTTGACCGCCAGAAATTTGATTGCTATCAATCATCAATGCCCAATCGTGACCAAATTTGACGTCATTAAGATAAATTGCGTAATTTGAGTATGAACTATTATAATCAGACAAATAATTTCCCTCGATTCTTATATTGGCATTGTTTCTGGTTTGAGATAAATAAATTCCAGGTTGTGTGGTTGCATTTTTTCCAAAATTTGAAATTACATTGTTTTGAATATTAATTTCTTTATCTACCGTTATCTGACTAAACATAATTGGAATGGGAATAGGATTCGTCTCGCCAATCTTATTATATTCGATATGAATATTTTCGCTAAGCGGTTGGGTTGTGTTTATTGAAGATGAGTTGCTTTGATATACTCTAACTCCGTAACTACCGGTATCAAATCTGACGCCGAAAATGTATAATATTCCGCTATTAGAAGTATTGGGATTATAGCTTCTATAATCAATATTTGGGTAAGAATTACTAACATTGTATATTCTGATCAATGGATCGTTAGTATTTGCGCTTCCTTCTAATTTTATTCTTGCTCCTAAATCGACCCAAATTCCATTCCATTCGTTGAGTCCGGACCCATAAAAGTAAACTTTTGAATTGGTGGTCGTGGTTGCGTGTAAATAGCCGGTGCCGGCAATGTGATTCTGTTTGCCGCTACCAGTGTAAAAATATACGTTGTAACCGGAATTTTGCGCCTTTAAATTCAACCCTCCGTTGACAACAGCTGCATATGCGGTTGTCGAATCCCTGACTGTAACCGTCTCGCTTGACGAAGATGTTGTTTGAATGTTAACAAACGCCCCCGATTCAATGATCAAGCGGCCATAAATAGCTACAGTCCCATACTGCATAATCAATACGGTGCCGTTCTTCACGGTAACATCGCCATAGACTTGAATTGATGGCCCAGACCACCAACAGTCGCCTCCTCCAGTTTTGGAAACTTCAATACTATCATTGTAAATCCATGAATAGTTTTGATCGCATACGCCGGTTAACAACATAGGTACGATTTGCGCAGATGAGGAATTGTTGCTTAGACTGTCCAAGCTGTCAACAGTTTTCGCAACCTCGTTTTCCGAGGCCAAACTATCTGTCTCCGAAGAATCAGACGCCGAGTTTACGACAGAATGTTCGTGAACGCACGCTACCTCCTCCTCATAACTCAGTCCGATGCATGGGTTATACTCTTCTGCGAGGGCAAGCTGCGAGGCCAAGCCCAAAGCCAATACTACCGCTGTTGCCAAAAATAATTTCTTCATTTCGTCCTCCTTTAAAAAGTTTAGCGCTTTGAAACCGCTCTGTCCAGTACTATCTAGAATTATACAAAACAAGAGGCGTCTTTCTACCTAAGTTTACAGTTTGATTTTTACGCAAATATTTGTACATGTCAACATTATTCGCTTAATAATTAATAGCCGCATCGTAATTTAATAAAGCGTAGCAATATACCCAAATGATAGCATTGAACATTCTCAACATCACTCATCAGTTTTCACTTTTAAGATTTCGCCTTATGTTATTATGCATATGGATAATGTTGAAACAAATACGAATAAGGCGTTGAATTCGATGGTTATTATCAAATTGAAACGATTTTAAGCAAATAATTGTATATACCCACCTTTTTGCGGCCGCCCCCACATCATTGCTCGCGTCTAACTCCACGTAACCACTGCCTATATTCCTTCCCTGCAAATATGTTCTACTTTCTGCGTTTCGCCTTCGCGCAATGTTTTAATGTTATTGCGCATGCCCAAATACCCCGCGCATTCCGCGTAGTTACGCGCCTCAATTTGGCCTATTTCCTAATAATTATGGAACGTGCATTGCAATACATACAGGCGTCCGGCGGCGACGGTTCTACAAATAAGACGCATAGCCCGCCAGTTCCTCGTATGGGCGGTTGACCAGAAATTGCTAGATAAGCTGCCTCTGCCGAAGGACGAAGCGGAAATCGCAAACCGCAAAGCCCGGGCGCAGGAAAAGAAGAACGCGCCGAATGAGCCGAAAGTCAAAAAAGAAAAGAAGGCGACTCCGTCGAAGTGGGTGGCGGAACCCGACAAGCCGAAGGTCGAAGAGGTCGGGGTAGAGAAGGAATGGGTAATCGGAGGACCGAAGAAAGAGATTGTCGATTCGAACGCATCCACTGAACCCGCCCAGCCCTCCGCGCCAGTCGCCCCTACCCAGACCGAAGCGTCCGACGAACCGTCCGAGTAGGAAGCGCGCATGAAGCTGACCGAAGCGACAAACCATTTCATAGACTGCCAGCGGGCAAACGGGAAACGCGAGCGGACTTTGCAGAGTTACGCCCGCGACCTGCGCTTGCTGGCGGTTTTCACTGAGGATGCAGAGATTCAATGTCTGACGCCCGACGTTCTCTCTTCCTTCTTCATATCCGACGCGGCAAGAATTGGAATTAAGGGATTGTCCCGCGCTCCCATTTCAGTCAATCGCATTAAAGCGAGCGTACGCTCCTTCTGCTC
>CAYNVS010000064.1:0-13495 GCA_964400725.1 uncultured Myxococcales bacterium
CCTTCGAGACGAACGGCATGGTGTGGGACATCGGCCTGCCTGTATTCGTCTCTAATGATAAGCCGACGCTTGATTTTATGGGTAAAATCTCCGACATGCGGCAGGGGAGGCGATCGAATAAGATATTTTACAAAGGTAGGCTTGTAAAATACCCTTTTGAGAACGAACTTTCCGCCCTGCCCGAAGCGGACCGCGACTGGTGCCTCAACACCTTTTTAAACAATCCTTATGCGACGTACGACGCTCCGAATATGCTGATGTTTTTTTATAAAACATTCGGAGAGGGAATCACTCGCGCCTACCTTGAGCCTTACAACCGTAAGATATGGAAGTTCGAGCCGTCGTTTATGGATACGCAGATGGTAGAGCGCATACCGGCGCCTCCTAAAGAAGACGTAATCGCCAGCGCTAAAGGGATACCGACCGAAGGTTACGTGCATCAGCTTTACTTCTATTATCCCAAGGTCGGCGGCAGTCAAACAATGATAAACGCCTTCGCCAAAATGTGCGAAGACCGCGTAAGTTACAACCTTAACGCCCCGCTTGAGCGGCTGACTATTAACCCCGATTCGACGTTTACCGTGGAAGCGGGCGGCAGGAAAGAGAATTACGAGAGGCTCGTTTCGTCGATACCGATTCACGAGTTGCTGCCGCGCATCAGCCCGGCCCCGCCTGACGACGTTATGGACGCTCTGAACGCGCTTAAGTACAATTCCATTCACATTACGATGGTGAATACGAAGAAGGAAAACGTCGGAAACAATTACGCTTTTATGGTTCCCGACCCTGATATTTCGTTCCATCGCCTTTCGAAGATAGATTTTCTCGGCGACTCTTACAAAGGAAACGGCTCATCCACTCTGATGTTGGAAATTACCTACCGCGCCGGCGACCGCTTCGATTTGCCAGACGATAAGATAACCGAGATGGTCGTAGCCGATTTACAAAAGGCCGGACTGTGCAACCGCGAGGACGTAAACTGGGCGCTGACCAAATCGTTCAAGTTTGCGTACGTCATTTACGACCTTGACCACCGCAAAAATACCGATAAAGTGTTGGATTGGCTTAAAAGGGTGGGAATTACGTGCGTGGGGCGGTTCTCGACCTTCGAGTACATCAACACCGACGCGGCGGTGGCGCTGTCCAAGCGGGCGGCTGAGGCTTTTACGGGCGTTAAAACCGACTATACGCCCTATAAACTGCCCAACTGCGACTGCTGAGGGCTGTTATTTCGATTTGAATATCGGCGTTCCCGTTCCGGGGTCTTGCCAACCGCCTTCTTCATAGTCGCTGTAAATGTCGGGCAAATTGTCGGTCGTATCTTCAATGGGCGCATCCTCAACGTAATCATAAGGCAGTCCTTCGCCATCGGTAACCTGATAATCATCCATCGCGTCGTCAACGAAATCGGGAACGTCGTACGGAGCTTCTTCGCCAATCGTCCAATCTAACCCTCCGTCGTAGTATTCCGGTTCGGGCTCCGGCTCAGGTTCGGTAAAATCATAAGGTTGTTCGACGCCTTCGGTTACATCTAATTCTTCGTCATAGTATTCGGGTTCCGGATAATCGTAAGGGTTCGCTTCTCCTGCAAGAGATTCATAGTCATATTCAGGCTCGGAAACGTCTCCGTCCAGAATTTCAACGTCCGGATGATCGACTCCCAGCGTAGATTCCCAGTCGTCGGGCGCGCTTTCTTTTATTTCCTCGTCGGGGCCTATTACAACCTTTTTATCGTCGGCGGCGCAAGACGAAAGAAACCATGCCATCAGCAAGGCGAATAACATCGTAAACAAGCTGAAAAGTTTAGGAGGCTCCCTTTTTACTTTAACCGGCTGCGGCTCGGGCTTGAACGAGGAGCGGGTAGGGTAGGCCGCGTTGTAGGAAACCACTTTTACGAGTTTGTTCTTTTTCATTGTCATACGTCCTATAATTCTTTCGGTTCGCTCGCGGCTTTAAACGTAATAGGCTCATAAGAGTCGGGAGTACCGGCCGTAGTCTCATATTCTATATCGTCGTCGCCGTCGTCTTTTTTATCGTCTTTGCCGCACGAGGCAAACCCTAAGGCAAGAACGAAAGTAAAAGACAGCGCAAATAAAAAGACTATAAACCTATGATGCTTTTTGCCTGAGACTGCCGGGTAGCCCGCTTTGTAACTCTTTAATTTTGCTAGCTTCATTTTGCAGCAAACTCCTTATAAATTGGGAAACTGCCCGTCCGCGATTTCTCTCGCGTAATGCTTCTTCATAAAAGCCGGGTTGCGTTCCTCGAATAAAATTTTCGCAACATTGTCCACAATCGGCATGAGCATACGCTCGTGCTCGCATAGCTTGGGGCTGACGCGATCGAACCGTCCCGTCGTCTGCCAGTTAAGGCAAGGGCAATAAGTAAAGCACCTGCCGTCCAGAGCGCACCCAGAGCACTCTTTGCGGGGCTTAAGGTTCATCTTAGTTATTTCCGCTCTGCGCTTTTCGTCGAAGCCGGTCGTTACATGGCCGATAGCGAGCGACGCCGCTTTTTGCGGATTTCCCGCAAATCGGACGCACGGGTAAATTGTTCCGTCTTCCGCGACGGCTATTTCTTTGCGCCCTACGTCGCAGAAGCCGCCCGGGTGAAACCCGCCGCGTATGTGCGCCCCGATGTGCGCGTCAAACAGCGAAAAGAAGAACGCCTTGCGCCTGCGGCTCGCGTCGAGATACCACTGAGCAATCTTATCGTACTGCTCCTTAAGAGTCGCAAAATCTTCGCTCGTCCAATCGCTCGTGTAATCGAGCGTTAAAACGTAGGTCGTAAGCCCGAGCTTTTCAATTACAAACTCCGGGGCGCTCGCGGCGTATTTTGCCGTAAACGGGTTGATTACCCCGACTCCGACCACGAAGGGGACGTTCGCCTTCATTTCGGGCAGAATCTTTTGAATCGCGGCAAAGCTGCCGCCTCCGCTTGCGAGCGGGCGCGTCGCGTCGTGACATTCCGGCGAGCCGTCGACGGACATTTCGACCATGAACCGATGCTTCTTCAGGAAGGCGATAATTTCGCTATTAATAAGCGTTCCGTTGGCGGCGAGCTTATAGCGAATCTTCTTATTCCGCTCCTTGCATAACGCTTCGGCTCGCTCTACGCAGCGGACTATGAGCGGAAAATTTACCAGCGGCTCGCCGCCGAAAAAAGAAAGAGTGTGAAAGCCGTCTCTGCTGTTGTTGAAAAGAAAATCGACCGAGGCGTCGGCGGTTTCGTCGGTCATGTTGCGTCCGTTAGTTTTATCGACGTAACAATAAGCGCAGCGCAGGTTGCACGCCCGAGTTGTGAATAAAATCATTTCCATTGCGCAAAACTTCTTATATAGCGCGACAAAATTGTCATAATTGCGGCAATACCGCAACGCTTAATAATGTGTAAAATGGCTCAAACCTTATAAATTGCCAAACCTAAACGGTTTTTATATAGCAATTTGGGCGCCGATTTAAATTTCTTACTTAGAATTCCCAAAACAGGCGCAACATGCCGCCTTTCGCGTCAGGGGTAATGTCGGGCGTTATAATAAAGTTGTTATTATCGCTAATGTTTTTTAAGTCTTCAGGCATTTTGGGGGATATTGCGTAAAAAATAAATGATGTAAGCAACGCAATTCCTCCGCAACCGATAGTCAGCCAACCCGCCAAATTTAAACTATCATTATTTTTTTCCATACCGCCGACCAGCAAACCTATTCCAACAACTGTAGCGACAGATCCTATAATCAAATTAGGAATATGGTTTGTGGTTTGTTCTTCAATCTCTTTTTTTCGTCTTCTTTTTTCCGCCAATTCGGCTTCTTGTTGTTTTCTTTTTTTCTCCTCGGCAATTTCTTTTTCTTTCTTCTCTTTTTCCGCCTTTTTCTTCATTTCTTCGCGCTCTTTAATAATTTCCGCGGCAAGTTTTTTAGGCAGTTTGGCTTTAACTTCTACGGTTCCGCCTTCTTTTATATCAATATACTGAGTATAATTTTTAGCCCCATCGGCTTTGAGTTCCAACTTGTATTTGCCAATCGTAATCTTTTTCTTGAACGGAGTTTCTTCATCCTGCAATTCGTCGTTTAAATAAACTTTAGCGTTTGTCGGCGTTCCTTGGTCAAGATCGACGATTTCGGCGGTAATTTTCAACAAACCCTTTCTATCTTCCAAAATAAATTCCAAAGTTGAATTTTTCCCAAGTTTAACTTCCGCCTTTTTCTTAGATTCGTAATATTTATCCGCAACAACGGAAACTTCGTGAAGGCCGACTTGAGCTTCTTTTATTGTCGCGGGGGTAAGAAGTCCGGTATTTATTCCATCAAGATAAATCATTGCGCCGGAGGGTTTGCTCGATACCGTTATCGACCCATGGTTAGCTTTCATGAATCCTCTAACCTCTTTTAGGTCGCCGTCTTCAACTTTTACTTGAGTCTCATAGTTAAGATAACCTTTTTTTAAGAGCGATATTTTATAATTTCCGCTCTTTTTTATAAGCGAGTAGGGAGTCTTTGCGCCGGTCGGTTCTCCGTCGATGTATATTTCTGCTCCAACCGGTTCGCTGGTAATTTTTAACTCGCCAAAACGCGGTTCAAGCTCGAAGCGAATCTTTTTGCCTTGCTCGGTTAGTTTGATTTTTTGTCTGGCCGGGTAATACATTTCTCCTTTCGAGCATATTATAACGTAATCTCCAATCATTAATTCCGTTTCATACGGCGTAAGCCCTTTTTCGATTCCGTTAATTTTTATCAAAGCTCCAGAAGGCTCGCTAGTTATCGACAAATAACCTTTATCGTCAACGATTTCGTTTCTTATATTGACGCCTTCTTCTTCTTTAGAATATTCTTTAACAGTTATGGTTCCCTTTTCTCCTGCAAATTGCCCTTGTCCTTTTGACGTAAATGGCTGAGGTTCTTCTAAGATGATTAATTTGCGCAATAATTCCTTCACTCCTTTTTTAACCGCTTCTTCAATGCTGTCAAGGTCTTCCTCTATGCCAACACCCTTATACGGCTGAGTGGAAGAAGCGATTGTTTCGCCGCAGCTGTTATAAAGTTTAAGAACCAAATCCCTTCTTTTATTATCATAGTTTCCGTATAAAGTTATATCTAGATAAGTATTTTTCCCTAAACCTTTCAAACATTTTTTATTTCCGTTTGAATATAATACATCGTCTTTATTAAAATTAATCGTCGTGAATTTTGATTGTTTAGAAAATTCCGTATCTACATATTGGGCTACTTTTTCTTCATTGGTAGATATGGCATAATTATGGCCTATGACTTTAACTTTGTTAATGTTTATAATATACTCTTCATAATTGAAAAAATTTTCTATAGCTGCGGCGATAGTATCAACGTCTGCTCTTTCCGCCAAAAGTTTGCCGTGCCATGAATATAAAAATGCCTGAGGTAATTCTTTTATTCCGTAATAATCCTGAATCGTTCCTTCATAATCGCAAATAGTTTTATATGGAGTCCAATCAAGCTTTGCGCATTTTTTATTTTTTGACGTTGTAATAACGATAAAACGAAGTCCGTCTTTATAGTATTTTTTGTTTAGTTTTTCCCACGCCGGAATTGCCTCGACGCATGGTTTGCAACTAGGACTGAAGAAATCCACTATAACAAGTTTAACGCCCGGCTCGCGAAGAATTTTCTTTACGTCGAATTCTACTTCGGCAGCCTTGACGCTAAAAGCAAAGAAAACGCATAATGTTGCGAGTATATATAGGATTGTTTTAGTTATTTTCATTAAAACGCCTCAAAAAACCTAGTTATCCAATCAAATCCAAGCGACGATAGTATTATTCCCGCGAGTATCGCCGCAATGATGAATGTTTTGCCTACGTCCTGCGCCTTTACCGAACCTAACAGCTTCGGGTTGCGCGACAAATAAGCGCTCGCCGCGTATAGTTCTTCGCCCATAAGCGTATAGTCGCAGGTGGTGATGAAGAACGGCAATTGCGTGTAACTGTCGGTGCCCGCGACCTGTATCGCGCCCGTGGACGAGCCAATTTCGGTTAAAAGCAGCGCCTCGGCGTAATACGCGCCGAAGAAAAAATTGCTCGCAGGCTTCTCGCGCATCATCATCCCCTCGACGGCGCTCGCGTAGCTGAACTGATCCTGACTGACGAAGAAAACGTCGTCGTCATGGTAACGGTCGCCGCGCCCCATGCGCAAATACGCCTCCTTTACCGTTTCCTGACTGACGGCCATAACGACCGGATCGCTGTTGGACACTTTAAAATCGACTTTATACTCGGCGGTTTTTTCGGCTATTTTGCCCATAATGTTCACCGCCGCGATTGTGGCGGTGGTTCCCATCTGCCCCAATCCGTGCACGAAAAATACCGGCTTACCCATTTCAGCCGCCCGCCCTATCGCGTTCTCAATCGCTTCAAGCCCGCCTATTCTGCGCAAATAAATCTTTTCCGGACTCTTGTCCGCTTTGCGCATGTAATAAGCAATCAAGGCCAGCAGAAACAACATTGAGAAAAAAATATTTATTTTTCCGGCGTTGAACAGCTCGCCTTCCGGAGTCGCTTTCGCGATGGAACTGCAGCTTTCGGCGGAACCGGGCGAAGGCGAGTAGCAGACTTTGAAGTAAAGCGTCTCCGAAGGAATAATCGGCCCCGATGCGGGGGGGTTAAGCGAGGCTTGCTCAAGCCTTTCTATTTCCTTTGTTATTCTATTGATTTTATCGCGCAGCTTGGCTTTGATTCTTTCGTTGTCCGATGCCGCCAGCTTTGCTGTCAATTCGTTCAACTGGTCTTTTTTTGATAAAATGCGGTTTTCGCGCTCCTTATCGTTTTGTTTAAGCCATTTCGCGGTCGGAGCCGCGGCGGAGAGCTTTATGGCGCGGTAATTTTTATTTTCAGGCGAGCGTCCGAAATATTCCGGGAAATCCGACTTAAGTCCTCCTTTGATAGTTGACGCTGCGACTACATAGTATTCTCCGTCTTCGCTGACGCTTGATTTAATCAAATATTTTCCTTCCGGCGATTCGTCCGCCAGCTTATTCCACAAAAGTATAACGCTGCCGCCGTTGTCTGAAGGCGTATCGAGAGCCTGCAAAGAGAATAAATCGTCCTCCGCGGACGCCGCAGCCGCCCGCGCCATTATAACGACCGCCAACAGCGTAAGATTAAGTCTCGTTTTCATTCCGTTCCTTTTCGTCCTTGCCCGAAGCCGCAGGTTCGGCTTCCTCCGCAGCATCTTTCTCGCGAAGTTCCATTTCCTCTTCAATAAACTTGGCGAGCGTTTCCACGGCGCGCCGGTTTTCAAGCAGTTCGGCGAAATGATTGTAATCTTTCTTATTTAAAACCATTGTCGCAAACGGCTCGAAGAAATGCAGCGAACTGGCTCCGATAAAGTTAAGAGGCGCGAGCGTTTGCACGAACATCAACGCCGGTTCGCCCATCTGCTTATCGACGATAAATTTGGCGATGCGCTTGAGAATGTCCGCGTCGGTCGCCGTCAGGCAGACGTCCGCTCCAAGCGCGAAGGCTTGCGAAAAAAACTTTTTCAATTTCATTTTTAGCCTCTTAGGTATTTTAACGGGTAGATTATAGCAAAGACCCTTTTTTGCGCAAAATTTATTCGTATATGTAAAGCTATTTGCGGCTTTACTTTTATCGCAAAGCGCTTACAATGTTTTTTTTGAATTGAGTCTATTATATATTGTATTAGCATAATTGCATCGGAGCGAATAAATGCCGAATGTTGTAGGAGTCAGGTTTCACCCTGCGTCGAAGATTTATTTTTTCGACTCGCACAGGTTCAGCCTGAAAATATACGAGCGCGTCGTTGTCGGCGTCGAAGGCGGTCAGGCAATAGCGACGGTTGTAATCGATCCGCGCGAAGTCGATTCATGGCCGGATGATTTGCGCAAGGTAATACGCAAAGCCGAAGAGGCCGACATTGCGGCGCAGGCCGAGTTTGAAGTCAAAGCCAAGGAAGCCGCGGCTTTGTGCAAAGATAAAATTCGAGAGCTCAATCTCGACATGAAACTGGTTGACGTCGAATATATACTTTCCGGCAACAAGGCGTTCTTTTATTTTACGTCCGAGGGGCGGGTTGATTTCCGTCAACTTGTGAAGGATTTGGCCGGCGCGCTGAAAATACGCGTGGAAATGCGACAAATCGGCATTCGCGACGAATCCAAAATGATAGGCGGAATTGCGGTTTGCGGCAGAAGACTGTGCTGTTCGTCGTGGCTTGATAAATTCGGCCAGCTTTCAATCAAAATGGCGAAAGAGCAAAACATGTCGCTTTCGCCGGAAAAAGTATCCGGCCTTTGCGGCAGACTTTTGTGTTGTCTGGCTCACGAGGACGGCTTATACAAAGAAATTCTCGACAAACTGCCGAAAGTCGGCAAGCGCGCAAAAACGCCGCACGGCGAATGCAAAGTCAACGACGTAAATATATTCAAGAATTACATATCGTTTTACCACCCGGACGAAGGGCCGCTAAGCTACGACATTACCGCTTATAAGCGGTGGCTGGCGGGCGAGGAAATCTCGAAGGAAGACGTAATTTACAAACCGGTCGAAGTCGTCGCGCCGCACCAACAGGCCAAGGACGCCGTAGCAAACCTCGAAAAAGAGCTGGAAATAAGGCGAGGAGAGCGCAGAAACGACGATCGCGAAGGTTCGGAAGAAAAATCCGATAGAGGAAGAAGGCAGAATAGGGGAGACAGGCGCTCCGAACGAGATCGTCAACCCGAGAGGGCCGAAGGCGGCGAAAAAAGCGACAGAGGCGCAAACGGAGACCGCAGACCCGACAATCGCGAACGCAGGGAAAGAGACAATCGCGACAGACCGCCGCGCGACAACAGAGACCGTCCGACGCGGGAAAACCGGGAAGGCGGCGATAAAAGAGACAATAGAGAGGGCAGGGGAGGAACGGAAAATCGCGACAGACGCGATAACCGCGAGGGCGCAGAAAGAAGAGACAACAGAGACAACCGCGGCGGCGGCGATCCGAACAAAAGACATCCGCAGGGTCAAGGCGCGCCCGGCGACCGCAACCGAGATCAGCGTCCGCAACAAAGAAGACCCGAACGGGAAGGGGAGCAGCGAGCCGACTCTATGCAGCCCCCGCCGCAGACAGAGAACGACGGCGGCGAGAACGGGACCGAAGGCGAAGGCTTGGGGCGGCAAGGCGGGCAGAATCAGCGGAATAACCGGCGCGACTTCGATAATAGACGCCGCGGCAGCAATAACGACCGCAGAGGCAATAGGCGTCATCACGGCCACAATAAAGGCGGCGCAGGGCAGCGCGGAGGCGACTCGAACCAACCGACAGACCGCGGCGATCCGAATGAAGGCTCAAGAAACGATAACTAATTATTTGTAATTAAATCAACGCCGAAAGGTATCAAGATGTCTAAAAAATCATTTTATATAACAACTCCGATATATTACGTAAACGCGGCTCCGCACATAGGGCACGCCTACACAACAATCGCCGCGGACGTAGCCGCCCGTTATCACAGACAAAAGAACGACCCGACATACTTTTTAACCGGAACCGACGAGCACGGCATTAAAATTTTGCAAGCCGCGACCGACGTAGGGAAAAGCCCTAAGGAATTCGTGGACGGCATCGTTCCGGCATTTATAGAAATGAGCGAAAAGTTGAACTGTACGAACGATCATTTCGTCCGCACCACCGACGACTATCACGAGAAAACGGTGCAGAACGTTTACGCTAAACTCAAGGCCAACGGCGACATTTACGCGGGCGAATACGAAGGATACTATCACACGGCCGACGAGCGTTTCATCACCGAAACCGAGTGGGACGAAATTAAAAACAGCGCCGAGGCGAAGTATATCAAGCGCGTCAAAGAGCGCAATTACTTCTTCAAACTCTCGAAGTATGAGCAAAAACTTCTCGATTACATTGAACAAAATCCCGATTTCATTCAGCCGGACTACCGCCGCAACGAAGTGATAGGTTACATAAAAAAAGGGTTGAAAGATTTGTCGGTTACTCGCACGTCGTTCAACTGGGGCATACCCGTTCCCGACGACCCGGAGCACGTTATTTACGTTTGGATAGACGCGTTGACCAACTACATTTCGGCGCTCGGCTACTCGCTGGAGGACGACTCGCTCTTTAAAAAATTCTGGCCGGCGAACTACCACCTCATCGGCAAAGACATACTCGTCTTCCACGCTATTTACTGGCCTGCTATGCTGATGAGCCTCAGTTTGCCGCTGCCGAAAACGATTTACGCACACGGTTGGTGGACGGCCAACGGAGCGAAAATCAGCAAACGCGCGGGCAACGTAATAAATCCTTACGACATAATCGACAAATACGGCCTCGATCCGTTCAGGTTCTTTTTATTCAAAGAAAACGTATTTGGCCGCGACGGCGATTTCAGCGAACCCGCTCTTATAATGCGCTTCAACAGCGAACTTGTAAACGACCTGAGCAATCTGCTTAACCGCACGATTTCAATGACGAAAAAATATATTGGAAACGTCGTTCCAAGCAAACTCGAAAACCCGCCGGAAACTGAAATTCAGGATAAAACCGCCTCCGTGTTGGCGGAATATCACAAACGGATGGAGCGTTTGGAGTTCCGAGAGGCGCTTTGCGCAATCTTCGAGCTGACCGACGCGGGCAACAAATACGTCGATACTAAGGCTCCGTGGACGCTTATGAAAGAAGGACGGATGGACGAGTTGAACCACGTCCTTTATTCGCTGCTTGAATCCCTGAGAGTCGTTTCGATTATGCTTAATTCGTTCATGCCCGAAACGGCGAGGCGCATTCAAGCGCAGCTCGGCGTCGTTAATTTCGACGTTTCTTTCTCGGCGACTGAAAAGTGGGGCGGGCTGATCTCCGGCTCCGCGCTTGGCGAAACGAAACATCTGTTCAGCCGCATTCCGCAAGAAGTTTACGACGAAGCGGTAAAGCGGCAGAAGGAAATTCTCGACCGCATTGCGGCGCTGGAAAAGGAAGAATTGGAAAAAATGCAAAACCAAAACAAGAGCGAAAACGCTCCGGCTGAAACCGTGGCCGAGGCCAAACCGGCGGAAGACGCCGCGCATGCGCCAGAAGGCAGACCCGAAACAAAAGAAGAGATAGATTACGATTTATTTTCAAAAGTCGATTTGCGGCTGGCTAAGGTTATTGCCGCCGAGAAAGTTCCAAAAGCTGATAAATTACTAAAACTTACGGTTGACGCTGGAGACGGCGAGCCGCGCACAATCGTAGCTGGAATCGCGGCGGTTTATACGCCCGAACAGATGGTCGGACGCAGAATAGTCGTTGTCGCAAATCTTAAGCCGCGCAAACTCAAAGGAATTGAAAGCAAAGGAATGCTGCTGGCCGCGTCCGATCATTCGACCGGCAAGCTGGCGGTCGTAACTCTTAAAGACGGCGAAGACATGCCGGCCGGAACGAAAGTCAGCTGAAAATATAAATGTATTATCAGGGAAAGGTCGGAGACGATGGACAAAGCGATTGAAAAAATGCTTGAGACCGCCTCGTCCTTTAAGGACGCGAGGATTTTTCTTTCGGGCGTGGAATTGAACGTATTTACCGCTATTGGCGAGGGCAAATCGTCGGTTGAGGTTGCGTGGAAACTGGGACTGGACGAACGGGGAACTGAAACGCTGCTGAACGCGCTCGTCGCAATCGGTTTTTTAAAAAAGAACGGCGCGAATTATCTTAATACCGAAATTACGAAAACATACTTGGACGACAACTCGCCGCAGAGCTTGCGCAAGGCGTTTCTGCATTACGTCAATATGTGGAACCGTTGGAACGCGTTGAGCGAATGCGTTAAAACGGGCAAATTCGTCGTTCCCGCCGATTTTAACTCCAACGATGAAATCAAGACTGAAGCGTTTATAGCCGCTATGCACCTTAATTCGTCGTTTGCGATTCAAGATATTCTTGAAACTCTCGACTTAGACGGAGTTAAAAAACTTCTCGACGTCGGCGGCGGCTCCGGCGCTTACAGCATCGCTTTTGCAAAGCATAATCCTCAGCTTCGCGCCGAAATTTTAGACTTGGAAGCGGTTTGTAAAATCGCCGACCGGCACATTGAACAAGCCGGATTAAAAGACCGCGTTAAAACCGTGGTCGGAAATTACCATACCGCCGATTACGGCTCCGGTTTCGATATGGTTTTCATGTCTTCGATTCTTCATATCAACAGCCCGGATGAAAATCTCGCCATTTTAAGAAAGTCTTACGACTGCTTGAACGTCGGCGGCAAGGTCGTAATAAAAGACAACATTCTTGACGCCGATAAAACTTCGCCGAAGAACGCGGCGCTTTTCAGCGTCAACATGCTCGTCGCGACAAACGGCGGTTCGTCGTATTCGGAAACGGATATGCGCAACTGGTTGACGGCGGCAGGTTTTAAGGACGCGATGCGAATACCGCTCAAAGCCGGAATAAGGGAACTTATAATCGCTAAAAAATAAAGGATGGACAATATTTTGCGCGGTGCATAAAAAGCTGTCGTTGTTTGTACAGATTTAACGTCCTGAAATTTATATTATGTCAAATAGACTCAACTTCGAAACGCGAAACTCAATCCTTATATCCGACGTAAACGATGTCGCCGCCATAAACGTCGCATTTGTAATTCGGCATGTTCATCGCGTTAATCAAAATTTCCTTTTGCGGAAAATAGTTTAAATGAAGGTCGAGCGAATAAAAATAATACCGCTGCTTAGGCACAACCACAATTAGCATTTTTTTTGCGACCCGCTTCAGCTCGCTTATTGCGGGCTGCATCGAAACCAGATGCTCAAGCGTGTGGCTGCATGTTACTACGTCGATTGTAGAGTCGCCGAAAGGCAGCGCGTAGATGTTGGCCTGAACGTAACGCGAATGCGGATACGAAACCGTCTCCGAACTCATAATATCGCAGCCGATAGTTTCAAGCCGCGTATTATTTGATACTAACTTCAACCAATGGCCGCGGCCGCAGCCGACGTCAAGCAGAGTTTTGTTGTCTGTCGAAACGCTTTTGACCAAACCAAGCATGTATTCGAGAGATTTTGCGTCCATATCCGTTTCGCGGTCATGCGCCACGCTCTCGACTCCTCGGTAAAAGTTTTCGTATTCCTCGCCCGACATGTAATAAACGTCGCGTTTGAAGGAAAGTAGTTTTGGGATGTCCTTGCCTTTGAACCAAATAAAGTAAAACGGATACATGAACAACCTTGAATCTCTGATGAAAGGCGGGATGCAATAATCCATAACATAACGGATAACGTCGGTAACCGACCTTGGATTTCTATCCTCCCTTCTTCTCCTTTTGGTTTTTTGGGCTCATTACTTTCGGAAATCGTTTGAAAATGTTTTATTGGTTGCGGACCTCCGTCGGCCTTGGGGCGTTTTTCCTTTTGGTTTTTCCCCAATTGAATATTCTCACCGCTTTATTAAGAGGACCTCCGCTTGGATCCATCGTATGGCGGGAGACATTAATGTCTAAAAAGGCGATAGCAAACCAAATTAATGACGAGAAAAACC
>CAYNVS010000065.1:0-12767 GCA_964400725.1 uncultured Myxococcales bacterium
GCAGCCGATCAGGGCTTCAAGAAGGAAGAGCCGTAGTGCTAGAGAGGCGTGACAAAAGCCGAGCCAACAGAAGCAAAAGAAGAAGAGAAAAAAGAAGAAGAGTAGGATGAAAAGGAGGCAGCATAGCGGGTAAATGCCGATATGAAATAAGCGGTTTTTTCCGAATCAAGCGACAAAATACCGCTGTTTTTGCGACGGCGGTATTTTTATGTACCGCGAATTTCTACTAGAGGAGACAAAAAAATGCCGTTAAAAATTTACGTAAACGCCGACGACGAGCCGGTAATATCCGATAAGAGCGAAAGCGTATCAATAACTTTGACGGACGCAACCATTCTGGGTTCTTACGCGGACAACGTTCAACCCCGCGTAAACGCCAAAAACGGCGAAATAAGAATGGAGCTGAAAGCCGGAGATTTTGCCGGAACTCTGCTTATAAAAGAGAATGAAGGAGCCGTTATTTCGGGAGAGATAACAAACTATTCAGGCAAGGCGCAAGCGCTAAAAAACCTTGAAGCCGTTTTCTTAATTAAACTGAACGGCGCGTCTGAAACGGTTTTTTTTAAAAACGGTTATCAATCGTGGTCGGAAACGCGCGTTTTCAAATCCAAGGAAGTCGAAAAAACGCCCGCATTTCAATTTATGACCGCAATGCAGGACGACGAGAGAAATCCTCCCGCAATGCGACCGGAGGTTGGTTCTTTCAGAGCGAGCATGTACGCGATTATCGGATCCGGCTCCGACGAAAGGCTGGCTCTTTTTTGTCAGCGAAAAGGTTTTAATCAATATCTATCATTCAACGTTTCCAAGCCTTACGGCAAAAATTCGAGCGACGAGGTTTGGCTGACCGCAATATGGGATTTCGGAGATAAGGTTTTTTCGCCTCAAGAAAAAATGAATTTGGACGAACTTGCGATAACGCTTGGAAACGACGCGTGCGATATGCTGGACGATTTCTTCCAACCTCTGACTCAGAATAGAGCGGGAGGGGAAATACCGTCGGGGTGGTGTTCGTGGTATTATTATTATACAAAAGTTACGCGGGGAGATATTTTTAAAAACGTCGATGCAGCATCGCCAAAAAGCGAATATTTTAAATATTTTCTCGTTGACGACGGTTATCAGACCGCCGTAGGAGACTGGCTGTCATTCAACAAAAAATTCCCCGACGGATTGGCTCCCGTCTCGGATAAAATCCGTTCATCCGGCATGAAGGCGGGCGTGTGGTTCGCTCCTTTCATCGCGGCTAAAAAGTCGAAACTGTATAGGGAGCATCCCGATTGGTTTTTGCGCGACGAAAACGGCAAACCGGTCAACGCTGGATACAACCCGCTTTGGGCTTTATTTTCTGGCGTTTACGCCTTGGATACGACCAACCCGGACTTTCAAGACTACCTGCGCGGCGTCGTAAAAACGTTCGTTAAAGAATACGGTTTCTCGCTTTTAAAGCTAGATTTCGTTTACGCCGCAAGCCTTGAAGGCAAGGCGTACGACCAATCGCTCACGAGCGCGCAGAGGCTTCGCAAAGGGTTCGAGATAATCCGCGAAACCGCAGGAGAGGACGTTTTTCTAATCGGATGCGGCAGCCCGCTTTCGCCGGCGATAGGAATAGTTGACGCTATGCGCATAGGCCCCGACGTAGCGCCTTACTGGTTCGCAACGCTTCGTTACCGCCTGCTTAGCGACCCGCACGCTTTATGCGCGAAATTCGCCATTCGCGGGGCGCTCAACCGAGCCCAAATGCACAAACGGCTGTGGATTAACGACCCGGACTGCCTGATGATTCGCTCGCGGAACACCAAGCTGACGCCGGAAGAGCGGAAGACGCTGGCGGCGGCGATTATCGTTTCGGGCGGAATGTTCCTCGTTTCCGACGATTTGACAAAACTATACGACGAAGACTGGAAGTTCTTTGAGAAAGTAAGCGAACTGGCGGCCAAATGCCGAAACGGGAACGCTAAACCGCTGGATCTAATGGAAAGACCAATGCCTGAGCTCGTATATAACGACGCGGGCTATTTGGCCGTATTCAACTTCCAAGACAAACTCGCGCGGAAGAAAATCGACCTTAAACGTTATCCGTCTCTTCGCCTGCGCCACAGCGCGCGCTTTGAAGAGGCTTTCACCGGAGAGATAATAGAGGCGAGAGAAGGAGAGCTCGACCTTAAAATAATGCCGAAACGCTCGTCGTTATTATTGAAAATTTTATAGTAAAGAAGTAAATTATCGACGTTTTGAGACAAATTAACCCTTAAACGCAAGAGGCTAAAATGGACTTTTCGCTCAACGAAACGCAAAAAATGATTAAAGACATGGTAGCGGATTTCGCGGCAAAAGAGATTGCAGCAGTCGCGGAAAAAAACAACCGCGAAGGGATTTTTCCAAAGGAGACTTTGGTAAAAATGGCTGGGCTCGGCCTTATGGGAATGAACGTGAGCGAAGAGTTCGGCGGCGCGAACGTAGGCGTTGTCGCCTACGCATTGGCTCTGATGGAAGTCTCAAAGGTCTGCGCCTCCACTGCGGTCGCAATGTCGGTTACTAACATGGTTGCGGAGGTTGTGGAAAAGTTTGGAACCAGAGAACAAAAAAGCAAATATTTGCCGCGGCTCTGCTCCGGACAGGCGATTACCGGCTCGTTCGTTCTTACCGAATCAGCCGCCGGGTCGGACGCCGCCGCGCTTAAGGCGACGGCCAAGAAGGACGGCAAGAACTGGATACTGAACGGAAGCAAAATTTTCATAACAAGCGGCGCTTACAGCGGCGTTCATATAGCGTGGGCGCGCACAAACTCGACGCCCGGGCACAAAGGCATATCCGCCTTTATCGTCGAACCGACGTTTCCCGGCTTCAAGGTAGGTCGCGAAGAAGATAAAATGGGGCTGCTCGCGAGCAACACCGTCGAGATTATCTTCGAGGACTGCGTTGTTCCCGAAGAGAACCTGCTGGGCGAGGAAGGCGGCGGCTTTAAAATCGCTATGATGGCTCTTGACGGCGGGCGAATTGGCATTGCAAGTCAGGCGGTCGGCATCGCGCAGGCGGCGCTGGAAGCGTCCATCGCCTATGCCAAGGAGCGCAAGGCGTTCGGCATGAGCCTCGCGGGCTTTCAGGCCACTCAATTCAAACTTTCCGACATGGCCACAGAGCTTGACGCGGCCAAACTGCTGGTTCTGCGCGCGGCGCATTTGAAGGAAAATAAAAAGCCGTTCAATCAGGAAGCGAGCATGGCCAAGCTGTTCGCCAGCGAGGCGGCCAACCGCATTACCGCTCACGCCGTTCAGATACACGGCGGCTACGGCTACATCAAGGAGTATTTAGTCGAGCGTCTCTACCGGGACGCGCGCGTTACGACCATTTACGAAGGGACGAGCGAAATTCAGCGTCTCGTTATCGCCCGAAACCTGCTGTCGTAGGCGGGAACCGGAAAAAATGTACGGCGGGGGAATTTATTTCCAGCGGAAAATAATGTTGTAATACTGGCTGTGTTCTACGAACCCCAGCTTTTTATACAAAGCTATTCTAGCGCGGTCGGACGCTTCTATTTGAAGACCGATAACGTCCGCCATGCTCGATAAATCCCGCACCATTTGAGCGATTAACCTTGTGGCGTAACCTTCCTCTCGGAAGTTCGGGTGAGTGATAACGCGTCCGATGACCGCCACGCGTTCGTTCTGCGCCAGCAGGTTCGTTCCGGCAATCGCGACCAGCGATCCTTCTCGCCAAATGCCTAAAAAATGCTCGTTTGAAAGCGCCTTTTTGTGAATGTACGCGTTTGAATCGTATTTAAACAATTCTTTTGCCGCCTCAAAATCGTTTTCCGACAGCCACATGATTCCGGCGTCTTTCTCCTTGGCGGCGTTGCCTCTAAAAATAAGCCGCACAAACGGAACGGATGAAAGAATAACCATTCTATCGGGAAGCAAAGAAAGGCTTTCTTCGTCGCACAAAGCTCGAAATACGCCTTTGTTTCTCGGTATTTCATCAAATATAGCCTTCAGAGCGTCGGGGTCGCCGTGCGGAATAAAATTTGTAGGCGGAAAGTAGTCGAATTTCAGTAGAACCGCCTTCAATTCGCCCTTGGGAGTAAACGCTCCGAAATACTGCGCGCTGCCGAAATACGGCTCGTCCAAATCTCCAACGCTGTAAAGGTTGGCCCCGATGTCGCGCTTGTATAAATCTCTTAGAGCGTCCTTGTCTTGCGTGAGCTTGACTTCGTATAACATGCGACTCCTCAATGTTGAGAACTGCCGAAAAACGGTGGAATATTAACACAAAAAAGCCCCGCGTTCAACGCGTTATTTAAATTTGCGGCGAAGTTTCTCGGATTTGAGATTAATTGCGAACTTACCGCGTCAAGAAAATCAACCGCGGCGCCGTTTGTCGCGCTCTTCGGCATCCAAGAGACATCCGCTCTCGCACTCGCTAAGGCATGAGCCGTCGCACGGCTCGATATGAACCGTCGTGCTCGTCCGCAAAAAACGAGCCTCGATTTTTCGCTCAAGCTCGTCGGCAATTTTATGAGCCGCCTCTACCGTCATATCTTTTTCGACGATTAAGTGAAACTCGATAAAGCGTTCGCTTCCCGACTTGCGCGTCCGAAGTTTGTGGAATCCGATTACCTTAGGCCCTATATTGGCGATGAGAGCGGCAATACAATCGTTTTCCTCTTTCGGCAAACTGGCGTCCAGCAAATCGCGTCCAGCCTGCAGCGTAAGATTGTACGCCGCCTTAAGTATAAGCCCCGCCACTAAAATCGCCGCGACCGGATCTATCCATTGCGCGTTTAAATGAGGAAAAAAGACGCCCAAAATCCATATAGCCGCCAAAGCCAGCATTACCCCGCCGCTAGTGTAAACGTCCGTTCTCAAATGCCATGCGTCGGCGACCAGAGCCACCGATTCGGTCTTTTTGCCTATTCTGAAAAGCATTGAAGAAATTAACAAATTTGCGACCGTTGATACAAACATTACCGCGACGCCGGCGATCGGCGTTTCGACCGGCTTAGGATGAAACATCTTTTCAACCGCTTCGTAAATAATCCACCCCGCCGCTATAAAGATAAGCACCGCTTCCACGGAGCCGGAAATGTTTTCTATTTTTCCGTGGCCATAATGATGCTCGTTATCGGCGGGCTTGCCCGATGTTTTAACGGCAAAAAGCGCAATGAGCGCGGCGATTAAATCAATCCCCGAATGAAGAGCTTCGGATATTACCGAAATCGACCCTATCGCGACGCCGACTATCAGCTTGAATACCGCTAGCGTCGTATTCGAAGCCACCGACAGCCATGCAGCTTTGGATTTTTCGCTCATTTTAGCCGCCCCTAACTTTCAAAAAAAGACGCCGGAACTTTTGGTTCCGGCGCCGCGGGTTGTTGAGTTTATATAATTCATTCTATTTATTCGCAGCCGCCGTCCGGCCAATCAGGAACTTGTCCGACGTAAAAGTTTACCTCTTGGAACGGAGGATCGTCCTTATCGACCATGTATTCAAGCGACTTCGCGTCGTCTCTCAAATAATGATTTAGAAACGCGGCGGCGTAATAATTAATAGTTTGATGAGCGCGATCGTAAGGGACGTTGTCGGTAGGCGAGCAGCCGTCGGTCAAGGCGTCTTCGGCGTCGCCGAAATCTATTTCTTTGGCGAGCTTTTCAAGATCGAGCAGACAAATATCGCTGAATGTGTAATGCCCGCCGCCGACTAATTCCTGCATGTACTTAGGAAAGTCGTTTATAGGAGTAACCGGCCTGTAATCGCAGTATTGGCCTTTCCATGAAAGCGTTTTGTCCTTCGTGCCGCCCTGAACCAACAGAGGAACGGGAAAAGTTCTGAAGTCGCAGCCCGAAAGAATTTCCGCCGGAGCGATGGCCGGAGAATGCGCGACGCTCGCTAGTATGCGGCCGTCGGAGCAAGGGGTTGCGATGCTCGTCCATCCGCCTAACGAATGACCGCTTGCGGCTATTTTGTTCATGTTCATTGACTTGAAGAAGAAGTCGCCGTCCTTCGCGTTAAGCTCGGCCAAGCGGTCAAGCACGAAAGAAACGTCGGTCGGACGCTTGATGCCGCTGTCGGAGACCGCGATTGGATTATAACCGTCGCGAATGATGTCCCACAGCGTATTTTCCTCGTGGTCTATGGCGACGACGATGTAACCGTGAGAAGCCATATGCTCGGTAAAGAAAACCGACTGCCATCTGATTCCGAAGGCTCCGTGAGAAAATTCAAGCACGGGGTAAGGGCCGTGCTCGCGGTCCATGTCGGCGTCGCGCTTGCTGTTGGTGTCGATTGCCGGAATTGTGGAGGCCTCTACTTTAGCTCTCTTGTCGCCGAGATCGGCCAAAAGAGCCTGAGCCTTGAAATCAATCGGATCGAACGGGCCGTCTTTATACTTCTGCTCCGCCGGATACCATATTTCTACTTTAAGGTGGCGCGGCTTATTAGTCCGCTTCGTTATGCGGCTTGGGTCGTCGAATTCAAGCGTCTTAACGCCTACGGGAAACGGCCCTTTAAGCATTGGATCGGGCGTGGAATTGGGTCCTGCGGGCTCAAACGGCAGCTTGTTTACAAGTTCCGTTTCCTGCTCCTGAAGGTCGGAATCTCCTCCGTCGTTTTTTTCGTCGTCCGAAGACGAGCATCCGCAAAGCGCAAACGCGAAAAGAAGCGCCGCGGCGAAAGCGGACGCGGCGAGCGCCGAATTGTAAAAAGATTTTCTTACGAGCATCGAAGCCTCCTGCAGTTGAATTTTCAAAATGAGCGTCGTACAACGCAAAGCGTCATCGCGCGTTAATCACGCCATTATAATCCCGCTTTGCCCAAATGCAAGCGCAGCGGAGCCGACTACGCCGCCCATTTCCCACAATTTTGCGGGAACGACCGAGCAGCGGTCGGAAATAGCCTTGAAGCTGTGCGTTTTAATCGACTCTTTCATCGGCTTTTCAAAGAGCGCAAAGCTCTTCCCTACTCCGCCGCCGATAACGACCAGCTCAAGGTCGAGAAGATTGATGAGCGAGCCGATTACGACTCCGAGATAATATCCCGCGTCCTCGAATATTTTCAAAGCGTCCGGGTCGCCCGAAACCGCCATATTGTATAGCTTCTCCGGCCATTTGTCTTTTTCGACGCCCGTAAAAAGACTTTTAAGCCTTGAGCCGCCGCATTTTTCTATCGTGTCTATAAAACCGACCTGCGAAACGTAACGTTCAAGACAGCCGCTCGAACCGCAATTGCACTTTCGATCGGAAAACGGTTCAACGCACATGTGGCCTATTTCTCCAGCCATGCCGCGGACGCCCGTATGAAGCCTGCCGTTGAGATAAAGAGCTCCTCCCAAACCGGTGCCGATGCACATAATTATAAAATTCGGCTCCCCCGCGGCGGCTCCAGTCCAATGCTCGCCGACTGCGATGGCGTTGACGTCGTTCTCGACCGCTACCGCAAGCCCGGCGTGCAGCGCGGATATTCTGGCTTTCAGCTCGAAATCCTTCCATTGAGGAAACTGCGGAGACTGCCTGACGATTCCTTTAGGCTGCTCCACTACGCCCGGAACCCCGATTCCGATTCCGCAGGCGTCCTTTCCGATTTCGTCCCTTATTTTTTTATATAGAGAACCCACGCAGTCTATCATTCCGTCCATTGTACGCTCGCGCTCGCCTACCGCGGCGCGCTCCCAGTTTTCGGTTTTTCCGTCTTCCCAAACCGGCGCCGCTTTTACGCTCGTTCCGCCAATATCTACTCCGAGAACCCATTTCATAACTTTTCTCCGGCGTATCGTTAAATTAGAAAATATTAAGAAACCTTTATAAATAAAATTGTAGTGATTTTTATTTTTTTTGCTAGTATAATTTACTTTCATTAGTTGCGCCAAAAAATTAAATATGCGAGGTAGTTATGAAATCGATTAAAGGATTAAGTTTTACGGGCGGAGCGGGCGCGGCATTCTTTTTAGCGATTATGGCGGCGGCGGCTTTTTCCTGCGGCGGCGGCGGCGGAAATACGAAACCTAAAGAACAATTCGGGTTTTTAACGGTAACGATTTCCGGGCTTTCGGGCGGAAAAACTCTTCAAGTTGAGGTTTACCGCGCCGGATCGCTTTTGAAGTCCTACTCGTCGGACAGAGACGGCGAATCGGTTCAAACGGCCAGCTTGGAAGTAACGGTCGGCGAATTGGACTTGGTGGCGGCAAAAAACATCGACGCCGGCGGCGCGGCTCTTCAAACCGGAACGACTAATAAAAACGAGGCCGGCAATAAAATCGTCATAGCCGACCACATAGAAACGAAAGCGGCTATAGTCGTAACGGCGGGGACGGACGGAGACGAAGAGAGCGACGAAAACGAAACCGAACCGCAGGAAGACGAGCTTGAAGAGCAAGAGCTAGAAGCGGAAGACTCGGAAAACGATATTGACGAATCCGCGGACGAACTCGACGCCGTCGATAACATTGACGGCGACGAAGAGACGATCGAAGAAGACGAAACGCAAGCCGAAGAGGAAAACGAAGACGAAATTGCCGACGACTCCGAGCCGTCGGAAGAAGACGAAGAAATGATGGATGACGCGGAACCGGAAATCGACGAAGACGCGGCGGACGAAGTAGAGCCGGCGGAAGAAACGGAGCCGGAATACGACGCGGAAGCCGAAGAAGAAGAGCTCGCGCCGTGCGACGACGGCAATCCGTGCACGATAGATTCGTACAGCGATATTTTAGGAAAATGCGTCCACGAGCCCGCGGCGGAAAACTCGGTTTGCGAAGACGGAAACAAATGCACCGAAAACGACCGTTGCGACGACGCCGGTCATTGCATCGGAGGCAACGCGAAAGACTGTTCGTCAGGCAATCCCTGCATGGTCGATTTCTGCGTTCCGTTAAACGGATGCGAGCACGCGCCCAAAAGCGGAACGTGCGACGACGGCAACCGCTGCACAAAAAACGACCGCTGCGACATTACCGGCAAATGCGTCGGCGTTGTTGAAACGTGCGACGACGGCAACGACTGCACGGCCGATTCTTGCGACCCGGTCAAAGGATGCCAGCACGAGGCAAAAAGCGCGGCAAACTGCGACGACGGAGTTTTTTGCACCGTAGGCGACACATGCGGCGCGGGAGTATGCTCCGGCCTTACTAGATTGTGCGATCCGCTTCAATGCGAAGACCGTTTTTGCAACGAATACATGAAGGGATGCGACGGAACGCCGAAGCCAAACGGAGTCGGCTGCAGCCTTAAAAGCGACGCTTCAAACGACGGAAAGTGCAGCTTCGGCGTATGCCACAGCTTCGCCAACGAATGCCCCGGACGCGCAGACATGGTGCGCATAGGCTCTACCAATTCGTGCATCGACCGCTACGAGGCGACGGCGGCGGATAAACAAACCTGCCAAGGGGTTTTATACGGCCAAGCCTCGGCGGATTATCCCGCCGGATTCCCCGCAAACGTTGGAAACGGCGGAATTCAAACGCAAAAAGTTTACGCGTGCTCGCTGCCGGGCGTTATTCCCTCGCGGTTTATTACTTGGCATCAAGCCAAACAGGCGTGCGAGAACTCCGGCAAACGGCTTTGCAGCAAAACCGTCTGGCAGCAAATATGCAAAGGAAGCGCCGCGTCCAAATACCCGTACGGCGCCGCCTATTCGCCGCAGACTTGCAACGGAGCCGACTACGTTGACTACGAGCAAAACGGAACCAACAAAGTCCGCAAAACGTCTCTGGCCTCGGCCTGCTCCAACGATTTGGGCGGACACGACTTTTCGGGCAACGTAGCGGAATGGATTAACAGCTCGCAGAACGGACTTCCGCTTACGATGGGAGGCTCGGCAAAAGATCCGGCCGCAGGACTTTCCTGCGAGTCGGACAATCCATTTGAAGCCTCAACCGCAGACGAATTCATTGGATTCCGCTGCTGCTTCGACTTTGATCCGGGAAACGTGGACTGCGACGATTTGAATCCGTGCACGGAAGATTCCTACGATAATGGGGCGTGCAAACACGTCGCTCTTAACGGTAATTCGTGCTCGTCCAACCCATACTGTATGGCGGACGAAAAATGCGTTTCCGGGGTCTGCATTGGAACCGCCGTCAACTGCGACGACGGCAACCCCGGCACGCAGGATTATTGCGACCCATCCAACGGCTGCCGGCACGTCCCGGTAAGCCTCTCATGCAACGACGGCAATCCGTGCACAATTAACGACCGCTACATCGAAGGCGTTTGCTCGGGCGACCGGCTGGACTGCGACGATCGCAACCCGTGCACGGACGACAAATGCGATTTGACGACCGGCTGCGTTCACACAAACAATTCGATTTTATGCGACGACGGCAATTACTGCACCGAAGGCGACACCTGCAACGGCGGCCAGTGCGTCGGTACGATTAAATCGTGCTCGGACGGAAATTTCTGCACCGACGATTTCTGCGACGCGTTCACCGGAACCTGCCAACGCTGGGATCACACGCGCGCGTGCGACGATGGAAATAAATGCACCGCCCCCGACAGATGCTCTTCCGGTTCCTGCATAGGTCCAGCCGCCGAATGCGCCATTGACAACCCTTGCCTTGTGGGGTATTGCGACCCGGCCAAGGGATGCGTTTCGTTCTACGCCAACGGAATTTCGTGCAACGACAAAGACCCCTGCACGAAGAACGACAAGTGCCTTAACGGCGCGTGCTCCGGAGTCGCAATCAACATCGACGATAATAACCCATGTACGACGGATTACTGCGACGCCGTCAACGGAGTCGTCCATATTCCCAATACGAACGAACCGTGCGACGACGGAAATAAATGCACGACTAACGACAAATGCGACGCCAAAGGCTTTTGCGTCGGCGAGGTTGCGATTTGCGCATCGGACAACCCGTGCGTTACTTCAAGCTGCAACCCTGCGTCAGGATGCGTAGTAACGCCCATAGCGGCAAGTATGGCGTGCGTACCCAGCGACCTTTGCGCGCTCGAAGGAGCCTGCTCCAACGGAGACTGCGTTGGATCGGGAACGAAAAACTGCGACGACTTGAACGACTGCACCGCCGATTCGTGCGATTCGTCGAAAGGCTGCGTAAACGAGGGAGTCGCAAATAAAACCTGCGACGACGGAAACGCGTGCACGAAAAACGACAAATGCGACGCAAAAGGCGTTTGCAGGGGAGACGACTCTTCCTGCGACGATTACGACCCATGCACGGTCGATTCGTGCGCGCCGGACGGAACCTGCAACCATTTAATCGCGCTCGGCAAACCGTGCGACGACCTGAATTCGTGCACGATAAACGACGTCTGTTCCGCGCAAGGCTGCAAGGGAACGGCGATGAACTGCGACGACGGCAACGACTGCACGGCCGACTCCTGCGAAGCCGGAATCTGCAAAAACGCAAAACTCAATTTGACGGCCTGCTCCGACAACAACCTCTGCACTTTAAACGATGCGTGCATTGACGGAGCGTGCTATGGAACGCCAAAAGACTGCTCGGCGCAATCCGGCGAATGCTCTTTCGGCGCGTGCGAAGCCCAAACCGGAACCTGCTACCCCCTCGACAAGCCGCTCGCCTCGACATGTTCCGGCGGAGTCTGCGTAGGCTCCAACTGCGACCCCGCGTCAGACTGCCCCGGACATCCCGAAATGACGCTTGTAAGCGGAAACGTCTGCGTTGATCGTTACGAAAGCGCGCTTAAACTGAATAAGGAATGCACGGCTAAAACCTACGGGCAAAACTCCAAAGATTATCCTGAGTCGTTCCCGGCCTTAAACACTTCGCAAAGCCAAACTACGCCGCTTTACGCGTGTCCGGGCGGCGGCGAGCTTCCCAGCCGCTATTTAACTTGGCATCAAGCCAAGGCGGCGTGCGAGAACTCCGGCAAACGTTTGTGCTCGGCGGGAGAATGGCAGCTTTCCTGCGGAGGCCCGACGGCGAAAAAATACCCATACGGAAATACTTATAACGGATCGTACTGCAACGGAGCCGATTATTCGCCGACTGCCGACGCGCCCATAAAAGGAGGCGAAGACGAAAATTGCGCCACCGCTAAAAAAGTTTACGATTTGACCGGAAACGTCGCCGAGTGGCTGGCCGACGACAAGGCGGAAGGCCGCAAAGCGTACTCGTCAAGCGCGTACGACTCCGGCTCCGCTTTTATGGAATGCTCCACGCTATCGGAAGCCGACCCGGCGTTCGCAAGCGCGCGCATAGGGCTTCGCTGCTGCCTCACCGTTGACAACATGGCCGACTGCGACGATAAGAACCCCTGCACGGACGACTCGTTCGACGGCTCGAAATGCGTTCATACCGCCAAGTCCGGCGTTTCTTGCGAGGACGGCAATCTGTGCACGACCGGCGACGTATGCAATAACGGCGTCTGCAAGTCCGTCTCTTATAAAAACTGCGACGACGGAATTTTCTGCACCGAAGACTACTGCGACCCGGCGGTAGGATGCGCTCATCTTACAAGCGATTTAAACTGCGACGACGGCAATTCATGCACCGCCGACGCCTGCCTCGAAGGAATCGGCTGCGCAAATACCCCGCTGACCGGAGGCGTTTGCGAAGACGGAAACAAGTGCTCCGCCTCAAAGACATGCGTCGCGGGCGAATGCGTAGGAACGCCAATAAACTGCGACGACGGAGCGGCATGCACAAACGATTTCTGCGACCCGCTGGCCGGATGCAAACATCAAAATCTTCAATCCGGCGCGCCGTGCTCTATCGCCGATAAATGCGTAACCGCGGGAATGTGCGACTCCGCCGGCAAATGCGTCGGCACGCCGGTAAAATGCGACGA
>CAYNVS010000066.1:0-12461 GCA_964400725.1 uncultured Myxococcales bacterium
GCGCCGCCTTGTTACGGGTTATACCACGCGTTTGGAAAGAAGGCTGGTTGTACACGTCGGCTGCGCTGACGCCGGAACAGTCCGCGTCCCTCAGTATCTTAATTTTCATCTCCTCGATGAACTTCTTCTTCTTGCTTCGCCTCCATTTGGCAGTTTTTGTTAGTATAACCCCTAATTATCTAAATGTTACAATTTGGCGGGAGCGGAGCTCTTTCCGTTTCTCTTCCATGACGGTTACTTCGTCCGTTAGCGTCTAACGAAACGGCTGAATTGTTCATTTCCAACCGGGGCGGGAACCGGCGAATATAGCCAAACAAAAATTGACTGCGGAAGAACAGTCTGATAAATAAATAAGTTAAGTATTGTTTCGGGCTTGATTTTTCAAAGGAGAAAACTATGAAAAAAGCCTATTCTATAGCGTTGTTCGCCGTCGCAGTCTGTTTGGCAGGCGCGTTTGCCTTCGGAAATTTTGCAAAAACAAAAGAAGCTCCCGCCGAGATATTAATTAAAGAAAACCGCGACGGAACATACAGCGTCAGCGAAGACCACATGGGAAAAACCTTTACAATTATCGTCGCGGATAAAATGTCCGAAGAAAAGGCCAAACCGCATCTCAAAGCGGCTTTCGCGACTATCGCGCAAATAGCTAAAATGATAGACTCCAACGACGCGGCCAGCGCGGTTTCAATTATCAACGCCAACGCCGGTTTGAAGCCGGTCAAGGTGGACGATTTTATGTTCGACATGATTTCCCGCGCCGTCGAAGTCGCAGCCATCACCAACGGAGCGTTCGACATTACTTTCGCTTCGGTCGGCGATTTATGGAACTACCGCAAAATACCTTTTACGGTTCCCAAGGACGAAGACGTAAAAAGCCGCATAAAACTCGTAAATTATAAAAACATCGTCTTGGACGAAAAGGGAAAGACCGTATTTTTAAAAGAAAAAGGAATGAAAATCGGATTGCGCGGCATCGCCAAAGGATACGCCACCGACATGGTTACCGAACAGCTTGAAAAAGCGGGACTTCATAACTTTATAATTTACGCGGGCGGCGACGTAATGGCTCGCGGTTATAAGGGCGATCGCCCGTGGCGCATAGGCGTTCAAGACCCTTTCAGCCCCGAGAATTACTTCGCCACCATGCCCATTAATAACCGCTCGGTTTCTACCAGCGGAGCCTACGAAATGGGCGTCGAGGTGGACGGCAAATTTTATCACCATATCATCGACCCTAAAACCGGATACCCCGCGACGGGAACGCTTCAAGTTACGCTCATCTCCGACTACGCAACCTACACCGACGCGCTTTGCACAGGCATTTTCGTTCTCGGCCCCAACGTTGCTATTCCCATTCTTGAGCGCATGACGGGCGTCGATGCGGTTATTATCGACGACGAAGGAAACGTTTATATCACAAGCAGGCTGAAGGAGAAGCTCAATATCAAAGAGCAATATTTCAACAAACCGGAAGTTAAAAAAGAAGAGAAGACGACCGGCGAAAATAAGATTGAAAAGATTGAAAAGATTGAGAATAAGGAAGTTAAGCCGCAGGAACAAAAATAGCGGGCGCTAGTTTTTTTAAGAGAAGCGGACTTATCGTCCGCTTTTTTTTATTCGCGCAAAACTGAGATTCAGGTTTTAAGATTTACCGGCAGCTTGATAACGAATTTTGCCCCTCCAAGCCGGCTGTCTTCGAGAGAAATTTCTCCGTTCTGATCGCGCAGTATCTTGAGCAGCATAGTCAAGCCGAGCCCGCTTCCAGTTTCCGGTCTTTTTGTCGTGAAAAACGGATCGAATATGCGGCTTTTAATCTCCGGCGGGACTCCTTTGCCGGAATCTTCCACCGTTAAAACAATCGGCAGCGGTTCCAACGGCGAATATTTTGTTGAAACCAACGCTTTGCGAGGCCGGTCGGGCGGAGTTTCCGCGACGGCCTGCCTCGCGTTTGTAAGCAGGTTCATAACCGCTTGAAATATCGAGTGTTTGTATCCGGTAACGTTCGGCATACGCTCGTCGAGGCGCAGCTCTATCGACGCCTGATTGTCGGCGAACATCTGCCGCATAATGGATGCGGCGTTTTCCACGCTTTCGTTAAAAGAGTAGGTCGATATTTCGCCCTGCTCCGGTTTGCCCAGTCTCACCAGACTTTTTACGATGCGGGCAATTCTTTCCGCTTCCTTGATTACTATTTCTATCTGGCCGAGCATCTCGCGGTTGTCGGTTTTTGAAAGTTTGTATTTCAATATTTCCGACATGCTCATAATTCCTTGCAGGGGGTTGTTTATTTCGTGCGCCATGCCCGCCGAAAGCTCGGAAAGAGTGGAAAAACGGCTAATTTCTGAAAGTTTATTTTCGTTGTCGCGCCGTTCCGTCTCGTCGGTCAGCGTAACCAAACCTATTCCGCCTTCTTTCTCGAAGCAGTCTATAGCGGTAAGCGGCTGTAAGAAGACCATTAGGCGCCTGCTTTTTCCGCTTGAGCTTTTAAACGTCCATTCGAGGTCTTTAATCGTTTCCCCCGCTTTAAGCCGAGCGGTGAATTCCATGAATTTCTCGTATATGCGTCCCTCGGCGTCCTTGGCGAAGGCTTCTTCCGGGGATTTTCCAAGCGCGTCGGAAAGCTCTATTTCAAGCAGAGTTTCCGCCTTGGCGTTCATCCATAATATTTTGCCGTCCCGGTTTAACAGGGCGACCGCGTTCGGCTGCATTTCCAATATCGCCGCCATGCGCTCGTGCGAATCTTTAAGCGAAGAATATAGCAGAACGTTGCGCAGTCCAATGTCTAAAAATCGTCTGAGCTGATCGATTGAAACGGAATTAATTCTCTCAAAACCGGCGGCTGATTTCAAGACAATGGCCATCAGCCAGTTTTTCATCGGGAAGGGCGCAAGTTTAATCCAAATAATATTCTCTTTTTTAAGTCTATTTTCGCTTATTTTAACGTTTTCGTCCTGTCTTTCTGTCGATTCCATCAGCTTGCCGTCGTCCGAGATGAATTCGCCGGTTTCGCGGGACGAGGCTAAAAGCTCGTAGGTCTGCTTTTGAGGGTTTAACGCCCCGATTAAAACTTTGTTTGCCTCGAAATGCTCTAAAATTGATTTGCAGACGCTATTCAAAACGTCTGTAATCTGCTCCGACGATGCGAACGCCTTCATTAGTTTGTCAGTCGTTTCTTCTATTTGAATGCGCCGCTTGAGGTCGTTTGTAACTTGATATTCAAGCGTTATGTCGCGGCCTATGACCAGAGCGTAAAAGCGATCGTCCGCATCGATGCGCATCATTGTCCCTTTAAACCAACACAGCGAGCCGTCCGCTCTGACGTATGGAATAGAATCGAAGACGAGCGCTCCGTCCGAGATTAATTGTTGAGTTTTTTCTTTTAGGGTTTCTTTTCGGTCGTTGGTTACCAAGTCCGCCAAAGAGAGATTTTCAAGGTCGATGGGGTTTTTATAGCCGAAGAGAATGGCGGCTTGGGCGTTGCCTTTTAAAACGCGCGAATCGGTTAAGTCGATTATTCCAACCGGTCCGTCGTATTTTTCCATCAGCGCGATTACGACCGGATTGCGCAGAATTTCGCGATTTTCGGTTTGGAAAACGTTTGTCTTTTCGCTGCGTTCCATGTTGTCGCCGGGGAGTCTCGAAGCTGCCGGACGCTAATTTCTTAGCAATAAATACTCGCGCTTTTAAATCTGGCGCGTCAACTCCTTGCCGATTCGGGATCCATGTGAATGGCTCCTTCTATAATAACCCCCGGTTCGACGGCTAGAGACTTGGTCGCAATATCGCCGTAAAAACGCGCCGGAGCGTGAAACTGCGCTTGAGAATCAGCCCGCAGGTTTCCTTTTACGAGGCCGTAAACGACGACGTTGCTGACGTCGATGTCGGCTTCCACAATAGCTCCTTCGCCGATTACCAGCGTGTCGCTCGACCTAATTTCGCCTCTGAATTTTCCTTCTATTCTAACTGTGCCTTCAAACGAAAGTTTGCCTTCAAATTCGGCTCCTCTGCCGAGCAGCGCGTTGCTGGTCTCGCCGGATGGTCTGTTGGACATGACCTTCTCTCCTCTAGGTTTCGGTTCTGCTTGTATTTCGTATACGGCATCCGCCGCTTTATCCCTTTCCTTGTCTTTCTTATCGAAAAAACCCATTCGTTCTTTCCGTTTTCGCGGGCTGAATTAACAAAGACGTTTAAAAACTAACATGATTTTATCATTAATTATTCCATTTTAGCAAATTCATTTCTGAAATGATTAAAAAAAAGCGAAGCTCGTCGTTCGCGGCTCCGCTTTTTTTACTAAACCAAATTGCGCAGAGTTATTCCGCCGGAGGGCAGCTGCCGTAAGCCAAAAGGGTTACTTCCTGACTCTTTCGACCGACGGTTAGAGTCGCTTTCCCCGTCGCCGGAGTTTGCGCGTTGAACGCCAGCGTTTCGGTCAGCCTGTTGATTCTTATTTCAACGCTTCCGCCGTTGGGGTAGCAGTCGCCGACTTTCCACGTTACGTTGTTAAGCGTGAAAGCGTATATAACAGCGTTTTTAGTATAATCGCCCGTTCCGTTTATGGTAGCCGTTTTGTTTGATAGAACATACGAACCAGCGAAATTAAAGACCGCCGAAGAGGTCGTAGTATTTACCGTAACGGAATACGTTGCGCCGCCGCTGTATGACGCCGAAGCGGTTCCGTTAAGCGGGCCTTGTCCGTCCAAGGCAACGTTGGTCATTTGCAGAGTAACGGTAACCTTGCCTCCGGCTGCGGTTACGCTTACTTTTATAGTTCCCTCAACGTTTATTCCGGCTTGAACTATTTTGCAGCTTGAATTGAAAACCGCCGTAAATTCGACTTCCGTCGCGCCTGCGGTAATCGTAAGGCAACTCGCGTTGGAAACGGATTTTATTATCGACGCCTTAACCGCTTCTGCGTTTTCTTTTGCCGTTTTCGAGGCGTCTAATACGATTCCCGTAATCGTTTCCTTTTTTACGGAAGCGGAAGCGTTGACGAACGAATCGACTACCGCCGTGGTTTTAACCGGCTGATTGAGCAGTTCCGTCGCGAAAGATTGCTCTCCGCCTTGAGGCGTTTCTGTAGTTTCGTTGTTTCCGTCGTCGGAGCCGCATCCCGCCGTCAACGCCAAAGAAAGAATAAAAGACGCGGCAATTGCGTAAAGGCAAAATTTTTTCATGCAATTTCCTCCTTCGTCTATGGCCGGCGCTTATGCGCCTTGAGTTAAAATAATTAACCTTGCCTTCCGTTTCACGCTAAATATTTTAACCTGATTTTCATAAATTTACAAGAATTTTAACGCAGTAGCTGTCTTTGAAAAACGCTCATTCTTCGGCGTATCTTGCTTTGCGCCGAAACTTTTGCTATTATTTTTATAATTAAAAACGTTCATAAAATTCAAAAAAGAAACGGAATTTATGGAAAATAAAGAGGTTCTTGCGAGGTATTTGGGCGAGACCGGAAGCGGAGTTCCGGCGCTTATAGACGAGCTTGAAAAAATTACCGCTCACGTGCGGGAACAGGAAGATAAGTTCCGAAACGCTATAGTCAAAGTGAAAACTCCCTACCGCGTCAGCGCTAAAAATCTAGTTCATTACACCGCGGTGAGACAGCGGGACATAAGCGAAATTCAAGACAAACTCTCGTCGCTCGGCTTGTCGTCGCTTGGGCGCGCAGAGTCTCACGTAATGGGAACTCTCAACTCGGTTTTGGCAATTCTTCACACGATAAACGGAACCAGCTACCGCCCCGGCGACTTGTACAACAAGCCTCTAAGCTACAAAGAAGGCGAAGAGCTGCTCGATTCCCACACTGAGGCCTTGCTTGGAGCCCCTCCGGCCGAGCGGAACGTAAGAATAATGGTTACTCTGCCAAGCGAAGCGGCGGCGGATTACAGACTTGTCAGAGATTTGGTGCGCGCCGGAATGAACTGCGCCAGAATAAACTGCGCCCACGACGACCCCGCAGCATGGGCGAAAATGGCAAAGCACGTGCGCTCGGCGTCCATCGAGCTTTCTGCGCCGTGCCGCATACTGATGGACTTGGCGGGGCCGAAGCTGCGAACGGGAGACGTGGAGCCGGGGCCGAAAGTTTTAAAGCTGCGCCCCGAACGCGACGCTTTCGGATCAATCGCTTCGCCGCAGACGGTATTGCTTTCGCCAAAGCCGCCGAAGCCGGGCGAAGAGCGCCCTTACAAAACTATTTGGATTACTCCGCGGGCGGCTAAAAAACTCAAAATAGGCGACGTAATCACTTTCCGAGACGCGCGCAACGCCAAAAGAAGCCTTATAGTATCGGCCAAAGACGCGTCCGGCGCGTACGCCGATTGTTTCCAAACCGCTTATATTACGCCCAAAACAAAACTTTTCCTTCGGGGCGCGAACAAGGACGGGGAAAAAACAAAAACGCTTTTGGGATACGTCAAAGACATGCCCGCCGCGCCCAAACCCATAAGGCTCGAAGTCGGAGACGCCCTTATTATAACAGCCGACCAGACGCCCGGACGGCCTGCCGTTTACAACGAAAAAGGCGTCCTTTTGCAAAACGCAAGAATCCCTTGCTCTATGCCGGAGATATTCGCCGACATAAAACCCGGCGAGCGTATATGGCTGGACGACGGAAAAATCGGCGGCGTAATCGAGGCGGTAAATCCGCTTGAGGCGCGCGTGCGCATAAAGCGGGCGAAACCGGGAGGAAGCAAGCTGTTAGCGGAAAAAGGGATAAACCTTCCCGACAGCGATTTGCGAATAAACGGGCTTACGAAGCAGGATATAGCCAATCTGCCGTTTGTGGCCAAATACGCCGACATGGTCGCGCTTTCCTTTCTTCGCGAAGACCGCGACGTTTCGACTCTTCAAAAGGAACTCGAAAAAATCCGCGCGAAAAATCTCGGCATAGTTTTTAAAATCGAAACGAAAAAGGCTCTTATCAATCTGCCGTCTATTCTGCTTTGCGGAATGCAAAGTTTTCCCATCGGCGTAATGATAGCCAGAGGCGATTTGGCCGTCGAATGCGGATTCGAGCTTCTGGCCGAGGCGCAGGAGGAGATACTATGGATTTGCGAGGCGTCGCACGTTCCGGTCATATGGGCTACGCAGGTGCTTGAAAATTTAAACAAGGAAGGACAGCCGTCGAGGGCGGAAATAAGCGACGCCGCGATGAGCGTTCGCGCCGAGTGCGTAATGCTGAACAAAGGGCCGCACGTCATCGAGACGCTTAAAATGCTAAACGAAATTTTAAAGCGAATGGAAGAACGGCAATATAAAAAGAAGACGTATCTTAAAAAGCTAGCCTTCGCTCCGCTGGAAACCAAGGTAAAGAAATGAAGAAAATCGAAAACTTGAAAGGAAGGCTTATAGCCTTTGAAGGCATCGACGGATCGGGGATAAGCACGCAGATAAGGCTCGCTCTCCAGTGGCTTAAAAGCGAGGGATGCAAAGTTTTTTACAGCCAATGGGACTCAAGCGAAATTGTGAAGGAAACTACGCAAAAAGGCAAAAAGCAGCATATTCTAACGCCTATGACGCACGCGCTCGTTTACGCCACCGATTTTTCCGACAGGTACGACAGGCAGATTCTTCCGATGCTTAAAGCGGGCTTTATAGTATTGTGCGAGCGCTACGCCTATACATCCTTCGCCCGCGACGCCGTGCGCGGATGCGACGAAAAGTGGCTGGAAGACCTTTACGGCTACGCATGCCAGCCCGACATCGTGTTTTACCTTGATTTGCCCGTGCATATGGCGATTTCGAGAATTGAAAAGTCGCGCGAGAAAATAGATTACTTCGAGGCCGGAATGGATTTGCGGCTCTCAAGCGACGTTTACGAAAGCTACCGGATTTTTCAGGGAAGGCTTTACGACCAATATTTGAAAATGGCCGGAGAATTCGGCTTCACAATAGTTGACGCATCGCTGTCCATACACGAGCAGCAAAAACTGATGCGCGGGAATATATCGGATAAAATCGACCTTGAAGAATATAAATAAAGGCGCGCCATGAGCCCAAATAAATGTTTCGCGAGTCCTCCGCCCAATCTAGACCTTTCTCAGCTTACGGGCATGCTCGTCGTCGTCGAAGGCCCCGACTCGTCCGGCCGCTCGACGCATATAAAACTGCTGACTCAATGGCTGGAAGAGCGCGGATACGCCGTCGTTCAGGCGGGAATAAAACGATCCATGCTGGTCAGCAAAGAGCTTGATCAGGCGAAGAAGGGAAACGTCCTAAGCCCGCGCACGATGTCGCTGTTTTACGCCGCCGATTTCTACGACCAGATGGAGAACGTCATCGCGCCGGCGCTTTATTCTGGCTCCATAGTCCTCGCCGACCGGTACGTCTTTACTCTTATGGCGCGCGACATAGTCCGCGGCGCCGAGACGGGATGGATTGAGTCCATTTACAGCCGCGCCATAGTTCCCGACGCTACATTCTTCCTCAAGGCTCCTCCTCAAACGCTCGTATCCCGCGCGTTGGAGCGCAACTCCCGCCTGGATTACTGGGAATCGGGCATCGACATGGCTCTGTCGAGAGATTGGTTCGACTGTTTTATAGAATATCAAGGGCGCATCGACGCGGTTTTCAAACGGCTGGCCAAGCTCTACGGCTTCGATTCAATAAACGCGGACAGGTCGAAGGACGCGATTCAGAAAGATTTGCAGTCGCACATGAAGAAGCTGCTGTCTAAACTCGATAAGAAAATATCGTCTTTCGAGTGATTATACGCGTTTGCCCCTTTACTCCATTTGATCCTGATTAAGCATCCAATCGAGCCGCGCCCGCGCCGACAGCTTCGCCTCTTCCATGCTCAGAGCTATGGCTCCGCCTTTTTTAAGGCCGATGTTGGCGTTGTAATCGCCGGTAATAAGGAAAGACGCCAGCCTGCTGAAATAAGGCTCGTGGCCGATAAGAAGAACGCGCGTTCCGGGTTTTAACGAAGACAACGACGCCGCGAGCTCCTGCGAATCAGCTTCCGCCGCGAGTTCGTTGACTATTTCCAGCTTGTCTTCAATTTTCATTTGTTTGACCGCAATTTTCGCCGTTTCGAGCGCTCGCAGCAAGGGGCTGGTCATCACGCGGTCAAATTCAAGTCCGAGGGACTTAAACTTTTTGGCGGCGCGCTTGGCTTCCTTGCGCCCTTCGCGGGTAAGAGGCCTGTTCGCGTCGTCGTCTATTCCGGCGGAGAAGCGGTCAACCGCAGTGGCGTGCCTCAATAAAACGATTTGAATTCCGTCGAACGGTTTCATCTTTTTTGAGCCCTTTTTATTGGATAATGGCGGTCGCGAAAGAGTTTCTATAAGCCTCGGAGAGCTTGCGGCGAGCCTTTTAAGCGCGGTTTTGCAGCTTCTCGCAAACGAGCGTTTGAACGCCGCGAACTTTCCTTTCGGATCGTTTGAAAGGCTTAAAAATTCCTCAAAGTTACGCAAAAAAATAGCGTTGTCGTGCGCGTCGCCCATCAGGGTTTGCAGCGTCTTTGCGGCTTCGAGGCCGGGTTTGACCGCGTCGCCGGCGGCCGCGGCAAGCAGCTCGATGAAATATCTTGCGCGCCTTATTTTAACGCGAAGAGCGTGAACGGACTCTATTCTGTCAGCGTCGTTTTTATTGAACGCCTTCATCAAACCGGCCGTTTCCCGCTTTATCTTTTTTTCTAAATAAAATACCGCCGCTAGGTTTCTTTGCGCCGTCTCAGCCGTTTCGAGCTTTTCTGCGCGCAAAGCGGCAAACTTTTCTTCGAGCTCGGAAATATCCGGCGGCTTGAAATCGGCGTCCATTTTTTCGACTACCGTTCTGCCTTTCGCCTCGATGTAGGATTTGAAAAGCGAAAGGCGCGGATGTTTCTCGATTAGTCCGTCCGTTATTTTTTCGCTCGTCAGTACGTCGCTCAGCTCTCCGCAGTTTTTAAGCGCGCCTTTAATAGCCTCAATCGTTTCGTCCCGCAGATCCAGAGCGCCGCTCTCGCGAGCGAATTCGAGCGAAACCAGCAGACGCCTCAATGCGACCCTGAAATCGTGCGCCGACTTCAACGACTTTTCGGCGTCGAACTCGGCGAGCCGCTTTTTGTAAGTTCCAAGCGACTTGGTTAAAATTTTTAAAATCAAACTTTCCACAGTTAAAGCTCCGCAGGAAACGCTTCCGACAACGGCGGCCTCGCTACGACGATTGGAACGTCCGCGCCGCGCGCTTGAAGTTCCGCGCCCGCCGCGCTCAACAGCAGACCGTCTATTAGTTTGGCGCGAGAAACCGCCGCTTCGGCGATTTTAAAACGCTTGAGAAAATTAAAAATGATGATGCCCGCGTGAACTATTATATCGGCCTTATCCGGTTTCATGTCAAATTTTTCAATTCTTTGCGCGGGGCTTATTGCGGCCAAACGCTCGACGAGTTCTTTCATCTCGTCGGCGCGCAAAATTTGAGAGCTCCGCTTTCGAGGAAGAGCGGCGCGCATTTCGCCGAATTTATCGACGTTGCCGCCGCTTAGAATGCAAGCCGAAAAAGCTCGCCCGCCTATTATTTGCGCCGCCGTGCCGAACGGCTCGTCGAGGAATTCGTCGGCGTCTTCCATCCTTATCGAGCCGCGGGTCTGTTTGAAAAGCCTGACCGCGCCAATCGGCAGGCTCTCGGACGCCAAAATTACGCCGTTCTTCTGCGAAGAAATCTGCGCGCTGCCTCCTCCGAGATCGAAAAGAAGACATCGCCCTTTCAGAATTCTTTCGTATTGCCGCATAGAGCGCAAAGCCAAAAAGACGAGCTCCGCTTCTTCCTTACCCGGCAGAACCCGCAGTTCGACGCCGCTTTCCGCTTTAACCGCCTCTATAAGCTCCTCGGCGTTGGCCGCGTCCCGCAGCGCGCTTGTGCCTGCGGCAACGGTCTCGCCGGCTCCGAATTCATTTATCGTTTCGGCCATACGCTTAAATACGAGAGCGGTTCTTGCGATGGTTTCAGGTTTTATTTCGCCTGAACCGAAGGCGTCCGCGCCCAGGCGTATCGGCGCGCGCAGATATTTCTTTACGTTTATACGGCTTCCGTCGAACTCGCCAAGCGCCAAACGGAGAGCGTTGCTGCCGAAATCGATAACCGCAATTTTTTTTAACGGCGCGTTCATTGTGCCTTTATAAAGCGCGGCTGCGCTCGGTCTAGCGTTAATAAAATATTCTCTTAACGGCGTACTAATAACCGAAAACTTGACTAATTTCAATGCCTAACATATCATCAAAAAATAAAAATCATTATCGGCGACCGAAAATATAAGGAGAACGGAAATGTTTGAAATAGCGGAGAGCGGCGCGAAACTGTCAAAGGAAGAATACGAGAAAGAGGTTGAGAAACTGAGACCGCAGCTTCTCGATTTGCAGCAAAAACTGCGAGAGAAAAAAAACATGGCGGTTATAATACTGCTGGGCGGCGTGGAAGGAGCGGGTAAAAGCGAGACGATGCAGCTGCTTACCTCATGGCTGGATCCGCGCGGAGTGGAGGTAAACGCATTCGGCGCGGACGACGAGGGACGAGGACGTCCGCCGTTCTACCGCTACTGGATGCACCTGCCGCCTAAAGGCAAATTCGGCATTTTCTTCGGCTCGTGGTACACCGAACCGATAGTCGGCAAGGCGCTTAAAACTCTTAAAAAGGCGCACTTCCTTTTGGAAATCGACAAAATCAACACGTTCGAGCGGCACCTTTCCGCGGAAAACGTCCTTTTAATCAAGTTTTGGCTTCACATCTCCAAAAAAGACCAGATAAAACGCCACAAAAAGCTGCTTAAAAACCCGGACAAGGCGTGGAAAGTTTCCCATCTGGATAAAAAATTCTTCAAAAGCTACGACGACTTTTATAAAGCCAGCGAAATAGCTCTTTCCCGCACGGACACGGCGGAGGCGCCGTGGCATATCATAGAAGGCGTAGATAAAAATTATAGGGAAGTCCAAACGGTTAAAATTATTCTCGAAACCGTACGGCAAAGGCTCGACAAAGAGCCGCCCCCCAAACCGACGCCCATGGCCATTCCGAAGAAAGTTCAAGAAACGGCTCTGGACATGCTGGACATGAAATCGAAGACGCCCAAAGCGGTTTACGAGAAAAGACTCGACAAACTTCAAGCCGAAATCAACCGGCTTTCCTTCGAGGCTTACAGACGCGGTCTTTCAACCGTGGTTGTCTTTGAAGGATGGGACGCGGCGGGCAAGGGCGGAACTATTCGCCGACTTACTTCGTCGCTCGACGCAAGAAACTACCGGGTCGTCCCCATAGCGGCGCCCACCGAAGAAGAGCGCGTTAAACCTTATTTGTGGCGGTTCTGGCGCCATCTGCCGACCGCCGGACGCGTTACGATATTCGACCGCTCGTGGGACGGCCGCGTGCTGGTAGAGCGCGTGGAAGGGTTCTGCCGCGAAGAAGACTGGCAGAGCGCTTTCTCCGAAATTAACGACTTCGAGAACCAACTCGTAGAAAAAGGAACAAAAGTGATTAAATAC
>CAYNVS010000067.1:0-12280 GCA_964400725.1 uncultured Myxococcales bacterium
ACCGCGGTCGTTACTCCCGACGAGGCTAAAGACGCCGGCGCGCTGATGTTCTTCAGCGAGAAGTACGGCGAGCGCGTCCGCATGGTAAGCATGGGGCCGTCCAAGGAACTCTGCGGCGGAACTCATACATCCAATACTGGCAAAATCGGCAGCGTACGCATTATATCCGAGACGGCCATCGCCTCCGGCGTGCGGCGCATCGAGGCGGTAGTCGCCGCGGCGGCGTCGGAGCATTCGCTTTGGCAGAACGCGCAGCTGGCCAAACTTGCGGCGCTTCTTCACGTTTCGGCCGCGGACGTTCCGGCGCGCGTCGAGAAATTAATTGACGAACTCAAAGAGGCCGAGAAAAAATTAAAGGCGCTTCAAACCGAAATGGCGCGCAAAAGCGCCGGCGGGCTGGAAGAAAAAGCCCGTAAAATCGGCGGGATAACGCTGCTCGCCGAGGCTCTTGAAGGCGCTGACATGGCGGCGCTGCGAGATTTATCGACTCAGGCGCGGGACAAGCTCGGAGCTTCGAGCGTCGTCGTTTTGGCGTCTTCCGTCGGCGCGGATAAAGCGTTCATATCCGTTGCGGTAGGCGCCGATTTGGCGGGCAAGCGGTTCCACGCGGGCAAAATGGTTTCGGCTCTGGCTCCGATAATCGGCGGCAAGGGCGGCGGCAAGCCGGACGGCGCGCAGGGGGGCGGAAATAATCCGGCGGGCATAGAAGAGGCGCTGCGCGAGGCCGAAAGAATGACGCGGGAATAACGCCGCCGCGCAAACGCCCTATTGCGCAAACATAAAATAAGGAACAAAAAAAGCGCCCTCGAAAAGAAGGCGCTTTTTTTTGCGTTAATGGTTTAACTATTTAGTGTCTGCACAGCGCGTCGTATTCGACTACTATATTGCTGCCCGGCCCCGGAGGAGCGTTGAAAATAATCGTGTTGGAGTCGGTGTCGAAGACGTAGTCGTCGCCTTCCTTCATGCGGTTGCCGTTTACGGTTACGACGATTGTCGCAGGGTCGGCTTCGCGGGAAAGGAAGAACTGAGTGCGCAAACCGAAGGAACGGTTGCCTATGTCGGTATAAACGTCGGACCAGTCGGTTGAGCAAATGCTGCGGAAGAAACCGTTGCAGTTGTTCGCCGCGTCAACGTAGCGGCAACCGGATGCGGCGCCTGCATCCGGGCCGGCGGAGCATCCGTCGGGGCAGTCGCCGACGATTGCGTAATATTGCAGCATTTCGATGTTGCGCGGCCCTTTGATGTTCTTTAGAAAGTCGATGTAATAGGCGGTGTCGCTGGTGGACTGGTCTTCTTCGTCGCTTACGGTAACAATAGCGAGCGAGGCGTTGTCGCGCAGGAAGCCCGCGTTTTTGGACGGATCGCTTAACAGTTGGTCGGATAGCGCGAGGTGGGCGCCTTCAAGACCTTTTTCGGTTCCGGAACAGTTGGTTCCGAGCTTTACGTGAGACTTGAACAAATTCTTAACGTCTCCTAGCGGCATCGAATTGGCGCCTCCGTAGCGCAGTATCTTCGGGTCGCCTTTCAGTTCGCCGGAGCCGCAGCCGGTACAGCCGCCGTCCATGTCGCAGCTGGTAATGCCGAGCTGAACGTCGGCGTTCCACGCTATCGCGGTATTAATAAAGGTGTCAAAGTTAGCGGCCAAGTTTTCCTGCTCGTCTCCCATGGAGCCGGAGCAGTCGACCACGAAGAGAATATCGACGGTCGGTTTTTCGTTTTGGTGGAAGCGGTCGATTTGGTGGGCGATTTTCGTCGCCTCCGCCTGTATCGGCACCGTAATAAGCGAGCTGTTGGACAGCGTTGTGGTTATTTCAACCACGCCGTAGTAAGGCCCTTCCGCGACGTTTTCTCCGGCGCAATATCTGGCTCCGAATCTGAGGGTTCCGCCCTGCGGCAGCGTTACCGGCAGCGGCGGCAGGTTGACGATTTGGAAGCCGGGGTCGCTTGTCGCGCTGATTTTAACGCCGGTAATGCCGATTTCCAGAGCGCCGGTATTATATATGGTAACGGTTTCGTTGCGCGAGCAGCAGCCCAATGTAATTAAGCCGAAATCGAGCTTGCTGGGAATGACGTCAACGCCGCGCTTGGCGCCGGTGCCGGAGAAGCCGAACGCGACGTAGCCCTGCTGCCAAACTCCGCTGGTCTGTCCCTGCTGAGGCGTCCATGCGTTTAATATGTAAGGAACTACGGTGGTAGTGGCGTTGGTGAAGATTTCCACGCTCCAAGACTGCGTTTCGCCTTCGGTAGAGGGCGCGAAGGTGATGTCAACGGCGTAACTGGCGCCGCGCGGAATGGTAACGTTGTTGATTGGGAGAGCCGGCTGGAAAAGGAACTGCGGCGGGCATGTGAAGCCGGGCATGGGGAACATGCAGGTCATCGGAAGCGGCCCCGCCTTGATTTGCGAAACGATTAAATCGTCGTCTCCGCAATTGGAAATAATAAGCTGGCGCGGCTGGCGGTTGAAAAGCTCGGTGTTGCCGAAGCGGATGCCGGGGCAGCCCTGCGCGCAAGAAAGCATCGGGAACATGCTGTTATCGAAGCCGTCGAGCGGATCGACGTTAAGGCAGGCAGGCTTTTTAGCGACGACCAAACCGTTGAGGTCGCCTTCCGCGCTGCCGGTTTTGGTTCCCTGCGAGTCCATGTAATCGGCTTTGATTTTGCCGGTAAGCGGTCTTTCTAGCTGTCCCATCGGCGGCTCGTGGCCGGGGCGCGGATGAAATTTGACCGTAACCGCTTTGACGATGCCCGCCGAAATGGCGAAATAAGAAGGCGGATTCATGTTGGGCAGCGATGAAGCGTCGATTTCAAAGGCGTTGTCCGCAGAGTCGGTAATCGTTACTCCGGTGAGAAGGCACTCGGAAAGACCGGTGTTTTTAATGTTTACGAAGCTCGCGTTTTCCGCTCCTACGGGCGCGTTTCCGAAATCGGTCGCCTGCGGAACTATTTCGAGAGCGCATCCGGCTTTCATGTTGCTCTTAAGCGGCACGCCGAGCTGCGCTTCGGGCGAGGAGCTCAAAAAGATAATCATGCCCGACTTGTTCGCCTCGCGGGAGCTGTTGATTTTCGCTTTAATATTAAAGCCTTCGCCGTATTTAAGAACCTTCGGAAAGAATGCCTCGCCTTTGTCGATTGCAAAATCGCGGTCGCTGGCCGGGTCCAAGTAAACGTTATAAACCGTTAGATCGCTCTGTCCGACGTTGGAGACGTTGATATTCTTTTCGGCCGTTTGACCGACGTTGACGCTTCCGAAATCTACGTCGCTGGGATCGACGTAAATCGCGCCGCTGTCGCCTTTTTTGCCGCCGACGAAAACGCATCCGCCGCCGCAGTCGAGGTTGAGATTGCCGCTTTCCACCTTGCCGGAGCAGGCTTTGTCGGTCGTTGTCGTAATGTTTCCGGCGCCGTCAACGACGCCCGAAAGGTTGATTGTAATGTTATCCTGCTGGATGATAATTATTACGCGGCAGGTGGAGCCGACCCTGCTGATGGAAGCCAGCGCGGAGCCGGTCAGACCGTCGCAATTAATGGTTACGTCGTAGGTGCCGGTAAGATTCGGGCAGTCGGTCGGAATTTCCTCGTTGTACTCGGGCAGGCTTTCCTTGTCGAGGCCGTCGTCGGGATTGGTCTCCGCGTCGGTATCGCCGCCGCCGGGCTTTTTGCAGGCGCCGTCGCTTTGGCAGACGTATCCGTCAATCGGGCACGTTCCGGAGCATGGGCCGTTTTCCCGGCACAAGCCGCTTGCGGCGTCGCAGTAGGGGACGAGCATGTCGGGGTAGAAATTTGCGCATTGTTCGTGGCTTGCGCAGGCGCCTTTGTCAACGCAGACTTTGCTTTGCAGGTTGCAAATCGAATTTTTGCCGACGCCCATACAGTCCCTGTCCGACTTGCATCCGGCGTCGGTCGCGGACGACGAGCATCCGGCAACGGCCGCAAACGCAGTCAGCAGCGCCGCAAGCGCCGCAAATTTTAAAACCGACGTTTTTAGATTTTTCATAGCTAATCCTCGCTGCTTTTTTGTTTAACGACGGCGTAAACCCTAGGAAATATAAGGGCTTGCCATTGTTTATACCGATAAAGAACGTTTCGTTTCGCCGCGGTTATACCGCAAATTTAAACCTCATTAAGGAAAAATTATCATAGCGGCAAATTTTTTGCAATAAGTTTGCCGCTTGAATAGAATAAAAAGAATTGAAAAAATATCAATATTTCTTTATTGATAGTTGCGTCTTTTTTTAACGCGGCGCGCAAAAGGCGCCGTAAATTAGAATCGAACGGAAATTATATGGAAAAAACGAATTTAAAAAATATGACGGCGGACGAGCTCGAAGCCTTTTTCAAGTCGATGGGCGAGCCGGCTTACAGAGGCAAACAGGTTTTTAGGTGGATTCGCGCCGCGCGCGCGGCGAAGTTTGAGGAAATGACCGACCTTTCGCTGGCGCTCAGATTAAAACTCGAAGAAACGGCGCGGCTGCCGATAATAGAGCCGGAGTACGAGGAAACGGACGAGGACGGCACGATTAAGCTAGGCCTGCGGCTTCAGGACGGCAACGTCGTCGAAACGGTGGTAATGCCCGCCGGCGAGAGACAGTACAGCGTATGCCTTTCCTCGCAGGCAGGCTGCCCGCTGGGCTGCGCCTTTTGCTACACGGCTAAAATCGGTTTCAAACGCAGCCTTACCCTGTTCGAGATAACCGAACAACTGGACGCGGCGCTTCGCATAATCGAAAAAAAAGGCGCGAGGCTGCAAACCGTCGTATTCATGGGAATGGGAGAGCCGCTGCTGAACGCCGAGAACGTATTGAAAGCCGCGGCCGTATTTTCGAGCAAACTCGGACTGAGGCTGCCGCCGAAAAAAATCGTCGTCTCAACCGCGGGAATCGCCGACGCGATTCCCCTGTTGGCCGAAGCTCCGGTATCGCTGGCGCTGTCGCTCAACGCGACGACGCAGGGAGCGCGGGAAAAAATAATGCCGATAGCGAAAAAATATCCTCTCGACGCGCTGCTAAAGGCGATAGACGCGCTGCCGCTTAAAATGAAACGGCGGACGCTGATAGAATACGCGCTTCTGGCCGGAGTGAACGACACTGCGGAAGACGCCAAAAGGCTGGGTAAAATCGCTCGCAGAATCGGCGGCAAGGTAAACCTCATTCCGTTCAACGCTTTCCCCGACAGCGGTTTCGAGCGCCCTTCCGAGGAAAAGATAGACGAATTCGCCTCGGCGCTGCGATACGAGCAGGACGCGACCGTAACCGTGCGCCGCAGCAAGGGACAAGGCATTTACGCCGCGTGCGGCTCTCTCGCCGGAAAGGCGAGCAAAAAAGTTTGAACGAACGCTTTTTGAGCGGTTATTTTGCCGCAACACGTTAAATAGTTTGGCTTTTTATTAGTTTTTGTTTTAATATAAACAATAAGGCGAATAAAAAACGCTTTTCAATGTCTAATGTAATGTGTCGCAACCGAAAGGTTCGACTAGAAAACAAAATTATAGTTCATAAATCGCCTTGTTCCAACTTCGAGGATTTGATGCCCGCGGATCGTTCGATAAAAATTATTCTCTGCGCCTTAACGGCCGCCGGCGTTTGGTTTTCGTGCGCCATAGCCTTCGCCGCCCAGGAGATAACCGCGTCTCCGAAGTTTCTTCTGCTGGTAAACGAATCGTCCCTTCCCAACGCCGCCGCAAAGCAATGGTGGGCGGACAAACCCTATTCCAAATTCGGCGTGGCGCAAACCGCTCTGAGCGCGGAGCTTAAACAAAAAATGTTCGAGGTGCTCGACCCCTCGGCGGACAAACTCCCCCCGCTGCCAGACGACCTGCGCAAGAAGCCCAAAGACATGGCTATTGAAGACGTCGCGCAGATAGGCCGCGCGGTGGGCGCCGATTTTGTCGTCATAGGCGATTCCAATTTAAAGCTCATCGGCCCTGCGCCGGGCGGAGCCGCCATGCAGGTGGAGGCGTCGATTTCGGTCAAGGTTCTTTCTATCGATTCAAAAAGCTGGATAGCCGCCGGAGAGAAAAAAGAAACCGCGGCCTATCCGCTTCTAGATTACGCCTGCGCGTACGCCATGCAGCGCGCCGCTAAAAAACTCGGCAAAAGCCTAGGCGACGCGCTTGCCCTGCAGCCGGAAATCAGAGCCATTCAAAAGAAAAAGAAGTAATTCCGGCCGTTTTTATTCGCAAACGCCGCGGCCGGTCTTCAAATTTACAATCCCTTCGGAATGTCGCAAGTAAAAAAATAATTACAGAGAGTTTCTCCGCGGCGTTAAAAACCGGTTGCGCATAACGCGGCGGAATTATTTTTTCTTAACGGTAAAAACAATAGACGCCGGCAGTTTTTTTTCAATGGCCGACAATCCTGCGGACGCCGCCGCCGCTGCAAGCTCTTCGGCAAGCGCGTCGCCGCCCCAAAGCTGATAGGGAGCCCATGAAGCTTCTCCGCGGAATACGGGGACGTTCGAGACGTCTTTTCCTTCCCAGCGGCTCCAGGTTATATCGGCGGTTTTCGCTAAAAACTCCGGCTTTGCCGCCGCGGTCTTGCAAAGCGCGTAATAATTCAATTTTACCGCTCGCGCCGCCGCGCTCCAATCGAGCTTCGGGAATTCCGCAAGCTGCATAAGCGCGCCTTCGACGATTCTCGACCTTTGTTTTTTCGCCTGAAAATGTTCCGCTAAAATTTTCGTCTCCGCGCCCGCTTCCGACGCGTCGATTTCGGGTTTAAGCGTCAAATCCCATTCGCAGGAATAAAAAACCGATTTTGTTTTGGGAAGAACAAGTCTGCCGCCAGAGTACAGCTCTTTTTTCGCGTTTACCGAGCCGGCGGCGACGGTCCATACTCCGTCGTCCGATTTGCTCCCAAGCGTTTCTAGTCCGGCGGCGCCGAAGGTTTCCGGGTTAAGGCGCCCGACTTGAAAGTCGAAATCCATTTTGTCCGCGAGCGGGTCTATCGGCCACAGCGGGAAGGCTAAAAAATTTATTCCGTACGGGTAGTCCGCCGCATTCCGCGCCCGCTTTGCCAGTTCGTCCGCCGCGCCCGTCAACCGGCCGTCTAGAGACAGAAAGTATATTCTTACCGCCGCCGCTCCGCGGTAGTCGGCTGCGGTTAAAGTTCCGTCGATGGAAGAAACGACGTTAAAATCGGCGGCTCCCCGGCGCGAGAATTTTTTAAACGAAGCGTCCTTTTTCATAAAGGCTTCCGCGGCTTGAAGGCTCAAAGCGGAGCCGGTCTTAAACAACCCCTCGAACGGAAGCAGCGCCGCGACGGCGGCGGCGCTCGCGGAGCCGGTCTGCGTTATTAGCTTCGCCGCCGCTGTCCATTGCGGGCGGTCGTCGTCTCCGCAGCCGATCGGCGAATTGGTTATGAAAATCAAGTTTTTTCTATCGGCGAGCAGTTTTGTAAGCGGCGCGTCCGAAGGCCGCTTTTTGGCCGCGTAAAACGAAGGCGAAACCGCGTCGTCGTCGTCCGCCGGGGATAAATCGGAGAGTTTAACGAAGCGCGTCCGCGGAAAATTTTTTAGAACGGCCAAGGGAATTATTTCCGCAAGCGTTTTTTTCCATGCCGCGTCTTTTGCCGCGGCAAAACCCGCCATAGACTCGAAGTCGTCGAGAACCACCGCCAAATCGTCGTCGGATAACGGCTCGGCGGTTTTTTTCGCCTCTTTTTTCGGTTCGCCGGGAGCTTTTTTAGGGGCGCAGGCTGCGGCGCATAAAAGCGGAGCCATGCACGCGAGCAAAAAACAAAACGCCGTTTTGCTATTTTTCATTTTCAAACTCCTTTCGGGCTCTCGGCGCAAGCGCCCGCCGCCTTTACAAGTAATGCGCGAGCCGCGCGAGCGAATCAAGCGCGGCGAAGCGTCCGCCGCTCTCCGGCGTTCTTTCCGGGTCGCGCGTTATAATGGCCGGCCTTATTCCGGCGCTTATCGCGCCTTCCGCGTCGTCGTGAACGGAGTCGCCGACGTGCAGAGTCTCGGCGGCGTCGAGCGACATTTTTTTAAGCGCGAAATTGAATATTTCCGGAGACGGTTTCTCGAAGCCGATTTCGGAGGAAATGAAAATTTCCTCAAAGTAATCGGACAGGCCGAGGTTGACGATAATCCCCTGCAGGCGGTAATCCCAGTTTGAAACCACCGCGAGCCGGTAACCTTTGCGCTTTAAATAATCTAGGGTGGGAAGCGCGTCGTCGAAGAGCCGCCAAGCCTTTTCGGACGCGAATTTTTCGTAAAGCTCGTCGAAGAACGCTTTAAAATCGGTTAGTTCCGCCATGTACGGCTGGAATACTTCCGCTACGAACGTCTCCCAGAATTTTTTCGTTCCGTCCCTGTCGGTTTTAAAAAGAAATTCCTTTCTTTTTTGCTCGTACTGCCGCCAAAGCCTCGGAAACCGAGCGCGAATATCCGCCGCAGAGGCGCGGCAGCCGTATTTTCGGGCGGTTTCGGCGTAGCTTTCGGCGACGTCGGGCGAGGCCGAAAGAAGAGTGTTTCCGGCGTCGAAAAAAACCGCCTTCACGCCTTCAAAAAATTTTTCGCTCGTCGCGTTGGACATCGACATTGTGAAACCTTATTCAAAATAAAGCCGCGGTTTTTTATGCGCGGCGAATGCGGTAAAAGCAGTATATTTGTTTAATTCGGCGGGCGCAATTCAAATTGAAGCGGCGCGGCTTTTGCGGGTTAAAAATAAAAAAGAAGAGAACGGAATAAATTATAAAAAATTCCGCGCATCTCCGCGGCCTCGGCGGTTTTTTATACAAATTGGGAACCAGTCAAGGAGGAAAAACGGCGTAGGCGATTTTATCTTTTCTTTTGCGAGAAGGCGTGTATAAATAAAAGATTGAGCGGGAGGTTTGCGCATGGATTTTTCGCGTCCAGACGTCGCGCTGGTGTTTGCGCCCGTCGCTACAAAAACGACTTTCGTCGAGCTGGGGATTCCGAGACTGACGGCTATACTTAAAAGCGCCGGATTTTCCGTCCTTTCGGACGACTTAAACGTTAGGCTGCTGCGGCAGTATTTTTTAACGAAACCGCAGCTCGAATGGCTGGCGGCGGAGCTTAAACGCAAACCGCTTTCCGCTTCCGAAATACCGATTGAAATCGTCGAGCCGGAATATTACGCGGAAAAATTCTTAAAATTTACCGCCGACGAGGCTTTGGCCTTTTTAAAGAGCTCGACGGAGCTTGAATTTTACCGCACTTTGATGAACGTTTACGTCAACAGGCGGTCGCTTATCGCGCCGCGCTATTACGTTGAAGACGTCGCCCGCCGCGCCGAAATAAAAAACGAATTCCTTGAGGATTTTTTTAATTACGCCTTTTTTGACAGAATAGAGAAAGTCCCGAAGTTTGTAGGCGTTTCAATCATCGCCGGCGAGCAGACCTATCCGGCGGCGTATTTTTCGAGGATGGTAAAGCGGGCGAGCCCCGAAACGCATGTGGCGTGGGGCGGGCCGTGGGCTACGGCGGCCGGGCCGGTTCTGGACAACGCTCTGCGGGCGTTTCCCTTCGTCGATTCCTTCATGCGGTACGAGGCGGAAAAATCAATCGTCAAACTTGCGAAGGCGTCGATTGACGGCGGCGGTTTCGAGCCGGTTCCCAACCTCGTTTGGAAGGACGCGTCCGGCCAGATAAGGCGCAACGAAGTGGCGGAGCCGCTGCCGTTCGACGAGCTGCCGCTGCCCGCCTTTTCCGACATGCCGCTTTACCTTTACACCGATAAGATACTGCCGGTTCAAACGACTCGCAACTGCTCGTACGGCAAATGCGTATTCTGCTACCACCGCATAAGCAGCGCGGCAAGCAAATGGCAGGAGTGCGGGGCGGCCAACGCCGCGAGACGAATGGAGCTTTACGCCGAGCAGACCGGGCTGAAGCGCTTTTTTCTCGCCGATTCGTGCACCGGCAGAAACCTTCTTTCTAATATCGCCGACCTGCTTATTGAGGGCGGAAAAAACTACCGGATAACGGCGATGAGCCGGTCGGACGGGCGATGGAGCGCGCCGCTGTGCGAGAAACTGTTCAAGGCGGGAATCTCCGAAATTTACATGGGGCTCGAATCGACTTCTCAGCGCAGCCTCGATTTTATGGAAAAAGGAATAACGCTGGAAAACGCGCTTTCCGACCTCACCAACATGACGGCGGCGGGAATAGCGACGGTCGTCTTCATCCTCGATTACCCGACCCAAAGCGAAGAGGAGTTGATAGGAACGTTCGAGTGGGTTTTGGCGCGCGCGTCTATAATTTCGGCTATCATAGTGCAAAAATTCGAGCTTGGGCGCAACAGTCCGGCGTTTGAAGAGCCGGAAAGGCTTGAAATTACGATAGACGAGAGGGCGGACTTTGATTTGAACGTCTTTTCCCACGGGTACGCCGCGAAAAGAGAGGTCTCCAAGGAGCGCTTCGAGGAACTAGCCCGTATTTATATCGCCAAATTCGAAGAATTGAAGCGAAAAAAACGCTCGGCGGATTAGCCGCTTTTATTCATAACCGACGCGGAGGAGCAGCGGAGGACAAATGGATTACGAAGTCGTAACCGTAGGCGACACTTACTTCGACGTAATTTTTACGGGGCTGGAAGACGACCCGACGCTGGGGCGCGAGGTCTTTTCTCAGAATTTATCCGCGTGCGGCGGAGGAATTTTTAACACCGCGGCGGCGTTAAGCAGGCTGTCGGTAAAGGTCGCCCTCTGCACCGAAGTCGGCAGCGACCCGTTCAGCCAGTTTCTTTTGGAAGCGTACAAAAAGGAAGGAATCGACTCCGGCCTGTTCGTTAAACACCGCGGCGACTACAAGTTCGTAACCGTCGCGTTTTCCCGCTCGAACGACCGCGGATTTTTGTCGTACGCCGAAGGCGGAGGCAAACGCCGCAGCTCCACGCGCTTCCACCCCGATCTTCTCGCCCGCGCCAAGGGAGCGAAATTGCTGCATCTTCCGGGCGTTGAAAACGGCGTCGGAGCTATGCAGCTCGCTAAGGAAGCGAAGCGCGGCGGAATGACGGTCGCGCTCGACTGCCAAGAGACGCCGAGAACTTTCGACGACCCGAAACTGCGCGCCCTTTTGGCGTGCTGCGACTATTTCATGCCGAACGAGCCGGAGGCGCTTCGCGTCAGCGGCGCCGCGGACGAGGACGAGGCGCTGGATAAAATCCTTGAGTTCGTTCCGAACGCGGTTATAAAGCTGGGCGCGAGAGGCGCGGTCGCAAAAAGCCGGGGCAAAGCCAAAATTTACGCCGCTGCGATGAGTCTGGGACGAACTATAGACACAACCGGCGCGGGCGATTGTTTCAACGCCGGGTTTATTTATGGATTATTACGGGATTATTCTCTTGAAAATTCGTTGATTTTCGGCAATATTTGCGGAGGATTAAGCGTAACCGCAATAGGCGGCGCCACCGCCAGCCCCACGGAAGACGGCTTGCTGAAGCTGTTCAACAAGGTTAAGGCGGCGTAAGCTGCGCGTAAAAAAAGGAATTTTTAATGGCAAAAAAACTTTGCATAATCGGCGGAGGCTCCGCGTACATACCGGGCTTCATCAAGGCGATGCTCGCGCATAAGGACGACTTTAAAGGCTGGACCGCAACCCTTTACGACATCGACCTCGACCACTTGCAGCTGGTTGGGACGCTTTCGCAAAAAATGGCCGACGCCGCCGGCGCCGACATTAAATTCGAGGCGAAAGCCGACAGACTTGAAGCGTTTGCGGGCTCCGACTACATTTTAACGAGCTTTCGTCAGGGCGGCTTCGAGATGCGGATTCACGACGAGCAAATTCCGCTTAAATACGACGTAATCGGCAACGAAACGGTGGGGCCTGGCGGCTTTTTTTACGGGATGCGAACCGTCGTCGAGGTAAAAGGAATGATAGCCGACTTTGAAAAGGCGTGCCCCAACGCTATTATTCTTAACTACACCAACCCGACGAACATCGTAACCGAGGCTCTGTGCCGTTACAGCTCGATGAACATTTACGGCATGTGCGACCAGCCGCCGCACGACGCCCGCTTTTTTGCCGGGCTTTTGGGCAAGAGCGGCGCGAAAATCGAGTCGAAGAGCATTGGCTTGAACCACGCGAATTTCACGGTCGAGTTTAAGCTCGACGGCGTTGACGCGATGGGCGAGCTGCTGGCGAAGGGCGAAAGCCTGCTCGACGCCGACGGATTGTCGGACGACGAAAAGCTGCAAATAAGATTGATGGCGGCTACGAAGCTGATACCGGTAAAATACAATCAATTCTATTACTTTCCGCGTCATACCGTAAAACGCGAGCAGAGCCGCGGCAAGTGCCGCGCCGAAGTAAT
>CAYNVS010000068.1:0-12148 GCA_964400725.1 uncultured Myxococcales bacterium
TCCGCGTCCGAATTGTAAGGAGGTTTGCGCGCCGAAGGCTGCTCCGCCGCCGCCGCTTCCACCGCCGCGGTTTGTTCCGCCGTTTCGTCCCCAAAAGATTTGCGTTTTCTTTTTTCCGCCATGAATTTAAAATGCCATTTCAGCCGCAGCTCGTCAATGAAATCGAAACGTCAATATGCTCCGTTTTTTTTTAGCGGTCAAATGTAAAAAGAAGGTTTTTTAAGCAAAAAAAAAGCGTCAAAAAGACGCTATTAATTTTATTTAATAATCGCCGAATAGGCCGGTACGAATGCTCCTATGGCCGATTTAATAGGAATAGCGACATTCTAGTCGTTCTTTTTCAGGCTCATCTTCCCTTTTATTTTAGGGACGGCAAGCGCGGAATGGTCTTTTTCGACGGGTTTAAATCGCACTTCGGCCTTGACTTCCAGCGACACGCTCGTCAGCACTTTGATGGCTTCTTCCGTCAGGTTCAGGCGGCTGAAATAGTCGCGCATTTCGGTCGTAATCATTTTTACGATTTCCCCCTTCGCCTTGTCGGTCGTGGCGATGAGGTACTTTAAAAACTCTTTCGGCAGCGAAAAGTCGGATACGAGAGATTTAATCCCTTCCTCGCCCTGCATCAGCGCGCCGACTCCGCCCCCCATAATTTTTTTTAGGATGGACTGCTCGTCCTTCCGTTCTTTTGAGCCCGTTTCATCGTAAACGCTTTTTTTAGAGGTCATTATTTTATCTCCGCGGTAATTTCATACGAACTTATCGTCGTGTCGAAACAAGTTTCGCCGTTCTTGTTATTTTCTAAACATTCAGGATAGCCTAAATAGGCGCAGTCGTCGAGAATTTTTTCGCGGTCAACGTCGAAAAAAACCGCTTTTATTTTCGCGCATCTGCTTCGCGTGAAATTTCCGACCGCCGCTTTTACTAAATGCGGACAGAATAACCCCTTAGATTCGCCGTCAACCTTAAGCTCGACCATCTGCGGGCTTTCGTTCGTAAAGTTAAGCCGGTACTCCTCCTCGCTGGGCGGAGCCAGAGTAGAAGGATCGACTCCTTTGAGGCATTGATCGGCGCAGCTAAGGAAGGCGACAAACGTCGAAACGATTAAAAAAGCCGCGGCGAAAAATATATTTGCGCGCGCGGCTTTAATTTGCATAGCTTCGACCCGACGTATTTGCGCTTAGCGCGATTTGTCCGCGCCGGGCTCGCGGAACGGGTTGTGAAGAACGAGCGTTTCGTTGCGCGCCGGACCTACCGACAGAATGGCGATGGGAACGCCGCAAAGGTCGCTGACGCGGTTGAGATACCTCTTTGCGTTGGCGGGCAAATCGTCCCATTCGCGAACGTCGCCGAGCTCTTCGCCGAATCCGGCCATTTCTTCGTAAACCGGCTCGACTTTCGCTTGCGCGTCAGGGTCGAGCGGGAACGTATCGAACAGTTTGCCGTTATATTTATAGCCTACGGCTATCTTGATTTTTTCAAGGCCGGCCAGAACGTCCAGTTTGGTTATGGCGAGGTAATTCAGTCCGTTGACCTTAACTGCGTAGCGCAGCACGACTGCGTCGAGCCAGCCCGTACGGCGCGGTCTTCCCGTGGTGGAGCCGTATTCATGGCCTTTGTCGCGCATCTTTTGTCCTAAATCGTCGTGAAGCTCGGTGGGGAAGGGGCCGCTGCCGACGCGCGTTGTGTAAGCCTTGGTAATGCCTACCACGCAGTCTATCGCAGAAGGGCCGACGCCCGCGCCCGTAAGCGCGCCGCCCGCGGTTGTGGGGCTGCTGGTCGTGAAGGGGAAGGTGCCGTGATCGGGGTCGAGCATGACGCCTTGCGCGCACTCGAATAGCATGTGCCGACCGGTGGCGAGCGACTCGTGGACGATGTGCGTTACGTCGGCTATGTAAGGCTCAAGCCTTTTGCCCATTTCCAGATAGGAGTCGGTGAAGTCGTCGGTTAGCGGCTTGGCCCCGTACAGGTTCTCAAGCTGGACGTTGACCAGCTTCAGGTTCTCGGCGACTTTAGCTTTTAAGAATTCCGGTTTTAATAAGTCGGCCAAACGCACGCCGCGTCTTGCGTATTTGTCTTCATACACCGGACCGATTCCGCGTCCGGTGGTGCCTATTTTGCGGTCTGCTAAATAATTTTCGCGGGCGACGTCGAGCGCCTTGTGGTAAGGCATTATAACGTGGCATTGACCGGAAATGCGCAGCCGCTCCGGCGAATCGAGGTACCCTTTGCTTTTAATCTCGTCTATTTCGCCCAGTATTACCGCCGGGTCTATTACTACGCCGTTGGCCACGCAGCATTTTTTAGTTTTATGAAGAATGCCGGACGGAACAAGATGCAAAATGACCTTCTCTTTGCCGACAACGACCGTATGTCCGGCGTTGTTTCCTCCTTGATGGCGGACGACGACGTCCGAGAACTCAGTCAGCAAATCTACTATTTTCCCTTTTCCTTCGTCGCCCCATTGCGTACCAACGACAATTACGGTTGCCATGATTTCTCCGTTCTTTTTTGCGCGCCGATTGATTTGACGGGCGCGGCGTTTTTTAATGTCGTTCTTTTTTAACAAACCGTCTTTGCGCTGTCAATTGAAACAGCGCGTCAAAATAACGCGCCTCTCATCTTCGGTTGGCGTTTTTAAGCCGAACTCTGATTTATGTATGCGCTAGCGCGGCGCAGCTTTAGAGAGGCCTACCTTATCTTTATCTTTTAGCGCGAAAAGAAAGCGAAAAAGCGGCATAATGGCGACGAACGGACCTTCTCTCAAATTATCCAAAAGCGGCGCGGATTAAAGATGGTTGCAAGAAAGTCGAAAAGTCGAAAATACGGCTCTCTTGCGCTTGACAATAATGTAAATATCTTTTAAATATCTTTTTCTGACTTTTGACTTTTTGAAATTCAGGAGAACCGAAATGGCTAAGAAAAAAGGCTTAGGAAGAATTCATATAATCGTCGAGTGCACGGAAGCCCGTAAAATGGGACGCCCCGACTTGGTTAGTCAGTATCACACCGAGAAAAACAAGAAGAACAATCCGGAACGTATGGAAATAATGAAGTACAATCCGAATCTTCGCAAGCACACGCTTCACAAGGAAGTAAAGTAGCGCAACTCGGCGGTTTTCTTCAATCAATGAGGCAGTTGTTACGCGCTTTCATAGTCGCCGTCGCGGCGGCGTCGGCGTTTTTTTTATCCGCCCCGGCGGCGTACGCCAAGGTGCAGGAACCTTGGGGCGCCGGGCTGCGGCTCGGCGGCGGCTATACCGTTACTGCGCCTTACAACAATTTGGAAGGCGGACCGTTTTTTACGACGGAGCTCGAGCTGCGTTATACCGGCTGGGCCGGCGCGGGAATGGTGTTGATGCTCGGCGGCGGAACGGCGGTTTATAAAATCGCTCCGAACGACTACGACAAGTCGGTTTCTTTCGCCATGATGCCGATAGAAGGCGGATTCATATACGAATATCCCGGACGCAAGGTTAAACCTTACGGCATGCTTACTGTAGGTTATACTTTATGGGTTCTCGACCGCGAAGGATTTTACGACGACGGCGGCATTAATAGAATGAACATGGCCGTACGCGGCGGACTCGGAATAAAAGTGTGGCGCAGCCTGCTGCTGGACGTCGGCGTCGTTTACACGATGCCCGGACTTTTCGGCGGAGGCGAAAAGATGTCTCATTGGCTCGGCCTTGAAACGGCTCTTTTATGGAATTTTTGAGCGGAACGCGATTTTTAAATTTCCGCGATTAAAATTTCAATCTGCTCTTGACTTGAAAATGCTTTTTGTGTAGAAAAGTTAGTCCGTGATTTGAAAGAGAGGTTAGCATGATCGGAAAACGCACATATTTGGCGAAAACTAACGAAATAGAGCGCAAGTGGTGGCTCATCGACGCGACCGGACTGACGCTCGGCAGACTCGCCAGCAAAATCGTAACGGTGCTTCGCGGCAAGCATAAGCCCGTCTTCACTCCGCATATCGACACCGGCGATTTCGTAGTCGTTATTAACGCCACCAAAATAAATCTTACCGGCAGCAAATGGGAAAACAAGGTCTATTACCGCCACAGCGGCAAGTTCGGCCATCTCAAAACCATTCCCATCAAAACCATGATGGAAAAGCATCCGGATTTCATAATCAAAGACGCGGTTTCCGGCATGATGCCGAACGGGACTCTTTCCCGCGCCATGTTCAAAAAACTTAGAGTTTACGGAACGGCGGAGCATCCGCACGAGGCGCAGTCCCCAACGCCCTTGGAACTTAAATTTTAATCGGAGGAGATGAAAATGGGCTTCAATTTCAGTTGGCATCAGGTCGGCAAAAGAAAGTCCGCCGTCGCGAGAATATGGATGCGCAGAGGAACGGGCAAATTCGTAATCAACCGCAGGACGGTTGACGACTATTTCGGCGGCCACGAGACCTATAAGCTCGTAATCAACCAGCCGCTGGCGCTGACCAGCGGAGCCGGACAATACGACATCTTCGCCAACGTCGGCGGAGGCGGTCTTGCCGGTCAAGCCGGAGCCATCAGGCACGGTATAGCCAAAGTTTTAAGCGCGCTAAACCCTGATTTTCGCGCCGTTCTAAAGCGCGCCGGTCTAATCACCCGCGACGCCCGCAAAAAGGAGCGTAAAAAGTACGGTCTGCGTTCCGCCAGACGCCGCTTCCAGTTCTCGAAACGTTAAACCGTTTCGCAAATCGTTCTCGCAAGACGCCCGAATTCGGGCGTCTTTTTTTGTGCGATTAAACTTTTTTTGTTTTATTTGCGGCGTTTTTTATATAAAATGCGCGGTAATTTTTATTATTAAATTGGCCGGACTGTCCGGCGCGCAGAATTTTTTGGAAAGGATATTAAAATGGTTTGCTTAAAGAGAAAGAACGCGTACAACGTAGCGGTGGTCGGAGCGACGGGAGCGGTCGGCGGGAAAACGGTTGAAACCCTTGAGAAGAGAAATTTCCCGGTCGCAAATATAAAATACCTTGCCGGACAAAAAAGCGCCGGAACTAAAAAAGACTTTAAAGGCGTGGCTTGCGACGTCGAACTTTTAACGGAAAATTCATTTAAAGGTATAGACGTAGCCTTCTTTTGCGCCGGCGGCTCGGTCTCCGATAAGTTCGTTAAATACGCGACGGAAGCGGGCGCGGTAGTAATCGACAAGACGAGCCGTTTTCGCATGGAGCCCGACGTGCCGCTGATAGTTCCGGAAGTAAACCCGGCGGCTTTGAGCGGTTACAAAAAGACCGGCATTATTTCAAACCCGAATTGCAGCACGATACAAATGGTCGTCGCGTTAAAGCCACTGCATGACGCGTACGGAATAAAGCGCGTCGTCGTAGATACCTATCAATCGGTTTCGGGCGCGGGACGCGGAGGAATTTACGAGCTGACGGAATTTACCAAGAACCGCCTCGCGGACGGCTCGCGGCAGCCTTCCAGCGTAATCGCAAAGAACGTCGCGTTCAACTGCATTCCGCAAATAGGGGCGTTTTTGCCTAACGGGTACACCGACGAAGAGATGAAGATGGTTGACGAGACGAAGAAAATATTGGAAGATAACTCAATGGCGATTACCGCGACGACTGTGCGCGTGCCTGTTTTCTTCGGTCATTCGGAGTGCGTGCACGTAGAAACGCGCAAGCCGTTCGAGATTGACGAGGCGAGGAAACTGCTCGCTCAGATGCCCGGCGTTGCGGTGATGGACGACCCTGCCAAGAAGGTTTATCCCACGCCCGCGCTCGACGCCGAAGGCAGGGACGAGGTGTTCGTGGGCCGCATAAGGCGAGACTTTTCAATCGAGAACGGACTTTCGTTTTGGTGCGTATCAGACAATTTAATTAAAGGCGCGGCTTTAAACGCCGTGCAGATAGCGGAACTTTTAATAAAAAATTACGCGGAGTAACCACAGAAAGAGGAAGCGATGAAAAAGAGGATTTTCATTTTTTTAACCGCGGCGCTGATAATGACCGCCGGATGCGCCGCCTGCCAAAAAAGCGGAGGCGGAGCCGCATTGAAAGGAGAAACCAAAATGCAGCAGAAGAACGGAAAACTAATGGGTCGCCTGACGACCAACATGGGAGCCATCGAGTTCGAGCTTTTCGAGGACAAAGCTCCCGTTACGGTCGATAATTTCGTCGGCCTTGCGACGGGCGTAAAGGAATGGGTCGATCCGCGCTCGCTTATGAAGCAGAAAAAACCGTTTTATAACGGTCTTATCTTTCACCGCGTAATCCCCGAATTTATGATTCAAACCGGATGCCCGCTGGGGACCGGCACCGGCAATCCCGGTTATAAGTTTAAAGACGAATTCGCGCCCGACCTTACGTTCAACATTCCGGGGAGGCTCGGCATGGCGAACGCAGGCGCCAACGACAACGGCTCGCAGTTCTTCATCACCGAAATTCCCACGCCTTGGCTTGACGGCAAACACACCGTTTTCGGACAAGTTACCGCCGGGCTCGATATAGTAAAGAAAATCGCCCGCGTTCCCCGCGACCGCCGCGACAAACCTCTTGAGCCGGTCGTAATTCAGAACGTAGAAATATTTAGGCAATAGCCGTTAAATAAAATCAACTAAAAGGACGAATGCGGCTGCGTTCGTCCTTTTGCTGTTTCGATAGACTTTTAGAAGTTTAGTTCCGCCGCCTTTTGGCTTTCGCGCGCGTATAAATAGAATTTGAGAGCTAAAACCGCAAAATTTTAATTAACATGGAATAAAAACCGCGCCGGAATTGTTGTTAAATGCAAGAGGCATTGACATGGCTTTATTCGCGTCTAAAAAAACCGACAAAAGGGTCAGATTCGAGCGGGAGGCTCTGCCGCTTCTGAACGATATGTACGCCTTGGCGCGGTATTATACGCGCAACGGCGACGACGCCGAGGACATCGTTCAAGAAACTTTCGCGAAAGCGTACAAAGATTTTGACAGCTACCGCGAAGGGACGAACATTAGAGCGTGGCTGGCGAGAATTCTGACCAACACGTTTCTTAACGCGGTTCGTAAAAATAAAACCGAGGGCGAGCGCATAACCAAAACCGTAGATTTTTCAGAAATTGAGGAGCGGACGCCGGGCGATGAAAATCCGTCCGAAGCCGCTCTTCCAGGTTTCTTTTCCTATCACGATTTATCCGACGAAGTGCTGAAAGCGCTGAACGCTCTTCCAGACGAGATGCGCTCCGTGGTCGTTCTTTCCGACCTGCTCGATTACAGCTACACTGAAATTGTTGAAATATCGGGATCCCCTCTGGGCACGGTGATGAGCAGGCTGCACCGCGGACGCTCCGCTCTGCGCAAGGCTCTATCCGAGTTCGCGCGGAGGGAAGGCTACGTAAAAAACGTCGGCAAAGCGCCCGGCGGCGAAAAAGAAACGGAGGACGAAGACAGGGCGCGTCAGGATTCCAAACTGGTTTATTTACGCGGCGATAAAGTCAAAGGCGGCGAGCATGAAAACCTGCAATGACGTTGAAAAATTATTGCCGTACCTGCTGAAAGGCGAACTTGACGGCGAAGAGCTTGCCGAGGCTCGGCTGCACGTCTCGTTCTGTCCAAGTTGCAAGGCGGCTTACGAAAGAGAGCTTGAACTCTCCGATTTGATTAAAAGCGTCCGAGCCAAGGAAGAACCGGCTCCGAAGCGGTTGGAAACAAAAATCGTAAAACGGATTGCGGCGCTGGAAAAAGAGGAAAGACCGTCGCCGATATTTGGCGCGGCTTGGCGCGTGGCGGCAAGCGCCGCGGCAAGCGTGGCTATAGTTCTTTTCGCGATGTTCATTTCCAACGACAAAGGCTCTTCGCGGGACGAAACCGAGGCGCTTTTTTCGGAAGCGAGCCTAAGGCACGCCAAATCGCTGCCGCTGGAAATTAAAACCGAAGACCCGCAAAGCGTATTGTCGTGGTTCGACGGCAAAGTGGATTTTGGTCTTCCGCAAATTCCGGTGCAGAACGCCGCGATTAAAATCGAGGGAGGAAGGCTTACGCACGTTAAAAATCATCAGGCCGCCCAAATTGTTTTCCGTTCTCCGATGGGAAGCCGCATGAGTCTGCTGGTTTACGAAAACCAAGGAAAATTTAAGCCCGCCGAAGCTAAAAGCGTAAATATGAAAGGAAAGAATTATTACATATCGCGCGCTCACGGCTTCAACGTGGTAACATGGAAAGACGAAGACCTGCTCTATACTTTGGTAGGTCAAGAGCAGCCGGATTCGCTAATAAACTTTGTGGGTATAAGATAAAAAACAAAAGAAATATTGCGCGCGAAAACCCGCCGTTTAAGGCGGGTTTTGTTTTTTTATTTTGCGGATTACTTAGTCTGCCAGCCGCGCGCTTGATCGGGCGGCAGTATTTTAGTTTTTCTTCCTTCTACGACTATTCGTCCGTCGGCGTAAAGTTGAACGGAGGCGGGAAGCAGTCGGTGCTCCTGCTCAAGAATGCGCTTTTGAAGCGCGTCGCGGTCGTCCTCCTCCATAACGGCGACCGCTTTCTGCAATATTATAGGCCCGTGGTCGCACGCCTCGTCGACAAAATGAGTAGTGCAGCCGCTTATTTTGACGCCGTATTCAAATGCCTGCGTCTGCGCGTCAACTCCGGGGAAACTCGGCAGCAGCGCCGGATGAATGTTAATTATCCGTTGAGGGAATTCGCCGACGAAGCGCGGCGATAGAATGCGCATGAATCCGGCCAATACGACGAGGCGCGTTCCGCAGCCTAGTAGAATTTCGATAAGTTTATCCTCGAAAGCCGCCCGGTCTTTGCCGTAATCTTTGTGATTTACGACGACGGCCGGAATTCCGGCCTTTTGCGCCCGAGCAAGGCCGTACGCGTCCGGAACGTTTGAAATTACGACTTTGATTTCAGCGTAAAGCGAGCCAGCCGCGATTTCGTCGATAATCGCCTGAAGATTGCTGCCGGAGCCCGATACGAGAACTCCTATCGGAAGCGGCGCCCACGTTCTTTCAATAACGGGAAAAAGCCGGTTCCGCTCTTCCGCCTCTGTTGAATGCGTCATATTTTGCGCCTGCGTTATTTCTTGCCGGGGTCGAAAAGTTTGCCGCGTGCCTTTGCGGCTTCTTCCTCGGCCTTGGTCAGCGCGAGGTTTATTTCTGTTTTGACGAGCCTGTATTCCAGATTGCTGACCGTTTCCTGCATTCTGTTGATGCACTTAATCAGATCGTCCTGCTTGCTCATAAGCGCGTCAATCTTTTTCTCTCTGTCTTTTATAACCTCGGCTAGTTCGTCCGCCTTTGAGGGCTGCGGACGATTGCGCTCTTCTTTCAGAGCTTTATTTTCGCTGGAAAGCGCGAACACCGACGATTGAAGCTGATCGATTGCGGTCAGAAGCGAGCGCCGTTCGTCGCGCCACGTGTCGGAGAAGGCTTTGTCGTAGGCGTTTTGATGCGTTTCTCTGGCGACTTCGTCTATTTGCTCGTAAGTTTTTTCTAAATCGAGAACCCGCTGCTCCAGCCTTTCTTTCTCTAAAATCATCTCTTCCAGTTTAAGCGGCGACATTTGGAAGGCCTCAAGATAAGGTTTCCAAATCGCCCACTGCGCGTTTACAAGCTCTATTTCAGCCAAGTGCTTGGCTTCTATATCGTTGAGTTTCTTGACCGCGGCGGCAAGCTCGGAAACGAGACGCTCGTTTTCCTGCCGGATGTCGCTTTGCTGTTGGTTCTGCGCTTGTATTATAGCGGCAAGTCCCTTGGTTTCCTCTTCGAGCCGCTCGATTGTAACGGACATCTCAGTCGCTTCGTCGTTGCCTTTTGCAAGCCCTTCCTCAAGCATCCGTTCAAGCTGGGCGATTTTTTGCAGCGAACTGGTTAATTTAGAATTTGCAAGCGCTAAGTTTTCGTCTTTTTTGGCTATTAACGCTGAAAGATACTCGGAACTGCGCATTTCGTCCGAAAGTCTGCGGTCGAGGTCTTCGATTTGCGCGTAAAGTTTTTGTATTTCCGAAATGTCGGCGATTTCCGCGTGATTGAGCTCGGTAAAAACCGGGCTTTCGGAAAGCACTATTAAAAGGTTGTCCCGCTCGTTCGCCGCTTCGGCTAACGCGCTTTCGGCCTTTAGTCTGTCCTCGACCGCTTTTTCAAGAAGAGATTTCAGCCTCTCGATTTCCTTTTGATTTGCGTCGTCGGATAAAACCGCCGGGCGAGCTTTGCGGGCCTCGTCAAGCTGCAATAAGGCGTCGGCCAAAGCGGTTTCTTTCTCTTTTAGAGCCGCTAAAAGCGATTGAACCTGATCGCCCGCGTAGTCGAGCCTGCTCGCCAGAGACGCTTTCTCGTTTTCTACGTTGGCGACTATCGCTTCAAGGCTGCTGATGGTCAAACGGTCGCGCTCGTAGCGTTCCTTCATCCGCTCGTTCTGCTCGCGAAGCTCTCTCAGCGAGTCGTTTTGCTGCTTTAGCTCCTGTATGCTCTGCTCGGCGGCTACGAGTTTATCCTTGAGTTTGGATAGCCGCTTTGTATGAAGAAGTTCGATGGTTTCCGAGAGATGAATCTCGAACTCGTCCGTCTGGTTTGTTTCTTTCGGGTCGATATAATCGCTCATATGACAACCTTTGAGCCGTACTTTGCGAATTACAAAATGATATTAACCGTAAACCGATTAAAATAACGCAACACAAATTTTACATGTATTTTGTATTTTACGCAAATATTTGACCAACATTAAATTTAATTTTAATATATCTTCCGGCGAAATAAAAAATCTGTTGATTAATTGGCAGGTTGCGTATTATTTATAACCTTAAGCGGCATTTATTTAATCGCGAAGCGGAGAGCGACGAGACTCGGATACGGTATGGACGCAAAAATTTTAATAGTTGACGACGACCCGGCGATAAGAAACGTATGGGACGAATACCTTTCCCTAAAAGGATTTACCGTAATAACCGCCGGCACTTCAAGGGAAGCCCAGTCAAAACTCGAAGGAGCGAAGTTCAATCTTTTAATCGTTGACGCTCTGCTGCCCGACACGGACGGGTTTCGGCTCGTTGCCGACATACGCGCCAAGGAAGAATACAAAGAGACGCCTATAATTATGATTTCAGGCGTTTACAGGTCGGCCAAGCACGGCGCGAGCGCCATACACGATCTCGGCGTAAGCATTTACATCGACAAGCCGATTACGCCCGAAACGATAGAGTGTGAAATTTTAAAAATTCTCGCCCCGAAAAAAAAATACGATCCCGTAAGAGACCAAGCCGCGCAAAGATTCGAAGCAAAAAAGGATTCGGGACATTTTTATCTGTTAAACCCGCTTGACGCTCCGTTGTCGGGACGAGTTGAAAACTGTCCTATTCCGGTTGTATTCAATAAAATATTCCGCTATCAGCTTCGCGGCGCGCTGCAGATTAAAAACGGCGATTTATATAAAATCATTGCGTTCAACAAAGGAAACGCAATCGGCGCAAGCTCCAACGTCGTAAGCGAATGCCTCGGACAAACATTGGTTAGAATGGGACGAATAACCGAAGAGCAGAACAGAATCTCGCTCGAATTCGTCAAACAAACCGGCAGAAAACAAGGCGACGCGCTGGTCGCAAAGGGTTTCATATACCCGTACGAGCTTCCCGGATTCCTCATACGTCATCAGGAAGACCGCATTATGTCTTCCTTTGAAATGACCGCCGGAGACTACGTCTTTCAAAAACTCGACGAGGTTCCTTCAACCTTCGTAAACGTCGAAAAGAATACGCCGACATTAATTAAAGAAGGGATTATGAATTATCTTCCCGCCGGGTGGATATGGATTAACGCTTTTGAAAATTATAAATATTACGCGATAGGCGCGACTGGCGAAGGTCAGGCCTTTTCATCCAAAGCGTTCTTTAACAAAGCGGAGCTTAAATTTCTTGCGTCTCTTGATTTCTCAAAAAATTTCGACGAAACCATCGAGTCTTCTCCGTTCGATCAGAACGTAACCGAGAGGCTTTTGTTCGTATGGATAGTAACCGGTATGGCCGCGCTTAAAAAGTCCGAAGAGCCCAGAAGACGCGAGCCGACTTCTTTCGACGTCGTTATTGACGAGGACGCCGAAGCTCCTTCCTCTTGGGGCGAAGAGCCTTCCCGGCCTTCAGTCAAAGACGACCTGCCTCCCCCGCCGAAGTCTACAATATTGAATCCGGCTCCCTCCGCGCCCGCCGTAAACCGCAACGCCAGAG
>CAYNVS010000069.1:0-11989 GCA_964400725.1 uncultured Myxococcales bacterium
TTGGAGACATACGCGACGCAAATTTCGTGCGGGAATCTTTCAAGGGAGTCGAGATCGTCTTCCATCTAGCCGCGCTGATAGCTATTCCATACAGTTACGCGGCGCCGGAATCGTTCATAGATACTAATATAAAAGGGACGTTCAACGCGCTTGACGCCGCCCGAATTAATGGCTGCGCCCGTATCGTCGCCACAAGCACAAGCGAGGTTTACGGCACTCCCGCGACGCTGCCAATCGTCGAAACGCATCCGCTTCAGGGGCAGTCTCCTTATTCGGCCTCAAAAATAGGCGCCGATAAAATGTGCGAGGCTTTCTACGATTCTTACGACGTTCCCGTGGTCGTTCTCCGCCCGTTCAACACATATGGGCCGCGGCAGTCAACGCGCGCGGTTATTCCAACTATTTTAGCGCAGTTAATTTCGGGCAAAAAGGAAATAAGGCTCGGCAATCTGGCGCCGCGCCGCGACCTTACGTTCGTCTCCGACACGGTCGAGGGCTTCATAAAGGCCGGAACAGCGGAGGGAATTGAAGGTAAAACTATACAGCTAGGCACAAACGCAGCGTATTCGGTAAAGGAAATATTCGAGATGGCCGCGGAGGTAACGGGCAGCGACGCGGTCGTAATTCAGGACGAAGCGAGAATTCGCCCCGGCAAAAGCGAGGTGATGGTTTTGCAGTCTAATCCGGCGCTAGCCAAACGGCTGCTTGGCTGGGAGCCGACAGTCGCCCTCAAACAAGGGCTCGCGCTTACGGCGGAGTGGGTGAGGAACAACCTCGATCTTTACGACCCTGACCGCTATCACAGATAGGAAGCGAAAATGACCGTATTGGAAAAAAGAAACGTCCCTTTATGCGTGCCGGAACTTGCGGGCAACGCGATGAATTATCTGCGCGAGTGCGTTGATACCAATTTCGTTTCGTCGGTCGGGCCGTTCGTTGATCGCTTCGAGCGCGATTTCGCCGCGTACGTTAAAACCGGCAGGGCGGTCGCGGCCTCCAACGGCACGAGCGCGCTGCATATAGCCATGATGCTTGCCGGAGTCGGCGCGGGCGACGAAGTTTTAACTTCGACCTTTACGTTCATCGCAACCGTTAACCCGATAGCGTACGCCGGAGCCAAACCCGTATTCATCGACTCAGAGACCGAAACATGGAACGCCGACCCCGCCCTTGCAGAAGAGGCGGTGAAGGAACGCGTTAAAAAGAACGGCAAACCTCCAAAGGCGCTCGTTTTGGCTCACATACTCGGATGTCCGGCCAATATTGAGCCGATAAAGCGCGTTTGCGACGAATACGGCGTAGTTTTAATCGAGGACGCCGCGGAGGCTTTGGGCGCGACTTACATAGGCGGAGATCTCGACGGCCTGCATGTCGGAACGATTGGCGAAATCGGCATTTATTCCTTCAACGGAAATAAAATTATCACTTCCGGCGGAGGAGGAATGCTGGTATGCCGCGACGAAAAGAAAATCGTCCGCGCAAAGCACCTTACCACTCAAGCTAAGCTGCCCGGCGTGGAATACAGCCACGACGAAATCGGATACAACTACAGGCTTACAAATTTAGCTGCGGCGCTCGGCGCGTCGCAGTTGGAGCTGCTGCCCGAATTCCTTAAAAAGAAGGCCGCGATAACGCGACGTTACAACGACGCTTTTTCGGGAATGGAAGGAATAACTCTTCCGCCTCGCCCATCGTTCGCAAATCCGTCGAACTGGCTTTACACCATGCTTTTAAACCCGTCTAAGACGAACGGAATAGACAGGCGCGTCATGCACGAGCGGCTTAAAGAGCGCGGCATAGAGACGCGCCCGACGTGGAAGCCGATTCATTTGCAGCCGATGTACAAAGAATGCGAGCTCTTCGGCGGATCGACGAGCGAAACGATATTCGACCGCGGGCTCAGCCTTCCGTGCTCGGTCGGGCTTACGGACGACGATCAAGATTACGTAATCGAGACGGTTAAGAGCATTATCGAGGAAGGATAGCCTCGCGCGCTTGACGAACAAGCTGACGCAAATGATTGCGGCGGAAATATATTTCTCGCGAAGCGTTGTTAGCGGCGGCTTGGGAACTTAATAAATGCAGGTTAAAAGCCGCGGAACTTTTTGTCGAAGCCGCAAAGAAACAAAACGTCGAAATCGATTTTAAAATTATTCAGTGTTTAGGGCATTGGCTAAGCGAAGTTCAGGTATCCGGCTGGCGCGAATTCTTTAAGATTAATTTCGAGCGGCGGCGGCGATAGAAACTACGCGAAATAAATAAGGGCAGCCGATAAATCGACTGCCCTTAGCGCTATAATAAAAGATTTTACTTCAGGTGCTTCAGTAAAAAAGCTATCTTTGACGGACGGCTTTCTTTAAGATAATCGGCCACGCCTTTTTCGATTTTTTTGCCCAATAGCGGAACCGGAACGTCGATGTTGATGATTTCTACGAGGTCGCAGGCGTCCGCTCCGCGGGGTTCAATACGCGTTTCGCCGTTGATTTTGCTCGTTTTGCTCATCGAGTCCATTCCCTCGCGCGCCCACGTCATTTTCATCGCCTTCAAGTCCCATGTGAAGCGCATTTTGGCTTTCATCGTGCCAAGCGGCTTGGGCAGCGGCTCTTCGAGCTCGATTTCCATTACGAATTTATCCGCTGTCTTTTCCTTTACCGTAACCACGGGGTTCATTCCGCGCTGCTCGATTGTCCAAATCCTGTTAAATTCCGGCTCCAGCATTTTCTCCAATACTTTTTTTGCCGGAAACGGAATGGGATCCCTGAACTGAAAATTCTGAGCCATGATTACCTCCGAAAGTGTGTCTTTATGTTCGCGTCATAATAAACGTTTCAACCGTTTTCGCTCTTAACTTTTATATTTTTATCCCAACCGCGCGCTAGGTCAATAATTTTTTTACTTTTTCCGAATATTGTTTTTGCGGCGCCGGCTCGTCGTCGATTTTGCCTCTTTCAAGCGCCGACGCGTCCGCTCTATAAAGCGGATTAAAATCTTTCCGCGTTCGTCGGGCAAAAAAAACGCGTCCGATTTAACTCGAGGCGCGTTTGATTTAATTAGGCTGAGGGTTGTTTATTGTTTTATCTGAATCGTCGCCGAAATGCCGTGCGCGGCCGGGTCGGTCGGTTTCAATATTTCGTCGTAGCGGGCGTCGTCGTAAAGGTAGCGGCGTATCCAAGCGAGAGCGTAGCGGTTTACCGCCTTGTAGGTTTCGTCCGCGGAAATAAACTTTTCCTTGTCGCATCCTTCGCGGCGCAGGTAGTCGTTGATTCCTCCCACAATTGCGCAAAGGTTGGTAAAGCTCATGTGCGCGGCTTTTACCACAGTAACAAGCGCCTTAGGCGTCTTCAGCGAGTCGTACATCGGCTGCGTTTCGCCGTCGAGCGGGCAGGTGTGATCGCCGTCTCCCACCATCAGCATCATCGGTATTTTTATCGGCTCTACTCCCGCCGCCTGAAAGAACTGAAACCCTGCCGGAGCTAGCGGCACGGCCGTTTTTACGCGCGCGTCCATAGATTGCCCGTCCTTAATCATGCTCAAATCGTAGCCGGTCAGATAATCGCAGAGCGTAGCCAGCGGGTCTTTTACGCACGCTTCTTTGAAAGCCTCAACGCTCAGGCTCGCGCCGGAGACGCGCATAGTAGTGTAACCTCCGAAGCTGTGCCCCGACATGGCGATTTTATCCGGGTTAATTATTCCTTTGAGGGCGTGACCGTCCTGTTTGTTCCAAACAAGCAGGTTGTCTATCAGCAGAGTTATGTCCAGCGGGCGGTCGTAAACCGACTGCGGCATTGCCTTCTCCGCGGCGTCGTTATCTTTCGCAAAGTCGGCGGCGGTGTTGCCGACATGATCGCAGCTTGCGACAACGAAGCCGTGCGCCGCGAAGAATTCCATCATCGTCCAGCTTTGCTCGGCCATCCCGCTGTTTCCGTGCGAGAAAACGAGCAGCGGATACGGAGCGTCGGCGGCGGCTGGAGTTGCGTTCTCGTTCACGTTGTCGCGTCTGAAAGCGTCCTGGTAATAAAACGGCTCAGTCTCTTCGTATGAAGGATACCAAATTAGGCAGGGCAGCGTCCGGTTGTTTCTCGCCGCGTCAGTTACCGTCGCCTTGATTATTCCTATACCGTATTTTCCGGCCTCCGCCGGGTCGTCGAACGGCGGAAGCGTTTCCTGCTCCGCATCAGCGGTCGTCTCAATATCGGCTTCGGCGTCGCCGCCGTCGTTGTTGTTTTCGCTTGAACCGGAACACCCCGCGAAAAACGCGCAGGCCGCCAGCGCGGCGAAAAAGGCCGAGACGAAAGAAAGTCTTGATAATTTCATTTGGCTGCTCCTGTGGGCAAGCGCGGCTATTATTTCCCTCGCCGCGAAGTTTTGCCAATTTTAACGCGGCGCGTATTTTTTTCAATTAAATTTACGCGCGAAAAATGATTATTCTTAAAAGAAAATCATATTTTTTCAATGCGGACGTATTTAATCGGCTTCGACATTCCTGTAAAAAGCCTCTCAAAGCGCGTTTTGGGCAGGCGCCCGCTCAACGTTTCGTCGGCGTATAAATTTTCGCTTAAAAGCGCGACTTTGGCGACGTCCCGCGAGGCCGCGAGAACTTCTTTAATCTGCTCGAAGTAATCGGCGTGGTCGGTCTTCAGTTCTACCGCCCCGCCGGGCTTTAAAAGCTCCAGCCATTCCTTTAATTTTTCAACCGAAAACAGCCTGTGTTTTTTTTGTTTTAGTTTAGGCCAAGGGTCGGGGAAGAGAAAATACAGTTCGTCGATTTCTCCGGGAGCGAAAAGCCTGTTTAAATACGCGCCGTCGTAGCGTATGAACCTCGCGTTCGCAATTCCTTCTTTCGTCGTCCGCTCGGCCGCTTTGGCGACTCGTTTGAAGCGCACGTCCAGCCCCACGAACTCGTTGTCAGGCGCGCTCTTGGCTAAAGCGATTATAAGGTCGCCTTCGGCGCAGCCTACGTCCACGCACAGTTTGGAGCCGCCGCGAGCCCATTCTCCCTTCAGCTCTTCCGCCTCTTTCGGGTAAATCGCGACTTCCGGGAATTCTTCGAGGCGCGCGCGGTAAACGTTCTCGTGTCTGTAATTAACGTCGCGGTAATAAGGCTTGTATTCGTAAGGCGTTTTTTCGGGCATTTTGCGAGCTTTATTAAGGTTAAAAATATAATTTGCGCGGATAACAATTAGCACAATCGCGGCCTTCGAGCAAGAAAAGTCGCAATGAAACGCCTCTTGCCGCCGCCCCGGCCATGGCTTTCGCTTAATATGAGAGAGAGAGCGTTCGTCGCCCGACCTTATTAATACAATCTCGGCGTTTTCGAGCCGAAGTATTAACTTGTAATCCCTTCGGGATGTATCGAGTGTTTGCCTACATCCGCTCCGGCGCCTCAACGCCTAAAAGCGCAAGCCCTTCTTTTATTACGCGGGCGGTTGCGGCCGCAAGAGCGAGTCTTGCGCGCCTCACGTTCTCGTTCGAGTCGAGGAATCGGTATCCTTCCGTCTTGAAAAGCTCGTAAACTTTGCCGAACGCGCCGGACAAATCGAGCAGATACCGCGCCAACAACGATGGCTCAAGCTCCGCGGCGGCCTTAACGACGGTCTCTTTGTAGCGCGACAGCGAAACGAGCAGCGCTCTTTCCTCTTCGCGCGTATATAGCGACGCGTCGAACGAGGTCAAATCAAGCGCGCCCGCCTCTCGCAGCATGTTCATGCAGCGTGCGTGAGCGTACTGAACGTGAACGCCCGTGTCGCCCTGCATCGACAGCATTCTGTCCCAGTCGAATACGACGTCGTTTATGCGGCGGTTGGTCAAGTCGGCGAAAATAATCGCCCCGACTCCCACCTGCCTGCTTATGACTTTAATTTCATCCTCGCTCAACGGAGCGGAACGCTTGGCGGCGTTTTCTTCAACCGCGCGGCGCGCGAGTTCCATGGAGCGGTTCAGCACGTCTTCGAGGAATACGAGGTTCCCTTCGCGCGTGCTGCCGGTGGTTACTTCGCCAGAATCCGGGTCTTTGATTGAAAGCATTCCGAACGGCGCGTGCTTCATTTTGTCGGCCCAGTCGAAGCCGAGCTTTTTAAGCGCAAGAATTAACTGCGAGAAATAAAGCGCCTGCTGGCTGCCTACAACGTAAAGCGATTTTTCAAAAGGCGCGCGCTCGTACCGATCTATCGCGGCGGCGATGTCGCGGGTGGCGTAAAGAGTGGCTCCGTCGGCTTTACGCAGCAGAACTGGCGGCAGTTTGTATTCGTCCAGCGGAATTACGAACGCGCCTTCGCTGTCCGTAGCTCCGGCCTTTCGGCGCGCAAGCTCGAATATTTCCTCGGCCTTCTTATGATACAGCGACTCGCCGTCTATCGCGTCGAACTCCACGCCGAGCAGCTTGTAAATGCGGTCGAACTCTCGAATCGAGATTTCGCGGAATTTACGCCATACGCTAAGAGCCTCTTCGTCGCCGCTTTCGCACCTTACAAACCAAGCCTTGGCTTCCTCTTTCAGCGACGGATCGGTCTCGGCTTCTTTATGAAAGCGGACGTAAACGTCGAGCAGATGTCGGATGCCTTCAGATTCGAGAGATTCGGGAGAACCCCAGCGTTTGAACGCGCATATCAGCTTGCCTTGCGTCGTTCCCCAGTCGCCCAAATAGTTAATGCCCAGCGTGCGGTACCCCAGCGCCAGGTGAATTCGTCTCAGCGACGAGCCTATAACCGTGCTGCGGATGTGATGAAAAGCTATCGGCTTGGCGATGTTGGGGCTCGAATAATCTATTACCACCCAGCTGTTTCGTCCTATATCGGGCAGGTTTAACGGCTTTGAAAAATCGACCGCTTCCGACAAAACGCGGCGCGCGAGAGGCTCGGTTTTGGCTTTAAAGTTTAGATACGGCCCGGCAGCTTCAACCGTTGCGACGCAATCGATTTGTTCGGCGATTTCTCCGGCGACGAAGGAGGCTATGGCGTTCGGCGCCTTTTTTTGCGCTTTTGCAAACGTAAAGCAGGGAAGGCTTAAGTCGCCCCATTCGGGTTTGTCGGGAAGTTTGAACAGCGGGATTATTTCGTCTTCGCGCGATTGCAGCGCGGCGGCGGCGGCGGCGGCGATTGTCCGTTTAATTTCGAGCATTTTCGTCTCTTCTTTTCGGCGGAACGTTTAAAATTACACGCAGATTTTATGCGCCCTCTTTTTAATGTCAAATCGTTTGCGGCGATTGCCTTGAGTAAATTTTAAAATTTAGTTATGATTTTACGGTCGTTTTTATTTAAACGGAGACGTTTTAATGTGGAGCCTAATTTTTCTTCCCGTTTATATACTCGCCTTCGCGTTTGCGGTCGCGGGGCTTCTTCTTACGCTTAGTTTTTTATTTTGGTATTACGAAGACCGTAATCTCAGCCACGAAGAGGCTCAAAAGCGTAAAGCGGCGCTTAAAAGCGGCGCAACCGACGCCATGATATTAAAGTATCAAGAGCCGCGGGATTCCTTCGCCCGCATTTTGGAAGTGTATTTGAACGAGGCGTTCAACTCTTTCATTTCAATCGCAACATACCCGTTCGGCATTCGAGTCAAATCGCCGGAACCTACGCCCGTGCCGCCCGGAAAAGGAGACGATCCAGATCCCGTTTTATGCCTTCATGGATACATGATGAACCGCGCCTGTATGTCGCGGCTTGCCGACAAGATAGAGCAAAATTTTGAGCTTTATCATATCGACGCGGCGACTCTGCGACCGACTATTGAGCCGATACAAAAACACGCTGAGAAGATGATGGAGCGGCTCGACCTCCTCGCAAAGGCGTGGAACGCGGAAAAATTTCAGATCGTAGCTCATTCCATGGGCGGACTTATAGCACGCTACGCCCTCGCCAAACTAGACGGCAAACGCCGCATTTCAAGGGTGATAAGCGTCGCAACGCCTCACAAAGGCAGCAAACTTGCGGCTTTCGCGGTCGGAGCCGACGGCGTTTCGCTTCTTCCCGGCAGCGATTTCTTTCTAGAACTGGAAGAAGCCGAGAAAGACATGCCGGAAAGCCTCGTACCGTGGATTTGTCTGGTAGGACGCAACGACAATATGGTCGTGCCTTACTCCAACGCCATATGGGAGAAAGCCGACGCCAACCTGCTTGTGGAGGGCTGCGGGCACCTTACGTTTCTTTACAACGAAAACGTTATGTGGATAGTAGGCGCCATGTTGACGATGCCGAGATGGAACGAAGAGCATCTGCGCGCGGTCGCGCTGCCGGAAGGGTATTACTTCCTCCCAGAATCGTTTAAGGTTCGGCGCGCATGAGCAAAGGGATAATTTTCGAGCGCGAGCCGCCGGAGATTAAAAAAAAGAGAATCGAAACGCTTCCGATGTTTGAGGCGTCCGATCCGGAGGCTTTGGCTCGGCTGTCTTTCGACGTCGAGCGGGTTTACGAATACGCGCGGCGAAAAATACCGTCAACGGGCGCGGTAAAGAACGAGGACTTCAAAAGAAAAACCATCGCAGCCGCTACGCTTGCCGCCGCTTATCTACGAATGCTAGAACTTCGCAGAATATTCGTCTTTCCCAAGGACGAAGACGATTTATTCATACTCTTGGACGAAGCGATGTTCGGCGCGAAAAGGCGGCGCTCCGCGGCGCTGTTCGAGGACGACTCGAAGGCTAGGCTGCTTTCGCCGCTATCTCTTCTTCCCGCCGCCCGCGAGACGCTTGAGAACTTTCCGCTTAAAAGGCTCGCTATATTCTGCCGCGAAAACGATTTTTCTAAAACGCCGCTGGACGCCCTTTCAATAATACGCGCAATAGGGGAGCCTAATGAAAAAGCGGCTAAAGAAGCGGCCCAGCCGGTTGACGCTAAGACGGCGCAAGTAATGGTTTCGGCTTTGTCTCTAGACGAGATTGACGACCCGTCGCATATTATACTAGACCCGTGCTGCGGAAGCGGCGCGCCGTTGTTGTTCGCTCTGCGCGCGGCTTGCAAAATTCTTTGCGAGCGCGGACTGCCGCTTGAGGCGGCGTATCTACGGGTCGTCGGAGGCAATCTGGCTGGTTTCGACCCCGATCCTCTCGCCGCCGCCGCGGCAAGCATGAACATAATTCTGCGCGCTCCGGGCAAAACGTACGTTCAGCCCCGCGTTTACGCTTACGACGCGGCTAACGATCCCGGCGACATGTTCGGTCAGTCGCCGCCGAAGCGGATTATACGGCAAGGCTTGGATTTCGTTCTGACGAAACCGTCTTCATACGCCTGCGCGCCCGACGTTTGGGCGGGGAAAAGCGGACAAAGCGCGAATAAGCGCGCAAACGGACTAGCGGCTTTCCTCGAATATTATCTCGACGCGCTTAAACCCGGAGGCAGGCTCGTAGCGGCGCTTCCGGCGTCGTTCGCCAGTATTCAGGCTCATCAGCAGACGCGCGCCCGGCTGGCGCAAAAATACGATTTGTTCCGCCTTGCGGGTTTCGCCGAACCCGGCCAGAAAGGACGATGGCAGATAGTCGTCGCCGGATTCTCCAAAAGAGACGAAGGCGGCGGCGAGACGGCCTGTCTCGCAAGCCTGTTGGACGACGACCGGGAAGAGCCGCATCGCTTTATTAATCAGTCCGTTTTGCGCGATTGTCCGGAAAACGTTTACAACTTTCGATACGACGAGACGCTTGAAAAAATATGCCGCTCCATGGAAGACCCGAAAGGGAAAACCGCGCTGTGGCAGGGCTCCGAGTGGGCGGTCGGCGTGGTTACGGGCGACAACAAAAATTTCGTTTTTGATAAGAAAACCAATAAAAAAGGCGAGAAGCTCGTTCCCGTGTTGATAGGCCGGGAGGTTGACCGTTACAAAATTGCCTTCGAGGAAAAATATCTTCTCTTCGACCAAGAAAAGCTGAAGCAGGCCGCTCCTGAGGAAATTTACCGCAAAAAAGGAAAGTTGATTTACCGCTTCGCCGGAGAAAGGCTGCGGTTCGCATACGACGACTTGGGGTATTTCACGCTCAACAACGCCAATATTTTAATTCCGGCTCCGGAATTGATGGACGCCTTTTACGCGCTTGCCCTGCTGAATAGTTCTCTTCTTTCATTCTATCATTGTTACAGGTTCTTTCCGGCGCAGGCGCTAAAGAGCAGATTAGAAACGCTGCCGCTCGCGCTTGCCGACGCGGAAACGCGAAAACGCTTGTCGGCGATGGCGAGGGAAGCGTCGGAGCTTAACGGCGAGGGGAAGCGTTTTGTCGAGCTTGACCGCGAAATAGACAAACTTGTTTTTGAAATTTACGGCGTCGAACAAATCGCAGCCGCAAAGGTCGCGCAATGGATAAAGGACAAGAAGTAGGTCTTACCCGGCTAAAAGCCGGAAAGCTTGTGTACGAGGGACGATCGCTATGCAAAAACGACGAGAATAAAACTGTTTTTGCGGCTGGCGCGCTGCCAGGAGAGACGTTTTTAGCGCGGATATGCGCAAGCAAGAAAGAATACGACGAGGCGGAAGCGGTTGAAATAATTGAAAAATCTCCCGACCGCGTAAAGCCCGTTTGTTCGGTTTACGGCAAGTGCGGAGGCTGCTGCTGGCAGCATTTACGGTACGAAGCGCAGCTTGACGCTAAAGCCGGAATTTTAATCGATCAGCTTTCTCGCATCGGCAAGTTCGACGTCTCGGCTCTGCCAAGCGTTGAAATTTTGCGCGGCGAGCCTTACGGCTACCGCAGGGTGGTTCGTTTTTTAATTCAAAACGGCCGCCTCGGTTTTCGCAAAAACTTAAGCCGCGAAATCGCCGAAACGACTTTTTGCCCGATTTTAATTAAAGAGTTGAACGACGCCGCCGCGCAAATCGCGCCGATAATAAAGGCGGAAAAAATCGTCGCCGGAGAACTGCGCATGATTTGGGCGGAAAAGAGCGAATCCCTGCTCGCGTACGTTTGGAGCCGAAACCCGCTTAAAAGCTCCGGAGCGCTGGCAGCGTCGATAATGCGCGAAAGCGAGGCGGCGAGCGTTTTGGCGCAAAACGCCGGAACGTCCAATATTTATGGAGAGCCGAGCGTCGAGGTCGAGGACGGGCTGCTCGCGTCGCCGCTTTCTTTTTTGCAGTCCAACTCTGCCGTAAACCGAATGATGACGGACAAAGCGCGTTTGTTTGCGCTTTCCGGCCACGGAGGGCGGAGCGGCGTTTATTTAGACCTTTATTGCGGCTCCGGCAACTTCACCCGCGCTCTTGCGTCCGCCGCGAAAGAAAGCGGCGTTTCGCGCGTAATCGGCGTCGAAGGAGACGCGGGCGCGACGAGGCTCGCGGAAATAGCGAAAGGCTCGTACGGACGCGGACTGCGAATCGACTTTTTGCGCTCGCCCGTAGGAATGCGGCTGCTGGGAATTTTGCCTAAAGCGGAATACGAGCTTTTGCTGCTCGATCCGCCTCGGGACGGCGCGAAGGAGGCTATTCATCTGCTCGGCAAGCTCGCCCCCGCAAAGGTTGTTTATGTAAGCTGCAATCCGTCAACTCTGGCGCGCGATTTAAAAACTGCGGCGACTTTCGGCTATCGAATAAAGTCGCTGGTTTTGGCCGACCAATTTCCTCAATCCTATCACATCGAGTCGATGACTCTGCTGGAAAGAGTCTAGAGGCGCGGCTACGCGTCGACGAGCATCGCGTCGCCGTAGGAGAAAAACCTGTAACGCGCTTCCGTCGCGATTTTGTAGGCGGAAAGCGCGCGCTCTCTGCCGGCCAGCGCGCAGACCAATGCGAGCAGCGTGCTTTGAGGAAGATGAAAGTTAGTAAGCAGCGCGTCAACTATTTTAAACTCGTACGGCGGATGAATGAAAATATCGGTGTCGCCGCGGAACGCTTTTAATAGTCCGGTTTTATCGGCCGCGGTCTCAAGCGTTCTTACCGCCGTAGTTCCCACCGCGAGAATGCGTCTGCCTTCTCTCTTCGCTTTGTTTACGGCGTCAGCCGCGGCTTGCGAAACCTCGCAAAATTCGCTGTGAAGACGAATTTCGTCAATTTTATCCGAGTTTGGCGGCAAAAAGGT
>CAYNVS010000070.1:0-11616 GCA_964400725.1 uncultured Myxococcales bacterium
ACGACGGCCTGCCAATCGTCAAAGGTCAAATTACAAAACACCTGATTCAAGCCAAACGCGGAAGCGATCATAAAGAAGTTACGATTTATATAAAACCGTGGTGCATGTACCCCGAAGCAAATTGCTCAGGCTTAAATACAAATTGCTTCGAAGGATATTGTGACATAGTGTCAGACACATGCCAACAAAAACAGCACCCAGACGAAACATATTGCCAGACGTCAGCCGAATGCTCGATAGGTAAATGCAAGTCTGGCGTATGTGTCGATGAGCCGATTGAAAACGGGACTGCTTGCGAGACTACCGCAATAGCATGCGCGGGTTCTCCGCAATGCATCAACGGCAAGTGCATTTCAACTGATTTTACTTGTTCCCAAGTAGATGGAAAAGTTTCTATTCAAAATAACAACCAATATTGTAATTGGTTTTGTGGAGTTTTATCTGCTTACGCCATACCTGCATTAGACAAAGATAAATGCTATTATGACTGTCACATTAGTAAATCGGATATATTGAACTTATCATACGAATGCATTAAGAAACATTTGGAAAGCGAGTCTACATCAGAACTTTCAGAATGCCAGACTTCCAACGTTTGCGGCCTGTTGTGTGATTGGCTCTCAAGCGACGGAGGTTGCGGACCTACAATGTTCGATCCTTCTAAAAAAGCTGCATGCATGTCTCATTGTAACGATCCCGCCGAGGGATTAAAGGGTTGCTATTTGACGTCATTTATAACAAATTCCTGTAGAATAGCTTACAAATGCTCGGTATCGAGAGGATGGAACAATCCGACATCAAGCAAATATGACAACCCGACGGAAATTATAATAGAGGGAACGCTGAGCGGAATGGATAATCAGATAGCTGAACTAGAGAGTGCTATCGCAAATAAAATAAGCGTAAAATTCCCGAATCTTCCATCGCAACAAAAATATTCGTTCCTTAAATCGGTTGGATTAGAGACGCCCCATCCTTCCCCAGATGACATGGAGACCTCCGCAATTACACCGCCGCCAATCGACGTGAACGGACAAAATATTGATTTTGACGAAATATTAAAAAAAGCCAAGGCAATGTCCGTGACTAAATCTATGGAATACTCAATTTGGAATCACTATTTCAGTCAATATAACATGGCTTTAAACGCACCAATAGAAGGAGCGTCCGGTGTAATAACTACCTTTAATAGCACTAAGAAATATTATGGACGAATAAGCGTTTACGAAGTCGATTCGTTTTCGCAGAGTAATTCCTCCGAATCAAAAATAGCCGCTTTGAACGCTATCGGTCATGATGTTGCCGCTGCTTCCAAAATATCGCAATACGCATTTTTTAGAGTTGCAAATAAAAAAGGGAAGATGTTTGTAATTACAGATTTATATTATAAAAATGATTCCAACCGCAACAAACGGTATCTTTTCGACGTTGAAAACAATACACTATCCAACACTGCGATATTGTACCCTAAAGACGCTTCCGCGCAGAAAGATTTAAACGCTTACATTTTTAGCGGCGAATATTACCATAACCAAACTGCGGAGTTAGTAAAACTTAGCAGTCTCTATTATCAACCTGACGCGATCAATGATAAAATTAATTATTATTTAGCATATAATCCCAACAGCTTGTATGATCCAACCACTAATAAGAACGCTGATTTTATAATAGAGCAAGAAAATGACGGCGTTCCAAAACCACTAGTCCTGTCGGTTGATAATAACTTGCAGACACTAAACACTAATATAATAGTAACGACAAATTTAAACGTAAACGTTGAAGGAATATTGAACCCCAATAAGCATTTTGAACCTTTGTCCGAACATGGTTGTAAGGCTTCGGAAAACTTTCCAACTTGTCCGCCCCCATGCATGTATGAAAATAGCGCTTATACCAACACCCTTAAAATTCTTGATTTAAGTTCAAATCAAATTGTTGGAAGCTACGAAGAACAACCTAAAATAAACGGAGAGTTAAACATTCGATATCAAGAAGACATTCAAAAATTGATGCTGCAATTATCTGGGTTGACCGCATATTACGATGTGAATAAATGGTCAAATAAAATAAAAGGATGGCACACCATTGCTCCATTAGGCGATTTGCGAGTTGTCCTTAATGCGGAAGGTAGCGCTAATTATGTTGATAACGCCAATACTATTAATTTACCATATTGTTCTCAAATAAACTATACTACTTATGAATGCGAAATCGAAATATGCTCGCCCCCTATTCCTATTACTTTGCCTATGGTGGATACATTCGCGTCTGTTTCTCCAGCGCTTAACCATGTTACATTATATCACGAATTAGGCCATTGGTATGAATATAAAATGTGGGCGCCGTTAGATTCAAAAGGCGGCAGACTCACGGCATTAGTTAGTCCTTACACAGACGACACGTTAATGAATAGATTAACGTCTCCTGATTTTGACGCCCTTATCGAAAACGGATTATTTGAATATTTAGCCTACTCAATCACGCGCCATCCCACAATGGACGGCTATGGTTCCCAAACAAGTATTTACAAATATTATCCCGATTATGACAATGACTGTTCAAACGACTTAAGTAGACGTTTCTTCGGTATGGCTCCGCGCGGCGGGTGCAATAAAAATGGCGTCAATTATACTCGTTTTTATCAAACTAATAAAGATCCGCTTTATGAATCTTTCGCATGTTCAGATCCGCAATGGTGCGGCAAGCCATCAGATCCGCGCATCATACCGAAAGCCTGTTCCCAAGCTTCCAGTCCGAGCAATGTTTTTAGCCGATATCCCAAGGAATGCGGCTCCGAAATAAAAACGGTATTAGATAGCTATCAGGAATATATTACACGATATAGATGCTCGCAACTTCAGGATAAAGAAGCCTGCGACCCAGCATATTCATCTATGTTCTATGAGCCATACATTAAAGATTATTATATAAACTTTATAAGAGGCTCAATGTCTGAAACGAATGCAGCTGCGGAAATGACTGCTTTAACAAAATGTCTCACAAATTATAACACTTATTCCCATTCAAATATAATTGCTGGAGCACTTTGGGATGCTTCAAGTCAGTCTATTTGGTGGAAATGGCTAACGCCAGGATTATCTTTGGCGACATTCGACAAAACCGAACCAATGGATGATTTTCAAGATTTTCTTTGGACAATGGCAGAAAGCGTTAAGCAATTCTGCGACAATTCGGCTACGGGAACGCTAGATAATATAATTCTATGCCTATTAAGAACAGATTTAAATCATCTTGATATGGCGTTTGCCAAATTCCACGGATTAAATAGATGGCAATCTAAAGCAGGTACGCAAGTTTGCGGCATTCCGCCTATTGTAACTACAGGCCAGACTCATTGGAAGACGGATGCACCTTTAGAATTCGAATTCATCAGATGGGGAGAACCCGACGCGCAAATTAAAATTGAAATTTCATCGGACAAGGAGGCGCTGTACGATTCCTCGAAAAGGAGAGCGGGAACGAACTACTGGACGCTGGAAGCCAAAACGAACGCACTTACTTCAGACTTTTTCTCTTTTATGAACTACCAAAAAGGATACGGCAAAGCTTCGATTACAAACGCTCAATGGACGCAAATGGTTAATTCGGGTTCGAAGAAGTTGTTTTACAGAGCCTCTTTCAGCTCATCTCAAACCGGATGTACATACTCAATATATTCCGATGAAAATAACAATCCGCATCAAATCGATCTTCTGTAAAAGATTTTTCGAGGTTGACTATGTCAAAGTCGTATATGGTAATTATTGCTATGTTATTAACTCCTTGTGGGCTCATCACGGCATTAACGCCTATATCCTGTTCGGGAATAAAACAAGTTGGAGAGTTCGATTCAGAAGGAGATTTGCCGGACTTGTTAGATGAAGAAGATGACAACGAGAATGCATCGGATTCCGACGAAGATACATTGGACGAATCGAATTTTGATGAGGAAAATTCGGAAAATGAGTCGATCGACGAGCTAATATCTGAAAGCGAAGAGGAAAACGACCTTGATCTTGATTATGCAGGAGAGATTGAATTCAGCGAAAACGAAGATAATGAATACGATATGATCGATGAAAATACAAACGAAGAATCCGAGGATGATTCTTTAGACGAAGCAAATGAATCAGAACATATGACTCGATGGGAATTTATAACGAATATTGTTTGCGCAAATACAGAAAATTGCGGGCAGGGCTTGTTTTGCCTTAAACGATCAAACCAAAACGAAGGCATTTGCGTTAAAAATTGCGACCCGACAACAGATTGCCCTCTAAGGTTATGCGGCGAAGGTTGTCCTTCTGGAAAATCCTGCCCTTGTCAGAACGGAGCTCAATGCACATGGGACGTACAGGAACCTTATCCGACTTGCAAACAGAAATGTAGCAGCAATAACATTGTTTTCGATTGTCTTTGGGGACAAGTCTGCATGCACCAATCACTCCCTCAAGGTTCAGAAAACAGCGATGGGACATGCGTTACAGGAGATCCCGAAAGAACAGACGGTTGTCCAAAACCTTTATTTGCGTCCGCGTTATTTAAGGGAGATTGTTTTCCCATACCGGGAACTCCATGCGATATAAAATGCCCCCCAGGATATGGCTGTTCGGATGGGCATTGCAAAATTATGTGTCCTAACTGCGGCTCTATCACTCAATGTACATGGCGAACAGCGCCTTTTTGCGCCACCGATAACGAGTGTTTGTCCGAAGGTAAATTATGCAATTCAGATAACCTGCCCTGTTGTGGAACAAATCGTTGTTGTAAAATCACAACAGACGAAAATAAGTTAGGTTATTGCATGCCTGATAAAGACTGTTTTACTGGAAATTTCCTAGATCCTTACTAAAATTTAACAGATGCTCTGCGCCTCGAAATTTCTGACGGTTTTAAATTAGTAATAAAATGAACGAAACTTAACGAACGGCAATAAAGGTCCATTCTCAAACTTCCCCCTACTCCCCATAGGCGAAGTTCCCCTCTGACGGGCAGGCAGTCTTTACGCCCGGTTGCGGTCGGCGAGACGGCGTGATAGGCGAAGCTGTTTTTCGAGCAAGGAGCCGTATGCGGAGACGATTTTGCGTTACGCTTACTGCTTGATAAATTTATGTATTTATTCTTGCCAGAGGACGCTTATTGGCTATAAAATGCAAAATTAGTTGGAATTTTACAAGAAGGTGAACCGCAATGAAGTCAGTCGTAATAGAAAATCCTATAATAAATTCGCCATTCAATGAACCGGCTCGCCATTTCAAGTTTGACGAGGAAGGCATAACGAATGTTATCGTCGAGAAACGCCGCGAGAGCGCGTACTTTATTCCGATTGCCAAGCCTCGTAAGAAGGGGAAGACGCCGAGCCTTTTTCAAACCGAGTGGACGGAGGACCGTTTACAGGAGAATAAATTTATAAATCAGGTCCGCGAGCAGGTCGCCAAATGGCGCATGGGCGGTTATAACGGAGTTACGAGAACGACCAAGCGTCTGCTTGACTATTGGACGGCTCCCGAGCGCGAAAAGCGTTTGTTCTTCTGCCAGATTGAGGCGTTAGAGACGGCAATCTTTTTGACCGAAATCGCCGCCAAATACGGTTATTCATGGATTGAAAACGATTTGCGGAAATATAACGAAGAGGCCAATCCCGGTCTGCCGCTTAGAGTAGCGTTTAAAATGGCGACCGGCAGCGGTAAAACCGTTGTCATGGCGATGGTCATAGCTTGGCAGGCTTTAAACAAGTTTGAAAACCAGCAGGACAAACGCTTTTCAGACGCCTTTCTAATTGCGACGCCGGGCATAACTATACGCGACAGGCTGCGAGTCCTGCTGCCGAACGACCCGGAAAACTACTATCGCCAGCGCGACATAATTCCGCCCGAACTTTTACAGCAATTGCAAAAAGCAAAATTTGTAATTACCAATTTTCATTCGTTTTTACTTCGGGAAACAATTAATACGGGCAAGCTGACTAAATCAATCTTAAATAAGGGCGGCGGCGGGCTTTTCACCGAGACGCCGGAACAGATGGTTCGCCGTGTATGCCGCGAATTCGGAAACAAAAAAGGTATAATCGTCATTAACGACGAAGCTCACCATTGCTACCGCCACAAAGTAGACGGAGAGACCGAGCTTGTAAAGGGCGACGACAAAGACGAGATAGAGAAGCGCGAAAAATACGCCCGCGTATGGATTTCCGGCCTTGAGGCGGTTAATAAAAAAATCGGAGTCAAAGTCGTTTACGATTTATCCGCTACGCCGTTTTTTCTTCGCGGCTCAGGCTACCCGGAAGCTACTCTGTTTCCGTGGGTTGTGTCGGATTTCAGCTTAATAGACGCCATCGAATCCGGCATCGTCAAAGTGCCGAGAGTCCCCGTTTCCGACGATTCGATGGTCGGAGAGCTGCCTACCTATCGCGATATTTGGACTCATATTCGCGGGCATCTGCCGAAAAAAGGCAGAGGAACTAAAACCGTTACGGGAGAACCCGTTTTGCCGCCGGAGCTCGAAGGCGCCATTCAAAGTCTCTATGGAAACTACCAAAAGTATTACGAGCAGTGGAGCCGGGACGCAGAGGCGAAAGCGAAAGGCGCTACTCCTCCGGTATTTATTGCGGTTTGCAACAATACAAACGTTTCAAAGCTGGTTTACGATTACGTTTCCGGTTATGAGAAGGAACTGCCCGACGGACAAACCGTTTTGGTTCCGGGCAAACTGCCTGTTTTCAACAACGTCGATCAGGGCGCATGGTCGGCCATACCGAACAGCATACTCATTGACAGCGAGCAGCTTGAGTCGGAGGAGCCTATAAGCGACGAATTCAAGCGAATGGCATTTGCGCAGATTGCGAAATTTAAAGACGAATACCGTCAAAGGTTTCCTGAACGGGACGCTGAAAAGCTGTCCGATAAAGACATTCTGCGAGAGGTGATGAATACGGTCGGCAAGGCCGGCAAGCTCGGAGAGCATATAAAGTGCGTCGTGTCGGTGTCGATGCTGACCGAAGGGTGGGACGCAAGCACGGTAACGCATATTCTAGGCGTAAGGGCCTTCGGCACGCAGCTGCTGTGCGAGCAGGTGGTTGGACGCGGACTGCGTCGCAGAAGTTACGCCGTCGAAAAAAGCGGCATTGAAAAGTCAACGGCAAGACGATAGAAATCGAATCCTTCCCGGTTGAGTACGCTGAAGTTTACGGCGTCCCTTTTTCGTTTATTCCGTGCGCGGGCTCTTCAAAACAGCCGCAAATTGGGCCGACGCCCACGCGAGTCAGGGCGCTTGAAGAGCGGAAGGAATGCGAAATCCGCTTTCCGAATCTGTGCGGTTACCGCTACAAGCTGCCGAGCGACAAACTGACGTTTAAAATTAGCAAAGATTCGACGCATATATTATCGACGAAAGAGCTTGCGACAAAAACGGAAAATGCCCCTATCGTCGGTCAGTCAAGCGTTCATTCGCTGGACGAGCTTAAAAAATACAGGCCGAACCAAATAGCCTTTTTGCTGGCAAAACTTGTTCTTGAAAAGTATTTCCGAAACGACGGCGTTGATGTAACCGAGCGAGGAGACGAGCACATATTCGACAATGAAGTAAAAGCGTGGCTGTTTCCGCAGCTGCTTGATATTTCAAAGAAATGGCTTTCGCAGTGCGTAGTATGCCAGGACAACACGTTTCCGCAAATGCTGCTTCTGCTTTCGCTGGCTCACGACGCCGCAGACAGGATTTACCGCTCTATTGTTTCCGGCGCCGAAGGCGAAGCTCGGACGATTTTACCCATACTTGTACCTTACAACTCCGAAGGCTCGACGAAATATGTCGATTTCGACACCCGCCGACCGGTGTATGCGACAAATAAAAACAAGTGCCATGTTTCGCACGTTGTATGCGATACGACGATGTGGGAACAAAAAATGGCGCAGACGCTCGAAGACATGGACAACGTGGTTCATTACGTTAAAAACTCGGGGTTGAACTTCAATATTCCGTATTCATTCAACGGCGAACAGCGAAACTACGTCCCCGACTTTATCGCCCGCATCGACGACGGACATGGCGGTAATGATTTATTGAACGTAATACTGGAAGTAACGGGCGAAAAGCGGCCCGACAAAGAGGCCAAAACCGCCACTGTGCGCAATTTGTGGGTTCCGGCTGTAAACAACGGCGGTCAGTTCGGGCGGTGGGCGTTTGCCGAAGTGCGCGACCCGTGTAACGCCAAGAACGAGATAAAGAATCAGTTGAAAATTTAACCCCGCCCCCTTCCCCTCCCCGTATTGCGGGGAGGGGCTAAGTTCCTCCCCCTGCGCGACGGGGGGAGGTTAGGCGGGGGGTAAAAAGGTTTAAAAGATGACTCGAGGAATTGCTCGCGGACAACATGTTTCAGAAGATAAAAAGGAATTAGCTAAAAGCCTTAGGAATAACCAGACCGAAGCGGAAAAAGTTTTATGGTATATGATCAAAGGCAAACAGGTGAATGGCCGCAGGTTCCGCCGTCAGCAAATTATAGATGGGTACATAGCCGATTTTTATTGTCCGCAAATCGGATTGGTTATTGAACTTGACGGCGGCGCGCATAGAGGGCAAAAAGACTATGACGAAAAGCGCGACAACGCAATGGCCGGATTGAATCTAAAAGTCGTTCGCTTTTCAAATGACGAAGTTTTAAATCGGATTGATAGCGTGATTGAAAGATTGAAAAGATTGACGGAATAAACCCCGCCCCCTTCCCCTCCCCGTATTGCGGGGAGGGGCTAACTTCCTCCCCCTGCGCGACGGGGGGAGGTTAGGCGGGGGGTAGAAAAGGAGTTCATAATGGCGAAAAAGACGAGTAGCGAAACCTCCATCGAGCACGTAAAGCACGCGGACAAGCGAACCAATATTCCTACCGAAGAGCTTCGCGGCTTCGTGGAACGAGACGAGCTTGCGCCTCCTAAAATGCTTTACCCGAGAGATACCTCGCTCGACCCGCAGCTTGTATGGCAGGGGAAGGACGAGCAGGACTCGAAAGAGCTGGAAGTCCCTGTCGTCCCGATTTACATTCAAGAAAAGATACACCCCCGCGCGCTGGTTGATGAAGTAAAGCGAAACGCGAAGAAGCCGCAGAAAAACGAGCTGCCAGACCTGTTTGCCGACTTTAACGGCATAAAGTTTGAAGATTTGATTGACTTTTACCAGCACGAACAAAACTGGTCGAACCGCATGATATTGGGCGACAGCCTGTACGTTATGGCGAGCCTTGCCGAGAAAGAGGGCTTAAAAGGGAAGGTCCAGATGATTTACATGGACCCGCCCTACGGCATTAAATTCGGCAGCAACTGGCAGGTAAGCACGCGCAAGCGCGACGTAAAAGACGGCAAAGCGGCGGACGCCACGCGCCAGCCCGAGCAGATTAAAGCGTTCAGAGACACTTGGAAGAACGGCATACATAGCTACCTTTCGTATTTACGCGACAGGCTTGTTATTGCCCGAGAGTTGCTTACCGATACCGGCAGCGTGTTTGTGCAGATTGGCGATGAGAATGTGCACTTGGTAAGGTGCTTACTTGATGAGGTCTTTGGAAATGATAATTTTATCTCTCTGATAACATTGCAAAAAAGTGGTGGATTGACTTCAGAAGGTATATCATCGGTCGCTGATTATTTGCTATGGTATTCAAAAGATAAATTAAAGGTTAAAGCAAAGAAATTATTTCGCGAACGAAGCTCAAACGCAATAAATGACAGAAATTATAATGAAAGCGAAATGGAAGATGACACATTTCAGTCTGTGGCATTGACATCTTCACATGAATATTCGCGAGGTAAAGAGCCTTTCTATTTTTCTGGAAAAAATTATTACCCTGGAAATCGTTATTGGAGTACGAGCCCTGAAGGTCTTAAAAGGCTGGATATAGCAAATAGAATGCTCACAACTGTAAATACTCTTCGTTATAAAATGTTTTTTACAGATTTTCCAGTGATGCCAGTGTCAAATATTTGGAGTGACCTTATGGGAGCCACAGATATGATATATGTTGTTCAGACAAACAATAAAATCATTAAACGTTGTATGTTAATGACTACCGACCCGGGCGACATTGTGCTTGACCCTACCTGCGGCAGCGGCACAACCGCCTACGTTGCCGAGCAATGGGGCCGCCGCTGGATTACCATAGACACAAGCCGCGTAGCCCTCGCCCTTGCCCGCACCCGCATAATGACGGCGCGCTACCCGTATTACCTGCTGGTTGACAGCTCCGAAGGAGTTAAAAAGGAAATTGAGGCGAGCGGGCATATCGCGCCGCAGCAGAATGTAAACTTTGCCGGCGACGTTAAAAAAGGGTTTGTTTATAAAAAAGTTCCGCACATTACGCTTAAAAGCATAGCCAACAACGAAGAGATTGACGTAATTCACGCTAAATATCAGGAGAAGCTGGAGCCGCTGCTTGCTCAGATAAACAAAGCTGCCGGCGCGAGTTACCATGAATGGGAACTGCCGCGTCAGCCGCCGGACGGCTTTAAGCCCGAAGCGAAGAAACTTTTAACCGAATGGCTGGCTTTGCGCCGCAAGCGGCAGGAAGAGATTGACGCGTCAATAGCCAAGCGCGCCGAAATGGAAGTTTTATACGACCAGCCGTTTGAAGATAAGAAGAGGCTGCGCGTCTCCGGCCCGTTTACGGTGGAAAGCCTTTCGCCTCACCGCGTCCTTTCAACCGACGACGAACTGCCCCAAACCGTTAAGGAAGGCAAGGAACAGCCCGGCGGCGGACAATTCGAGAATATGATACTCGAACATCTTAAAAAGTCCGGCGTTCAAAACACTATTAAAAACGAGCGCATGAAGTTCGACAGACTTGAGCCGTTCGCCGGTTCATGGCTGCACGCGCAGGGCGAGACGACCGAACGGGACGGCAGGGTAAGACGCGTCGCGGTGCACATCGGCCCGGAGCGGGGCACCGTCGGTTCCGACCATATTAAAGAGGCAGCCAAAGAAGCCGTTCAGGGGCTTGGCTTTGATATTCTTCTCGTCTGCGGGTTCGCGTTCGCCCCTCATGTTATTGAGGAAACCAAGAAATACGGCAAACTTACGGTTTTAATAGTCCGCATGAACCCCGACCTTGCGATGGGCGACGAACTTCTTAAAAACACCGGAGGCGGAAACCTGTTTATGGTCTTCGGCGAGCCGGACGTTGAGATTGCCGAAACTCCGCTCGGCCAGATTACGGTTCAGATAAAAGGCGTGGACGTTTACGACCCGACGACCGGCGAAATCCGCTCGCACGACACCGATAATATCGCCTGCTGGTTTGTCGATACGAATTACAACGGCGAGAGCTTTTTCGTTCGCCACGCTTACTTTACAGGCGCCGATAAACCTTACGAAAACCTGCGCCGCGCCATGAAAGCCGATATTGACGAAGACGCATGGGCGCAGCTTTATTCCGTTAGAAGCCGCCCGTTCGATAAGCCGGACACTGGCAAAATAGCGGTGAAGGTTATTAACCATTACGGAGATGAAGTTTTAAAGGTGTTTACGGTTTAAAATACGTGGAGGTTTGACGGTAACCTTCGTGGAAAGGACTAATAAATGCAATTAGTTGCAAATAAAGTGAATGATTGTTGGTTGGAAAATTTTGTCCAACTTGAA
>CAYNVS010000071.1:0-11321 GCA_964400725.1 uncultured Myxococcales bacterium
ATCGTCTTCATAAAGGCCGGAGGCGGCCGCGAGCGCGTCTCGCATCGAGGATTGAGCGCGCTGCAAAGCCTGAAAATACATTACGACCGCGCCCACCGTAACCGCCGAGCCGTAAACGGACGAATGCGCCATATGCCACAGCGATCCGAAGAGCGCGGCTGACGCAAAAATATTGGCGACGATTTCGGCGAAACCGCGAGAGCTCATTAGAGCCAGCTTCGCGGCGGCTATTTCGGCGCGCAGAGAGTCGTAAATAGATGAAAACTTTGCGGAGAGCGACAAGGCTCTCATGTCTTTGGCGTATATATCGCGCGTCATCGTCCAAGTGTAATACGCCGCTTTACGCTCGGAAGCGGTTTGTCTTTTTTGAAGGTCGAAGAGTTTGCGGGCGTAGCCGAGGCGCATAAATACGAAGGGAAGCGAAGCGGCGAGAACTACAAGCGCTATCGCCGGGCTGAAGGAGACGACCAGACCGGATACGGCCGCGAGAGACAAAAGAGCTTGAGCTAAAGCGGCGGCGTTCTGCGCAACTCTAGCGGGACGGTAGGGCGCCTCGGCCTGAGCGCGGTGCAGCGTGTCGAAATAGCCTCCGTCCTCGTAATAAGACAAATCGACGCGGCTCGATTTTTCGTGCAGAAGGCGCGAAATTTCGTCCGAGGCTTTAAGGGATATTGTTAATATTAAACGCTCGCGGACGATTTTAAATGCCGACGCGGCGGTCGCAGCCGCGGCCGCAAACGCGACGTTAATGGCGATAGAGCCCGCGACTGCGTCTGTCCGTTTATCGGCGCCGGAAGAAGCCGCCGCCGCTATCGCGTCGAATATTTCTTTCGAGAAAAAAAGGACGGCCAGCGCGCACGCAGCCGAAGCCGCGTCAAGAAGAGCCGCGCCCGCCGCGCTTCCGGGGCTAGCCTTAAAAATAATCGCCGCCATTTTTAAAACGGGACGTCCGGAGCCCTTTCTGAAAAAGCTCATTTTTTCGTTTCGCATTTTAAAGGCCGGGTAAAAAAAAAAGTTAGCGCGACTTTTGCGGCGTGATAATATCGTATTTGCAACGCATGAAAACGGTTATATACAATGATTGATAAAGTCGCAAATTTAAAACGTCCTCCTTGGATGCGCTTCCTGCTGTCTGCAATGGGCGGCGAGCCTTATTATCCGGCAAAGTCCGGCGAAAAAGACTGGGCGATTATTGAGGGAAAGGCGCGGATTCATAAGGTTTCCACTCTTGTCGCGAAGGCTTTGCGCGAAGGAAAAGTCGCCGCGCCGAGAAAAACTGCCGAGGCGATTGCTCGCAACGCCGCAAAGGCTGCGAAAGAAGCCTTCGTTAGAGAGGCGGCGTACGAGAGGCTTAAAAAACGTTTTGAAAGGAAAGGATTATTTTTCGCCGTCGCCAAAGGGCCGGAAATAAGGCGCATCGCCTACCCTAAAGACGCGGCGCGGGAGTATTCCGACTTTGACATAGTAATAAATCCAGCCGACTATAATCGCTTCGTCGAAACGCTGTTTGAAGCGGGGTACAAGCAAAAGAAAGAAGCGGAAAGCGCGGATGACGGCGGCGCGCCGCGAGCGGTTCACTGGCCTGCGTTTGAGGGAGATATTGCGGTGGAACTTCATCCGAGCGACTGCGCGAACGCCCGCGGCCCGTCGATTCTATACGAAAACGCAACGAAAAGAAGAGGCGGCGAAGAGGCCGCAAGCGGCGCGCTGGAGCAGCTTTTATACGTTTGCGAGCACAATATATTGTCTCATAAAGGGTACGCTCCGCTGCGGGCGCGCTTTGATTCCGCAGCGCTTCTTACAGCCGCGGGCGCGAGCGGCCTTGAAGACTTTATGGCCGTTGAAGGCATGGAGGATTTTAAAGTCCTATTGCGCGCGGAAACGGCTTTGCTCGCGCGGCTAGGCCTTATCCGCGAGAGCGATTTGCCGCCGTCGCTTCTCGCATACAAGGTAAAAAGCCCGCTTCTGACGATGAAGCTGGAGCTGATTACGCGCTTTTACGGCGGAAAAAATCAAATCGCCGCATCCGTCCTGTTCGGCCCTTACGGAACTGACGCGGGATTGTTAAAGAGTCCGTCGAGATTGATTTCAGCCGTTGCGCGCGAAAGAGAAACCGCCGGACCGGGCGTCGCGGGAGCTATGAAGGCGGTCAAGCGGGCATTGTTTTACGGCGGGCCGATGAGAATTGAATCGCTGGGAATCGAGCCGCCGCGAACGATTACTGGAGGTAAAAGGTGAGCTTTTACATGGATGAAGACGCGACGCGTCTTGAGGATATTCGAAATCGTCTTTATGCAACCGATTTAATTCCGACGCACAAGGCGTTATTGGAAGGGATTGACGACGCTTTCCGCGCATTGGAGAGAGCCGGATGCGTTTCGACGCGCGAATTGAGAGTCCGGCTTAAAAACCCCAAAACAATCGCTTTGCTGGCCGAGCGTTCAGGAGTGGACGCCGAGTATCTCAAACTGCTGAGGCGCGTTGTGGATGGCTTCTTCCCGAAACCTCCCAATCTGCGCGCCTTCGATTGGCTTGACGCTGAGGTAATCGCCACATTGGAGAAGGCCGGCTTCAAGAACGCCGAATCGCTCCATATAGCGGCGCGCTCCGGTATGGAAGCTTTATGCGAAAAGACGGGACTGTCCGCGAATGATTTAAAGGAGCCTATTGCGTTGTCCGATTTGTCGCGAGTTCAATGGGTAAGCCCCGCTTTTGCGCGGGTTCTCGTCGCCGCCGGATTTGAAGGCGCCGCCGATTTGGCGGAAGCGGACGCAGAGACTCTTTGTGAAGCGCTCGAACGCGCCAACGCCGGCGGGCGGTTTTACAAAGGAAAAATCGGGCTGCGCGACATTAAGCGTCTTATCGACGCCGCGTCTTACGTCCCGCGGCATTAAAGGGGCGTTGAAGCGCGTTATAATTCTAGCGCGGAGCGATCGCCGCTTGACTTATCGGCGCGATAAGGGCAAATTCGTCTGCGTCGCGCGCTGCGCGCCGGATAAAAACAAATCGAGCCGAAGAATGGAATCGTAATACAATGGCTGCCAAATACGCGGAAATAAGGCTTAAGAGCGTCGATCTTTCGCGCTTTGCGCGCGGAAGCGTCTGGATTTACTCCAACGAAATAGACGGCAAGCTAAAATCGTTTTATCCGGGGCAGTTGGTTCGGGTCATTGACCGCGCCGGCAGACCGCTGGGCGTCGGCTACGTAAACCCCGGAACGCTTATCGCATGCAGGCTTTTAACCCGCAGGGACGAAACGATAGACAAAGAGTTCTTTGTCCGCCGCGTACGGCAGGCCGCCGCGCTTCGCGCCCGGCTGGGCTTGCTCGATTACTGCCGCGCCGTCTTCAGCGAAGGCGACATGATAAGCGGCCTTATCGTCGATAAATACGACAGAGTTCTGTCCGTTCAGCTTCGCGCCGCCGGTACGCTGGCGCTCCGAAAGGAAATTATTTCCGCGCTGGATGAAGTTTTTGAACCCGAAGCGATAATTCTGAAGAACGACTTCGCTTACGCCGACTACGAGGGTATCGAACGTAGCGTAGAGTCGATTAAAGGGAAGATTGACGCGCCCGTAAAAATTATGGAAAACAACCTTAAGTATTTTGCCGACGTCGTGGAAGGGCAGAAGACCGGATATTATTTCGATCAGCGCGAAAACCGCAAATTCGCCGCTTCGCTTTGCGAAGGGAAAACCGTCGTCGATTTATTCAGCTATACCGGCGGTTTCGGAGTCGCCGCCGCCGCCGCCGGAGCGAAAAAGGTAATCTGCGTCGATTCGAGCGGGCCTGCCCTAGCGCTCGCGAGAGCTTCCGCGGAAGCCAACGGTCTTAATAACGTCGATTTCGTCGAGGCTAACGTCTTCGAGTACCTGCTTGGCTGCGAGGAAAAATTCGACGTGGTTTTGGCCGACCCTCCCGCGTTCATCCAAAGCAAATCTGCGATGAAGGAAGGGCTTGGCTTTTATCACAGGCTGCACGCGCTGCTTATGAAAGTCGTTAAGGACGACGGCGTTCTCGTTACTTCCAGCTGCTCTTATATTATAACCTTTCGCCGGACGCCCTGCTTGAAGTCGCGACCGGCGCGGCCACCAAGGCCGGTTTCAGGCCGTCTCTCTTCTATATGGGAAGGCAGTCCGCCGACCATCCGTTAAACCCCGCCATGCCGGAAACGTTTTATTTAAAAACGTTTGCGTTTTATATGAATAAGGCGCTATAATTCACAAATAGTACAAGAAAGTTTGTAGTATTATTTCTGCGAAAAAAGGGTTCTTTGAACTTTAACGACAACTTACGGAGGAATGGCATGAAGATAGTAATACTAGGCGGAGCGGGCGCTATGGCCGAAGTCGCGCTGGATGAACTCGCGAAGGAAGCGGGCGTAGAGAAAGTTACGATAGCGGATTACAACGCCGCCGCTGCGGGAGAAAAAGCCAAGAAATACGGAGAAAAATTCGACTCCGTCTTCATCGACGCGACCAAACCTGAAACGATAACGAGCCTCGTTAAAAACTACGACGTCGCCATGGGCTTTATCGGGCCGTTCTATCAGTTCGAGGCGAAAATCGCGAAGGCCTGCATCGACGCCGGAACTCATTACGTATCAATATCCGACGACTACGACGCCTATCTTGCCGTTGAAAAACTTTTCGACGAAGCGAAGAAGGCGGGAGTTACGGTGATTTCCGGTCTCGGCAATTCCCCCGGAATTACTAATATTCTCGCGAAAAAAGCGTACTATTCGATGGACAAGCCGGAAAAAATAAATATCCATTGGACGGGCGGCAGCGACGAAACGGTCGGCGCGGCAAACGTAAAGCACGTCATGCACATCTTTGAAGGGCATACTCTTCAATGGATGGACGGCAAAGAGGTTTGGGTAAAGACCGGAGAAGGAGAAAAAGTCGTTGAGTTTCCGCAGCCTATCGGCGTAAATACGGTTTTTTACACCGGCCACGCGGAAAGCGTTTCGGTTCCGCGCAATCTTAAAGGATTGAAGGAAGTTACGCTTCACGGCGGTACGAAGCCGGTCTGGATTTCTCGATTCGCAACCGTAATGGGCAAATTGCGTCTTACGGACACCCCTAAAAAGCGCCAGACGCTCGCGCAGCTGTTCGAACCGGTTCTCGGCCTGTTTGCGACCGGCGGCGTGGACAAAAAGCGTCTTCCGAATCGACGTTTACGGAACGAACAAGGGAGTTCCGCGCCACAACTATTACACCGGGGTCGGCCATATAGCGTTCATTACAAGTATTCCGTGCGTAGAAGGCGCGCTGATGCTCGCCAAAGGAGAAATTAAAAAGCGCGGCGTCTTTGCGGCGGAAGCGATACTCGATCACGAAGATTTCCTCGCCCGCATTGCCAAGCGCGGAGTCGAGCTGTTCTATTACGAGGGAAAGCCGCAGGAATAAAATTTGCTTAAATATTCAAGCTTGGGCTTGCGGATTTCGACTCTTCAACGTAAAATAAAATTCCGCCATGGCTTTTGAAAACCAAGGCGCGATTTTTCTTAATGGAATTCGCGCCTTTTATTGATTTGTTGATTGAAAAACGAGGCGGTTTTTAAGCGTTTTAATTAAAACAAGGACGCCGAATGAGCGAAAAAAAGACGACCGGACGAAACTTGAACACTTACTTCGCTTCTCCTGAGCGCGAGACGATGGACGGCGTTATGGCCGAAGTTCAGCTTCTTCTTAACGAGAAGACGCTGGTGGATATGTTTAACGCAATCGGGGTTTACGTTCTTATTCTAAACGAATACAGGCAGATTGTAATCGCTAATAACGAAATGCTGTCCGCCCTTTCTCTGTCGAACTGCGAGCCTCTTTTAGGTGCGAGACCCGGCGAGGCGTTGCATTGCATACATTCCTGGGAGAACGAAGGCGGCTGCGGAACCAGCAAAAGCTGCCGCGTTTGCGGAGCCGTGTTGTCTATACTTTCGGCCTTCGACTCAAAAAGAAAAACCTCGCGAGAGTGCTTTATTACCGTTGACGAAAACGGAATCCAAACCAGCCGGGAGTTTTCCGTAATAGCGTCTCCGCTTAACGTAGCGGACAGGGAATTCGTCGTTTTCTCGTTCTACGACATTAGCGGAGAAAAGCGCAAACAGGCTTTAGAGCATATTTTCTTTCACGATATTCTTAATATCGTGGCCGGCATTTACGGTTACAGCAGAATTTTAGAATCAACGGTTGCCGACGAGGGAAAGCAGTTTGCCGCGCGCATGACGTTCCTTATTCAAAGGCTCAGAGAGGAAATAATTTCCCAGCGCGTAGTTATGGAAGCGGAGAGAGACGAACTGCGAGTCAACGTCGAGCCTATACATATTAATTTATTTTTAAATCAGGTAATCGACGCGATAAGCGCCAGCGAAGCCGCGCAGGATAAAACGTTGACCGTTTCCTACGGCGGCGAAGCTATAGAACTTCGCTCTGATAAAACTTTATTGGAGCGCGTTTTAGTGAACATGGTTAAAAACGCTCTTGAAGCGACTTCTTCCGGAGGGGAAGTCAAGCTGTGGGCGGAGAAAGACGACGACTTCTGCGTTTTTTACGTTTGGAACGAAGGATATATCCCAGAAAACGACGCCGTGAGAATCTTTCAGAGATCGTTTTCTACCAAAGGAACGGGCAGAGGACTTGGAACCTACAGCGTTAAGCTGCTGGGCGAAAAATACTTGGGCGGCCGTGTCGGTTTTAAAACCGACAAAACGCTCGGAACGAAATTTTTCTTAAGCCTGCCGTTAAAGTAAACTGACGCTAATTTGCCCGTTTTTTCGCTTTTAATCGGATGGCTGACGGCTAATTATCTTCCGTTAAAATAGGCGCTTTTGTCTTCTCGCGTTTGGTGCGCAAATTTTTAACCACTTCCTCGACCGCCGCAGCGAAGTCGCCCACTTCCTCGAATTCCTTGTAAACGCTTGCGAATCGAACGTAGGCGACATGGTCGATTTTAATTAATTCGTTCATTATCATTTCGCCTATCGCTTTGGCCGTAACTTCGCGTTCGCCCGATTCTACTAGTTTCACCTCAATCGCGTCGGCGATTTTTTCAAGCTGGCGCGCGCCGACAGGGCGTTTTTCGCACGCTTTGAACAGTCCGTTGATGATTTTTTCGCGCTTGTAGGGCTGGCGCGATCCGTCTTTCTTGACGATGAAGGGAAAGTCGTGCTCGACGCGCTCGTAAGTGTTGAAGCGTTTGCCGCAAGCGGGGCATTCTCTTCTGCGTTTGATTTCGCGCCCGTCTTCGGAAGGACGGGAGTCGATTACCTTGGTGTCGCCTGAGGCGCAGAACGGACAGTGCATTTTACTACCTGCAATTTAATAAAAGAAAAAAGGCAACCCTTTCGGGCTGCCCGCAGCGTTTAAGCTATTCTCCGTAGCATTCGAGGCGTTCCTTATAAAGCGGGAAAGACTGCGCAAGTTCGCGCACCTTGCCGCGTACGCGCTCAATCGTCGCCTCGTCGTCGATGTGCGTTAGAACCTCGTCGATTAACGACGCGATGTATTTCATCTCCCCTTCGTTCATACCGCGGGTGGTTAGGGCCGGGGTTCCGATACGGATGCCGCTTGCGACCGTAGGAGGCTGCGGATCGAACGGTATCATGTTCTTGTTTACGGTAATGCCGGCGCGGTCGAGCGCGATTTCCGCCTGCTTGCCCGTGATGTTCTTCGGGCGCAGATCGACGAGCATCAGGTGGTTGTCGGTGCCGCCGGAAATAAGCTGGTATCCGCTCGACAGAACCGCCTCCGCTAAAGCCTGCGCGTTAGCCTTAATCCGCTTCTGGTACGCCTTAAACTCCGGCGTCATCGCTTCTTTGAACGCCACCGCTTTAGCGGCTATAACGTGCATCAGCGGGCCGCCCTGAATGCCGGGGAAAACCTTGCTGTTGAGCTTCTTAGCCTTGGCCTCTTTGCATACGACCATGCCTGAACGAGGACCGCGCAGCGTTTTGTGCGTAGTGCTGGTGCAGTAGTCGGCGTAGGGAACCGGGCTTGGGTGCTCGCCCGCGGCGACCAGACCGGCGAAGTGCGCCATATCCACCGCCATAACCGCGCCGATTTCGTCGGCTATTTCGCGGAACTTGGCGAAGTCGTAAAAGCGCGGATAGGCGCTGGCGCCTATCATAATGAGCTTAGGCTTATGCTCGCGCGCGAGCTTGGCTACGTTGTCCATGTCGATGCGGTGCGTGTCGGGGCTTACTCCGTAATGAACGGCTTTGAAGAGCGAGCCGGAAAAGCTGACGGGGCTGCCGTGAGTCAGGTGCCCGCCGTGAGCCAAATCCATCGCCAGAAATACGTCCCCCGCGACTAGTTCGGCGAAATAAACCGCCATATTGGCTTGCGAGCCGGAGTGCGGCTGAACGTTGGCGGCCTCGGCTCCAAAGAGCTCTTTGGCTCGGTCTATCGCTATGCGCTCTACGACGTCGACATACTCGCAGCCGCCGTAATAGCGGCGTCCCGGGTAGCCTTCGGCGTATTTATTAGTGAGCGGCGATCCCATCGCGGCCAGCACGTTTTCGGAAACGAAGTTTTCGCTGGCGATCAGCTCAAGGCCGTAAGCCTGACGTTTGGTTTCGGATACTATCGCGCCGAAAACTTCCGAATCAAACTCTTTAAGATTTGATTTCATTTTTTCCTCGCAAATAAAAGTTAAACGGTTACGGAGCAATTCCGTCAAACGGTTTCGCGTTCCGAAAATAACAAAACGACGCCGATTATTTTATTACCGGCGTCGCGCGGAAGCAAGAATAATTAATTGCCGCGGCGGTTAAATCCAGTCGGAGCCCTTTTTTTCGCAGTCGGACTGCTCGGCTTCAATAGCCGTAATCTTATCTAGTCTGCCGCAATGCCTTCCGCCCTCGAACTTCGTTTCGAGCCAAACGAATAAGCAGGCCTTGGCAACTTCCGAGCCGACGACGCGGGCTCCTAGGCAGAGGACGTTGGCGTCGTTGTGCATTCTCGACATTCGGGCTGTGAATTCCTCGTGAACGAGCGCGGCGCGTATTCCGCGGCATTTGTTGGCCGCCACGCTCATGCCTACGCCGGTTCCGCAGATAAGAACGCCTTTGGAGCCTTCTTCTCCCGCGACTTTTTGGCATACGGCTTTGGCGTAGTCGGGGTAGTCAACGCTTGCGAGGCCGTCGCAGCCGAGATCTTCGTAACGGATTCCCTTAGACTCCAGCGCTTTGCAAAGCTCGCGCTTAAGTTCGTAACCGCCGTGGTCGGACGCTATATACAGCATCCCAATCGCCCGTGTTATTCTTTTTCCAAGGTCTTTTCAACGGGTTTTACGACCTGAACGCCGTCGTAATATCCGCAGGCCGGGCAGACGCGGTGCGGCAGTCTGGATGCGCCGCAGTTGGGGCAGTTTACTACGTTTACTTTGTCCAGCGCCAAGTGGGAGCGGCGTCTGTCTCTGCGTGTCGAGGAAGAACGTCTTTTCGGTACAGCCATTTTAAGCCTCCTGCTATCGAAAATAAAATATCAATGTTTGCCGGACTTGCCGATTTCCTTCAGCTTGTCCCATCTATGATCCACGGGCTTTTCGGCTTTTTGCGCGCCCGCAATCTCTTCAAGCGTTTTACCGCACTTTTTGCACTTGCCTTTGTCGTCGGTTTCGACCGGCTCCGTCATCGGGAGAGACAGCAGAATAAGTTCGGACAGGCAGTCGTGCAGATAAAGCTCGCCTTTTTCAAAGAGCCTTACATCGAGGTCTTCCTCGATTTCTCTCGCCGTTTTTCCGTTCTCGGCGAAGCGCTCTGCCGGAAGAAAAAGCTCGTCAATGGTTATTATTGAACGTTTTTTCATCGGTTCGTTGCACCACGCGCAGCCAAAAGCCAGCTCCACGGTAAGCGAACCTTTGACTCTTGCGCCGCCGGCTTCTTTTAAAACCTCAATGTAAACGAGGCTTTCTTCGCCGGTCGCTTTCCAGTAGTCGTCTTGGCGTTCGTACAACGCCTCTTTGAGCCATTCTTTGGGCAACGCGGCGTCGATTATCCGGCCTTCCGGGGGGACGTCGTCCATTTTGACCAAAAGCTCGAACCATTTTATGGCTTTTTCTTCCATAATTCGCTCCAAATCAACGAACTGTTTCTTTTAATAAATAGAATGAGAAGTGTCAAGTAAAAATGGGAACTATTGAGGAATTATGTTCCAGCCTTAGCGCGGCTTCAAGGAAGAGAGAAAAAATAATTATAAAACGTCTTCGCGGCCTTTACGGTTTTTATTGCAGATTGGGGAGGGAGATAGTATGCGGAGATGGTATTTTGTCATACGACATGGAGCCGAATCTGCTTGCGACTTGACAAACTATCGTATCTATAGTGTATAATACATAAGTTTTATGGGGTAATTTTGTTAATTCAACCAAGAACGGCGGCACCAAAAGCATCTATCGAAGTAAGGAAAGGAACACGGCATGGCAATTTGTCCGGAATGCGGAACCGAAGTCGAAGAAGGCGCTCGCTTTTGTCCGGGATGCGGCTCGAATCTAGTCGCTAATAAAAAAGAAACGCTGACCGACCCGTACATCGGAACCAAGATTAAAAACAACTTTTTAATCGAAGGGTTCCTCGGCGAAGGCGGCATGGGAAAGGTTTATAAAGCCACGCAGCTTTCGCTCGACAAACAGGTTGCGATTAAAATATTGCATAAACACCTTTTTTCCTCGGACAGCAATATCGCTCTGCGCTTCCAGCGCGAAGCGAAGAGCGCAAGCAAAATCGATCACCCCAACTCCATCCGCGTAATCGACTTTGGCCAAATGGAAGCGGACGGCTCGCTGTTTATCGCGATGGAATTCATCAAGGGCGTGGCGTTGACGGACATCATCCGCGACGAGTTCCCGATCGCTCAGCAGCGCATCGTTAAAATAATAAGTCAGGTGTGCAGCGTTCTAGCCGAGGCGCACTTGAACGGCATCATTCACCGCGATATGAAGCCCGACAACATAATGATAATCCACCGACCAGAAGAGGCCGATTTTGTTAAGGTGCTCGACTTCGGCATTGCGAAGCTGATGGACCGCGAAGGGCCTAAGCTGACGATGGACGGAATGGTCTGCGGCACTCCCGACTACATGTCGCCGGAGCAGGCCATGGCCAAGCAGCTCGACGCGCGTTCCGACATGTATTCCGTCGGTTGCATTCTCTACGAGATGCTCACTCAGCACGTTCCGTTTGAGGCCGACAATTACCCTGCGATACTAACGATGCACGTTAAAAATCCCCCGATTCCGCCTTTCCAGCGGCGCGCCGGACTGGCGATTGATCCGCGGTTGGAAGCGATTTGCATGCGGATGCTCGAAAAAGACCCGAACAAG
>CAYNVS010000072.1:0-10759 GCA_964400725.1 uncultured Myxococcales bacterium
AGAAAAGCCAACTGAAAGGAGACGAAGAAATGTTAAAAAGAAAACTAACAGTCAACGCGGCAACTATTTTATTTGCGGTTGCGCTGGCCGGGTTATCAAGCCTTTTCTGTTCCGGAAGCGGCGCAGATAAGAAGGTTGACGCGATCACTTCCGCGACGCCCGGAGCCAAGGATGCCGTACTTACGTCGTCTCATTCCGGATGGGGAAACCCCGACTGCAACAAATGCCACAAGGAAAACCACATTAGCGGTTATACGCCCTCGGACTGCACAGTTTGCCACAGCTATAACAATATCGCCGCAAGACCTGCGAATCACCCTGAAAATGGATGCGGAGCCGCGGGCGAATGTCATAAAGACGCCCATGCCGGTCTTAATTTTACGGCCCCGGACAGCTGCCAAATCTGCCATCCGTACGCTACTCGTCCCCAATGCGGCATTCAGGCCGATTACGACGTAGTTGTTATCGGAGCCGGCGGCGGCGGAATGGCGGCGGCGACGATGTTGGCCAAAAACGGCCTTAAAGTCATCGTTCTTGAAAAGAATTACAAGGCGGGCGGCTGCATGACGACGTTCAAGCGCGGTCAGTACAGCTTTGAAGCCTCTCTTCATGCCTATGACGGTCTGGATGAAGGAACCGGCATGAATATTGAAATGGTAAAAGCGTTAGGTATTTGGGACAAGATTAAACCAATCAAACTGGATCCCATGTACCGGGTGGTATATCCGGATTTCACATTGGACATACCCGCCGACCCGGAGAAATACAAGGCTCTGTTGAAAAAGCAATGGCCGGATGAGGCCGCCGGCATTGAGGCCCTGTTTGCCGAAATGAAAGACCTTGACCGTATTTTGAAAGCCGTGATGAAATGGCAGTATAACGGCGGTCCCGATCCCAGCGGCGAAGATATTGCCAAACTAATGAATTATATGTCGAAAACGCTTACGGAAGTTCTTGATCAATATATACATAACGAGCAGCTTTTTTCAGTCTTTACGCAATTGTCCGGGTTCTCCGGCACTGCGCCAAACAAAGTGGCGGCGCTCTTCTTTATCGCCATGTGGAACAGCTACCATTGGGGCGGATATTACTATTTTGAAGGCGGTTCGGGGTCGCTTATCGACGCCATGGTCAAAGTCCTCAAAGAGAATAACGGAATGCTGCGCGCAAACTCGCTCGCAACCAAAATCGTTATTAAAGACGGCCGAGCGGTCAGCGTTCAGACGGCCGACGGCGCCTGCTTCAATGCGAAATATGTTGTGTCCAACGCCAACGCTCAGGATACTATCTTGAAAATGGTCGGAGAGGAGAACTGGCCGACCGATCAGGCGGCAAAAGATTATCTGGATAAAATCAAGAATTTCAAAATCGGTTTGTCGGCGTACGTCGTATATCTTGGCGTTGACCATGACTACCGCTCTATTTTCGGCGACAGCTATGAAATCAACGTCGGGGACAACTACGACGTGAACGCCGTTTTTGACGCGGTAATTGGCTGCGACAAAGAAAAAACCGCGATCAGCATCGCCAATTACTCCGTGATTGATCCAACCGCCGCTCCCAAAGGAAAGAACGTTATTACTATTACATCCCAGCTAGGGTACGATTGTTATTCCAAGTGGAATTGGGACGCGTCGCACAGCCAGTACAAAAGCAAAAAAGAAGAAATCGGCCGGTATTATATCTCCCGCGCCGAAAAGATTCTGCCGGGCTTGTCTTCGCACATCGAAGTCATGGAAGTCGGTTCGCCGGTAACCATCGGCCAGTTTGCGAACACGCAGAAAGGATCCATATTTGGATGGGATAATACGGTCGATCAATCGACGAGGAACAGGCCTGAGCAGCAAACGCCCATTCCCAATCTCTTCCTTGCGGGAGCGTGGACTTTTCCGGGCGGCGGACAATCTGCGGTAATGATTTCAGGCAGTTCTGTCGCCGGCATGATTCTTAAAGCTGAAGGTAAAAATAAGAAATAATGCCGCCAAAGGCTAAGCTTTTAATGAAACGCTGTCAATGATAAGGAGATAACCATGTATCTGCGTATTGTTTCAACCATATTTGCCATGTTGGGGCTTGTAATTTTTATGACCGGCTGCGGCGGCGGAAGCGGAAATTCCGATAACGACGCCGCCGGCGACAGAGACGCGCCGGTTGAAAACGAACCCGATGAAACGCTGGAAGAAATCGCGCTAGAAGAAATTGCGATTGAGGAAATTACGATTGAGGAAGAATGCGTAATTGAAGAAGAAGTTCTAATTGAGGAAGAACAGCCGGCGGAAGAAGAAGCCGCGGTTGAAGAAGAAGCGCTTGCAGATGGCGACGAGCCGGAGGTTGAAGAAGTTGTCGAGGCTGCGGAGGAAAACCCAACCGAAGCCGAAGAAACCGAAAACTGGCCGCCGACCGACCCGTGGTGGGGCGTCAAGGAATGCAAACTGCCCGCCTGCGACGCGGGATCAACCGTTGAACCCGACCTTTCCGGTTTATGGACGCAGAAACTTACGGCGTTATCTCACACATGCAACAAGATGATTGAGACGTTCAAGCCCGACATCAAACCGGGAGCCGTAACTACAAACCGCGACCAGTCGTTCGTATTGAGCGGCGAGTGCGTTTACGATAAAGTTGGAGGAACGCTCACTGGAGTAATTCACGGCGGCACTATGATAAACTGCATACTAATGCCTCCCCAAACAGGAGTAATCGCCATGCCTACCGGATGGGTTACTTTCGCCGGAGCCTCCGGAACGGGAAAATCGACGGTTCATTTGTATAACGTTCCGATTGACCCTAAAGAATGCGTCGTTGAATACGACGTCGCTTATACGAAACAGTAAAATTAAATCGCCTTAACGGACTAACCGCGGCGGAGAGTTGAATTAAATGAAATCGCTTGAACGAAACTTCGGAATCGGGCAATTTCGAGAAACTCTCCGTTGGGTTATTTTATCGTCATTACGAATAACTTATTTTGGACGCTTTACTTTAACCGTTGTTGTCTGCATGCTCTATATATGCGGCTGCGGCGACGGACAAAAAGCCGACGGTCTTGCGCAAAAACTGAGCTTTGAAGACCATGCAAGCAAATTATCGGACGTTCCCGGTTCATATGAGTGGTGGAATTTTTTCGCGGAAGACGCCGCCGGACATTTATCCGTTTCCGCTATATTCATGTCGGCCAACCTATTCGACCTAAACTACCGCAAAGCGGTTTATGCGTGGAAGGCGAACCCTGAGAGCGCGCCCGCTCCGCGTCCCGGCGACTACTGGCTGCTGCAGATAAATGTATCCCTTAACGGCGAAAAGATTTTCTCCAACATCAGACGCTGGCCCGGCCATACCGCCGAGTTCTCGCGCGATAAACCGCGTGGGCGTATAGGATCAAGCTCTTTCGAGGCGGCAGACGAGTCGGGCGGAACAGTTTTCCGGGTGAGTCTTGACGCTCCCGATATTACCAACAATTTGCGCCTTAAAGGCGATTTGGAATTCAAATCGAGCGCGCCCGGCTTTACTCCGGTCGGCGGGATGTACGGCTCTATGCCCGGCGGTTCGCTGCATGCTTGGAACTTTCCTTTAGGCTTGCCCGAATTTTCAGGCAAACTGCGCGTCGTTCGCAGAGACGGCGCAGACGAAATGTCGGAGCGTCAAGTTTCGGGACGAGGATACATGGACCATATGTGGGGCGAAGGGCTGCTTGGCGACGCGTTGAAGTCGTGGCATTTCGGAACCGCGGATCGAGGCTCAGCGGGCAGGGTTGTATATGTCTGGCTCGTTCCGGCGGCTGCGCAAGCCGATCCATTCGGTTATATTTTTCTCATTACGCCCGGCGCAATGCCCCGCATTTTACCGGTAGAATCTCTGACGTCGATCAGCCGAGCGGCAGGATTCTTTGGGCTTCAATACGATTCCGCTTATTCTCTCAATACTCGCGCAGGCGACCGATTAACCGTTCATATTCAGACTCCATTAGGCGAAGACTGGCCGTTCCAAGTTTCCGGCCCTTCCAAACTGGAATTGTATCTTTCCGACTCCGGCGAAGAAAACCTTGCCGGCGTAACCGAATACTTGCTTCAGAGCGGGATTGACGACCCGAATTACGAGACGCTTTTTAACCTTGTTGACCAGATGGAATGGCTGTAGCGCCCTGCCCCAATTTTATCGCCGAGAAAAAAATCGTTATTCACAAAATAAGCTTGCTCAAACTCGCCGAACTCCTCGGAAACGTTACAAAAGCCTGTAAAATAAAAGGCGTTTCCCGCTCGCAATTGTACAAATACTAACCGCACTCTATCGGCGGCTCATTGAGCGGCGCGAACCAAGGGGCAGAATGATAGCCTTTTGAAAAAAGGCCAAGGTAATTGAAAAATGCAAACGCAACAAAAGCGGAGAAAAGCCCGAAGAGCATAAAAAGTATTATACTCCCGCGTGGATTTTCCCGCGTCCAATGCGTCTTTTGGGCATCAACCTTTATATATTTTTTTTCCACGGTCGCGTCCTCTTCTCCCGCGGCGGGCGGGGGCTATTTATACGTTTGCCAATATATTTTCGCCTCGTCGTACTGCGTGCGCGCCGGCTTCTCCTCCGCCGGTACGCCTATTGGTATAACCGCAAACGCCCATTGGTCGTCGGGCAGCTTTACAAGCGGCTTTATAAGCTCCTGCCGTTCCTCGTTCATGCCGCACCACGTAGCGCCAAGGCCGAGCCCCGTAACCGCAAGCAGCAGGTTCTGCGTCGCGGCGGCCAAATCCTGATGCGTGTAAAAGCGCGCCTTCTCGCCAAACGGTATAATCACGACGCCCGCCTCCAACCCAAACTTCGCGTAAGGGTGCGCAAGGCAGACCTCGGTCATTTTTGCCTTGTCGGTTATTACGATAAAGCGCCACGGCTGTTCGTTGCGGGCGCTGGGGGCGCTCATCGCGGCCTTGAGTATCGCTTTAATCTGCTCTTCCGTTACCGGCTCGCCGGTGAATTTGCGTATCGAGCGGCGTTTCATAATGAGTTCGAGAGTTGCGTTTTCCATTGACGTTTCTCCTTGTTTTGCGTTTATTGCTCCGTCGGTTTGCAGTCTTTCGCCTCGTCCGACGGCGACGATTTTATTACATTTATCGGTTCCACCGCAATAGTCGCGGGCGACAAAACGCGGATCCAGCAGATATTCCAATGTTGATTGTCTTTCGGTATCTTCGCGCCGCTGATGCTGAATTGAAGCACGCCGAACAGCCAGATTTTAACAGTCAAGCTCGGCGAATCGTAGCCGGAGTAATATTCCGCCGCGACGAAGTAATCGCCCAGCGCGGGAAGCGACAGGTTGATATTCTCAGGTCCGGAGCCCGGTATATCGTCGATGTCTAAAGTCGGGTCGTCGGCGCGGTTGCCGATAGTTCCCCAATCCGGCGCGTTGTAAGGAGTCGCGCTGCCGTTGCGCGTATTGCAGTTCTGCCAATGACAGTCGTTCGCGTTTGCGTCGTCGCCCCGCGTGAAACAACCGAACTTGTCGTCAGGCCAATCCTTAAGATGGTAACGGACGAGATGCAGGTCGGTGTCGTTGTCGGGTATCGACCAACGCAGTTGAATGTGAATTGTCTGGTCGGGGACGGCAACAACGGTAACCTTGTCCGCCGCTTCCTGGCAGCCTACGTCGTCGTGAGGATTGACGCGCAGCGTAATTACGTAACGCCCCGCCAGCTCTGCGAAGAACTGCGGTTTGGCGACGTTCGTCCATACGCCTGCAAGCTCGTTTACGCATATTACGCTGTGGTTCGCCAAATCGAGAGAAACCTTTTCGCACAGCTTGGCGTTGCTGGTTCCGGCGGGCTTCTCCGCAAAATCCCACATGTACCACGCCTCGCCGTCGGCCTGCGCGTCGTTCGCGTCCATCGAGGCGCTCCCGTCCAATTGCACGACCGCAAGCGGCGCTACGGTTTGGTCTCCTCCTCCGTCGGGATTTGCGCATACGCCCGAACCTCCTACCTGAAGCGCGACTTGACTCAAGAATTCCTTTTCGCCGTCGTGCCACATTATCGCAAGCTCTCCGTCAACCGCAGACGGACTGCCGTTAAAAGTTATGCGCAAGTTGACAAACTCTCCCGGAGCCAGCGCAATAGGGCCGTTTTCTTCGTACGCGCCGGAGTTGGAGTCGGGCGAGTCGATGGTAAAATCGGCGTTGCCGAGTATGGACATCTTGTTTATAGCCAAATCAGCCGCGCCTACGTTGTCCAGCGCGATGATTTTAGTTCCGCCGAGGCGCTGGAACTGAAGCATAAGCGGCCTTATTTGCAGTCTGCCTACCGGCTTTACTTTGCCGATAAGCCCGATTCTTTCCTCCGGTTTGTCGGATGACGAGAGAATTATCAATTCGCCCGCGTCGTTTACATTGTCCCGCGGCTGGTAAACGACCGCAATAACGGCTCCCATGCCTGGATCGAGGTTTATCGGCATAGCGTCGCTTTTAACTATAAACTCGGAGCTGGTAGCGTGAGTAAGATGCGCGTTCGTTATTACGAACGCCTGCCCCCCTGCGTTGCAGACTTTTACGTAATTTACCTTGTATTCGCCGACGTTTACCGCTCCGAAATCAACGCTCTTGTCCGACGGCTCTATTACTATCTCAGGGCCTGACGCGGTTCCCCGCGCGCACTGAGTAGTCGTTTCAAAATCGACTTCCACTTCGACCGCTTCAATCTGCTCGGTTTCAGTTTCGTCGGCCTCTGCGTTCGGATTTTCGTTTATATTCTCGCTCGTTTCGCCGGTTTCGTCGTAATCGCCTATTCCGCTCCCCTCTTCGTCGATCGGCGGCTCGTTAGAGTTCTCAAACTCTTCGTCGTCCTGCCGCTCTTCCGTTTGGTCCCCGTCGGAATTTGGCGCGCCGTCCACGCAGCGTAAAAGCGAAACGTCGCAATGTTGATTGGACGGGCATTCGGCGTTTGTTGCGCAAACGACGCACGAAGTCTCGACAAGACATTGGCCTTGGTTGCAGAACTCGCACGGAGCGCAGTCGGTTCTGCTTTTGCAGCTCTTGCCGCCGGATGAAGAACAGCCCGCCGCCGCGGCAAAAAATAGAGCCATCAGCGTTATGTAAAATAGTTTTATCGCGTCGCTCATAATCAACTCCGTTTCTTGATTACTTTCGTTGCGCTTGTCGAGCAAAACCCTAATAGTTTACCATTTCTTAATCCCTTTGAGAACAATTTTAGCGATTATGTTGACGCAAAACGCTTTGTAAATATAAAATGCACGGCGAAAAGGCGTAAACAAACGACTATTTCGAGGTAAACTATGCCCGAATACGTAAAAAAAGCCGTCGTCGTAGGTCTTGGAAACCCTATACTCGCGGACGACGCCGCTGGGATTGAAGCCGCGAAGCTCGCATACGAATCGCTGGACGGCGCGACGCGCGAAGACGTCGATTTAAAAATTCTTTCGCTTGGCGGCTTATCGCTTATGGAGGAGCTTGAAGGGTACCGTTTTGCGGTTATTGCCGACGCTTTTTACGCTCCTAACGAGCCGGTAGGTCGCGTTCTGCGCTTTACGGTCGAGGACATAGAGCGGACAAGGCCGCAGGGGTGGGTTTCGATGCACGAGATAAGCGTGCCGGAGGCGCTAAAACTGACGCGTCTGCTGGAACTTGCCATGCCTGAAAATATAATTATTCTCGCCATTTGCGTAAACGACCCCTATTCGTTTGGAGAGGAGCTCTCGGAAGGGGCGAAAGCGGCAAGCCTCAAAGCGTCCGAAGCGATTAGAAAAGAACTTCTTGATTTGATTAAATAAATTAAAGACCATTTCTCTTGTTACTTTTTGCATAAGGCAAAATTTATTGAAAGCGCTCAAATAATAAACGTTAATCCCGCGCTTTCTCGCCATAATTTGCTCAATCTGCTCTTGTAGTAATCCCTCATTAATGCTATATAGCGTTTTTTCTTAACCGTTCTGTAAAATCGAAATTCATGGAGGCATTCGATGGAGAAAAAAGAGCTCATTTACACGGGCAAAGCCAAGGCAGTCTATTCCACCAACGACCCCCATCTGGTTATCATCCATTTCAGGGACGACGCCACCGCGTTCGACGGCCTTAAAAAAGGCCAAATCGGCGACAAGGGGCGCATCAATTGCACGGTAACCGCGCACATTTACAAGGAACTTGAAAAGATAGGAATCAAGACGCACTTAGTCGATCAGGTCGCGCCCAACGAGCTGCTTTGCAAGCTGGTAACAATACTTCCCATCGAAGTCGTAATGCGCAACATAGTCGCTGGTTCGCTGCACAAACGCACCGGCCTCCCGGAGGGAACGCCGCTGAAACACCCGATTTACGAGCTCTTTTACAAGTCCGACGAGCTTCACGACCCGATGATTACCGAGCAGCATATCTCGGCGTTCGGCTGGGCGACCGAGGAAGAGGTTGAATACATGAAGGCTACTAGCCGCAAAATCAACGACATCCTCGTGCCGGCGATGCGCAAGGTCAACATTTTACTGGTGGATTACAAGCTCGAATACGGCAAGACGGCGGACGGCGAGCTTCTGCTGGCCGACGAAATTACCCCGGACGGCTGCCGCCTGTGGGACGCGACGACGATGGAAAAACTGGACAAAGACCGCTTCCGCCGCGACATGGGCGGAGTTGAAGACGCTTACAACGAGGCCGAAAAGCGGTTCCTCTCCATAACTCTGTAAAAACGATTTACTCAACAGGCCGCATATTTCAAGGAGTAATGAAATGAAGGCAAAAGTTTTTGTTATGCTCAAACGTCAGGTGCTCGATCCTCAGGGAAAGGCCGTAATGCACTCTCTCGCGAGCCTCGGCTACTCGGAAGTCGAAGACCTGCGAATCGGCAAAGTGTTCGAGGTTTCGCTTAACGAGACCGACAAGGAACGCGCCGCGACGCGCTTGGCCGAAATGAGCAAGAAACTTTTATCGAACCCGATAATCGAAGACTTCAAAGTCGAGATAACGGAGGGTTGACATGCGTTTTGCAGTAGTAGTTTTTCCCGGCTCCAACTGCGAGCGGGACTGTTACCACGCGGTCAAGGAAGTCTGCGGAGTAGACTGCATATACGTATGGCATAAGGACGCCGAGCTTCCCAAGGTCGATTGCGTTTTTCTGCCGGGCGGCTTCTCCTACGGAGACTACCTGCGCTGCGGAGCCATAGCCAAGTTCAGCCCCATATCGGCCTCCGTGGCGGAGCACGCGAACAGAGGCGGCCTCGTAATGGGCATATGCAACGGCTTCCAGATACTCACCGAACTTGGGCTTCTGCCGGGCGCGCTTCTGCGCAACACCTCCCTGAAGTTCATCTGCGAACCCGCGGTTATGAAGGTTACAACGACGAACACTCCGTTCACGAAGCTGTACGAAAAAGACGAAGTAATAACCATCCCGATAGCGCACAACGAAGGGAATTACTTCGCGGACGACGATACTCTCAAGCGTTTGCAGGACGAAGATAGAATCGTCCTTCAATACTGCGACAAGACCGGCGCCGTAACGCCAGAATCGTGCCCCAACGGCGCCGCTCTAAACATAGCGGGCGTAGTCAACGAGAAACGGAACGTCTTCGGTCTCATGCCTCACCCGGAGCGTTGCAGCGAGGCGGTTCTGGGCATGAGCGACGGCCTGAGAGTTTTCAAGTCGATAATCGAAAGCGTCAAGTAAAACGAAAGCTAAGGAAGTATTACCATGAGCGATAAAATACCGGTTGCGTTCGATCACGACCCGGAGATAACCGACAAGCTGGTAGCCGAGCACGGCATCAAACCCGACGAGTACGAGCGCATTCTCAACGTGCTGGGCCGCAAACCGACTTACACGGAGCTTGGAATCTACTCGGTGCTATGGAGCGAGCATTGCAGTTATAAATCAAGCCGCATTCACCTAAAAAAATTCCCTACCAAGGGACCGCGCGTACTGCAAGGCCCCGGCGAAAATGCGGGCATCCTTGACATCGGCGGCGGCTACGCCACCTGCTTCAAGATGGAGAGCCATAACCATCCGTCTTACATAGAGCCTTATCAGGGCGCGGCCACGGGCGTCGGAGGCATTTTGCGCGACGTATTCACCATGGGCGCGCGGCCTATCGCCAACATGGATTCGCTGCGCTTCGGCGAGTTGTCTCACCCAAAAACGCGCTATCTGCTTCACGGCGTAGTGGGCGGCATTGCCGGTTACGGCAACTGCGTCGGAGTCCCTACAATCGCGGGCGACGCGTATTTCGACGAGAGCTACAACGGCAACATTCTCGTCAACGCGTTTACGCTGGGCACGGTTCGCAAAGATAAAATCTGGCGCGGATACGCGAGCGGCGCGGGAAACCCGATAATCTACGTCGGCAGCAAGACGGGACGCGACGGCATTCACGGCGCGACCATGGCTTCCGACGAATTCTCCGAAGAAACCGAAAGCAAGCGTCCGACCGTGCAGGTCGGCGACCCGTTCACCGAGAAGCTGCTCATCGAGGCGTGTTTGGAGCTGATGCAGACCGATCTGCTCGTCGGCATTCAAGACATGGGAGCCGCCGGCCTCACCAGCAGCACGTTCGAGATGGCGGGCCGCGCCGGCACAGGTTTGCGGATGTATCTGGACAAAGTCCCGATGCGCGAGACCGGAATGACGCCTTACGAGCTTATGCTGTCGGAGTCGCAGGAGCGCATGGTCGTCGTTTCCAAGAAGGGAAACGAGGATAAAATAATAGAAATTTTTAAAAAGATGCCGAACGTAGGTTTGCTGCAGGTAGGCTTTCAACCAATACGATCGGGATAAAA
>CAYNVS010000073.1:0-10187 GCA_964400725.1 uncultured Myxococcales bacterium
AATTGCGTTTTGACGAAGGAATTAATACCCGCAAAACGGGAAAACAAACGCAACTATTTAAAACAACTAAAGAATACTCAACCAGCGCCTTAAAGGCAAGAAAAAAACAAATCCTTCGTCAAATTTTATTTTTTACCGCGTCGATTATTTTAATAAGCTCGTCTTCAATGTTGTCCGGGCGCCCGTTAATGCCCCAAAAGCCGTAGTTCGGCAGGCTGCCGCCGTACCACCCGCCCGGAAAGCGAGCGTTCAACCGTTGAATTATCTCTCCTTTTTGCGAAACCGACACATGCGCGCCGTCTTTTGTATATACAAGCAGGGTCTTATACCCCGGCCCGCCGAGTTCTGGCGCAAGGCGGTCGGCAACAGCGGGCGTTCGGTTGTGCGGCAATGTTATTATTGTAAGCTCCCCGTCATGCGTTACCCGCATGTTTCTAACCGCGGCTGCGGCGGCGTTTTCCTCTTCGTCCGTTATACCCTGCGCCTTGCGGTCGGCCTCGCGGATGCGGCGTATATTGTCAATCTTGTCGGTTATTTTTAGCATTTCCGCAATGTAGCCTCTGTCGTTCGCCGCAACCAGCGCGTAATACGGAGACCAATCTTTATTCTTAAGTCCGAGCATTTGAAAAACCTGCTCAAGCGAGGTTGCTTTAGCCGCGCCCGACTTTTCGTTGTGGTGGTCGATTATTATCGCTCCTCTCGTCTCCGCGCCTACGTCGTCGGCAAGTTCCACCAATACCGGCGTTATGTGGCGGTTGAAACAATCGTCAATCATATCTTTATAGTCCGACGCTTTCGCGCCCCACGAAAGCCCCTTGTCGGCATACGACAGCGGCGCGCGTTTATCCAGCAACTCTGCGATGGTCTGCATTTCCAAGTCGCGCCCGCCTAAAAAGTAAATGCGTTTGCGGTGGGGAATTAATCCTTCAAAAATCGGTAATAATGTTGAGCTACTAGCCAATGGTTTTAAAAACTGTTTATTCTCTTGCGGAACGGCATTAGAATCGTTTTTCACAAAAAAAGTAAAACTTTCCTCTTCTACGTCCAAATTTACAGTTTGCGGCGTATGAACCGGATATTGGACATTATTGGGGTTGCCTATAAGTTCAATCGCTTGCCTAATATCGGGGTTCATCTTGTCGCGCCATTTCTTTTTAAAATCTTCGGCGCTTACATTGTTTGTTATGGCGGCGCTAGTTTCGCGTATATATCTTGACGGCAGCGGAACGGGAGTTCCGTTGTCGAGCCGCCTATCAACTTTATTATAGCGCGAAGCCGCAAATCCGGCTACGGTATATCGCGAGCTTCTACCAACAAGGAACAACCCTTCAATATCAATGCAAACTTTGCCAAGCCCCAGCGGTTTGCCCATTCCTATTTTATGCCTGAATTCGCCGGTCGGGCGTAATGCGTACAGCAGCAACCCTAGCTCTGCATCGCTCAAGTTGTCGAAATCAATATGAAAGTAAAATTCAACGTCTTTCTTCAACGGCGTTATTTTAACTTTTTGCTTTAACGCCGCTTTTTTCTTTTCATTCGGATGCTGTCTTAAAAAATCCTCATCGTACGCGGTTTTATAAAATTGGCTGTTGATTTGATTGTCCGAGTGATGCAAATACATTTTCCGGCCTTGGGGCGCGTGATTTCTAATGTCTAGAGATATTTTCGAAATGTAAGCTGCCTGCGCGTTTTTATTTTTAAAATACATTGTGGGGCACGGCGGTTTGGGGCCGCCAAGTATTTTAAGCGTTACTTCGTGTTCGTAGTAACAGCCTTCTGGAGGAGGGCTTTCAACCGGAGCGTCCGAAAACCGTATGCGGCTTTTTAGAGCTTTTTCTTTATCCGTATTTTCCCCGAACTGTTTATTGTTTTCAACAAAACCGAACATCCGCTCCGCTAACGTTATAGTTTTGCGGTTTTTGTTCATCGGCAACATTTCGGAATCAATAGCTTTAAAGAAATCATATACTTTGGCAATTCCACCGCCTTCGGTCTTTTTTGGCGCGCCTCGCCATATTGAGGAGAGCGAAATTTCAGTTACATTACCGTTGTCGTCAACGTCAAAGTAAACCAAATCGCCTGTTTTAAGCCTGAATGTTTTGTCTTTATCATTTTTCGGATGTTCGTTACGGATTGTATCCTTCGGCTCAAACGGCAGATTGGGGTCTTCGTCCGTGCGCTCGTCGGCTAAATCGTGAAAGTTTTGTATTACGGCGTCATCAATTTCCCACACATCAGGGTTAAGCCAATCATCGCCGCTTGGGTCTGAAATTGGAATAAATATTTCATGTTTTTTATTGTTTTCAGGAATGCTGGAACGCTCCGCTCCCCAGCAACCTAGTACGCGGATTATGCCAACTTGATATTGCGCCTGTTCCGTAGGCGGTTTCTTAAGTACGTCCGCCCATGGAATAGGTAATTCGTTTACGGATATGGTTTTCTGAGAAACGACATATTGGTCTTTGATGTTGAAACCGCCATTCCCAATGCACGAAATTTTCGGTCTTTGCGGATTCGAATCATCCCAAACGAGAGTTTTATTAACTTTTAAGCCGAAAAATTTTTCCGGACAATCGCGATATGTTCTATAAATGAAAGTTGTTGCGTTCCTTATGTCGTCTCTATTTCCAAAATATATTTTCAGTCTAGGCGCATCGAATAATTGTCGATATTGCGGTTTTACAAAAATATTATAATTGCGATCCGCTTCAACAGTTGGCAATACTAAAGGATGCAGGTAATATTTATCATTATCCTTGATTATTCTGCCGATCGCGGAAATTGATCCACCCCTCATTGGTTTTCTGTAAGAAAGCGTTCTGTTTTCCAGCGCCCTCATCGCAGAATTGCTCGCCGCCTCCGCCAAACTGCTTATAAGCCCGCGCAAAGAGGTACCGGGTATCGCCGGCTTTCCGCCCAATTGAAAAGGCGACACTACGGACGGATGGTTTTCGTCTCCATTCGATACTCGCTCTCCGCCGACAAACACAGGCCCTTCAGTCTTTATTTTGCATATAATCCTTCCTGAATGAGTTCCGTAAACATACTTCGCATGGCTTGAGTTGCCGAGATTCTTGTTATTAAATGCCTCAACAGGCAAATCGCCGCTGCGTTGACCCGATGGAGTTGGTATAAAGTGATAGGGGTTATAAAATTTAGTCATCATGTCCTCCCAACTCTTCTAATTTAGTTAGAAACGGTCTAATTGCCGCTAAAAAATCATCCATTTGCATGTCCGGTTTGATAGTTTGATAGACTTCGCCAGTGAAAGTTTGCTTAAAACCGCTCGGAATGTTCTCGTATGGCGGCATCTTTATTTCAGTTATTTTGCAGGTTTTTACCGCGCCGTACCCTTTTGACGCTCCAAACCCGAAAGTAATATCCCCCTCAATGAGATCGCGAATCGTGTGCGCTAACAGCCCAATACTCCATTCGCCCACTCCCGCCTTTTCCAATCTCCCCAAATCCAGCTTTATTGAACCGCTAAAAACCGGCGACAGAGCTCTTTCCGCGTTGAATTTTGCCCCGTCCGCTCCGCCTCCGGTAAATCGGTCAATGGCCACAAATTCCTGTCTTTTTGGGTGTGAGTTGTTTTGGTTCACGAAATCCGAAATTATAACCGGAGAGCGCCAACCTGTGCATCCGAACAACTGACAAGCAGGACAGGAACTAACGACTTCGCATATAGATTGAACGTTATCGGGTTTATCGTCATTATCGTCGCCGTTGCATACTTTCTTATTTAAGGTTCGCAATATTTTTTCGGCTTGCGCTCTGAAAGCCCCTCTAAAGGCCGAAGCCGGCAAAATAACTTTGCCGTCAAGGTCAAGCAACGGTATATGATTTGGTTTGTCGCCATTTTCATCGTTATCTCTTTTACTTTTAGTTCTGCTTGGATCGTTGACTAAAAAGCCGCCGTCAAATTCGATATTTAGTTTTATTTCTACCAATGAATTCTCTGCGTTCAGCCGCTCTATATTATTCTTCAAATCTGTTCTATCAAGGTACAAAGACGCTTCGGCGAACATATTATCGCCCACCGGCAGCGTTCTTCCGGTTTGGAGCCATTCAGCAATTCTACCTTTGGAGACTTCTCTAACGCTGCAAGTTTCCCATATAAACTTGCCCCAATTATCCGCGCTCCCCGCTCCCATCTGAATAGGATTCTCGTTATCGTTAAAACCGTTTAGCGCCTGTAATAAAAGTTTGACCTCATCATCGTTCAAATCCTGCCCGTAAATCTCCGCTTTGAATTTTGTCTTGGCCGGAACCACTTCCCAATGGAACAGCTTTTTATTGGCGGCAACGCCCTTGTCCCTGTCTATGGATACGTTCACCGCGACTCCGGTTTTACGACTGTCTTCCCAATGCGAAGGTTTTTTCGTCGAGCAGTCCACACTCTCAAATAAAGCGTCGCAAAATTCAAATTTACCTCCTACAGAATTGTCGTCTCCGGCTATTAAACTTCCGAATGATTGTTCAATTGACGATTGAGGCAAACGGCTTTCCAAATAATTTCTCAGGTTACCTTTTAATGTAGCGCCTGGAATCAGCGGTCTGCCGTCAAAACCGACGGCCACCAGTGAAACGTGAATTTTTTCTCCATTTTCAGTCAATATATCGTCGCGCTCGAAATCAACGCCGCTTCCGATGTGAAGGTTGGAATCGGTAGTTAAATAACCTTGTATTCTCCATCTGTTAGAGAATGACATATTCGTCCTCCTTTAACGTTTTTACCTCGTTGTTTAACATAACTTCCCCATAACCATTTTCGGGTATAAACGGACATTCTTTCCAAGTCCCGCCGTATTTCTTAACGGCCCAGTCTGGCAGTTTCAGGCCATGTTCAATCCATTGTTTAATTGCTGCCGCGGCGTCTTCCTCAGTAGTATTTTCCGACTTTTTAAAAACAAACACGCTTCCTGCGTCGGTTAGAAGAAAAGGCTGATACGGCTTTCCGCGCTGGAACCGATTGTAAATGTAATCGCCTCCCCCAAACGACTGAGAAGTAAAATAATTATCAAGCGTCAGCTTATTCCCCGACAGTTCGTTAAAAACCACTTTATAAGCCGAATGCAACGCTTCCTTTGTATGCCCCTCAGTCTTTAGAATTTCTGGATTGCATAAAACGGCAGGAGTTTTTAATACGACGACATAACATTCGTTTATCGGGAATATATCGGTTAAACTGTCCGTAGTCGATATATTAGCCTCCATCGATGCCGTCGCGTCAGTTTTACCTATAAAGCAAAGTTTATTCATTTCGTAAAGCAAGTTTGTCATTTGCTCCTTGATTTCAAGCCTTTCATTTTCTGGAACAAGCCCCAAATCAATGGAGAAAAGCCATTTTGTGCATCCCGGGTCAATCATTTCGTAAGCGAAAAGATGCTCCTCTTTATGCCTGCGTTTTTCGCGGTCAAGCGCAGTCCGAACGCGAAGCTCTTTGTTAATTTTTGGCATTCCGAATTCTTCGCACGCCTTTGCCCATTCTTTTCCTTTCCAATCAATTTGAAAGGCCGGCGCAACTTTTTCATTTTTATCGTTGTTTAAAAGACATGGCTTTTTTATCAACGCCAGATCATACGAACGGTTGCCTGCAAACGCTAGCGATTTGGGTATAGTTGTCCAATTTTTACCTTTTAAGTTTTCAGGGAATGCGTGCGTAAAACGAATTTTATCAAAACATTCGCCAAGTTTCTTTCTTTTATCATCGGTATTACAATTTATTTCGTCTGACGGCATTTTGCCAACCATACTATTCCACGTTGAGGCAAACGCGCCTTTCAGCGCCGCTCCGGGTATTTCAATCGTCGATTCGAATAAATTGCCATCTATTTGTCTTTTAGCTAAGCAGAAAGGCGAATCGAATTTAAGCGCAATCTTGAATTGTTCAACATCGTTTAGCCCCATGGGCGCGGTTTGTATTTCCAACTCTGTCTTTTCTTCTATTTTTACGTCAAGCAAACGGCCGAAACCGATCGTTCGTTGAGAGCCGAAACTTTGTATAAACCGCAGCCCTTGCGATATATGATTGACAATTTTGTTTTTCTCGGTTTCATTTTCGGAGTAAAATATTATGTTCCCTTTAAAGCTGACGAGCTCTCCCGAATTAAAAGGAGACTGGATTATCATTAATCCGCCATGTTGTACAGAACCGCGCTCGGAATCAATTTTAATGCGATAACGCGCTCCTTCCGGTTTATCAGCGCATTGCGCGCAGACAAAATCCGAGATAATAATTTTTCCTCGCTTAGGTTTTCTGTCTCCGTTTACCTTTGCGTTTCCGGTTCGCTTTCCAAGCAACGTTATTATATCGCCATCTGTAATAAACGCTTCATCGGTGGCTTCTTTTAATTCTTCAAACGCTTGTCTTAATTTTCCTTTTATAAGCGTATCCGGCAGAATGAATTCCCCTTTGTCATTTTGCGCCATCGGCGCGTCAATTCCGAATGTCGAAGCGGCGGATGATTTGCTAATTACGGGTCCTTTTACTATAAGCGTCGTTTCTAAATTTGTGTACATATAACGCCTTTTGTCCTTATTTGTGAATTTAAACTATATAATCCCAAAGTTCGGCAACGTGCATCGCTGTTGCTTTATTTTTTAAAAACGATTTCAATGAATTCCAGTCGTCATCCTTTTTTCTATAATGTTCAAGAGCTTTCTTTTCCAAATTTTCAATATCCTCTATAGGCTTATGCTCAATTATAGCCATACATATTTGATAAATTTTACTTCTAGGAAATTCGTTTTCTTTTAACTTCTTAATTTTGATAGCAATCTCTTTCATTTCATTTCCCTCAAGCACAAAGTCGTCAATTTTTAAAGTACCTTTAGTTTTAACGCCATAGAAGCGTTCCAAATCGTCGCCAACATGGTCGAAGGATTCTAGCGTTTGATAGGCAAACAAAGATTTTCCGCGATCTTCTTCTTTGGCCATTTCAGCTAAAGCTTTGGCTAATTTTGTTATTCTGTGAATCGGAGCTTTGGAATGGCAGAATACAAGCCCAGCGGCATGTTCAAGACATTTGCCGTTCCAGTTCCAATTCTTTTCTTTGGCATGATTGTAAAAAAACTGCAGCGTCCGCCAACCTTTCCATGCGGGCACAACCCAAATTATTTCATCTCCGCCCCAGAGCAAGGTTTCCATTCGGTAGATTTCCTTGTTATCTTTATCTTTGCCTTTCCAGTCGTCGTCTTTTTCCATTTCTATAAGCAAGGCGGCAAGCATTTCTTTACGGTAATCTTTTATTGTTTTATCCCATTTTATTTGATCGGTTTCGCTTTTAATGTTAGATTGAATTTTACCGAAATCGTTGCCGTCAATATAAATAACCGCCATTTTATTGTTGAGGTTGCCCTTGTCAGCATTTTCCGCAATCTGAGAAAATTCGTATGCAAATTTTTTATCTTTTAACCATTCAAGTTTTGTTTGTTCATAATAAAATTTGTGTTTTTTAACTTTACCATACGTACGACGAATACAAACGGATTCGCTGATTTTTCTTTCTGTATTATCTTCCGGGTCAAAATCCGGATCGGTTGCCGGGTGTATCAAATCGCGCGGACAAACATGTTCGCTTGTTTTATCCGGAAAAATTAGCGACGGAGCTTGCATCTGGCGCGAGCGGTTTTTTGCGATTAACGTCTCTCGGTCAATTCTAAAATTATCGCTTTTTTTTGCGTAATCAACTACGAATGTAGCGTGCTTTAACTGTTCTTCATTTCGCAGCCAATCGTCAACTTTTTTTCTGAGTTCTTCAGCTTCATCGTCATTTTCCGCTTCAAACTTGAATATCCCGCTAGACGCGCCGGTGGAAATTTCCTCAAGATTAAAATTTGCTTTTATACGCTTAATCGAATTTAACAGTAAAAGCCCACCGCCTCGGATTGTGCTTAAATCCTGCGTGTCATACACAAAGTTGGCAAGGTTGACTCCTTCTACACTCAAGTAGTATTCTTTCATCTGTTTTCTCCTTTATCATCAACATTTTGACATCCGTCAGAAATGTAAGCAAACAATCTGGCTAACTTCTTTGAGCAAAGTATTAAGATTAAAACTAACCCTGCAACAAATAAAAATGTAATTGCAGATAATATTAAATCATTCGACAATTCGTAGTCTGGGAAACTTCTCCGATTCATAAACTTGCGAATATTATCTATTAAAACGCTCATTCCAAGTATGCTGGCAGTCAACGCAAAAACTAAACCGGCTGTCGCTACGACAGTCAATTGCTTTGCCGCCTTGGTATGCTCCACGCTTTCTTTTGTAAGATTCTTTGCTTCTTTCGTTTGTTCGAAACTCTGGTTCATCATTTTATCGGACAACTGCATCTCTAAAAACTCATGCGATGATTGAATTTCCGATTGAACTTCTTTAAACAATTCGTCCACATCCATTTGTTTACGAGCTATTTCATACATTTCAACGCCTTGAGTTTGATTAGATAAAAGCGGAAATTGATAAAGATTTGTAAAAACTGCAAAATCATGTCGTAACCTTTTAAAATCGTTAATCCACTCGTCTTCATAAAGTTTAATATCGCATTCTCTGCAATCTCGCATTCGAGAAGATAACTGGTTTATACGTATGCTAAATCTGAAAAGCGCAACTCGTAAATAGAAAAGCAGCAAAGTCATATCGAAATAAATAGTTCCGAAATGTTTCCACAAGGGAAGACCTTCAGGGGCGCCTGCAAGCATTGCTCCGCCGTGATAGCAGAACCCGTAAAAGGTCCCCCATTCTTCCCACCGGTAGTAAGTGCGTTCTTTCGCCCAATCCCGTTCAAATTGTCTGGAATTGTTTGTTCCTTGAATATTTTGGCATTTTATAGTTTCATTTTTATCATTTTTTATTTCCTTCCAATCCGGCGGGTCCATAAACATGAGTTTAATCCAATGTCCAAATTCTTCCGGCGGAGTTTGCGGCTTTTTTAGAAAATTATGTTTCGCGTAAGGTCTGCCTGAAAATTTATATCCGTTTTTAATCTGCGACGCTCTATTAAATTGTTTTCTTAGCGCGTTTCCCCCATCTTGAGTAATCGCGCACGTCCATGTGAAGGCTCGGTTGTCCGCGTATATAATCCAGCCGGAATCTTTCTGTATTTGGCCTTTTGCAACTTCATTTTTTATATATTTTTCGGCGTTCTCCTTCATTTCAGTCGTTATTAAACTATATCGTTTTCCTTCATATTCGAACGGTATTTGCAATAAGCCTTCCCAACGGCTTAAATACGCTTTATCCATTTCTTCATCGTTTTCCCATTGGCCGATTTTTTGATTGTTTTCACATCTGAAATCTACCGGACAATTCTTAAACAGCCGTTTAAAATCTTTCCAATGACCGTCAAATGGAGGTTGTATGTAGCGAAAGCGTTCGTTGAATTCAAGCAAATCGTCCAAATTGGGCCGGCAACCGTTTTTAATATTATCAGGAAAAAACGCCGGTAAAATAAGCATACCGGTTAATAACGTATCGTTTTTGTTGCTTTTTATATTTTCCAAATTAGGAAATTCAAATAAAACAATAATCGGCGAATCGATTGTGACTTCAATTTCCTCTTCGCCTAAAAAATTTGCTTTAAATGTGAAAGTTTTTTTATTTCCGCATTCATCCTTCAGCTCGAAGTATTTTGTTCGATTGAAAAGAATATCAGTCGTTTCCATTGTTAAGTAGCGTCTGCGCCACTTTTCGTCGAGAAGATTATCCGCCTTTTTGTATATTAAATTATGCGCGCAAGTGGCGGAACCATTGTACTCGCTAGGTCTGTAAGCGAAAGGAAGGACGAAATACGAGTATGAGGCGGCTTTATTCTGCGACGGGTTGAAGGGATAGCCGGTAAAAAGTTTAAACATGCCGTTTTCTCCAAAAAAATAAAAAAGCTGGTCGTTTAGAATCCGCTTGAAATACGATATTAAAAAAATCGCCCGTTCTTGTCAAACAATTATTGCGATCTCTACCCCGTTTTTAAATTTTTAAGTTCCGCAACAAGGTTACAAATTAAAGTAATCATACCCTCTACAGGAAAGGCGGTCGCGACAACAAGTTGCCTCTGTTTGCCGGAGATCCCAGTTTCCATACCCTCTACAGGAGAGGTAGCCGCGACTTTTTAACGGTAGATTTTTTGTAGTGTAAACGGCGGCTGAAAAGCGCGGCGGTCGGCGGGGCGGAATAAAAGCGCGGC
>CAYNVS010000074.1:0-10132 GCA_964400725.1 uncultured Myxococcales bacterium
TCTCCCTGTTTTCACAATTGGAACCGACAAAAACGGCTCAATGTTCGGCAGCCCGTTTAAAAATAAAGACCTATGGTATGTTTACCTATGGCGCGACCAGGATCCTCCGCGCCATGACGAAGGATGGTTCAAAGCCGTTTACGACCCCTTCACCAAGTCCTTCTTCAACGGCAGCGTGGAAATGAAAAATAACGGTTTAACCGGGTTAAACAACTTCAGCTATGCGTGGGGAATAAAAGATGGCGTCGTACACGAAGCGATTTGGGGCGGGCAAATTGGCACAGGGCCGACAAGCACGATTTCCTCAAATCTATTTGTTGTTAGCACGTTGAAGCCGTTATGGACTCAACAAACCGTCAATATTTAATCAAAAACAAAAGACCCAATTGGTTTCCCTGGCACACTCAATTCTGGCATTATATATGATGTAACAGGCGGATTAATCTATATTTTCGGCGGTACAGATATAAACGGAAATGCGACGGGTTCTGCCAAAGTAATAACATTAGGCGAATATGGATCTTCTGCAACCGATTCTGAAAAATTTGATAAGTTATTAAATATTGTCAGTCCTAAAATTGTCTCGGACGAAGATACGAAATTTTATATATCTGGTGGAATTGATGATGGCGATGTTTCTAATAAATTTTACCTTTTTGACACTTCAACCGGTCAAAAAGCGCAAGAACTAACCGCCATGCCCCGCCCTCTTACCGGCCACGCGTTGGCCTATAACAAGAACCAGAACAGCGTTTACGTTTTCGGCGGGTCTTCGGACACGGATTGGGCGGCGGCGGCAAGTCCGAATCTTTTCAACGCGATATACGAGTATAAAGCCGATCTGGGCGTTTGGTCGGAGCTTGCCCCCTCCTGCGCGAACGAGTTTACATGTCCGCCTCCTTCGGCGGGTTCGGTTTTGATTTACAATGATTTCCTAAACGAGCTTTCCGTTGTGGGCGGCAAGAAAGGGCGTCCCGGAAGCGAGCTTGAGCAGTGGTATTTCTCGCTTAACGACAATCAATGGCATGTAAAGCAGAACACCGCAAACGCCGACAGCCCCGTTTGCGGCGGCCCCCGTCAGGATATGATGTGCACCCAGGACGATAGAACTTGGTGGATGCCGACGGGCGAGCTTAAATGCGACGCAACTTCCCAACTCTCCTGTAACGCGGCTAACGCTCAGTCCGACTGGTTCGGGTTCTACTTTAGCTTCACCAAGCTCAACCGGTTTGTAATCAATCGTAGTTACGCTTATATGGCCTCAAACGGCGGCTTGCAGATAGCTACGCTTGCGGTTGATTACCTGCCGGTCTTCGCCGGATGGGCACCTACCGACGGAGCGGCCAACGACATTATCTTCGATAAAAACGACGACCAGTACGTTTACGTCGCCGACAGCTCGGGCATAAACGTCTTCGACATCGACTTCACGTTATGGCCCGACCTTGAAAAGAAGGTGGATGTCGGAGAGCCGGTCAGAGGGCTTGCCCAGCACGGAACGAATTTGTTTGCCATAACGGCGCATTCTTTGAAAGTCTTCGACATAAGCGATCCTCCGCGTCCGAGACTTATCAGTACGCTTATAATAATCGACCCCGAGCTGATAGACATTGACACGGACGGCAGCTTCGCCTATGTTTCCGGCCAGACAGGGCTTCAGATTATAGACGTACGCAACGTTTCGGCGATGCAGACTCTGCAATACATTCCGATGCACAAAGTAATTACTCATCTGCGTGTAGAGAATAACGTTCTTTATACGGTCAACGAAATTAACGAGACGATAGCTTATAAAACGACTTCCCCCTCAAGACCGCTTCTTCTCGGCGGCCACACGGTTTCGTCGTGGACGAAGGGAATTATCGTTCAAGGTTCGAGAGAGTCGCAGCTTAACGGCAACTGGATGAATTTAAGAAAACTTAAATGATTTTTCATAAACAACCGGAGGGGCTTTTCGCCCCCCGACTGCCTATTAAAACGACGGCCTGCCTTATCTTACTTTTAGTATCGGCAGGCTTTTCCTGCTCCGGCGGCGGAAACGGCTCGCAAAGCGCCGACGTTGATATTGAGGAAGAATCATCCGAAATTGAAGAAGGGCAGTACTGCCTGCCCGGGACGTATAACTGCAATTTGGTCGACCGAGTCGTTTGTAACGACGACGGCAACGGCTGGCTTTTTGTAGAGTCGTGCGCTCCGTTTGAATGCAATCAAGGGGAATGCGCGGGTTTTACCGACGGGGACGAATTTGAAAACGAACCGGAAGAATCGGTTGATTTAATTGAGAAAAACGAGGAAGAGGAAGCCTTCGACCAAGCCGAAACGGAGGCCGAACTTGAAAAAATAACGGAGTTACCCGAAGAATCGGCTATAGAATATGAAGAAGAGGAATCGTGTTGGAAGGATCGGTTCGGCGGTCTGAACGGCGCGGAGGGTAATGCTCAACTGATTACGCCGCCGGTAAACTTAACCGGCTTGACGGTTTGCGGCTGGGAAGACGACTGGTTTTACGTTGATTTACGGCAGGGAGAGAGTATTAAAGCGGCGGTTCTTGTCGATAACGGATGGGGAGATATTGACGTTAAGCTATACTCCAAAGGGCATAACGGCTTGTCGGATTACGTGGCCGCAGCCATTACCGGAGACAAGCGGGACGCTTTGATTTATAACAACGCCGCCGCCGGACGATATTTTTTAAGAATTCAGGGGTATGAATTGTCGTCTTTGTATTCTTTATCCGTCAGCGTTTCGGTAAACGGATTCGGCGACGGCTCCGACACCTGCGTTTCTCCGGCTCCTTTGTATTTCAACATTGCAAAGGAAGATACGACTTTATCCGCTTACGACAACTACCATTGCTCGTGCAGCCCGGCTCTAGGGGCTGAAGTGGTTTAAAAGCTCAACGTCCCTTATAAACGGAATGCTAAGTTTACGGTCAACGCCGTTTTTGACGCCGTTGTATATATCCGTAAAATCTGCGACGGCGAAGGAAGCGAGACGGGCTGTTCGGACAATACACACGGGCAATCGGCGGATACCGAAATCCTTACGATTCAGAACATGGAACAGGGCGATTACTTTGTAATTGTCGACGGTTACGGCATTAACGACCACGGCACGTTTACGATCAAAGTCGAATAAGCAGAACCTATTTCAAAACACACTTCTTTTGAGTAGTATGGCATTTCTGGTTTGAAACCGGACAGTCGTTGTCGTCGTAACAAGGACGGTTTAAACATTTATCGCGGTTGATTTCAACTTCAAAAGTAGTGACAGACCCATTATTCGAGTTGTTTATATTATCTATAATGCCAATATCAAATTTCCAACCAGATAAAATTCTGCCATTATATTGTGTAATATTAAATATTTTTCGACCAAATTGGCCGCTACCTTCTCCATTGTAAAGCACTGTTGCTCCTGTCCAGATTTCTCCTATCCCAAAATTATCAGGATTTGATAGCTTAACCGTCAATTCTTGCTGAGCTAAATGGTTAACATCTAATACAATAGTGAAAGTTTCAATTTTTAACATTGTTGAATAAATAGTATTATCCGACCAAATTGGGTCGATGTCTACTGGGAAATGCTGGTATGGGATTAATAAATCGCATTCATCTTCCGGGTAAACGGAAATGTTAAACAGGCCATGAGTAGAATTAGCATAGTCGCCAATTGTTAATAATATGCCCCCATTTTCTACTATCTCCCCAAGCGTCTGAATGTAGGCGTCCATGTGGGAGTATACTATCATTCCACCGTCAGGCTGCTTTCTATGCCAGAACTGGTCGCAATGAACGTCAGGGGTCATATCGCAGTATAGAGGCGTTAAGACGTACGGATTGAAAGCCGAACCAAGCGGTTCGATTTCGATTCTGTAGGATTTAGGGCCGGAACCGGTTATCATGTAACTTAGCTGAGGTCCATTTAAATCGACGTTTCCATGAGCGTCGTTGCCCCATATGCACTTATCAGACGAAGTGAAATCGAGCGTGTTGGCGTAGCCGTCAAGCGACTGATCGCTCAAAGTACTCCCCGAAGGGATGGGTATAGGATCAAGGCACATATATCCTTTGGGTTTATCGTCGTACGGTTCGATTTCCATACGGTAATAAAAACCTTCATATTGGTAATCGTAATCAGCTTCTACAATAGCGTAATACGAATCTGCGCCCTGCGGAGTTTCATAGATCATAAGCGCGTCTTGTTTGTCGGACGGCGCGTAAAATTTATCGGCGCTAAAGCACTTCTGTGCCGCATCCGCACATGTCGCGCTATTTATCACCCCGACAACGAAATCAGTCAACCCCCATGTCCTCGCCTTGTAAAGAACGCGCTTTGCTCCGTTAGTTTTAACTCTATAAACAACATCTTGATAATCGGTGGGGAAATAAATAGGTTCCGACGAACAAACCGGCTTATCTTGATAATCATTCTTAGCATAGCGCATAGATCCGTACATAACGTCCCCGACTTCTACGATTGTTGCGGTCGAGCACGTATCGTTTTCAACCGGATTGTAGGCGTGGACGTAAACCGTCATCATCTCTACTTTGGAACCGCCGCCTGTAGCGGCCTTGATACCTACCAAGTAATGCTTGCCTATTTCGCTGTCGGCGGCGTTTATTTTAACGGAGCAACTCCCGTTTCCGTTGTCGGTAAATTTAACCGAAGCCGGAATGGACGTTACAACTGAAAACTGCGGAATATTACCGTCCGCCGCTTCCGCCTTTATCTCTATAAACGAATCTATCCCCGGCATGGTATGCAAATTACCGATGCGGGTAAACGTAATCGTCGTTGTCTGATCGTTATCGGTTTCTTCGGTATCAGGCGCATCCTCAACGTCTGCGTCATCATCCGTTGTTTCGTCCGGTATTTCCATAACGTTGTCGTCGTAAACGTCAGGGTCTATGTCAACAGGCAGTTCCTCGACTATTTCGTAATCATCAATGTCCTCAACCGTCTCTTCGTCGCCGTCAGCGACTACGGTTTCGTCAATGTCAACATCGGGCTGGTCTTCTATCGGGTCTTCAGCATCGGATTCGTCAACAGCAACGTCTTCAATATCCGAATTATCCTCGTCAATGTCGCCGTCGTTTTCAGGCTCCGCCGTGCAGTCGCCGTTTAAACAAACCAAACCCGAATCGCAGGTTTTAAAGAATTCCCATTCGGTTCCGGTCGAGTTGCATTTATTAACGTCGCTTCCAAGGCATTTACGGGATTCGGGCATACAATAAAGCTCGGCAGCGTCGTCGGCCTGTTCTATCTGCTCGTTATCGGAATCCGTTTTTGCGCCGCCTCCCGAACCAGAGCAGCCCGCTGCCAGAAGAGAACCCATTATAAGTAATGCCGCGGCGAAATAATATTTTTTTCATTTCATCCTCAGTATAAATAGATAAAAAAACATATTGTTTTTATATTAAACCATCCCGAATTATTATTCAAATCATTTTTAGGCGGCGCGTTTTTTTATTTGTTTACGCTCTTGGAATATGCAAAAATATTTAAACATGCAAACAACAATTGGCTTGTCGGATGCGAAAAGTTTTGGGCGAGGTTTCTCATACGCGAATTTTGCGAGTTGCCGACTAAGCGCCATGTTTTCCATATTAAGGCCGCTCTGCAAACGAAACCAAGACCGAAGGAATTTAAGCGGCAAAAAGATAAAATTTAGTAGTTTCTTTTGCTTTCCAGTCGTCAAAATAGCCGAAATAAGGAATATTTTCAACATGCTGATTTCATTAGCGTACAAGTTTAGCAAGAAACACACAAAACTTGCGCGGATCGCGGTTCGGTTTCAAACAGACTTTTATTTCAGAAAAAACAATCATTTGACTTGCAAATATGCAAATGCCGTGCATAATTGTAATTGTTATATGCAACGGAGTTTATAAATGTCCTATATACAACGCTCGCTTGAACCGGCGCTGATAAAAGCGGCGGAGCAGTTCCCAGTAGTGGTATTGACAGGCTGTCGTCAGTCGGGCAAAACGACGCTGCTGAAACATTTGTTCGGCGAATCCTGCCGGTATGTCTCCCTTGAACTGCCAGATATTCGCATGGCCGCCGAAACCGACCCGCGCGGGTTCCTTGATTTCTACGCCCCCCCGGTCATTTTCGACGAGGCGCAGTACGCCCCCGGGCTGCTGTTGTACATTAAAGAACGCGTGGACTCGCATCGCGACGCGATGGGACAGTATTTCCTTACGGGCTCGCAAAACCTGCTGTTGCACGAGAAAGTTACCGAATCTTTAGCGGGCCGAGCCGCAATGCTTACGCTCATGCCGCTGTCGTACCGCGAAATGGCTGGAATTCCCGACGCGCCTTTGCCGTGGGAAGCAAGCAAACCGGAAGCAAGGAAACCGCTTGCGCATAAAGCGCTATGGGAATCGTTTCTTCGCGGCGGGTATCCGGAGTTAATTGCGCATCCTAAAAAAGATGCGGCGCTTTGGCAGTCAAGTTACATTCAAACTTACTTGGAACGGGACGTTCGCTCTTTACGGCAAATCGGCGACCTCGGACAATTTCAAATATTTATAAGGGCTCTTGCCGCCCAGAGCGCGCAGCTTCTTAACCTTACCAGCCTCTCCCGCGACCTGGGCGTGGCGGTCAACACCGTCAAACAATGGCTGTCTTTGCTGGAAGCGACGCATCAGGTTCATATTTTACGCCCTTACTATGCCAACATCGGCAAACGGCTGGTCAAGACTCCGAAAGCGTATTTCTCGGATGTAGGCATTCTTTGCAATCTGGTCGGCATTAAAGAGGCCGAGCACGCCATGAACGGCCCTATGAGCGGAGCGATAATGGAAACTGCGGTCGTCAACGAGGTAATGCGAACTTTGTGGCATCGCGGAGAAGAGCCGCAGGTATTCTTCTGGCGCACTTCAATCGGGGCCGAAGTCGACCTTATAGTGGATACCGGCAAGGAACTAGTGCCGGTCGAGGTGAAGCAGACGGCCACGCCGAAACCAGCTATGGCTAAAGGGATAGAAACTTTCCGAGCCGACATGCAAGCCCGCGCCGGAAAGGGTTATTTAATACACTCCGGCGAGGAAAAGCTGCCGTTAAGCAAAGGCGTTATCGCCTGGCCGTTCGGCGAGTTGTAAGCATTACAAAAGTCGTTTTGCATTCCATTGACAAATATTGATAATTTGGCTGAAAACTCGGTCGATGTCGGCTGGAATGCGCAGAACTTGGAACAAGCGTTAAGGCCAGTTTTTAACCTGTAACGATTTAGAATGATTATTTGTTCCGTATTTCCCTTGGTGTGATCTTTTTTAAACAACAATTAACAGTTGCAACATAGCATTAGTTTCAGACTAGCGAACAAATAGTTCGCTCGTCAACAATGCCTAGCAAAACGCAAAAACAAACTTTTCTCGATTTGTCAAATCGCCGCGAGCTAAATATGCGGCAATTACAACATATTACAAATTCATCATTGTTTCGGACAAAAACGGAGAAAGTTTGTTTCCGGTACGTATTGCTCCACCAATGCGGCGCAAGTAAACCCGCTCTCTATTAATTTAGAGCAGCGGGTTTTCTTTTTGTTCGCGCGCGTATAACCGCATAATCTTACAGGGTTTTACGACTTCTTGTTTTCTTTTCGCGGACAACCAAAACGGACGGGTAAAACTTGAAAATTGCGCATTTTTCGTATTTTTAATCGGTTTCGCCCTCTCTTTCTCCAACAGAACGGACTCGTCCGAATTTGTCCGAAATTTCAAAATTTTGTCCGAAATGAAATATGATAGTATTATCAGCAACTTGCGCGTTGCATGAAAAAGACTAATATCGACGCAGTTCGACTCCCCTCGCCAGTTGGCAAAGCAACTACAAACCGTTCTCCGAAGTCTGAAATGTCATTGAATACGTTTGATTAAAACAAGGGAATTTTTACCTTCTCCTTTTATAAAATTGGAGAAAATGGCTGCCTGCCCGCCATAGCTTTAGCGAAGGCTGGGAAAGCCGGATGAGGACGGCGCTACAAAAGAGCTAATTTAACAGGCTCAAAACTACTACCTTACACAACGAGCACGGTGGCTAAAAAACATTTTATTATCGCGATGCACGCCGCCATCGCCGAAATCCACGTACCACGCGTAGGAGGTTTCACCCACGCTGGACGACGACGAGTAGAACAAGCCGCTATCATTATTACTAATTGGTTGTAACTGGTTGGACTGGTAATAGCCGTTGGCCTGTCCTTTGTAGCCGCGACAACCGTGGCAATAATTTTCTCCGGCATTTTTACACTTGTCGCAGCCCGTAATTAAACTTTCAAGCTCATTTATTTTTGGCAACCGCCAGTCGCCATATCCGCCTAAGTTCAGGTTTTCGCAGTAATTTATTGCATCCTGCCATTTCATTTCCTTCGACACCGGCTTTACCTGCCACATTAGGCTAGTTGAAGGGTCTGTCCAGGTTTCAGCATCTATTATTTCGTTTTTATTTTTGACATCTTTCTTATCGTCCTGCGATAGGCTTGATTTGTTAGCTAAGGCACACCGAAATCCAATGAGGTAGTCCCAAGACGAAGGAACTCCGATGGCGCTGACTAAATAATAAGGGTTTCGACTATTATCGTACAACGAGTCGCCAAGAAAAACATAATTGGAGTCTTGCTCAGTCGACTCAGTCGAAGCCCACTCCATCACATTGCCATTCATATCGCAAACGCCGCTTACGCTGTTCCCGGCTTCTTTAGTACAAACAGGCCACGTGCCGTTCTTACCGCATCCGTCTTGAACCGAATTAGCATAGTTGCAGCTACTTTCTTCATTGCCCCACGGATACTGCCGCGCTCCGTCGTTGTCGGCCTCAGCATACCATTCATCCTCCGTCGGCAACCTGCCGCCGGCCCATTTGCAAAACGCATCCGCTCCATACCAATCCACGCAGTTCATCGGGTGGAAGCCCCTATCGTTGTATCCCCAGTTGCAATATTTGTTTTCATCTTTGCCGTGGTAATTATCTTTTTTGCATTTACCCGCTTTTACACAGGCTTCAAATTGTTTTACGGTTACCTCGCTTTTGCTAAACTTCAAACCGTTCAGCTTCTTGACTTTGCTTGTTACCCATGTAATTCCAGAGTTTGCATTTGAGTTGAAGTAGTAAAATCCTGCCGCCGCCAGTATTAAAAGAGCAATAAACGTTGCGCCCCATGAAATCCATCTTGACGCGCCTTTTACTCTTTTTTTAACGGCCCGCGCTTTTGGGTTTTCCTCGACTATGTTATTAACTCGCGGCTCCGGCTTATTTTCCGTCGCGGTTAATAGAGTTTGTTTTTCAAGCTCTAGCGCTTCTTTTTGTTCTAACAGCAGCCTTTCGGTTTCCTGAAGTTTAAAAAGATATTCCTTTTGCCGTTTATGCTTTTCCAGATTTGCTTTTTCGCGTTCAAGCTCTTCTTGTTGTCGTTTTAATTTTGCTTCAAACTCTTCGATTTCCTTGGTTTTGACGGAATTCAACCTTCTCTTGTTCCTGCTGCGCAATAAGAAAACAATTACAAATATGAGCATAGCCGCAAATATTATAACGCCGATCCCGGCCAGAATAAAGACTTCTGCCATGCCTAACTTAGCCGTCGTCGAAGCCTTAGTTTCCTTAATAGGCGTTTCGGAGATTTGGTCGCCCTGCGTCGCAGCTTCCGTTTTCGCCGCTTCAATATCGTTATTAGTCTTGGCGACAATTTTCTGCGACGATTTGACCGTTTCAGTCTTTTCGGCTTTTTCAATCTTCGATAATGGTTTTTTATATTCAACCACCCCCGAAAGCAGCGACGCCACGGCCTCCGATACGGTCGCGTCAATGCTTTTGGTCGCGTTCACTACCGCGCTCGTCCATAAGCATCCCTTGCTTAACGAAAACAACTCCAGAGACAATTTCTGCGAGCCGTTCTGCGTGTAGTATGTTATGTCCAGCTTTGTATTGGGCGGCATCGCTCCGCCGGGCTCGCAATTCATCGACCCCTTGTTATCCGGGTTATCAGCAGCCTTCTTCATGGCCGCAAGCATTTCCTTACGCTCGCGCTCGTCGGCGACTATCGTAAATTTACTTTGCTTTTGAAGTTCGTTACTGTAAACGGCGGCTGAAAAGCGCGGCGGTCGGCGGGGCGGAATAAAAGCGCGGC
>CAYNVS010000075.1:0-10019 GCA_964400725.1 uncultured Myxococcales bacterium
CCCAGAGAGACGGGTTTGTCTTTTCTAAATGGTGGAGGCGAGGGGAGTCGAACCGTCGTCTCCTATTTTTGAAAACCATAATAGTTGAGCGAACTTAGCCGTTATCTTCTTAATTTCGTTAAAATTTTTAAATCCGTTTCATTCCGTCCTGTCCCGAGCCGTTCCGCCTCGCGGAGCAGGGTCATCGCACGTATATCGCACGGTACGATTAAAACTAGCTATTCCCGTTTAAAGATTCACTTGGAATCGGTTTTAGTATTTTTCTACACCGCATTGCTCTGGCTTGAGCTAGACCCACAAGTGAGACCAAATACCTTTATAGTGAGGTTTTAATGGCAACAAAAAAGGAGCCGAAAGGCTCCTTGTTTTTTATCGCGACGTTATTGGCAAGTCCAGTATTTAACCGTATTGGGCCACGCGCCGTAATATTTATAATTCGCCGGTTTGCATTCTTCTAAACTCTCGTATGCAAACCCCAAATTTGCAGGCTCTTGGCCGCACGTCAACGTTTTCAATTTATCAAAAAGCGTAGCGCAGTCGAAGTCGGTATAGTTAGGCGTTCCGAAAGCGGCGCACTGTTGCAGAAAAACTTGGTTAGAGTTAAAACTGTCAGGCAGGTTGGTAAAGTCTTTAGAGCAAAATTGCGTTTGTGTTTGGTTATTAATTGTTATTCGGCACTGCTCAATGTAATCAAATTCTGCCTGACAGGGGCGGTTTTTATCAAGCGTAAAGCCCGAGCCGGTTAAATCGAATCTCTTGACGGTTTGGCAGCAATAATCGGGTCTGCCGCAGTAATATATCTCGTTGTTGTCAAAATCCTGCGGCGTAACTTCAAAATACGGACATACGTAATTATTTACGTCGTTATAACGTCCGCTAAAAGGCATGAAGCCCAATTCGTTCAAATCCAGGTATTTTCCATAATTTTCCGAACAATAATACGTCTCAATCATTGTTTCGTTGCCTAAAGATAAATATAACAAGTATATTAATGGATCCGGCGGATTGCTTATTCCGCCAAGCGTCCGCAATAAATCCGCCCAATTTTGGCATCCTTGAGCGTCATGGGTTTCCGAGAGACTTTTATAGGGCCCGTTAAAAACCGTATTCCCTTGTTGCGAGCAATAGTCCGGCTTTGGCGCTTGCCTTACTTGGCCGGTTCCGTATTCAGGGAAATTTTGTTCGCACCTCATGTGAACAAGGGTAAAAACGTCGCTCGAATCGGCGTCCCCAAAGGATATTTCCTCGATGGCTTCCCCCTCCGTATCAGTTTCTATTTCATCCAGAGTCTCGGTTTCCCCGGCGATTTCGTCTCCGGTTTCGTCGCCGTCAGCATCTGCGTCGACGGTTATTTCGGTCAAATCCGAAATATCGCCGTCCCCTTTTTGGTCGCCCTCCGATTTGCCGCAGGACGATAAAAAGGCGGCTGCAAGAACAAAAAAGTTTAAAACGAGTAAATTTGTTTTCATGGCGTCCTCCAATCCAAGTCTTTGCATCCATTTTTATGCAGCGCGCAAAGCGCCTTGTCGCAAGCCAAAGAGTCGGCCTGCGCGTTAATTTCCTCGTCGTTTATACCAAGCGTATGCCCATATATACAACCTGTCGTGCAGCGCGAAAAAAATACTTTTGAGTCAAATTTTTCAGAAATAGCGCTCTCGCAGCGACCGGCAATTATGCCGCACGCCTTGAAACAAGTTGAATTTTGAATAAATTCATCCGATGCAATATCCGGCTTTTCATCTTGACATTCTGGCAAATCTTTTGTCGATACGTCTGAGTAAGTTTTTTGAATGGCGTCAAATATTTCCTGACAATCTTTATATTGTGTATAATCGTGCATTCCATAAATTTTGCAAATCGATAAACACCTTTCAAGCATACCGTCGTAAAGAGTATCGCTGTCGGATAAAGTTTTCGCCATACAACTGCTGTAAATTTCGCAGGAAGCCTTACAGTCGACCGCTTGGGTCCAAGGCAGGTCGGAAATTTGCTTTGAAACGCTTTCGTTTTTACAATACTCTGGTTTTTTAAATTTTGTTTTATCTTTATAATTTTGCGAAGCGTTGGCATGCAAACCGTCGTCAGACGTTCGAGCCATTGAAAGAAGCCCGATTTCCGCCATGAAAAACAATGCTATAAAAACCGCAACGGTAATTTGTATTTTTGTTGTATTCATTTGAATATCGTTCCTTCCTTAATTGAAGATAACCTTAATAAAACGACGCCAAGGGCCGCCCGATACAGTATATAGGTAATTAACCGTATTATCCGGTTTTTTAATAATTATACTGCTCGTGCTGTTTCCATATACTCGGGGATGGCCGTTTTTTGGCGATGTTGAAGCGGAAACATACACCTCGCCCGGCGCGCTTTGTTGTATGTCTTTATCCTGCACGTTTATCCAGTTTAAATAGGAAGGATCGTCTTTTTTATTTAAAGGTTTAAAATAAACGGTAGCATACGGCGCAACATTTGCATAATACATGTTGAAAAGTTCGTACGCCGGTTTGGGATAAATAAGAACTTCATATAATACAACCGGCCCTTTACCGTACACAACATCTACTTGCTCGGAATTGCCGGTAGCTTTTGTATAAATCCATCGTACAAGTGCGTCTCCTCCGTCAAGGTATGCGTGCTCCATTGGATTCTGCCTCGCTCCAATAGGCCCCGCGTCTGAAACGCCTGAATAGGACGCAAATCCATTATAAAAATTATCCGGCGAAGCGAGATTCCAACCGTTGTATTTCGCGGCTCCGATTTCAACTGCAGCGTAAGAATCCTCCCAACACACATTTCCTGAGTTATAAAAATTTGCATGTGGGTGCCATCCAAGCGCTCTGAACTCTACAACATATTGAGAGCCCGCAGTACCGCTTAATTGATTAGGTAAATTGTAATTGCATACCTGGTTCCGATGATTACAATCAGGAGTACAATCATTTCCGCTAATAAACATGTTCGGATAATCCTGAACGCTGGGAGAAACATTACCGGGTATTACAATTACCTGTTCTATTACAGGTTTCACGTACCCTGCAGCTTCAAATTTGATTGAATACCAGCCTGCAGTGTAGATTTGTGCTTGTATAAACGTCGTTTTATTAAAATCAGGATTCCAAATTGAACCAACCAGCCGATAATTTTCGCCAGGACCTTTTATTGAAACATTCAAAGTTCCTTGCGTCGGAACCGTCCTTACGAGAATTGTTACCCATGTGGATGAACCGGCAAATGACGGCACTTGAAAACCTTCTGAGTATGCAGACGTTACGGTTCATGAGCTTGGCGGATACTTGATAACGATTTTTTCTTTATAAGGCTGAACGTCAATTTCGTGCCTTGTTTGATAATGGTCAGAAGAATTTATGCCCCACCAGTTGAATTCAGCATAATCCATCCATGCCAAGGCGAATTGAGCCTTCCAATCTGTCCCATTGAAATACGCGTTCCAATTCCAGTTGGCTCCAAGATTGCTATACGTTGGCTGGCCGACGACATTTATTAAAGATTTCGCTATGCAAGAAGGCAGGCCGTTATCTTGTCCGTCCCATGACGTAGTTTGAGCGCAACCGATTCTTCCTCCGCCCATATCGACATTTTTATACTCATGAAAAAAGCCTCTCATTGCCAACCAACCAGGTTGAGGTATAAAGCGGTAGCGCCTTCCCGGAACCATAACGCCCATGTTGTTTTTATGGTTAGTAGTCCATTCAATCTTATAGGTATCTCGCGTTATGCCGCATGTCGTCTCATAAATGCTTGGCCAATAGAAAGGGTTTGGCGGGTTGGTTGCTGTATGTTCCTGAAAGAGATAATTAAAAAAGAATTGATTATTATACCATGTAGTATTATATCCTCCGAATAAATTATTATAATGAAATTGTGGCAGCCCCTCCATCCGCGACCATGAGTCGCCGCCATATTGACCTGTAAAAATATTATAGGCGTAAGCATTTTGTTCAAAATATGTAGTTAATTCCGTCGTAGAATCGTCAGGGATATTTGTCCCCTCGGCGCCGTAAGGCATATTGTGAAAAACTTCGTGAAGTATAGTTTGTGTATCCATAATTGTCTGATCTCCAATAACGTCGGGTACGTCTGGAGTAGAAGAAAAACACGCGCCGCAGTTGCCTCCATTGCCGCATGGGCCATATGTAAAAGTTATTGTAGGGCAATTTGTTTCGTAGTTGTAGCCTTTTGTACCGGCAACCGGCAACGGCGTCGCATAATTTTGTTTATAAAATTGAAGCGCTTTATTTATAGCATCGGACCAAATTGTAAACTGTGCAGCTGTCTGAAAGTTAAATGCAAGGCTGTTATAACAAAAAATCGTTCCTACTGCAGGATTTTCTGTTTCGCATGTGCTGACTTTGGGATTTTGGTAAAAACCACCGCAATAAAATTCAGCAGGGCATTTTAATGCAAATGCAGAAGAAGGAATCGCTAATATTACAACGGAAAAAATTAAAATTATTATCTTCTTTCTAATCAAACCGTTGCTGTTTAGGGTGAGGGGGTACATCGTCTCATAATTATCTCCTTTAGCTATAGTTTCGCACCATCTGTCCGTAATCAAAGCTCAACGCTTTGCAAGTTTGCCTTATACCTGATTTAATTTTTTACTATTTTAAATAATTTGTCAAGTTTAAAACAGTCATCTTGAAATTAATTCAGGCAGTCCTCTAAGGTCTTCTCTCGCGTCCTCAGCGGTCAGAAGGGTTCTAACATCGTTCCGCATTGCCCACGCGTTGCGACTCATAGACCGTTCCAGCAGTAACTGAAACGGTTTTTTGGCTTGAACAACGAGTTTTCTCCCCTTTATGGAAAGGTGGGATAGTGTCGCCAGCAAAATTTGTCGTTTGAGAATTTTGTCTCCTTCTTCAAACCGTTTTTTGGCTAATCTTGCGAAAGAAAAGAAACGCTCCGCAAGTTCGATAACCTCATCCCCCTCATTCTCGTTTGTCGCCGCTTTTTCCAGTTCCCGCTGCTGCGCAAGAAGGCGTTCACGCTCGCCGAGATACTCATTATCGCCAATGTTGTCCATAACGCGCAAGTGCGTGAGATTTTTTAGTTGTTTCTCCACGTTGCGGAGAGTACGCTCGCGATTCTGTTTAACCTGCGCCCGCAACGTCTCGTTTTCGTCTTTTAAGTCGTGTAAAAATTCTAAAGCCGTGTCGCAAACATTCGGGGGCAGCGTAATTCGCTCAAGCCATTCTTGCATCCTGCTTTCAAACCAGCTTTCCTCGACTGAAGGCTCGCGACAAGGAGTCTTGGCCTGGACTGTCCGGGCGCAATGGTAATAGACGTAATGCGAGCCAAATCGGTTCGTCTTTTCTTCGGCGGTCATTCGTTTGCCGCATCCTCCGCACCAAATGAGCCCGCGATATGTGAATTCTTTATCCGCTTTAGGCCGCGGATTGTCCGAACGGCCAAGAATGCGCTGGATTTTACGAAACTGCTCTAGGTCTATCATGGCCGGATAATTTCCGGCGTATACTTCGTTGCCGAAGCGGAAAACACCCGTGTAAAAGGAATTGGCGAGCATTCGGTAGAAGGACGAAACGGTCAGCGGGTCTCCGCCGTATCTGCGGCACTGCGGAGTGCGCAGTCCCCACGCGTGGGTCGCAAGATGAAGTATTTCTTTAGGCCGGTATTGTTCGCGGAATACTTCTTGCAAAATACGTTTAACGATGTGGAACCGTTCGGGATCGGGAATAACCGCCCCCGTCTTTGGGTCTCTAATATAACCGATAGGTAGCATACCGTATGGCGGAGTACCGGAAAGAGCCCTTGCCCTCATTCCGCGTTTCACGTTGTCGGATAGATCATCCACGTATTTTTTTGCCATACCGAATTCAAGCTGCATCCAGAAGGCGTCGTCGCCGGATTTGGCGAAGGTGCGAAAAGGCGTAACGATTTCGCATAGCTGTTTCTGGTCGATAGACCAGATCAGCGCGCCGCCGTCAACAGGGTTACGGGCAAGCCTGTCCAGTTTCCAGCATACGATTCCGCGAGCTTTGCCCTTGGCGACGCATTTGAGCATCTCCGTAAAAATCGGACGCCCGGGAGCTTTGGCCGATTTTGCTTCGCGGAACTCTTCGATAATATTGAGTCCTCGGCTTTTAGCAAGTTGGCGCAGCTCGTTAAGCTGACTGTCAATCGACAGCACTTGTCGGTCTTCGGTCTCGCTCGATTTGCGAGCGTAAAGAAAATAAGCTAGTGTCATAGGAAAAGATTTGGATTATCTGCATTAATTAATCCACTTTTTCCGTGAGTACGTCAAGCGTACCTGTGGATAAGTCAGGCTTGTCCGGCTTTTTAAGTAGGAGCCTGAGAAAAAGAATAAGTTCGGAGAGCATGAGTTCGGCTTCTCCGAACGAAATTTCCTCTCCGAAGTCCTGCTTATAAGCGGCTTGAAATTTTTCCACGGCGCGTTGAGGTAGTGTCATACGCCGATATTGTAGCCGACAACGTTTTTCCGATAAGAGGACGACCTAAGAACAAACGGGCAAGAAACCTAAAACACGAGCTATTTGCCTGCGCTTCTTCGTAGAAACTATCACTAATATCGACCAATGTATGGCGGGGAGGTTCAGAATTTGGCAAAGATGCGACGCGAAAATGTCAATTGATCAGACAAGAGCGAAAACGCAAAACCAGTGAATATTAAAAAAACGGCAAGCGAGAAGTCTGTCAGGTGCTGTGAACGGAAAATGTGAAATTAACGAGCTTATATAAAAATCCCCGCCGCAATCAAGTCAGCGATCCGAAATACGACGGGGAAGGGTCGAGCCATAATTATATCCATGCTCGCTCGGAGCGCAAGTGCGGTAAAAATTAAATGTAGCGCAAACAGTTTTTTTACTCACGATATCGTATATAGGTTTTTAGTGCCTGAAAAAATATTTTTTGTAGTTGTGCGTAATAAAAAAACTAGCCGATAGATCATTTATTTATGGTGTATCATTCATTTCAGGATCATCCCATAAAGTCGGTACTAGTTTCAATCCGTCTCTCCATCTTTCTATAATACATTCTTGGAACCATTCTTCATTGATGTTGGCATGATCTGTAATGATTACTTGAAACTCGCCGCTAAGTTGTTTGACAACATCAAGAGCAAGGCGATACATGCGTCCAACTGCTTGACGATCTTCGCCTCCGCCTGTTGAACGACGGTTCCAGTCATCATCTTCGGGAAAATAAACCTGTGATGGTTGATCAATAAAAATAAAATGATGCACAGGTCGCTTTTTGTGGACGAACCAACGATGCAACGCAAAATGGGTAATCATATGATAGCCGACCCAATTTTCACCGCTACCCATACGATCCATCGGAATGGGACCATTATCTCCATCCGCTACAACCGTTAATTTTTTCAGGTCTAAACGCAACGGAAACTCTGAATGCTCTAACTTTAAATCTTTAGCCCATGCGCTCATATCTCTTGAAATAATTGATAGTATGGAAAAGATTCGTTCTTGAACAGCTTCATCGCTCAGCTCTATTTCTAGATGATTTATTTTATGCCGGAGCATTTCAATATCAGATCGTAGATCGCTTGTATTTTCAAGATGTGGTAGACTTTCTAAGTAGAGACTTATTCTGCCGATGATATGGGCTCTCCTCGCGCTATGATCCTTATACTCCTGTCATAATTCAATATCTTATTAATTGGCCAACCTTTCAATAAAGCGTGCGTTATTCGTTCCATAGGCCAAAAACATAATCTGGCAAAGAAGTTTGCTTGTTCTTCTACCTCGGGCGATTGATTTACTAGTCCTAACTCTACCAAGTCAGCATGCAGAATTAAATGACCAATCTCATGTGCGATGAAAAACCAAGTAGCATTTCCATTAATTTTATCATTGCGATTACATAATAAATAGTAAATTAAATCTTCATTATAATAATAAAGTAATGCTTTAAATTCTTCCGGATTTGTATCAATTGTTCCAAAAATAATTCCTTTATTTGAAGCATTCGTTACTTCTATAGCAACTTTTTTAAGATCTTCCTTAGTCAATTGGTTTCTGCCAAGATTTTTAATTAGTGTCTTTGAAACCTTAGATGCGTAAGATATTCTCATTTCAAGCATTTTACAATCCATTAAAATAAATAGCATACAAATTTTGTATGCTATGCTGAGGAAATGTTGCCATTTCCGAGTGAATCATTTCTCCCGCTCTTTCTGGATTAACTGTCTTGTTTCTTCTATATTCTTACATAAATCTTGAATAGTTCCGTCTGATGGACGCTTTTTTCCAACGCTTAGAAACATTGGCATTTCCCATAATGACCTTCCAGCGTCGTGTCGTTTGTTTCCACTAATCAGAGATCCGTCTCGTGAAAGCAACCTTCCTCTAGTTGTTTCTTCTTTTTTTGGGGATAACCTAACGAACAGTTCTCTAATAATAGGAAGAAGCGCTGTTATAAAGAGCAGGATTACGATAAGGTATGTATACACGGACCAATTCATGCCATCTCTCCTTTCTTTAAAAAGTGTTAATATCGCTTATATGCAAAAATAGGAAATGTCGTGTGTACAGTCCAAATTCCTAATTCTCTAAAAAGAACTAAAAGAGCATAACTAAAAATACAAGTTGTCTCATAACCATACAGTCCACATTGAAAAAAGCAGATAAAAAAGAAACCTATGATAAGAACCCCTAGAAGAATTCTTGCTAGCAATCTCCAGTTACTTTCAATTATCGGAGATTCAGCAAATTCAAGAGTATAACATGAGATCATCAAAAAAACGGTTGACACAAATATCGAAAAATAAATATCATAACCACTCAAAGGCAATTTAGTTCCAAGATCTATTAACAAAACCCCCCAAATTACGCTAACTCCCGCATTAAAAAAAAATATCAATCATTTTAGTTTTAGTCATGTTCGTCCTCCAAACATTGCACAACCGCATTCTTAAAAATTTGCGCTACTTCTTTTTCTGTTTTCTTACCGTTTAATTTGGATAATATTAATGCGTCATCTTCCCCTCCGACAAGTCGGAAAAGCTTTCCAATTTTTGCTATAGAATATTTGATACGAAGCTCTTCAAAAACATATAGACGGATCTTAACGCTTCCGTAATAGCTTAAATTAGACCGCCCATTCAAAGCCTTACGATGGACAACCAATATGCCTTCGCGGAAATATCTTCGTACGGTCGCCGGGTCGTAATTGGCAAATCCTGCCTCTATAATATCTCGTATAGAAAGCAAATTCAATTTTTTTCGTGCCAACCTTCCACGGTTGAACTCCTAAAACTAGTTGTCACAGACGCTACAACATACCATATGCAATAATGGCATATCATAAAAAATCATCACGTATTATACTAAATCATAACTCGCAATTTGCAACTATACAACTTAATTATGCGAAATTACAATTATTATAAAGAGCCTTTTTTAGCTTCCGAAGATGTAAACATACTTTGCACCTATGGGCTAAAACATGTCAAGTTTTAACATGTTAGGTTGATAATATCTTCTCACGTGCTTTAGACGTAAATGCAATTTTATATACGAATATTGAGCTAATGTCAATGAATTATTTTATTTGAAAGTAATTTTTATTCCCATTACGAAGCGTGTTTCGCTTGCTATCCTACCCCTAGCCCTTTCAACAAACTTCAAAACCTTTAACAAAAACAGGAGGATAGCGATGAAAAACAACGGAATAGCCAAGGAATCTTTAATCAGGGAGATGGTGGTAAGGGACAAGCAAGGCAGGCTCGTGGAAATCAAGCGGCTGACGCTTTACGCCGACCTTCTAACGGCAATCCACGGCGAAGGAGTCAAGTCCATTACCACGGAAATCGTTCAGCTTCCCGCCGACGCCAACAAACATCTCGCCGTGGTCAAGGCAATCGTTCAGACCGGTATGGGAACGTTCACCGGCCTAGGCGACGCCTTGCCCGAAAGCGTGGAGCTGGAATTTATTCCGCATCTGCTGCGCGTGGCGGAAACGAGAGCCAAAGCCCGCGCTCTGCGCGACGCGCTCGG
>CAYNVS010000076.1:0-8591 GCA_964400725.1 uncultured Myxococcales bacterium
AAAACGAAACGGAAGCGCCGCAAAACGAGTTGGACGAACCGCCAAAAAAAACGCAGAACGAAAAAACGCGGACGCCCGCAAATGAGGGCGTTTGCGCCTCGGTAAAATCGGTAAAAGAGGAGGAAACCGCCGGAGGCGACGGACAAAACATCTGCGCCGGCCTGCCGCAGGCGCAAAACGCTATTGCGACTGTTTTGTCAGCCAGTCCGCCAGCGGTTTGAAGACGAGCTCCTGCGCGTAATCGCTGATGTAGCAGTCGGCGTGCGCCATTTTAATTTTGTCGCTGCCCGCAGTGTAGGCTTCTTTAACGCGCGAGCCGACCGCGGCAAGCGGCGTCAAGGCCGTTTTGGGCGGAACGATGCCGTCGGCGTTGGCCATGATTACTAAAAGCGGCCTATCGACCTTTTTCATTTCGACCGTTACGTTGACGCCTTTAATGTACAAATCCTTGGATTTAATCCAGTCGCATATCTCTACGTTCAGCGTAGAGTTGGGGTCTTCGACCGTTTGGGCTAAAACGGACGCGCGGGACAAATCGACGATTTCGGGATGCAGATAAATTGATAAAAGTTTGGGGAATTTGGAAATAATCGGCAGGCCGATTTCGGCCAGTCTGCGGGTGTTTTTCATTTTTAAAAGCGATGCGACCGCGCGCGAGCCGAAGGCGACCGCCAAAGCGGGGTGAACCTGCTCCCAGCGCAGAGGCGCGCCCAGCCCGACGATAGAGCCGACGCGGGCGCATCCGTTCATGGCGCAGCAGCCGTAAACGTAGGTTCCGCCCAGCGAGCATCCGAGCAGATCGACCCGCGGCTGCCCCGTAACGGTTTTTTGCAAAACGTAGCCGATAATCGCGGGCAAATCGGTAAGGCAGACGTCCTCAAAGCCGTATTCGCCGCCCGCGCCGCGCAAATCGACCGACCCGCCCTGACCGCGCAGATTAACCGACCAGACCTCGAAACCGCGGCTTGCGAGATACTCCTCAAGCGACATTCCGCGGGGGTGATACCCGAAAATGAACGCGTTCATGCCGTAACCCGGCACGATGACGACCGGATTGAGCGATTTGTTGAGTTTGCAAACGTCGAAGCACTGCTTTAGAGCCAGTTTCCATCCGTCGCCGTTGTCCGCTAAATGCGAGCGCGCTTCCATAAACAGCCTCCTTGTTTTAGAATGTAAATATTATAGCGTTCAACGCGGGATTTGTTAATTTTTATTTTTAATTTCTATAATCTTTTTCAACGCGGCGCAAAGAAGGCGAAGCTCCTCCCTGTGCGGGCCGTCCTCGCTTTCCTCGCACGGGCCTATTTCTACGTCGCGGTAGCGCATCATCGCCTTCGGCTCGTCCGTAAGGCGCGTCTTTTCCGCTAAAAATTTAAAAATATGACAGCCCCCGCGGGATTTGACCGACAGCGCCGCGATGGAATCGCTGTGCTGAGAAATCGAAACGATTTCCCATTTGCCCGCAATGGGCTTCTCCGCCAAAATGTACGATTGAAGCAGCGTTTGCAGCGCGTCCGCGGCGTAGGCGTACATTTCGCCGCGTTTTTCCTCTTCGCCCTTTTCTTCTTCGCTCTGCGAAAAAAGACCGTAGCCGGCGCGGCTTGCGAAGCGGTGGCGCTGAACGATTTTAAAGTTTTTTTCGCACCATCCGCACTCGTCGCATACGCGGTCGCAGGAGCTTATCATGTCGAACGCCCCTTCGGGCTCTTCGTACGCCCAGTCTATATTTACGGCGCTTTCCATTTTCAAGTATTCGCCGACGATGTAAACGAGCGCTTCCGTAGGCCGCCCGCGTCCTTCTATTTTAATTAAATCCGCTATTCCGGCGTAGCGCGGCAAATCTCGCGGAACGATTGTTTGCTGGGCGAGAAGCCATCTGTCGGCCTGCTTAATTTGAAAGCACAATTTGTGTATGTCGCGTATGGAAGCGGCTGCGGCGCGCGGCGCAAGCTGCCCTACGGTGTGCGCTTGATGATGCAGCATGTTAAGCGGGCAGTCGGGCAGACAGTCGTTGTTGACGAGCAGTTTTATTTTAAGGCCGAGCCTTTTTATTTTTTTAAGCTCGTCGAGTTTTTTATTAATTCCCAGATGCGGCGTGATTCCCCACGCGTTCGCCTCTTTCTTCCACAGCCTCGCAATGGTCGGCGAGCATACGTTGCTGGTAAGCGACGAAGTTATCTGCAGCCCCGGATAGCGCCGCGACAGCTGCCGCGCAAGATAGAAGCTCATGACCGTTACGCTGTGCCGCTCCAAATCTAAAAAGTCGTCGAGGTAGGAAAAAAGCGGCTCGAAACGCGTCGATTCGGGCGAGTTGGCGTTTAAAAGAATGTTGGTTTTTAATCCGGCGCTATACAGCTTTTTAGAAAGCGAATCGAGTTGTTTTCGGTATTCGGCGGCGTCTTTAGGCCCGCGCCATGCGTAAAGCGTTTCGTAAATCGAAGGGTGAAGCGGAAAATAGACGTCGCTCGCAAAGGGGGCGAAACGGGCGATTATTTCGTCTATCCACGCGGGGTCGTGGTTGTAGGGCAAATTAAGTTTGAAACCGAGCCGAAGAAATTCGTCGCCGAAATCGTTTTTACGTTTTGTCATACATCCATCCGGTTTGCCGGCGCGGATTTTAAGTCCGCGCTTTTTATGACGCGCCGTTTTTAGCGCGTATTTTGCGATTATTACCTTTTTTAAAAGCGAGGCGCAAACAATTTCAGCGCAAAAAAGCCTTTTTTTGGAACAAAATCGCCCGCCCAGTTGTTTTTTTCGTATGAAGATTTATTCTTTTACGAGAAAGATATGTTTATAAGCCAATACGATAATCAGACGGAGGCCGAAAATGAATTCTAAAAAAATTTTCTTTATCGCAGCGTTAATAGCCGCCGCGGTCGGCGCGGGGTTTATCCTAGGCCGCTCGATAGACGGAACGACCAAAGACAACGTATGGAGCGAAAAATCGTCGAAAGACCGCAAACCTTACATGGAAACCGCCTACAACAACGGCTTAATAAAGCTGGTTGAAGAGGCGGGGTCGTCGGTGGTGTCAATTTACACTACAAAAGTAGTTCACGTGCCGTTTTTTCAGCTTCCCGACGATCCGTTGTTCGATATGTTCCGCTATTACGGCGGCCCGCAGAATAAAACCAGCCGCACGCGCGCGCTTGGCTCCGGCTTCGTTATTTCCGCCGACGGCTACATTATAACAAACAACCACGTCGTCGAAAACGCCGACGAAATAATGGTTACCTTCGAGGAGCACGGAAAGGAATACCCGGCAAAAGTCGTCGGAAACGACAAACGAAGCGACGTGGCGATTATTAAAATCGAGCCGGACAAGGCTCTTCCGGCGCTTCCGCTTGGAAACTCCGACAATTTAAAGGTCGGCGAATTCGTCGTCGCGATAGGCAACCCGCTTGGGCTTGAGCACACCGTAACCACAGGCATCGTCTCGGCTTTGGGCAGACGCAACGTTTCGCCCAGCGCGGAGCACGTTTACAGCAATTTCATTCAAACCGACGCCTCGATTAACCCCGGCAACTCCGGCGGCCCTCTCATTAATATTTACGGAGAGGCGATAGGCATCAACACCGCCATAGCCAACGGTCAGGGAATCGGCTTCGCCATACCGATTAACATGGTGAAAAAGATTTTGCCGCAGTTAATCGCCAACGGCAGAGTCGTGCGCAGCTATCTGGGCGTGCAAATTCAAAGCGTTACTCCGCCCATAGCCAAATCGCTCGGCCTTAAAAAGAGCGAAGGCTCGATCGTAATTTCCGTCGTCCCCGGAGGGCCGGCCGACAAGGCGGGGCTTAAGCCGGAAGACGTCATCCTCGAAATCGAGGGACAGCCGGTCAAATCGTCCGACGACTTGATGTGGCTCATCGGCACAAGCGAGCCGGGCAGCTCTATTACTCTGAAGCTGTGGCGCAAGGGCGAAACTATCGACGTCAAGGCGCAGCCGATAGTCGCGCCGTACGAGCAGGCGGGCAAAAAAGGAAAGGGCGGCAAAAATACGCAGCCCGGAGAGCAGGGCGAAAAGCTGGGCATTGCGGTGAAAGACATGTCGGCGAAAGAGCGGCAGATGCTCGTTCCGCCTAACCTCAAGGGAGGCGTGCTTGTAACCGACGTCGACGCCAACAGCATCGCGGCGGAGGCGGGGCTTATGCCTGGCGACGTAATTCTTACCGTCAACGGCGAGCAGGTGAATTCGGTCGCCGATTTGAAAACGCACATCGTCGGCTTTAAAAAAGGCGACATAGCGCGCTTCCTCGTTTATCAGCCCAAGGCCGGCTCGGTGTCGGTGATAGCGGTTGAATTCTAACGCCTGACCGCGGTCAAATTTAGTCGTATCGCGCCCCTCTTCGCAAGGAGAGGGGCTTTTTTTTACTGCGGCCTGCAAGAGGAGGCGTTAGCCGCCCCGCCGCATCGTCGGGTTGAAAATAAGGATGAGAACGAAATTAATTAAAAAAACTCCGCGTATCTTTGCGGCGGCGGTTTTTTATATGTAAAGCGGGGAGCGCTGGGGCGAAACCCGATTCGGCTAAAATATCGGTTGCGCTTTTTTTTGCGAAAAGGTATAAAATTATATTTTAACGCCAAACGAGAGGTTTTGCATGAAAAAGAATTTCGATTTCGATTACGGATTCCCTTGGCCGGAGGCCGAGTTTTTAAACGGCAGGCGCGTCGTCATTACGGGCGGCGCGGGGTTCATCGGCTCCAATCTGGCTTATATCATGGTCAATCACGGCGCTAAAGTCGTCGTATTGGACGATTTGAGCTCCGGCTTTTTAAGCAATCTCGACGACGTTAAAAAGAGCGTAAAGTTTATTAAAGGCGACATCCGCGACCTTGAAACGTGTAAAAACGCTTTCAAAAAAGCCGATTACGTCGTTCACTTGGCGGCTTGCGCCAGCGTTCCCAAATCGGTGGATCAGCCGGTATTCGCCCACGAGGCGAACGCCACGGGGTCGCTTAACGTAATGCTCGCCGCCCGCGACAATAAAGTTTCGCGGGTCGTCTGCGCGTCGAGCTGCGCGCTTTACGGCGACGGCCCCGAAAACCCAAAAACGGAAGAGCTGCGCCCCGCGCCGCTTTCGCCCTACGCGACGCAGAAACTTTTTATGGAAGGGTACGCCAAAAACTTCGCCGACATATTCGGCCTGCAAGTCGCGTGCCTGCGATTTTTCAACGTATTCGGCCCGCGCCAGGACCCGAATAGCGACTACGCGGCGGTTATTCCCAAGTTTATAACGCTTTTAGCCGAAGGCAAACGCCCGAAAATATTCGGCGACGGGCTTCAAACGCGGGATTTCGTCTTTGTGGCGGACGTGGCGCAGGCGCTAATCCGCGCTCTGGCGGCGCAAAAATCGCCGGGCGGCGTTTATAACGTCGGCAGCGGAAAAGAAATTTCCGTCCTCGATTTATTCAACGAAATACGCAAAACGCTTAAACTGAAAACCGAGCCGGTCTTCGAGCCGCCGCGCGCGGGCGACGTTCGCAACAGCCGCGCCGACATAAGCAAAATAAAGCGGGAGCTCGGCTTCAAGCCGCGGTTTACCTTCAGGCGGGGGCTTGAGCGGACGGTGGAGTGGTTCAAGCCGTAAAGTTGAAAATTAAAACGAACCGTCCGAAATTATTTGGCGCCTGCCGGGCGGCGCGGACGGAGCCGGCTGTCTATTAGCGTTGCAAATATCTATTAAAAAATATTCTGCGCTTTGCTATTGAATGATACGCGGTATTAATATTAAAATGCGTTGCGAAAACGCGCAATTATTAGCGATAAAAGCGTCCGCGCTTTTCTTCGCCGCATTTAAAATTCGGCTTCCGAGATTGAAGTAAGGAGCAGTAAAATGAAGTTTCGTTACGCAGCAGCAGTTCTTTCCGCAGCGGTTTTGTCTTTATTCGCTTACATTCCTAACGCCGCTCCCTGCGACGCTGGAATATACGGCCCGTCTTGCGAGGCGAGCTGCACTGGCCCGTTGGACGCGGGCGGGGCGCGCTACCTTATTTGCACTACCGCGCTTTCGTTTTCGGACGCTAGAAACGTCTGCACCCACTACGCAACGGTCGGCTTCGCCGCCGATTTAACCAGCATTATGAGCTCGGAGCAGAACGCCGCCATAGCCGGTTACATGAACGGCTACTTCGGCGGCGGCAATTGGTGGATAGGGCTTTACGACTCCGGCGACTGGGGCTGGACCAACGGCAGCCCGATGATTTACTCGAACTGGGGTTCCGGCGAACCCGGAAGCGACGTCTGCGGCTACTTTGCGTCGTCCGACGGCAAGTGGTACGACTCGTCGTGCTCGACTGCTCGGACGTTCATTTGTAAAAATTACTGCGCAAGCGGCTACTATGGCGCGGACTGCTCCGGCGTCTGCTCCTCGACGTGCGTAAGCAACGGAACCTGCATGGACGACGGCTCGTGCGTCTGCTCCAACCATTGGACGGGGACGCAATGCGATGTCTGCCCGTCGGGCTACTGGGGAACTAACTGCGAAAACGAGTGTCCCGGCGGCCACGCAACCCCGTGCGGCGGAAACGGAACGTGCGACGACGGTACGACCGGAGACGGAACGTGCGAGTGCAATTCCGGCTACATACTCGCAAACGGAACCTGCATAGCCCGCGAGGCTTGCAACAGGCCGCTGTTTACCGACGCGGACTGCTCGTCCGGCTGCCCGCGGTCGTCTTATTGCGACAACACGTACGACTCTCACAACTACCTTTGCTCCACAAATCTTTCGTGCGTCGCCGACGGCTCGAACGCCTACTGCACGACGACTACGCCGACGCAGTGCGAAACCGGCAAGACGTGCTGGTGCGCCGACGGCGTTCCGTGCGGCTGCTACTCCGAGGCGAAGGTCGATTTGACCGCCTTTGAGGCGAACAGGGCGGGAGACGCGGTTCTTTTGACATGGCGCACCGGCAGCGAGCTCGAATGCGGAGCCTTCTCAATAATGCGCTGCGATTTGTCGGCTGGAAAATGCGCAAACAAAAAAGATTACGCGGCTCTCGAAGACGTTTTTATTCCGTGCAAAAACAGCTTGACCGGAGCCTATTACGAGGCGGCGGATAAAACCGCAAAGAAGAGCGCGGCCTACTCGTATTTCCTGCGCGAGATTGAGACGACCGGCGGAGAATACTATTACGGCCCGCTGGCAGTCGAGGCCGGAAGCGACGGTTTCTTCAACGGAAGACAGCCGAACTTTGATTTTGCGGCCGGGCGCGGTATTACCGTTAAGGCGGAAGAGCAAAAGACGACGTCGTTCGGCTCGCAGCCTTATTCGGGCGGATGCGAAGCGTCGGCCTCGGCGGGATTTTTAGCCTTGGCGGCCTTGGCGGCGCTGGCAAGACGCAGGCGGTAAAAAATCTAAGAGCTTGCTGGGCGGGCTGGTCGCAATCAATATCTTCGGGATTTTTGCGGGGGAAAATATTTTATTTTATAACGTTTCTCGAAAGTATTTTCCGGTTGAATTTCCTTTTCTCGTCCAATCCCTCTATACATTTTGCCTTCGGCAAAACGCTTGGCATGCGCGGAAAAGCGGGTAAAATAATCTGATTTCTGCCGGTTATAAAAGCGCAAATCCGTACGGCGCGAGTAAACGCGCAAGCGTTTGCATCGAGGGGCTTTCCTAAAATAAAGGATAAAACTTTTAAGAACCGCTATAGACGCCCGCGGCCCGCGCTTTCTCCGCGCTATGCGCGTTTTGGCGTTTCTAATCCGCAAAAAAAGAAAGGCGGCCATTTATGCCGCCTTTCGCTTTGCTTTACTTTGGTAGGAACGGTTTAGTAGTCCATTCCGCCGTAACCGCCGCCGCCCGGCATCGCCGGCATGGCTTTCTTCTCTTCGGGCTTTTCGGCGATAAGCGTCTCGGTGGTGAGCAACAGGGCCGCTACCGACGAAGCGTTGACCAGCGCGCTGCGGACGACCTTGGTCGGGTCTATTACGCCGGCCTTCATCAGGTCTTCGTAGGTGTTGGTGGCCGCGTTGTAGCCCATGTTCGGGCCTTTCTTCAGGCCTTCTTTTACGTTCTGCACCGCCACGGAGGCTTCCACGCCCGCGTTCTCGGCGATCATGCGAAGCGGCTCTTCGATGGCGCGGCGGACGATGCGGACGCCGATTTTCTCTTCTTCGTTGGTCAGGGAGGCTTCGACCTCGTCCAACGACGGCTGGCACTTGAGCAGCGCGACTCCGCCTCCGACTACGATGCCTTCTTCAACCGCGGCGCGGGTGGCGTGCAGGGCGTCTTCGACGCGCATTTTCTTTTCTTTCATCTCGGTCTCGGTGGCCGCTCCGACGTGGATTACCGCGACTCCGCCGGACAGCTTCGCGATGCGCTCCTGCAGCTTTTCCTTGTCGTATTCGCTGGTGGTGTTCTCGACCTGCTGCTTGAGCTGGGCGATTCTCGAAGCGATGTCGGCCTTGTCGCCGGCGCCGTCAACGATTGTGGTGTTGTCTTTGTCGATTACTACGCGCTTGGCGCGGCCAAGGTCGGTAAGGGTAACGGCGTCGAGCTTGAGGCCGACGTCTTCGCTGATGACGCGTCCGCCGGTGAGGATGGCGATGTCTTCGAGCATGGCCTTGCGGCGGTCGCCGAAGC
>CAYNVS010000077.1:0-8436 GCA_964400725.1 uncultured Myxococcales bacterium
GCCGTCGTCGTTTGCGTCGGGCGTTTGTGTTTCACCAGCAGAAATAGGCGTCGGCCTATCCTTCTTATTGCCTGTCCAACCCAAAATTTCGCTGTAACCGCCTTCATTGACCGGCAGCATAATCAACATCCCCGGCGTTATTGATTCATTTCTTATCGTTTCCCATTTTCTATCCAGAAAATTCCAGCGCAGTCCATTCGGAGCGTTTTTGCCTCGAAGATCGCCAATCGGCGCGCCGCAAAGTTCGTCTCGACTCGGCGCTGGCTGGTTATCTGGCGGATGGTCGTTGTCAATTTCGCGCCAGAAGACCTGCGCGTCATGGTCGTCGTTTTCGCGTATGTAACGCGACACATCAACATCAGCGCCGGCCAGATCGGGCGTTGTATCGAAAAGGTCTATTAAATCCTTTCTTCGGATAACATGCGTAAAAAGCATATCTTCTGTATTGCGCGGCAGTATAGCCGGACTCGCATTTGTAATGTTTTCAAGTAATCCCCGAGCCCGATTGAGCTCTTCGGGAATATATGGATGAGCATTTTTGTCGGGAATATCAATCCAATATATATCGGAGTTTTCAAACTCGCCGGCGCGGTTGCATCGTCCAAAACGCTGCACAAGCGACGGCCACGGAGCAAGGTCGGTAATCAATGTCGCCGCCGACACGTCAACTCCCGCTTCGACTACCTGCGTACAGACTGCAATTGTTCCATTGGTAGGAGGTTCGTCAAGCAAGCGTCGAAGCGCCTCGGCGCGTTCCGGGGGTCTGAAGCGCGAATGCAGCAGAATAAATTCAGGTTGGTTATCCGAGTTTTTGTATAGTTTATTGAGTTCATTAAATACCTGTTGCGAGCGTTTAACCGTGTTTACTACTATCAACGTTCGGCTGCCGAGACGATGTTTTTGCTTGGCAAGTTCTGCCTCCTTTTTACCGTTAGCGTCGAGCTCAAAGCTGGCCTTGGCAAGATTCTTAACCGCATTCAAACGTTTTGTAAGCGGCACGAACTCTTTGTCGGCTTCCGACAGCGATAATATGGGCTCGTCCGAAGGCTTAAAGTCAACTGTATTAAGCCATTCCTTTCGGATTGTAGCGCTCATCCATAATGAGCCAGAGGGCAGACATACCCCTAGAGTTTCGCGAAAGGCATTCAGCTGGCTGGTAGTCGCTAAGCCGTTTCCCATAAGCTGCACTTCATCCATAACCCAAAGAGAGTCGTTGTGCAGCAAGGAGAAGGGCATAGGCCAGCGGTATCGGCTCATTGCGTATCCTCTGTTTAATGCGCGAGACAGCAGCATATCCTGCGTTCCGACAATAATAGCTTCGCGTTCCGGGTAACGATCCCAATCGCGGTCAGTTTCGCCGCCCATTAGCATATGAACCCTAATTTTGTCAGGGGCGTCATCGTCGTCGGATGGAAATGGTTCGTATGTTAAAAGTTTGCCGCTATTGTCGAAGCGCGCGCTGCCGCCCAGTAAACCTAGCTTTGACAGCCAGAGGACGGCGTTATTTCGTGTTTGTTCGACCAGGACCCGCATGGGCAGACAGTAAACAAGTCGTCGAGGCGTTTGATTTCTTATCTTCCCTTCTGCAAAGCGCCGCCGCCATAACCATGCCAGCACAATCGCCGCAGTCTTCCCAGAGCCGGTTGGTATTTCAAGCAAACTCGGTAAGGCATTTTTTCCATTCGCTAATTGTTGTTGATATGGATAGGGAGGGCTTCCGGCGGCTGTCTCAAATAACAGATTAAAACTTTCATAGTGTAACATGGTGCGTCCTTTTTTATATTCCTGAATAGTTAATTAGTTTTAATAAAATTACTCGAAATTAGTCATTTATGCAAGTTAATATTTTTTAAAGGCAATAGTTATGCAAGCGGCGGTTGAAAATCGCGGCAGCTTTAACTTGTAAAATTATAAACGCCTTTTTGCTTGCGCAAGACCGATTAGAGCGCTATATTTGGTACCAGCTTTAAGCAAGGAGGTCGTTATGAATCTTAAAGAAACCATTAGACCTATCACATATTTAAAAAACAACGCCGCCGAAGTGGTTCGAGAGGCTTACGAGAACGGGCGATTGATGATTGTTACCCAGAACGGAGAAGCCAAGGCCGTCGTAATGGGCGTCGAGCAGTATGACGAATGGAAACGCGCCTTAGCTTTGTTGAAATTGATAGCTCAAAGCGAATCGGATATTCAAGAAGGAAAAGTCGCGGAACAAAAAGATGTATTTTCCAGAATTGAGACCTCGATAACAAAGGCTCACGCCGATGGGTAAACGGTTGTATAACGTTTTTTGGACTAATACCGCGATACGCGATTTAGAGGACATTGTTGCATTCATTGCCGCAAACTCGCCCAAAAATGCTCGATTAGCTCTAGCTCGCCTGAAAGAAAGAGCCGAAGCGTTGGAGTCAAATCCAGCAAGGGGCAGAGTTGTTCCGGAACTTGCGATGTTTAGTTTTAGCGCATGGCGCGAATTGGCTGTTGGACGCTACAGATTAATTTACAGAATTGAGGCTGATAAAGTTTACGTATTAGCCGTGCTGGATGGACGCCGAGATTTAGAAGATTTACTTTTCAAGCGACTCGTTAAACCTTGAAACTATGAATTGTTGTTTTAGCGAATTGGATGGGCGCTCGGAATAATTAACTTTTCAACCAAATTCCTTTCGCTTCCTGCATCTCCTCGCCCTCCATTATGGCCATAACCTCTTCCGGCTTTATATTCGTCAAATTCAAATACCTTCGTAATTGAGAAGCATCGACTCCTATCTCTTCCGCCAATTCGCCGACTGAGTTAAACCTGCCGTCCATGAGCAGTTTCAGCCATCTGTGCCCGAGGGCGACTGCTATTGCGAGCGACTTGTTCATCTCGGGGTTGTCTTGGGTATTGTCGGTGTAGCCTCTTGGCAGAATTATCTTCTTCTTGCCGGCGTTGCGCCTGATGCGGATGGGAATACGTATGTTTTGAGCTTTTTCGCAGTCTGTCTTTAACGTTATTTCCAGCGCGTCTTCGTAGAGGGCGATTCGCTCAAACAGCAGATTGATTACTCGCTGCTTTTCTTTGGGAAACAGCTCGTCCCAGACGGGTTCGAGGTTGGCGAGTTCGGTTATCAGGTCGGTCTCGGTAGTCGGGCTGGCGGTCAGACTTTCGAGCTCGGTCTGCGTTTCTGCGAGTTGCCGGCCTAATTCCTTTGCCTGCGCTTCCATGCGAGCCAGCTCTTCTTGCACGAAAGCGTTTTGCAGCTTGCCGTTTATCAGTCGATTCGCGTTTGTGCGAATAACTTCAAGCTCCTCCTCTACCCTACCCTTCTCAGCCGTCAATCGCTCGATTTCACTCGTTTCGTTGATTTTAATTCGACTGAATGTAGCGCCGATCAGGTCGGGGCGTTGCAATGCCTTCTTCACTTCGTCCATGACGACCCTTTCAATCTCTCCGGCGGGGACGGACTTTACAGGGCATTCTTCGTATCCGCTCTTCTTCGCATGCTGGCAGACGTAATACCGATAACGCTTGTTATTCTTCTTCGCAAAGCTCATTCCCATTACGTTGCCGCAATGACCGCAGAATAAAAGATTCGCAAGCATCGACGGGTTCGACGACCGGGTCTCGTTCCCTCTTGCTATGTGTTCTCTTTTAACCTTTTCTGCGTTTCCTCCCACAGCGACTTTTCAATAATCGCTTCCTGCTGCCCAACGTCTATTTTACCGGCGTCGATGTCGCGCAGCAGTCTTTGCAGGGCCGGACGTTCGAGCGTCGCTCCGCTATACGCTCCGTCGTCGTATCTGTCAGTAACGACAATCCACCGCTCGTGAGACTGCGATTTGACGTAATTCTCAGCCGATTCTCTTTGCGCGTCGAGGGAATTGAAGTCGGAGTCGAGGTTCTCGTCGGTTGACTTTCGCGTGTAAATCGCGCACCGGACGGCGGGTATGGTTTGCGCGGCTATTCCTTTAATCATCGACCGTCTCCCCTATTTGCAATTTGCCGTTCTTCTTGTTTCGCAATCCGAAGAACGCCGGGCCGTTCCAGTTCGTGCCTGTTATCGCTCTAGCTACCGACGACAGCGAATTGTAAACCGAGCCTTCGTATTCGAAGCCGGAATCAAGAGCTGTTACCTTTCGCTCCCGGTTGTTCCACATCCTTATGAATACTGTCCCGGGAAGAGGTTTGACCGTCGCTCGTCTTCCGCGCTTTACCCCAAGCTCGTCGTACCCCTCCTCGTCTAGCAGTCGGTTCATTCTATCTTTGACCTCCTTCGATAACCCGCCGTAAGCCAATTCCTGTATTCTGTGAGCCAGCTTCTTTATCAGAAACTGCCGGTTGAATCGTGGCGGCTGTTGTCCGTAAAGCTCGGTCCATTTGTCGCGCAGTTCCTTCGTCGTCATGCCGGGCAGCTCCGCAATCGTCTTCGCAATCTCATTGTCGTCAGCCATTCTCCAAACTACTTTCTTTGAAAATTACCGCTCTCTTGTCCGTAATCGCTCTTTCGTCCTCATTAGCAAGTAATTCCTCGCCTTCTTTGTGCATTTCAGAAACTATCCTCCGCTTGCGAAGACGGACGTGGGCGAGAGCGAGAAGGTCGGCGAGTTGATCTATCGACTCTTGCTCGTTATGTTCATGTTCCAGGCTCATAATTACCTCCATACGACAATCCCCTGCATACCCATTTCGCGGCGGTCGAAAAACGTGACGCTTTTTTCCTTTTTTAATTTGCGCGTCAATTCGATATAATCTTTGATGAACGTCTAACGACTAGCGTCTCGTATAGAAGGCGGTAAGATGAAAAAACAAAACGCAAAAACGCCTCTATGGCTTATTGATGCGAAGAGCCCGAACTCTGCCGCGGCTATAGGTAGAGAGATGATCGAAAAAAAAAATAACCGACAGAGTAAGGGAAGAGCTGTTGGGGTATGTCTACCTTAATATCATCGATCCCGACGACGAAGAAGAATCGTTGGAAGAAGACCAGGATGAGTCGAGCTATACAAACGCAGATTTGCGCAAATTTTTCATAGATAAACTTAAAAAAATTCTGACGGAGTATTATATTGCCAAAGTTAAATTTGATATAAGTAGAGAGAATGGCGAAGGCCTGCGCGCGTCCGCGCAAATAAAAGCTATTAAGAAGGCGGTTGAATCTGCAAATGAGCTACAAGAAAGTCTATATAGTCTGCCGTTCGACGCTCATTTGACTCTTGAGAAACATGGGTTTGACGAATACGTTTTTATGAGCGGGCTCGATGATTTTCTACGAGCATGGGAAAAAATGAACGACAGGCCAGCTCTTGAGACAGGCTATTACGCAGAAATACGAAAGATAAGAAATCAGTTCGGCGGAAGCGAGATTTCGATACTTCACAGAGTTCTCGAACAATTAATCAAAAGCGGCAATGAGGCGATAAACGACCAAGATTTCATTAAAATGGACAAAGGGGGCAATATGACAAAAATTGCCGAGAGGGGAACCGTTATACGGCTTGATAGTCTATTCATGGAATTCATGGCGTTATATGCCGTTATCAACGAATCAAGTTTTGCGCCTGTTCTGGATGAGAAAAAATTTGCCGATCTCAATTTCGCAAGGGAAAGATATTTTTTAGATGAGATAAAAATGATGCGGATAGGATTTATAAAAACCGTATTGAGCGTAATAGACGTCGATCTAACCGACAGAAGCATTTTTGACGCCCTTGCTGCAGAATTAAAGAGAAATCCCAAACATAGTCCAGAATATGCCTGGAAAAACCACAATGAGAATTACGATTCTTTAAGGAGAACTAGGGAATAAATTTTCGGACTTCAAACATTCTTGCATAAGCCGCGACCTGAAGGTAAACGCAGTCTAAAAGCCGCGCCCTTTTTATGACCGTTCGCCTCGTCGGTCTCATTTACATTTAACCCCTGTATTTTTAAGGGGGGGTTATACGGAAAGCTGAAAAATCGTTTTTGGTAAGCTTTTTTACAATTCAGCGCGCCAGTGCGCTGAATTTGAAAAAGGAGTTACTAAAATGAATAGAATCATCCTGCGAAAAAAAGCCAATTGCATTCAATGCGGTCTTGAGCGTCGTTGTAAGAAGTGCAATACGCTGCTTGGCGTTGAGCGCGACGGTAAGCTTACCGTGAAATACAAAGAACATGCGTCTATTTTCTCGGGCGGCACAACGACGTTAATCTGTCGAAATTGCGACTCGATTCAGGAAATTGTAATCGGACAAGCAAATCCAGCGAACAGCTAAATAATCTATTCAGAGGCCCTTGAGGCCCTACATCGGCCATTGTGAGGTGCATGACGCCCGCCGGAAAGCGAAAGCGTCATGTCTCCAATATCATGGAAGGGTTTCAGAAACGGACTTCAAAGCGAGTTGTTCAAGCCGACAGCAGGCGCGTTTTTTAACGCAGCGAAGCGGCTCCACCCCGAACTTTCTAATTTCGACTCGCCTGAAACCTTGGTGGAATGGATGCTGGATTACTCGTCGCATTCCGCCGAAGAAGAGGACGTCCTACTAAAATGCATATGGAACGCTCTTAACGACGACGAGGCCAGACCCTTCTGGTCGTCGGTTTTAGCGCTCGGGCTATGGCCGACGCTTGAATGGGTCTTCTGTAGGATAAGGCCAAAATGCGCGGATGATTCGGAAGCGGCAAGCGAAATATGGAGCGCATTCGAGCTCTGTCTGGCCGATCGTACCTTCCCGAACAGACCTATTATCGCCAAGAGGCTGATGACAAGAGTATGGACTTTAGCAAGCAGGTCGCTTGACCGCGAGAAATCGCTGAACGCGAAACTGCGCAAAAGCGTCGAAGCGTTGCCGGAATGCGATATGAGCGCGCCATTTTGCGTCTATGCAAACAAAAAAGACGAACCGCCGTCAAAAGAAGAACTTTATCTATTGCAGCGAATGCTTGTCGATTACTTCGATTTGCCTGAACGCGACGCATTGGCGGTCGTACTTCACGCGGTAAGCGGAAAAAGTCACGCAGAAATCGCCGCGCTGATCGGGTCGTCGGAGGCGGCGACTAGGCAGCGATACTGCAGAGCGTTAAAAAAAGTTCAAAAAAAATCGAAAAATGCCGTCACGCTTTCGAGGCTCAATGAAATGGGTAAAGAGAGGAGCGACGAGAAAAACGCCCTAGACAATAGCGACGGTCGTTTTAAACGATGAAAGCAGGATGATTTATCATGCCGATACAAGATTTAATGAAGCGCGCGACCGATAAAACTGCGTTCCGGAGACTGCCGGGACTTTTCCGAAAATGTGAGTTCGAGGCGATCATCGAGCCCGGTCATGAATACTATGTCGAAGAGAACGGCAAGAACGAAGCCGGAATAGAGCTTTACGCCATATATAAGCGATCGCCAACGGCGTCTATGGCGGGGCGGTGAAAAATGTCCGTCGCGCTGGACATGGAATTCCGCAGCTTGAAACTCGTCGCTTAAGCCCCGGCAAATTTGCCGTCCGAGCGTCTAGGTAGTCGTAGCGCGAATAGCCGCCCAGTAGCGTACGATTGAACCGGATGGATTTAGCGCAAGCGGTTGGAAAGTAGGAAAACGCAAATGTCTATTGATAATAATGAAATTGCGCAGAAGTACGCGACGCTTTCGCCTCAAATGATCGAAACGCCTGCCGCTTCAAATCCGCCGGAAGAGCGGGCGAAAAATTCGACTTCGGGCGCAAGCTCCCCGTCGGCCGTCGAGAAGCATAAAATACATTTGCTCTCGTCCTATTTCTTCGCGCGCACGGACGTTGTGGCCGGACTTCACTACAAGCCCCGGCCGATTAAAGGAGCGTCAGAACTGCCCGCTCTGCTCGCCGTTCACGTGTCCGGCCCCAACGCCCCAAAAACCAGAATGAATTTCGACATAGACCGAACGCGCCCGGAATTGAAAATACGCATGACTATGGCGCATGAATATACGGACAGCGAAGGAACGATAATTAAACCGTTCAGGCTAGGCTCCTACACGCTCAGTAAGGAGACCGACCGCGTTCGATGGATTTGCATTGATTTCGACGCGCACGGCGACAAAGGCTTGGTTGACCCTACATCGGCAATGCTCTACTCGTGGAAGGCCGCCGCCGCGCACCAGCTCCCCGCTTACGTGGAGCGTTCTGGCGGCGGAGCCGGTTGGCACCTGTGGATATTTATAGCGGAAAGCCTTGTGGCCAACGAGGCGAGAAAAATAGGATTACACATTTCGCCGAAGGATGCTCTATTGCGCGACGGTAAAACGGCGGACGTTACGAAAAACTTAGGAATCGAAGTATTTCCAAAACAGGTCGAGCTAAAAGGCGGGAAAAGATTAGGCAATATGGTCTGGTTGCCTTTTTGGCACGCCGCTCCAGCCGGAGCGAACGAATTCTATCAAATCGAAACGGACGAAAAGACGAACGAAAAAACAGTCGGACAGACATACTTGCCGCAGAAGTTTGAGC
>CAYNVS010000078.1:0-8418 GCA_964400725.1 uncultured Myxococcales bacterium
TTAAAGCGGATTCTCAGCCGATAAAACAGCCCGTTGCCGCAGAGCCGCCGAAGGCGGTCAGGCCGCTTTTTAAAAATATGCAGGACTTGGTGAAAAAGACCGAAGAGGAAGCCTCCGCGCGCCCTCGGATTTACTCTCAAAACGACGCCGCGTCTTCCGTTAAAAAAGCGCCCGGCTCCGTCGCGCCCATAACGGCTGCCAAAGCTGCGGCTGAGAACGCTTCTCCCGCGCAGCAAACTGTCAGGCCGTTCTTTAAGAAACCTCCGGAAACAGTCAAAGCTCCGGAAGCCGAAGAGTCCCGCAAACGAATTGCGACGCAGAAAGCGATGGAAGAGCCTGCGGTAAAACGTACGCCGGTAAAACCTACGCCGCCGCCGATACCGACAAGCGACGTATTCAGTCCGGTTCCCGACGTGCCGCCGCCGATACCAACGATTGAAAGAGCCGCCCCGCCGCCTCCGAAACAGCTTCAAACGCCTAAAGCCGAGGCGCAAAAGCCCGTTTCCAAGGCGGAATCTCAGCCGATAAAACGGGCGCAGCCCGCGCCGGTCGAAGCGGGCGCGGGGAAGCAAAAGCAGTATGTCGTTATACTTACTGCGGATTACGGCGTCGCAAAAGCGGTGCACGAGCGGCTGACGGGCGGCGCGTTGTCGCTGTATTTCTCTCGCAACGCCGAGGAGCTGCTGAATTTTCTTAAAAAGAAAAGGCATCTCGCCGCCATAGTGCTCATCGACGGCGATTTTAAACCGCCGAAACAGACGGGCGGGATGGACGGTTTTACGGCTATGCAAAAAATTTGCGCCGACTATCCTATCGTTAAAATGCTCGCTTTCGCCGAAAAGAAAGACGGAAAGGCTGCGTTAGCCGCCGCCGAAGCGAAGGCTATGAGGCATATAGATAAGCCGTCTTCCGACGCGGCGCCAGGCGAAAAAGAAAAATTCGTCGAAACGCTTTTAGACGGAATGAATAAAATCGTTTCGTTCAAAGGAGCGGGAAGGTGCATACGTCCGGTTTGCATGAGAGCTCTTAACGCGCTGCTGACGGAGATACAGCGGCAGAAAATAACGGCCGCCATGGGGCTTGCGGACGAGTTGACGAGGTTTGTCAACGACCACGCCGACCGCGTGATTATGTTCAAGCGCGCCAACGAATCGTTGGAGCCCGTTATTGCGCTGGGTTTGGCCGACGACCGCCAGACGCGGGAAATTCTCGCTCTAAGAATCGACGCCGCGGCCTCTCCCCTAGTCAACGCGGCGATAGAAAAAGGGAAGGCTCAGAAAAAGAGCAACCCGCAGAACGATTTGGCTATGAAGAAGGTTTATTCCATAATTGGAGAGCCTGCGCGCAAACTGTGCTTGGTTATGCCGTTTCTCTCAAGCGGCGGAACCTCTCTCGTGATTTACGCCGACAACGGCGCGCGCGACTGCGACTTGTGCGCGTGCGACGGGGCGATTGCGGCTTGCGAATGGATAAAGTTGTACTGGGAAACTTCCCTTCTTAAAAAAATGATGGGAAAGAAGACAGGCTGAAAAACGAGCCGCAACGGCGATTGACGCCTCGAAAATTGAAAATTCAAACAATAATTTCATCTTGCTTTAAAGATTGAAATGTGGTTAAAACGACTAGGATGTTATCAAGGAGTACGACGATGAACAACGAAACATTTAAAAACGATCGAGTCAAGGACAAAAAGCCGAAGAACGAAAAACGCCGCAACTACCAGCCGCCGCGGATTATAGTTCACGACGCCGACGAGTTCATAAAAAGTTTGGGTCCGGCGCAGGCGTGCTCGCCAAGTCCCATGCCCGAATAGCCGCATTAAACGGTTATACGCGGCATAAATTTTTGCGTTAACGCAGTGCGGGCGCCGTAAAAGGCGCCTTTTTGTTTTAAGGACAACTAAAGCCATGAAACGCCGTATGTTAAGTAGCATCGCTCTTCTGGCCGCCGCGTTTTTGCTCGTTGCGGCGCCGGGCTGTTCGGAAGGCTCGTCTTCCCCTCCGTCCGATGAAGACGCAAACGCGGAAACCGAGATTTTATTTGAGGAAGAAGCCGCCTGCGACGAAATCGAAAGCGTTGAATTTGTCGAGCATGAAATAGAAGGGGACGACGGCGCGGAGGCCGACAACGAAGAGCCGGCGGATACTGAAATCGCGGAAGCGGAAATTTTCGACGTCGACGCGGAAGAAGACGGCGGAGAAGCCGAAATCGTCGAAACGGAGATTTCCGAAGAGATTAAAGAAACCGAAGAGGAGCCGCTTGCTCCGTCGATATGCGACTACGACGACGACTGCCGACTTGTTCTTTTCAAAGGGCGGGGGCCTTTTATTTTAAAAGAGCGTTACCGCCTAGCGAACGGAACTTGCGCAGATTCCCTTCGCGTCCGCGTCAACGGCGTTAAGTCGGCGGTCGATTGCGGAGGTCTGCAGAATTCTGAAGGGACGCTGACGGTTTACGCGCCCAAGCTGGAAGGAAGCGCCTATTCGCTCGATACGGCGGTAGTAATCGACGTTGCGCCCGGCGATCCATCGCCTCAAATGGAAACTTTTAAAACCGAGCTTCCTCTTAAACGCGCCGAAAAGATAATTCTGTCTCGCGAAGCGGAGTTTAACGAGTATTGGGCGCTTTATCATCCGAGCGCGGACGGAGAACTGGGCGACTGTTGGGCGAGCAAAAAAATAACCTACGGCCAGTCGAAGGAAATTTTGTATGAAGGCTTTGCGCCTGAGGATGAGGCCGTTGAGGTTGAGTTGGAGTTGTGGGGCGCTTCCGCGTTCCAGAGGGAAATAGACGTTTCGCTAAACGGAGCCGCGCTTGGGACGATAAAATTCGGCGGCTTTGAAACGAGCGTCGAAACGATGTCCGCCGCCTTCGCAAAACCCGACGCGTCGGGCAACTTCGTTTTAAAAATAACGCTCGCAAACCGCGGAGGCTCTCCAGCGGATTCTATAAACGTAAAACGCGCCGCTCTTCGGGCGCGCGGAGGACTTAAAGCCGTCAGTCTGCCTCTTACGCTCGAATCGCGGGAGAGCGAGGCGGTCGAACTAGACCTGTCGGCGCTCTTCGGCCAACTTTCAGAAGCGGTCGCGCTGGACGTAACCGACCCCGCCAATCCGGTCAAATGCGAAATTTCCGCCGACGGAAACGGCGGCTTTTACTTGCCCGCTTTTCTGCCGTCGCATAAATACTTTTTTTGCGACGGCTCGTCGTGCGGCGCGCCCTTGTCTCGCAGGGCGTTTCATGCCCCGGAAAAGCTGATGAAAGGCGAAGCGGAGCTGATTATAGTTTCGCCTGCGCCGTTTATAAATTCGCTTAAACCGCTGATAGACGACAAGACGACGCGTGGAATTACAACCGTTGCGCTGGACGCGGAGGACGTTTACGCCGCCTTCGATTTCGGCGCGCCGACTCCTGCCGCGATTGCGAACATGCTCGATTACGCGGCGGAGAAATGGACGGTCAAGCCCAAGGCTTTGCTATTGATAGGGGACGCATCGACCGATTTGAGCGGCGTTTACGCCACCGATATGAGTTTGACGATTCCGACCAAATACCTTTATTGGTCTAGCGGTCTTTGGATGTCGGCGGACTCGCTCTATAACATTAGCGCAAAGGATGCCCTGGCGGGAACGAACAATTCCCGCGGAATAGCGATTGGGCGCATTCCGGCGCGCTCGGTTTCGCAGCTCGACTCGGCGATTAAACGCGCTCTGGCCTACTCGGACGCCGGCAAGAACGGCGTTCTATACATGAGCGACGACAACGACGCCGTATTCAAACTGATGACGGAAAATATTAAAAACGAGCTGCCGCTTCGTTTTGACGCTGCCGCGCTTCACATGGAAGATTATAACAAGTCGTATCCGCTCCCTAATCCGCCGCCCGCCAAACAGTGGGACGAGCCCGCCGCGGCGGCTATGCGCGCGGATTTTATAAAGGCGATGAAGGGCGGTTTGGCTTGGGTGCAATACTACGGCCACGGCGATTTGAATCAGATCGCCGGAGAAGGAATCGTTTCGCAAAATCCCGACTATTATAATCTTGATGAAACGATGCAAAACGGAGGATTCCCGCCGCTCTTCTTTATTTTTAACTGTCTCAGCGGTTACTTCGGGCTTCCGGCGCTTCCGTTCTCGCTTTCCGAGTCGATGGTTCTAATGGAGGACGAAAAGGCGGGCGCAGCGGCGGTAGTTAGTCCGTCGGCTTACGGTTCGCTGGAACAGAGCCACGATTTCGGCAGCGCGCTTCAAAAGCATTTAACCGACGGATCGGCGCGTTGGCTGGGCGAGGCTTTCGAGGCCGCGGCGGCTGAAATAATTTTTAATCCGCCGCCCGGAAGCGGAGGTTCGGATTATATAATTCTGACTTTGACCTACTCGCTTCTAGGCGATCCGACTTTGCCGGTTCCCTTTCCGCAAAGCGTCGATATGGGCTTCAGCCCTCTGCGGCCAAAGCGATGAAAAGCGCGTCGCAAATTAAATACGCGAGGGCGGAATCGCTGCTGGCGGAAGATTTGGGCGGCGGCGTTCTGCTGTTAGACCCGGACGGAAACCGCGTGATGGAGCTTAACGAAAGCGCGTCGGCGATATGGCGTAATCTGGACGAGCCTTTATCGGCGGAGGAAATGGCGTCGCTGCTGGCCGATATATACTCGGACTGCGGCGGGAAAGGCTTCGATGCGGACGCAAAGGCTTTCGTAAAAGAGGCGCTGAAATGCGGCGCGATAAGGCGGGCTTGAGGCGGGATAATTTTATCGTCGTAGATTGCGAGGGGACTAGCATGCGTCCGCTTCTGCCGCGTAAATGCCGGGTAAAAGTCCTCCGCAAAGAGGCTTCAAGCCTGCGTCCGGGAGACGTAGCTCTCTTTCGGCGCGGAAAAAAGCTGGTGGCGCACAGGGTCGCCGCCTCCGCGAACGGAGAGGGAAGAACTGTTATACTCGAACGCGGAGACAACGCGCCGGATTTTACGATTAGAGACGGCCGCGAAGTCGTCGGCAAAGTCGTCGCCGTCGATTACGGAGACGGTTTCGCGCCGCTTTGCAGAATTATTTCCCTCGCTTTGAGAGGCGATTCAGCGCTTCGCGCCGCGCCTTATTTTTCAAGCGGGCCCGTTCTTTTTGCGGTCGAGACTGCTTTGCGTCTGTTCGGAGCGCCGGCTCTTTTTTTGCGCGGACTATTATGAAATACGTTTTCAGAGCCGAAATACTTGGACGCGCCTTTAAGGCGGAATCGGACGACGACGACGCTTTGGCGCTCGTTAAAACAAGTTTTGCGGCTTTTCCGAAACCTCCGCAAATCGCGGTTTGGACGGCGAAAATAAAAATAGAGGGAAACTCGGTAACCGCATGGAGATCGGGCGCGGGCGAATTTAGGTTCAAGTCTTTGAGCCGCGAGGCGAGAGCTCGAGTCGCCAAATCTATGGCAAGCGCGATTATTTTGGCGTCGGCTTCGACGGACTACGACCTGCCGCACGGATGCGCGCTGGAAGCCGGAGGCCGCGCCGTCTTGATAATAGGCGGCTCCGGCTCGGGAAAAACTACGCTTTTGAGGGCTCTCGCCGAAAAAGGACTTATCCCTCTGTGCGAGGGTCAGGCGCCGATAGGGCGCGAAGACGGCCTGATCAGGCCTTTCCCAAGAGGATTTGAGACGGTCGCAAAAACGACGGAAGACCGCGCTCTTAGAGCGTTGAGCCGCGAGACGATTCCTTTTGGAGCCGCCTTGGACGCAGACGCGAAATACGAAATAGGCGCGGCGATTTTTCTTCAGAGCCTATTCCCCGGTCGAGAAACGCAGTCGGTCGAAATCGGAATCAATCCGAAGGACGCGCGGAGAACGGCTGAAATATGCGCTTCTCTTGGCGCGGAAAACGCCGAAATAGAGACCTGCGGCGATTTGGCCGCCGCGCGGGCGAGGTTTGAGCCGAGGGAAGGCTTCGGCGTGAACGAATTTCAAGCCGCGTTGCTTCGAGAATGTCCGCAGCCGGTTTACGTGCATTTTTCAGCTTATAAAAAACCTATCTTCGGCTTGCCGCTAAAAGTCGAGCCTATTGGCCGCGCCGCCGGGGCGCTCGCTTTGGCGGCTAATTCTTTCGAGCCGTACGGAACTGAAAGAGGGAAAAATACGACTCCGGCGATGGCGCGCTTTTTAAACGCGTTGAAGACGGCGAAGGCTTATAGGTTTGAGAACGGCTCGGTGGATGAGCGCGTTGAGGCGGTGTTTAAAATCATCGAAACTAGGATGAACGAAAAATGCTGAAGCCGTTTTTTAGCGCTAAGAAAAACGGCGGAACGCTTTATTTGTCGCGGTTGCAATGCCCCGGCAATGCGGTTCTGGCGACATATTCCAAATCGAGAAGATGGGCGGCGGCGCGGCTTGACGCGCCGTTAAACGCGGACGACGAGACTCTGCTTCGAGCCGCGGAAAATTCGTTAGACGAATTGACGAGCCTGCCGCAAATCGCGCGCGCAATCGCGGAAGCAGAAGAAGCCTCGAGTCGGCCTAGAAGGCTGCGGTCGATATTTATGCACGTCTGCCGCTCTTGCAATCTCGCCTGCTCGCATTGTTATTATCTCGCCGAAAAGAGGAATTCCGGCGGCTATCTGCCGTTTGATAAAATTAAAGAAACGGCCGAACAAGCCGCGCATGCCGGGGCGCAAAGCGCGGTAATATCCGGAGGAGAGCCTTTGCTCCATCCGGATTTCGAGCGTATTCTGCGGTTCTTTCGAGCTCTGGGACTTAAGACGACGGTTCTGACCAACGGAACGCTCGCAAACCAAACTAACGCCGCGTTAATGCGCGAATGCGGCGCGCGAGTCTTCGTAAGCCTGCACGGTCCGGACGACGAGACGCATGGAAAGCTGGCCGGACGCGGCTCTTTTGACGCGGCTGTCCGAGGAATTAAGACGCTTTCTAAAATTCTTGGACGCGATATGGTCGGCGTAAACTGCGCGCTTTGCGACCAAAATGCGGCGCGGCTTGCGGAGATGCCGGCCTTTGCTTTCGGCCTTGGCGCGGGAGCGCTGCGCTTTATGCCGCTTCACGACCAAAACAAAATTGCCGGCTCTTCCTTGTCGCTTTCTGCGGACACGCTTAAGAAATGGGCGATTGTGGCAGCGCGCAGGACGGTGGATGAGCGGCTCGGAGAGTTTGCGTCGTGGGGTCTCACCGGTCTTCCCGGCGGCGTCTGCGAAAACGTCGCGGATTCGATTTGCGGAGTAGGGGAGTCGCTGACGATAGACTCGGACGGCGCGATATATCCGTGCCCGCTTTTAATGGAGCCGCGCTTTGCTCTTGGAACGCTCGAAGGCGGAATTATTAAGGCGTTTGAATCGGCCGCAATCGAAGAAGCCACGCGCCTTATACGCTCGCGCGCATTAGACGGCGGAGCTTGCGCGGACTGCGCCCTATGCGGAATATGCCGCGGCGGATGCCCCGCGTTGGCGAGTCAATCAGGCGGCTCGTTGAGCGGCAAAGACCCCTCGTGCGAGGCTATTTCCGGCTACGCGAAGGAGTATTTCAGGCTGGCAATAAAGGCGGCGGGAAAGGCCTGAGTTATTTTATTAAGGTTTGTATCTGGCGGCTTGAGCTTTGAAAAGAGAGGCGTAAACGCCGTTCTTAGCCGTCAACTCTTCGTGCGTTCCGCATTCCGCTACGGTTCCGGCGTCTAACGCGATTATTTGGTCGCAAAGTTTGGCGGCGCTCATTCTGTGGCTTATTATTATCGTCGTGCGCCCTTTGGCGATTTCCCTTATTCCGTCGATGAAACGCGCCTCCGACATTGCGTCCATTGAGGCGGTCGGCTCGTCCAAAACGAGCAGCGGCGAGCGTTTGACCAGCGCGCGGGCGAGGGCGATTTGCTGCCACTGTCCCATGCTTAGGTCGGCTCCTTTCTCGAACCACGAGCCGAGAGAGTTGTTCCACCCGCCTGGGAGTTTTTCAATAAAAGAAGCCGCGCCGGAGAGTTCTGCGGCGCGCTTTATCTCCTCTTCCGGCAAGTCCTCGCCGCCCGCTCCGTACGCTACGTTGTCCCGCGCTGACGCTTGGAATCGGCTGAAATCCTGAAAAAGAACCGAAACGAAACGGCGGTAATCAGCCGGAGAAAATTGTTTGACGTCCGTTCCGTTGATGAGGACGCGGCCTTCCGAAGGATCGTAAAGCCGGCACAACAGCTTGACGAGAGTCGATTTGCCTCCGCCGTTGCGGCCCACTATGCAAGCCAGAGCTCCTTGTTGAATCTTGAACGAGACTCCGCGTAGCGCGTAATTCGCTCCGTTGGGGTATGCGAAGCCGACGTTCTCGAATGCGACCGAAGGAGCTTCGGAAGGAAGCGGCGCAGGGTTTGGGGGAGCTTTAATCTTTTCTTCGAGCGATAGAAATTTAAACAAATCGGCTGCGAAAAGATCGTCTTCATAAAGGCCGG
>CAYNVS010000079.1:0-8226 GCA_964400725.1 uncultured Myxococcales bacterium
GTTCCAATCAAACTTCACCCCGACGTCGCCTGCGAAGTGAAAGTCTGGGTGGTGGCGAAGTAATCGCGCAATCCGCGGATTATTTGCAAAACGGCGCGCGCTTTTCTAAAATGAAAGGCGCGCGTTTTTTTGCGCGCGTTTGAGCGCGGCGCGGGCGTTGACGATTTAAGGCGCGGCGGTTACGGCGATTGAATGATTAGAAAAATTCCAAAGCCTATAAGCGGGGAATTATTTTCCGAACTGCCGGAAGGAACGCTTGCGGTTTTCTGCGACGAGGACGCTTTTTTTGCGCAGTCGCGGGCCGAATTGTTCGAGTCGGGTTGTCGTTTCGACGTCTCGTTTATGAACAAAAGCTCGTTTTACGCCTCTATTCTATCGGATGTTCCACCGGTAGGAACGCTTTACCAATACGGCTCGCTAAAAAGGGCTTCAGAGCTTTTCTCTAATCCGCGGCTTGCGCAATGGCTGCCGGGAGAGCCTCTGCTGCAAAGGCTCGCCATTGCGGAATCCGCGCTTCCGGTCGCGGCTAAGCTGTTTGCGGCGGGAATTGCTTTGGACGTCGAGCCGCAGAAAACTCTGCTTTTAGCCGCCCGAATTTTGCTTGACGGCGCGAAAGAGCGCGGAGAATATTTTCCGTTTGAAGCCGTTTCGATGGCGGCGCGCGCTTTGAAGAGAGACCCGAAGCTGAGAATACGTTTTTTGGACGAGCGTCCCGCGGTTCTTTTTTTCGATTTTCCGCATTTTGAGCCCGACGAACTTGAGCTTTTAAGTCTGCTGGCTCTGAGATCGGATAAAACGCGGTTCGTCGTTCACGTTCCGCAAATAGCCGAAGGGAGAATGTTTCCTCACCGCCGAGCTCTGCTGGAAACTCTTACGCAAAACGCCGAGCCGCTTGAAACGGACGAAAAAGAGCCGTGCGAGGCGGCTCTCGCAATGGGCTTATGGCCTAAGCCCGGCGCAAAATCAGGCGCGCTTGCGGCGACTAAGGCCGCCGTTTCGACGCTGGAAGCGGAAGGCGAAGAGGTCGAGGCCGCCAAGATTGCGGAATCGGCCGCGTCATGCGCCGAAGCGGGCGGAGTTCCTTTGATATTAAGCGCGGACGAGGCAGGTCTTGACCGGCTGGCGTCGGCGGTTTGGTCGGCAGGCTGTCCCGCGAGCGGGCGCGCAGGCCGCAAAATATCGCAAAGTCTCGCCTACGGCTTATTCTTGCTGCCGTTTGAGAGCCTGTCCGCGCTTTATCCGGACGATTCGCTGAAGATCGAAATAGCTTTGACTCTTGCGGGTAAACTAAACGACGTCCGCCTCAGAACGGCGGCGCGCGAATTTGCGGAGCGAGAGCAAAACGCTGGAGCGGAAGGCGTTTGCGCCGACGGATGCGAGGCTGCGAAGCTCTTGAACGAAGCCGGCAAGCTGTTAAACGCTCTGAAAACGTCGTCCGGCGAGGCTTTGCTCGGCGCGGCTTCGGGATGGCTCAATAAAATAATAGCCGAAATAGACGACTTTATAGACGACGCCGGAAGTCCCGACGGGCTTTTCGAGATTGCGGCCGCCGCGGCTCTGAAGAGGGGGTTCGACTCCTGCCCGGCGGGCGAAGAGCTTGATTTTAAAGAGCTATGCGCGTTCGTCCGCGCCTTAGGGCGCGCGAGCGTTTCAAAATTTTTTGAGCGCGGAGAAGCCTCCGCTCTAATTGCGGGCGCGCAGAGTCCGCCCATGACCGATGAAGGCGTCGTAATCTTCGCGGGGTGTTCCGGCGAAAAGTTTCCTCCTCCGCCTCCGTCGTTTCCTTTGGGCGAGTCGTTCGCCGATTCTATAGACGCGCCTGGCGGAGCGAAAATAGCTTTGCGTCAACGCGGAGGCGCGCACTGTTTATCGTTGACTCAGGAAAGAATAGCCCAGCATTTATGCCGCGCAAAAGAGCTCGCAATCAGTTCCGACGCCGTTTCAAAAGGAAACGACGAGCGCCCTCGCAGTCTAGTTTTGACGGAGCTAGGTATGATTCTCAACGCGCTGGGCGGTTCCGCAGCGCGGGAAGAGACGGCGCAACCGGCCGCTTTTGCGGACATGTCTGACGCTGAATCCTCCGAAGGAGAGATTGCAGCCGCGGGAAAGGCCGCGGCGCAGAAGGCTCTTTTGAGGCGGGCCGGCGGAGACATACTGCCCGATCTAAATTATTTGTCCGGCGTAGAGCGGGACTTTTACGGACTCGCTAGGAAGGAAGCGCAAAAGAGCGCGGAAGAGTCGCTTCAACGCGAGCTCGCCTTTGTCTCCGCGACCTTTATCGAGGATTTTATAAAATGTCCGCGTTTTGCGCTGGTAAAGCGAGTTTTAAGGCTTAAGCCCGAAGAGGAGGAAACCGCCGGGATGGACGCCGCGGGCGAAGGCTCTCTTTCTCACGAAATTTTGCGCGATTTTTACGCCGCCTGCCTTCGTGATTCGGGCGGCGAAACGGCGGGACTGCCGGACTTTGGCGATATTAAAAGCGCGCTCGACAGGCTTTACGAGACTGCCGAAGAGGCCGTCCGCAGGGCGGGGGGAAGCGCGCCGGGCATGAAAGTAAGGCTTTACAGGAGGCTCTCCCGGTTGATTAAGCGCGATTACGAGCTTCAACGATTCGAGGGATGGCGCGTCGCTCTGCTTGAAGAGCGCTTTTTCGCCGGGCTGCGCGACGGAAGCGAACAATTTTACTTGGAAGGCAAAATCGACCGCGTCGACGTAAACCCGCTTACGGGCGCGGTTAAAATTATCGACTACAAAACCGGCTCGGTTCCGGGTTCCGGCAGGAAAGAAGGGATGTTCCGTCCGCCGAAAATTGCGGGAGAGTTCTGGGGAATCCAAATGCCGCTTTACCTTTATTTAGTCCGGCGCGGACGGCGTACGGGCGACGTCGGCGAAAAGAGTTTTACGGAAAAACATGCGACTAATTCTATTACGGCGGAGCTTTTTTACTTAAAGGAAGCGGCTGCGATAAGCGCTAACGCGGACGCCAAGAAGCCCTCCGAACTGGACGCTTATTACTCCGCGCGGGACGAAGAGACGCCGGCGTGGGAAAACGCCCTTATGGAAGCGGTTTTGAAGGTAAGAAGACGCGTTAAGGAAGGTTATTTCCCGCCGCTGTCAGACGCGGCGCTGCCGCCGTGCTCGTACTGCGCCGTTCGTCCGATATGCGCCGCTAAAAGAAAATGAAAAAAACGCGCGCTATTTTATAAAAAGCAGCGAAACTCCGATTACCGCAAACGCCGCTCCGATTATTGATTTGTAGGAAAGTTTTTCCTTAAAGACGACTACGGAGAAAGGAAGTATGGTAATAGGCGTGGTTGATAAAATCGTCATCGCAACGCCGGCGTGCGTGTATTTTACGGCGAACAGCGACATCGTGATGCCCAGAAAAGGCCCGAAGAAAGCTCCGCCCAATCCCAACGCGACGCCGCGCTTGTCGGCCAGCAGCTCTTTTACGCTTTTGCGCATTACGGCGAACGCCGCGGCGAATACGACCGCCGCCGTCAGCATTCGGATGAACGTTCCTTCGACCGGGCTGACCGCGGCTTTGCCGCCGACGCCCATTTTGGAAAATACCAACCCGACGCCCTGACAGAATGCCGCGGCCAGCGCCAGCGCCGCGCCTTTGGAAGAAATGTTCAGCGTTCTTTTCAGGCCGAAGCCGGTTTTGCGTCCGTCGTCGTTTGAAGCCGGCGCGGAGCCGCTCTTTTCGGTAACCGCGAGCCCTACTCCGAATAAAGTTACCGCCATGCCCAGCAGCGCGTAAGCGGACATCGCGTTTTTAAGCAATACCCACTCGCAGAAGGCGGCGACCGGCGGAGAAATTGAGTAAAGAAGCATCGTATAGCGAGGGCCGAGGCTTTTTAAGGCGGCGAAATAAAACATGTCGCCCACGACGATGCCGACGATCGAACTTGCGGCGAGCCACGCCCAGCATTCCGCGGTTGCGCCCTTTGGGTAGAAAGAGCCCGTCATAATAAACATGACGGCGGCAATCATTACGAGCGCCGCGGTTACCCTTACAACGTTGAGCTGAAATACGCCTATGCGCCTGACTGAAAAAGTGAAGAACGTCGAGCCCGCGCTCCAAAAGCAGCTGCCCAGCAGCGCCGCCGTTTCTCCGATGTATCCGAACATGTAGATTTGCGCGCTTTGTTTTGAAAATTTTTTACGCCGCGGTTAAAGCCACGGATTTGTTTTTTTCTCGCGCCCAACGGTCGAAATCGGTCCGTGGCCGGGAAGCAGAACCGTTTCGTCGTCGAACGACAAAATTACGTTTTTAATCGAATTCATCAATACGTCCATGTCGCCGCCCCAAAGATCTGTGCGGCCTATGCCGGACGCGAAAATGACGTCGCCGCAGGCGATATGCGCCGCGCCTTCGCATTGGAAGACGAAGCTGAGCGAGCCGGGGGAATGCCCCGGAGTGGAAAGAGCTTTGATTTCTTCTCCGCCTATTTTAATTGTCTCGCCCCCGGCTATAAGTTTATCGACCGCGGGAGGAGCGTACACGCGCATTCCGAAGACTCTGCCTTGGAGAGGCGCGTTCTCGTAAAGCTCTTTGTCTTCCGCGCTCAGGCAGACAGGCGCGCCGGGGTAAATTTTTTTAACCGCGGCCAGCGCGTTGAAGTGGTCGAAGTGAGCGTGCGTGCAAAGCAGAGCGGCTGGTTTCAGCCCGTTTTTTTCAATTCGCGCGGCGATTTTCCTCGCCTCGTCGCCGGGGTCGATTACAGCGCATTCGAGCGTCGTTTCGTCCCAGACCAAAACGCAGTTGGCCTCGATAGGTCCGACCGGAAAAATTTCGTATTTCATGGTTTAAATAAAATTCGCGCCTTAGTTTATAAAAAAACGAGCGGCCGTGAAGGCCGCCCGCGGCTAAAATTTGAGCTGAAGCATCAATTGAATCGCAAGACCGCCGTGATCGGCGTTTTTAATGATTTCGTATTCGGATGTTTTTCCGTTGATGTCTTGATCGGTTTTGTAATTAATCTGCGACCAGCGGTAGTTGACCATTAAGCCCGCGTCGAACAGGTCGTAATTAAACGCGACCTTGGAGACCTTGAACATTGCGCCCGCGCCCAACCCGAACGTGAACGAGCGTTTGTTTTTCCATTCGTAATGAGCGATGTTTTCTCGCTGTATTCCTTTGAACAGATCTAACTCGGCTCCGTCGAGCGCGAGGCCGAGGCCGACGTCGGCAAATGCGGTTATGTATTCGTTCTGGTAGGGTATAGCCTTAATATCGAACATGAAGAACATGGTATTTAATTTCACGTCCGCGTCGGCGAGGACGTTGCTAAGCGGCACCTGCGTCGAAAAATCATAGCCGGAATAAGCGAAGGACAAGCCTACGGCGAACATGTCTTCAACAACCGGAAGCGGCAGAATGTAGTGAAGATCGATTCCCGCGACGTAAGATACGATTACGCCTTGATCGGTCAGCAGCGGCATATTTACGCCCGCGAACGGCGTAATAAGGAAGTTGAAGCTCTTTTTCTCGCCAGGCTGAGTTTCTTTTTCCTCTATCGTTTCGGGTTTCTCTTCGTCGATTTTGGGCTTCTTATCGTCGTCGATGGGAACCAGCGGTATGGCGTTCGCGACGTTTTCTTTTTTAACATCTTTGGTTTCTTTCGCCTTATCTACTGGTTTGTCAATCGGTTTTACTTCGTTCTTAGGCTCGACTTTCGGCTCGACCTTCTGTTCCGTCTTAGGCTCGGCCTTTTGTTCGATTTTAGACTCGACTTTTTTCTCGGCCTTAGGCTCCGTCTTGGTTTCGGGTTTTACGTCGAGAATAGGAACGATGGGGACGTCGCTTTCAAGCGACTTCGCGTCGGTCTTTTTCTTGTCTTCGGGTTTCTGAACGTTTTCAGTCGCTTTGGAGATTTCTTTTGGGGTTTCCTTCGGGGCGTCTTTAGCGGCCTCGACTTTTTTATCGGTCGGGTTGTCGCTTGGAATAAGCGGAATAAGCGGAACGAGCGGAACCAGAGGAACGGCGTCGGACTGCTGTTTGGGCGCCGGAGGCGCGATGAAATTAATTACGACGCCGATTCCGTCTTCTCCGCCGGACGCCACCGTAACGCCGTATTCTTTTTCGGAGGATGAGAGATCTATTTTAAGGCTCTTGCCTTTGGACGGCAGAACGTCCGCCGCGTCGGAATACTTAAGATTTTTTTCTTTCGCGCCCTTGAAAGTAAGCTCTTTTATTTTTTTGGAGCCTTCGTAAACCGCCACGGACGCGTTGGCCGCTATTTTTTTTGCGTTGTCCTTCGGGCCGTAATTTTTATAAAAAATCAACTCAAGCTGGCCTGGGCCGGTTGCCTTGAATTTCAGCGGAGTCAACGGGTTGAACTGATAGGCGATTCCGAGTTCGGAACCTTCGAGAGAATGCTTGCCCGCGCTTTGAGTTACGCTGAAGTTGTCGCCCGCAAGCAAAAACGCAGGAATGAGCGAGAAGGCAAGCGCCAGCGCCGCAGTTTGAATGTGTGAGATTTTTTTCATAAAAATTCTCCGCTAATACATACAAATAAGCGAAATAAAAATGAACGTACCTATTATAACAATCTATAAATTACTCCAAAGAGTTTTCCGCGTCAAACTCCAAATTCATTATTAATACAAATAAAAAAATAAAAGGTATGATTCTCGCCTATGCGTCGGTTCCGTCGTCTTGGACGCGCCTAATTTTTTTAGAATTGCCGTTTGAACTATTTGCTTGAATAAATATACTATTTAGGCGTTTTCTTATTTACGAAAGGAAAAATATGAAAGAACTTAAAACTTACAAACGTCTCTTTTCCCCCGAAACGGACGACTTCAACGATAAATCGGTCGTTGAGGCGGCGTATGGGCGCGCTTTGGCGCTGCCGACCGAAAGCGTCGAAGAGCTTGAAAAATTCGTTGCGGCGTGGATGGACGTCTCCGAGTGCGTGCGCGAGGAGGAAAGCCGCCATTACATCGCAATGACCTGCAACACAGCCGATAAAGACGCCGAAGCCAAATACCTCAACATAGTAGAGAACGTAATGCCGGCGGTCGAGACGCGAGACTTCGAGATGAAGAAGAAGTTCGCCGCTAGTCCCGCCGCCGCGTCGCTTCCCGCCAAATACGCCGTTTTCGCGCGAAACGTGAAAAACGAGATGGAGCTCTTCCGCGAGGAGAACGTGCCGCTGAAGACCGAGGCGGCAAAACTGGCGCAGCGTTACCAAAAAATCGTCGGCGGCTGGATGGCGGACTGGGAAGGCCAAAAAGTAACGGTGATGAAAGTTCGCGCAAAACTGGAAGAGAAAGACCGCGCGATCAGAGAGCGCGCCTACCTTGCGAGCGTCGCGCCGCACCGCGCCGACGCGGCCAAGCTCGACGAGCTTTACGACGAGATGCTGGCGGTTCGCGGCAAAATAGCCCGCAACGCCGGCTTTGATAATTTTTGCGACTATACTTTCCGCAACATGGGACGCTTCGACTATACGCCCGCCGACTGCCAAAGCTACTGCGACGCGATACGCGCCTGCGTGGTTCCGGTCGTTGCGGAGATAATGAAAATCCGAAAGGAGAAGCTAGGGCTGGACTCGATTAAGCCGTGGGATTTAATCGCCGACGAAAACGGCCTGCCGCCGGTAAAACCGTTCGAGACGGGCGCGGAACTTGAGGAGAAGGTTCACGCCGCGCTTGCCAAGGTTGACGCGGAGATAGGCGAATACTTCGGAATAATGCGCAAAGATAGGCTCCTCGATTTGGAGAGCCGCGAAGGAAAGGCGCCGGGCGGCTACATGGCCGATCTGCCCGCCCGCAGGCTGCCGTTTATTTTTATGAACGCCGTTGGGCGCACCCGCGACGTGCAGACGCTTTTACACGAGGCCGGACACGCGGCGAACTTGTTCCTCGCGCGAGATCTTGAACCGTCGGCGTACCTCAACCCGCCGCTGGAGTTCGCGGAAGTCGCGAGCATGTCGATGGAGCTGATAAGCCTGCCCTTCGCCGATTTGTTGTACGACGCGAAGGACGTCGAGCGCGTTAAAAAGGCGCAGCTTGCGGAAATACTTACGTTCCTGCCGTTCATGGCGATGATTGACTCGTTTCAGCGCTGGGTTTACCTCAATCCGAGCGACGCTAAGACCCGCGCCGACTACTGGGAGTCGCTGGAAAACAAGTTCCGTCCGCATATCGACTGGACGGGCGTCGAGGACGTAAAGCGGTTCGGCTGGCAGTATCTCCACGTATTCAAGGTTCCAT
>CAYNVS010000080.1:0-8030 GCA_964400725.1 uncultured Myxococcales bacterium
AGCTCGACCCGAAATACGTCGACGTCATTGTCGAGAGATGGGAAAGGTTTACGGGAAGAAAGGGCGTCCTTATCGAGAAAGAGCGCAGAGCATGAACGCTAAAACCGAAAAAAGAAAACGGAACCCCTCGAACCAGGGAAATATTGGCAGAAGCGAAAGTCCGGCGGTAACGACGCAATCTGACGGACGCAGCTGCGCGCAGGGGATTAGCCGCGAAAAGTACGACGAGATGGTCAGCGCGTATTTCGAGATTCAGACGTCCGGTCATGTGAGCAAAGTCTGCGGCGTTTCGCTGCATACGGCTTTAAAGTATATAAACGAAGGCGATCTCGATCGCGGCATGCCTCCTATTCGTCCTCGTTACCTTGATGCGATTAAAGCGTCGCATAAGAAGCAGGACCGCGTTTGGGCCGACGCTCAGGCGGAATCGAGGGAGCTTGTCAGAGCTGAAAAGGCCTTGCTGACCAAAGCTCTCAACAGTCTGGCTAAGGACGCGGTCGCGCAGGAAGCGTTTATAAAGCAAGCGAAGAAAGACCCCAAGACGCTTGCGGAAACGATAAGCAAAGTAGTCAGGGACGAAGCGTTCCTGTTCGACGAGCCGGACGGACGGCAGGCGGTAGAGGCGTCTGTAATCAGACGCGAGGAAGCGAAAGAGAAAATACTGGCGGCCGTGAGAAAGGACCCCGCGCTGGTAGAGCTTGCGTGCTCTATAGAAGCCGAATTCGACGACGCAAAAGCTAAGGACGATGCCGGAGATGACAAATCGTAATTATTTGAATATAGAAACGGGAAAGCTCGGCCTGCCGTTAATGGCTCAAACTCTTTCCGGCGGTCAATGGCGCCCCTACCCCTATCTCAAGTTTCTCGCCGGCAAGATATGCTCCTCCATAATGACGGGAAACGGTCGCATAATAATTAACCTTCCGCCGAGGCACGGCAAGAGCGAATTGGTTAGTAAATTCCTGCCGCTCTGGTTTCTTAACTGGTTTCCGGATAAACAGGTAATCCTCGCTTCCTACCAGGCCGAATTCGCGGCGGAATGGAGCCGTAAGTGCCGAAACCTCGCCGCGGCCAAAAGCGACGAGCTCGACTTTAAAATAGCTTCCGACCTTACCCGCTCAGATAACTGACAGACTACCATGGGCGGAGGGATGTATTCGGCGGGAGCGGGCGGAGCTATTACCGGAAGGGGCGGACACTTAATCATAGTGGACGATCCGGTTAAAAACTGGGAAGACGCTCACAGCGCGGCGGTCAAACGCAGAACTAACGACTGGTTCGATTCCACGCTTATAACCAGAGCCGAGCCCGGTTCGACCGTCATAGTGATAATGACCAGATGGTCGGAAGACGACCTTACGGCGCACCTCCTGAAAATGGGCGGATGGACTCAGTACGTCCTTCCGGCCATAGCCGAAGACAACGATATTCTGGGACGCGCCGAGGGAGAGCCTTTGTGTCCCGCCCGATACGACCGACTTGCGCTTGAAGAGATAAAACTATATTCCACGGGCTCGTATAAGTTTGCGGCTATTTACCAGCAGCGTCCGGCTCCGATGGAAGGCGGGCTGTGGAAGAGGTCGTGGTTTGAAAGGACGTGGCAGATTCTTCCCGCAAGGTTTGATAAAACGCTGCTGTCGTGGGATTTGTCATTCGGTTCAACGTCGAACGAATCGAGTTACGTTGTCGGTCAGGTATGGGGAAGCGTCGGCGCGTCGCGGTATTTGATGGATCAGGTCAGGTTTAAGGGCGATTTCAACGCTCAGTTGTCGGCGATGCGCCGATTAGCTGAAAAGTGGCCTAACGCAAGGCCTATTCTGGTCGAGGACAAAGCGAACGGACGGGCGGCGATAGACGTTTTGAAGCGCGAAATATCGGGTCTGGTTCCTGTCGCGCCAAACGGCGCGAAAGAGATAAGAGCGCAGGCCGTCTCGCCGCAGCTAGAAGCCGGAAACGTGATAATACCGCACTCAACCGCGGCGCATTGGGCGAGCGATTACGTCGAGGAGTGCTGCATGTTTCCCAACGGCGCCTACGACGACCAGGTCGACGCGACGAGTCAGGCTCTGACGCGTTTCGGACAAAGAACCCCTCATGTATTTATAATCTCGGATTAGAGAAATGAAATGCGAAACAATAGCGAAAATCATTTAGGGCGTTTATGCGCATTGTTAAAGCATATACTAATCTATTGCCTGATTTTATGGGTATTGCGCGTTTTCGCCTTGATTCAATCTTCGGCGAATCGGACTATCGTCTGACCTGTCGATGTTTTATGAAAATTCCCTGAACAATACCAGCGGCAGAGGCTCCGCCGGCATGCCGCTGATAACGCCTTTACTCCGAAGACGGGTCAGAATGCGCGAGTTTTTATATTTCAGCGCCTGTTTGATTTCTTTCGGCCTCAGCTGATTCGTCCATTTTATCTCTATCGGCCAGAATTTGCCGCCGTCAAGATAAGCTATATCCACTTCGCCTTCGGCCTTTATGTAAAAAGTCTGATATAACCGCCTGACGTGAGAAACTGCGCACCCCTCTACAAGCGTCGAAACCGATTCTGAGTCTTTCAATAATTGAGATACCTGCTCGGAGAACGGATCTTTGCATCTGTCTATCCAGCTTTTAACCGCGTGGCGAATGAACGGATCGGCGAAGTGCAGTTTTCTCGGCTTTTTAGGAGCCTCTGCGAGTTTGTCTTCGAGTAACGCTGGCTGTATGAACAAAACGTCCATGTTTGAAAGCAGCAAAATATAGTCCGCTACCGTTTTCGGGTGGTCTATGGACAAGTCCTGAGCGAGATTGTTCCAGGTTATCTGGCTCCCCTGACGCTTTATTACCGCATTTAAAATTTCCAGCAGGTAACGCTCGCTTTTCCCTCGTTTCAGAACGTCTCCGCGAATCCAATCGGAATAGACCGCAAAAGTGGAAGGATTTATCTTTTGCTCGCGCTGAAAGTCGTTAATGGCCGTTAAGAAACCGCCGTGCATGAGATAATCGTCGAAAGCCGAGAACAGCTTTTCAATTACGGAAGCTTCTTCCGCGCCGTTTTTAATAGCTTCCCTTTCTTCGTCGCTAAGCGTTTTCTTTAAGGCTACGACTTCTTTGAAATTTAACGGATATAAATGAAAGTCGACTACGTCCTCGACTCCGCGACGACCCGGAAACCGCATACGCGCCTCTTTGATTATCGATATATCCGAACCCGTTATTACCATGACGACGTTTTCGAGGATTCCGGCGTCGGCAAGAAATTTAATCCCCTTGTCCCAATCCTTGATATAGGTTACTTCGTCGAGAAGAAGATACCATGCGTCCGTTCCCTTTTGCGCTTCGAGATGCTCTGTTATAAGTCTTGTCAGAGCGTGATGGTCGTCGATCAGCTCGCCCGTAAAGAAAGCTATACGCTCAGGCGCGATTCCCGTATCGAGCAGTTTGGCCATCCATTGTTTAAGCAGCGTGGTTTTGCCGATCTGGCGGCCTCCGGTAATCGAATATATCCCCGGCTTATCGACTGGCAGACGGGTTAAAATATCGGAAACATGCACCAGTGGCTGCCTGGCAAGCTGACGGAGATTCGGGTCGAGCTTCGCAAACTCGGTTGCGCTTTCCAGATGCGAATTGTGTATAAGAAAACGTGAGTCCATGAACGCCTCGCTTAATAGCATTGACTAAACATCATCAATTGGCATTATCTATATTTTAAGCTCGATTGTCAAGTATTTAATTCTTATGGCAATTGCTCTTCTTTTAGGAAACGGTTTGCTCTAATATCGCTTATTTTCCGCGCGACAGAACATTAGGTATTCTTTTCAAACAATACCAACCTATATTTACAAATTTTAGTTCTTGTGCATTGACATGTAATTTTAATACAATGGCAAAACATAATAATCATAGCAATATTATATAGATACACTCGAATAAACATTTTCCGAAAATCGCCGCGACACTGCACAAGCTATGCACAAGATATGCACAAGAATAAAAAAAACAGTTAAAAAATACGAAAAAACGCCTGAAAATGCACGCGAAATCATAATCCCTTAATAATTTTCGCAAAACCTCGCATATTGGGAGTTATGCGAATTAATTGAAATCGCTGCGTTTGTCAAACTTATCGCGCGTTGCGATACGCATTTTCAATGTAATTTAACCGCATTCCAACGCACGCATTAAACGCTATATAAGCATCGCCTCAAATACGCGTCAATAAGCGCATTTATACTAATATAAGACTTGCTTTATCGCTTCCTAATACACATAAAAAGCAATATAATACACAGTCGCCGGATGCGACATCATTTATCATATAACCCAGATTGAGACGAAGAAAGCTGAATTTAAAAAGGAATAATAGGTGTATGGCTATGAGCCGAAAATATGGGGAAGGGCGGAAGCTAAAGGTATGCCGCTTGGCGGGATGTGAGAATGCTAAGGACAATCTTCCGACCCTCGGCGCGGAGGATAGCCGGTATTATTTTCTTTGGCAAGAGATAATTTTCTGTCGGAAGGCAAAGAGAGCGGAGATGGTATGAAGAGTTTCTTCCAATATTTGACGCGGGGGCGCGCTTGATATAAAGTTACGCGGCAATAACGAAAGGCTGCAGGCATACATTCATAATTTAAAAAGGAACGAGCGTGAAAAACATACTATCCGAGTTTACTGACGAACTTAAGCTTCAATTAAAGGAAGCGATACATAAGGACGATTACGCGAGAGCGGCGAAGCTGGCCGAATACCTTCAAATGATGCTATTGGAATTCGGAGTGGAAAAAGGCTCGGCGGAATCTGACGCTTCGCCCATGCGCAAGACCGGCAGAGTCGGCAGACCTAGAAAGAATAAGGCGGCGGACGATAAGCCGCCCAAGGTTAAGCGCGGTCGAAAGGCTAAGAAACAATTCAAACCAGAGGATAAACCCAAGAAAATACAAAAAGGCCCCTACGCGGTCGAAGTAAACGACGGCGGCTGGGTTAAGGTAGACGAGCGGGAAGAATAGAAGATAAAGAGTCATGGCCGACAACAACCTTACTCGTTACAGGCTTCGGGCGATGATGAGCGTTCACGAGCTTGCGAAGAACGCCAGCGTCAGCGCGATAACGGTAAGTCGCGTAGAGGAAGGCTTCGACTGCCATATAGGAACGGTTCGCAAAATCATAAAAGCCCTTGCGGACGAATTCGTTAAAACCGGCATAGAAGCTCCGCCGAGCGTTAAGGACGTCTTCCCGGACTACGAAATATTCGCACAGGAAGACAATAAATCGAAAGCGGCGCGAGAACCTGAAAAGGTCATGGCGCATAAGCAGGTCTCGCCGGTTTACAGGCGGTTGAAGAAGTAAAATCAGAAAGAGCAAAATGCATGGGGGATTGACGACATCCGATGCTGCCCGAGTCTTCACAGCCTCTCCGTTCCCGCGCTACCAAGAGAGGACATGGGTCTGAGTAGAGCCTAAAGATACGACTTTCGCCCGCCGCGCTAATCTTGTAAACTGTTTACTTTTCAGACGTTAAATACTCCGCTCGGAGCGCGTCGATTTCGACCAGCTTGCCGCTTTTCGAATCGCGATATTTCCAGAACTTCCATCCGTTCGTCTGCCAGTATTTTCTGCCGTCCGGAGGGGCTCCGTTAACCTTAATACGCGCCGTTCCGCCCGCGGTCGATAGCGAGTCGAACTTTTCGCCTTGAAATAAAACGGAGCCGTCGGCCAGTATGGACGCCGTTAAGTATTCCCCTTTAACCGTAGTCTCAAGCGCGAATGGAGGATTTATTAAGCCGGCTTTAATCAAATCAATCGGAGCGACGTTCATCATTTGCGGAGATTTATGCGGTTTTTTCGCAGCTTCTTCTCCATGTTTTATAACGTTCGTTGCAGGCGACGAGTATTCCTTCGTCTCGGAGACGGGTTGCGGAAATTTAATCGAAACGTCCGCTCGTTTCAGCGAAGCTTTGACATCCCCCGCCGTAAGCGATTGGTCGGTCGATTTCCGAATCAGACGAATAAGAGCGTCGTCCTGCTTTTTAATCAAATCGTCCAGAGCCGTCTTTACCCGGCGGTCGACGAAATGAGCGTTCCATAATACGTTTAACCCCTTTTCGGCCAGCTTGCTTTTCGATAGCAGCCGCAAAGTGTCATAAGCAAAGTTGTGCGCGCCCTCGTCGGATATTTTAACCGTTCTGAATAACTTCTCGTCGGCGTCGACCAGTGCGTGCGAATTATAGAGCCGATATTCGTCGCCGTTGGTAAGAACGCACCATTCTACTCCGACTGTCGCTGCATAGCCCAGCGTTTGAGTCACCCATTTGCGATCGTCAAGACCGATATTCAACGACTTCGCCTCGACGAACAGGCACGGCGTTCTCAGCATGAACAATGCGTAATCCACCGGGTTGTCCTGCGAGCAATGCCTATACTCGTTTCGCACTTCGTCCAAATCCTCGACGTCCCATTCCAAAGCGGCCAGCAAAGGCGTAATCAGAACGCGTATTGTGTCCTGCTCGCCGATTTTATCCCCTCGCTGCTGAATCTGGTATATGCGCTTTCGCAGCTCGCGAATAACTGAATCCAATGACTTTGTTCGGGGCTCCGGCATGTCCTCCGCCTTTCCTTAATTCCCTGTCCGGTTAGAAATACGCCCCAAAATAAAAAAAGGGGCAACATGTAACCAGCTAGGCAAAATTACACGCGCCCCTCCCGAAGAGGCTCCGTGTTACCAGCACGGCGCATGCGGGCGGCGTCGTGCCTAGCTGTATGTCTGTTTTATTCTTAATTAAAGCAATCGTTCGCGGGTGGTAAGTCCGCCAGCCAGTATCGGCAAATTGCTTAAACAATGAATATAACGTTTTGTATTTTATCCTGGCCTTAAAACAAAGCAAGATATTTTCGGGTGAGCTGTGACGCTTTTGGAAGAACGGCAGAGAGGCGGACTTTCCTCGTAAAAAGAGAAGGGCCGGAAGCTAGGTATGCCACTTGGGGGGGGACGGTGGGAATCTAAAGGACGTGCTTCCTGCCCTTCAATTGAAATTATAACCAATTTTCCTTTTTTGACAATTTATGTGATCAACTTTTTCTCATTTTGATATGCCGACCGAGCATAATTCTTAACTGCTCTAGTCGAGGTCAGCGCGAATCGAGCGGCCTTTGTTCCGCCGCCTACCAAGACGAGTTTGTAGGTTCGTTCGCTTATCCTTTCCGAGCGCGATAATTGACGCTGAGTCCTGTTTGATGTAATCTTGCTTAGCAATAATAAAAGGAAATTACATGATAAAAATAAAATACAAGGTTACTGTCGACCATTTATTACGCATCATGATATTGACGTGCGCTTGTTTGCTTTGCATGTCGACGCGATCAGTATCGGCTTACGCTGCCGAAGGCGGTAATGCCGAGACAAATCAAACCGACGAGAAAAGCGGATGGCTTGTCGGCGCGGACGCTCACTACACGCTGCTTACCGGGAAATTCCATGAACTTTACGAACACGGCCCCGGAGCGAGTTTGCTGCTTGGCTATCAAATCGCCGAACATGTCAGAATAGGACTGCTGAATCGCTTTTCTTTGCATAAGGCTCGCGGCGACTACGAAGACATGTATCGCCTTGCGTTCAATTTTATCCTTGAAGCGAACTATCTATGGGAGAACGGTTTGGAAGCCGGAGGCAAAGGCGGGCTTGGATTAGGCTATACCAACGCGTATTACCGAGGCACGCCCGAATACCGCGGACCCAACTCCAAGCCGTGGCTTTACGACGAAGACGAGTACGGTTTCGGCTGTTCCTTTATTGTAGGCTTACAGGCCGGTTATCGCGTTACGAACTGGCTGCAAATCGACGCGACGTTCGACTTGGACCTAATAGCCAAACGCCCTCCGAGCTTGGACGAGCCTGAGGACGGCGAGGAAAAAGCGGACTCGCCGGAATTTGCCGAAGTCATGTTTGCCGCCGGCTTGCGCTTGACTTTTGTTTTCTAAGCTACGTTACTACAACCCCTCCACGGCCGCTCTGACCTCCTCGTCGTCCATGTGGAGGTATACG
>CAYNVS010000081.1:0-7849 GCA_964400725.1 uncultured Myxococcales bacterium
AATAAAATAAAGAAAGAGATGCTGCTGGAAATCCGTAAAAACTTTCCGGAACAAGTTATTGCATGGCTTGACTCGTGCGGAGTTTTCCTAGAAGACGGTTTTAAAACAGCTCCGATGCTCGGAAGCGGCGGCAACGACGGTCGCATGGAATTTTCAACCAATTTCATCCAGAACGTATTAAAATTAGTCAAGACACCAACTGCCGTAAGACGTTGGGTGCCTATCAGTCTTTTTAAAACAGAGCAGGGAACATTAGAAGCTGCGAGCATCGGGCAGTTTGCTCCAGGAGCATCAGGAGGCCCCAATGCGTCTCATGGAATGGAGGGCGTCTCGATCATCAACCCGTTCGATTACATTTTAATGATCGAAGGCGTGCTTCTTATACAAAGCTCGGCGGTTAAACGTCTAACAAACTCTCAAAGTATCAAGGCGGCGTTCCCGTTTACAGTTTCAACTACTAATGCCGGTAACAATTCATTGGATGGGGCTGAAAAATCGCGCGGAGAAACTTGGCTTCCATTATGGTCTTCACCTGCGAAGTTAGCCGAAATATTTCAATTGTTCAAGGAAGGCCGAGCGGAGTTGGAAGGACGACAGTCGGCTACAGGGATTGATTTTATTCGAGCCATTGCAACGCTGGGCGTGGATCGAGGTATTGAATCTTTCATTCGTTATGGCTATCAGGAGCGTAGCGGGCTTGCCTATCTTGCAACAAACCTTGGACGCTTCGCTGTACGTTCACAAGGCGACGCCGACCTATTACGGGAGATTGACTCATGGCTGAACGGATTCCGAAGTGTCGCCGCCGAAAAGAACGCTCCGCCAAGGTTGACGCGGGCTTTAAGGAGAATAGATTCGGCGATATTCGATTTTTGCCGTTACGGCGGAAATTTCCGCTTCGCTGAAATTTTATGCGCGCTCGGCGCGGCGGAAAGAGAACTTGCAATAAAACAACATAGTAATCCGCTGGGCGGGCTTTCGACAAAATGGTTAGATGCCGCCAACGACGGGTCCATAGAGTTTGAGCTTGCTCTTTCCGTTGCGGGCATAGGCGCGAGAGACCGCAAACTGGGCTCCATCCGCGCCAACCTTGAATCTGTGGAAGAAAACGGCTCGGATTGGAAATGGGCAGAGAAATCTCGTCGGGCGGTATGGAACTCTTCCAGTCTATGCGACAATCTAATTGCAGTAACTCAGCGCCGTTACATGGACGCGGCCCGCGAAGGCAGCGACGAAGCGCCGCTGCAAAACGAAAGAGCCGTTTCGCTTAACGCTGTCGCCGCCTTCATCGCGGGCGATGTCGACGAAAAACGCATTGAGGAATTGCTGTTGGGTCTCGGGCTTGTTAATCACGCCCAAAAATACCCCGAACTAAAACAAGAAGCTGAGTCGCGAGATACTCAACTCCTGCCGGCTGCTTATGCGCTGATGAAACTCCTGTTTCTGCCGCATCTTGAAATTAATGGCGAAACTATAGCCGTTAAGCCCGAACCTGCGGTAATTTCTTTGCTGCGCGCCGGACGAATCGGCGAGGCTTGCCAAACGGCGGCGCGAAGACTTAGGGTAAGCGGTCTGACGCCCATGCCGCATCGTCTTTCCGGCCGCCCGACGCGAGACAATGAATGGCGCGATATTAACGACGCCGACGCGCGGCGTATTGCCGCAGCCCTTATTTTTCCAATTAGTCAGTCAGACGTAAAGCGGCTGATAAAACAAGTAATTAGACCGGAAACTAACTAACCGAGAAAAGGAGAAACTATATGACTATCAATTACGAAACGATTAAAAACTCGCCGCGTCTTCTTATGGAAGTCGAACTAAAACCGCTACAGGGAGACCGCTTTCAACCCACCGGCTTTCCCGACCTTGGCCCTGCGCGCTATACCCTTGCGGACGGTACCGAAATGCTGCTGGTCGAGTCGGCGCAATCGGTTGCAAACCGTATGGAACTGGCTTGTTGTAAAGATGATCAGAAAACGCTTAGGGATGATTTTCTAGACTTGCCGTATGTTTGCTCGAAGAGAGAAAAACAACCGCTAACAACTTCTTACTTAGAAGCACATAGGTTGTCGTCGCCATATTTACTTAATAACAAGTGGGCTGAAACGCTTGCCTCAGAAATGGATTTAAAACCTGACCTTCCTCTAGACTATCAAAAGATCGCCAAAGCCATTTTCAAATACGATCCTTGCAGTCTTCAACATGGCGTTTGGTTTTCTATCAAACAATACAAAGAAATTTTGTCTCACGGTAGAGTGCGATTAACAAGAATTCTAGGCGGATTTATAGAAGCTCGTGGAGTATTGATCGCAGAAAGCGGCGGAAGAAAATTTGATAAAAACTCTGCAAAAATGTCAGAATCTGGTAACGCGGAAACGGGTTTTGGCACAATACCGTTCCCCCGCACAGAGTTTACTGCCAAAAAGATAACGGCGTATTTCAACCTCGACCTCGCTTTACTGCGCGGGTATGGTTTGCCCGATAACGCTCAAAAGCTGCTTATTGCCTTATCTTTGTTTAAAGTGCGGCGCTTTCTTTCGACGGGCCTGCGTTTACGTACCGCCTGCGACTTGGAACCTGTGGGAGAATTGATCGTCAAACGCCCTGACAGCTTTAAAATACCAACGGAAACCGATCTGCTTACAGAGTGTAAAAAGCTTATCACGCAATGCAAGACGGAGAAACTTTTTGCAGATCCACCTGTAACAGAAGTTGTATACGAGCCTTCTGATAAAGATAAGAAAAATAAAGAGGGCGAAGACGACAAAAAGGAATCGTCAGAAAACGAAGGAGATTAATCTATGAGCGCCGGATTGGCTCTGCGGTTTTTATCGGGGCGTTTTCACGCGACGCCGTGGGGACGGCATCATAACGAAGGCATCCCCGAATGGCCGCCCGCGCCGTGGCGTATTTTGCGGGCGTTGATTGCCGCATGGAAGCGCCGCCTTCCTCAAAGATGCGAACTTGACGAACCGTTCATGCGCAATCTGTTTAAAAAACTTACGGCGCCGCCCGAGTTTGCGCTGCCCCCTGCTCAGTCCGCTCACAGCCGTTATTATATGCCGCTTGGCAAATCCAAGAAAAAGGATCAGGGTATTGAAATCTTCGGAAATGAGACGACTAAAATATTCGACTCGTTCGTTGCGCTTGATATGGATTCGGAAATTTTCGTTATTTGGCGGGATGTCGAACTTTCGTCGGAAGAACGAGAAGCTCTGTCATTGTTGGCGCAAAACATCGGGTACTTGGGCAGGGCGGAATCATGGTGCGAAGGCCGGGCGCTTGAGAGCGACGAGACCGCCGCGCTTCTTCGGGATGGAGATATAAATTGTTTTCCGCTTGAAGACAAACCGCCAGCCAACATGCAGCTTGTCGACTTGCTCTGCGCCGATATTGAGACGGCTTTTAAAAATGAGCGCACGCCAAAATATGAACGAATAGAAGGCAAGGGGCGGACAAAGCAATCATTCGTTAATCCGCTATATGATCCCGATTGGCATCTTTGCATTGAGACGCTGAAAATTCACGAAGATAAATGGTCAGACCCGCCGGGTTCAAAATGGGTGCAGTACTGCAGAAAAGAGGACTGCTTTATGACAACATCAATTCCTTCCCGCTCAAACAAAAAAGTCAAACAAAAACCCAACATTTGCCGCTTCGCGTTAGACGGCTCCGTGCTGCCTCTTATTCAGGAAACGCTGCCCCTTGCGGAACAGGCGCGCCGGGCGCTTATGGGCATCTATGGCAGGTTGTTTGCCGAAGGCGGCGAAAAGGCGCGTTCGCAATTGTTCTCAGGTAAAGACGATAACGGCATACCTCTTCAAGGTCATCGACACGCTTATTACCTTCCCAGCGACGAAGACGCCGATGGGCGACTCGATCATCTGACCATATATGCAGTCGACGGTTTTGACCCTAAGGAATTGAAGGCGTTAGCTGAATTGCGTCATCTTAAGCGCGACGAAGGCGAGCCGGTCAATGTTCTGCTTATGACCCTGGGAAATATTGAACAGTTAAATTTGAACTCGCTTTTGGGACCTTCGCGAGTTTGGGTATCTGCCTCGCCTTTCATAGCGACTCGGCACCCCAAAAGAAGAGGGCAAAAAAAAGACGCGTCCGAATTGCTTGGCCCGGATAACCGCGACGCATTCACGATGCAGATACTTAAAGAAGAACTTCAACGCCGACAGCCAGCACTGCCGCCTGTGGTCAAAATCGAATTTTTGCCGGGAAAACGTATAGGAGCAAACGGAATACTGCCTTTGCAGTTTAAACGCTTCCGTCAAAAACGAGATGACGATGGAGGAAGCAGGCCGACCGGCGCGTTTCGCATTGAATTTGAAGAACCGGTTTTAGGGCCGCTGTGCCTAGGCTTGCACAGCCACTTTGGCATGGGATTGTTTGCGCCGGAAAAGGAAGAGTCATAATTACAGGTATGCCGCCTATTTTTGAAAACGAAACATTATCAGCCGTTCCTTCCCTGATCCCGGCGCGGATGATAAACGAGTATGCGTATTGCCCGCGGCTTGCTTATCTTGAATGGATAGAAGGCGCGTTCGACGACAACGCCTTCACTATTGAAGGGCGGCGCGTGCATAAGAAGGTAGATGGAGGAAGCGGAGAAATGCCCGAAGCCTGCGCCGACGAGGAATCGGACGGCAAGGGCGAAGAGGAGACCATACACGCCCGCTCGGTCATGCTTTCGGCGGAAGGCGAGGGCTTGATTGCAAAAATCGACTTGGTAGAAGTTGAAGGAGCTGCGGCGACGCCCGTCGATTACAAGCGCGGGGCTTTGCCCGACAACCCCGACGGACTGTACGATGCCGACAAAGTCCAGTTATGCGCGCAGGGACTTGTTTTACGCGAAAATGGTTTTTCAAGCGATTATGGCGTTGTGTATTACTCGGCGTCAAAACGCAGGGTTGACGTTGCATTCGACGACGAACTTATAAAACGCACCCGCGAAATTGCGGCGGCGCTGCGCGAAATGGGCAGAACAAACGAAATTCCGCTCCCGCTTAACGACAGCCCGAAATGCGGCGGATGCTCGCTTGCAGGCATCTGTCTTCCGGACGAGACGAGCATGCTGACCGGCAATGAACAGCCCCCGACTGACGGGCTTAGAAGACTTATACCTGCGCGCGACGACGCGTTGCCGCTGTACGTTCAGCACCATGGATTATATGTAGGCAAGAAGGACGAAGAACTTGTGGTCAAAGAGAACAAAGAAATAGTCGCCCGCTCAAGGTTGATGTCCACGAGTCAGGTCTGCCTGTTCGGCAATATCGGCATATCGGCGGACGCGCTGCACGAGTGCTGCAACAGGGGAATTCCGGTATGCCATTACAGCGGCGGCGGATGGTTCTACGGGATGACTCATGCGGTGGGGCCTCGCAATGCAGAATTAAAAAGGGCGCAATTTCGTGCGGCGGACGATAATGCTCAATGTCTTGCATTGGCAAGGCGGTTTGTTACGGCCAAAGTGAAAAATCAGCGGACGATGGTCAGGCGAAATAATCCGGCTCCCCCGGATGACGCTCTTGAGTCGCTTGCACAATCCGCGCAGGACGCCGAACGCGCAGGTTCGCTTGAAAGCCTGCTCGGCGTTGAGGGAAACGCGGCGCGAACATATTTTTCGGCTTTCGGAGGAATGATCAAACCTCCGGGAGGAGACGAGATAGCCTTCGATTTTAACGGGCGTAACCGCCGCCCGGCAACCGACCCTACAAATGCGCTGTTATCGTTTTGTTACGCGCTGCTTACAAAAGACTGCACAATTACTCTTATGTCCGTCGGATTTGACCCGTTCAACGGATTTTACCATCAGCCGCGCTTTGGGCGGCCTGCGCTTGCGCTTGATTTCATGGAGGAGTTCCGCCCGATAATAGCTGACTCGGTTGTTCTTACTGTTGTGAATACGGGAGTAGTCCGAGCGGGCGATTTTGTGCGCGCCGCCAAAGCCGTAAGCCTGAAACCGGCTGCTCGTAAAGCCGTAATTGAGGCGTATGAACGGCGGATGGACGCGCTGGCTACTCATCCGGTTTTCAGGTATCGTATAAGTTACCGCCGCATATTAGAGGTACAAGCGCGGCTTATGGCGAGATATATTTGTGGAGAACTTGACGAGTTTCCGCCGTTTTTACCGAGGTGAACAATGCGCTCATGTTACATTGTATCCTACGATATTTGCGAGTCGAAGCGATTGACGAAGGTGTTTAAAACGATGCGGGGCTTTGGCGACCACGTTCAGTATTCGGTGTTTTTTTGTATGCTTTCGGACAAAGAAAAAGCTATGATGATTGCCGCGATAGACGGTATTATCAACCACAAGGAAGATCAGGTTCTTATTGTCGACCTTGGGCCGGAGGGAGGGCGCGGCGAAACCTGCATAGAGTCGGTGGGCAAAGCGTATATCCACCCCGAGCGGCACGCTATAGTCGTATAACGTTCATTGACAATTAAAAAAATTGTGTATCTTGCAATTCGAGCGGCGCGGTGACGCTAAAAAGCCGGGGGGCGCTCGCAAAACGAATATAGGCAATGAGATTAAGCTGTTGAAAATTGAGAGAAGGTAAAACAACGTGGTTATTTAGATGAAAAACATCTTGTGTTTCAGACCGTTCGCAAAACGCTTGCAAATCAAGCGGAATTACAGTATAAAATAGAAGAGATATTTCCACGTCTGAAAAGGCGTGGCCCCATTGAAGCTCGGGGCCGGTTTGATCTACAAATTTGGAGCGATCAAATTTCCACGTCTGAAAAGGCGTGGCCCCATTGAAGCAATTTTATTGTTGAGACTTTTAACGCTGTCGGCAAAATTTCCACGTCTGAAAAGGCGTGGCCCCATTGAAGCTACCATAACGAGCTTATCCTCGAATTGGTTGTTTGCATTTCCACGTCTGAAAAGGCGTGGCCCCATTGAAGCCGGTTTTTGAGGTTTGGCCGCGGCCTTGCGTTTCAAGGATTTCCACGTCTGAAAAGGCGTGGCCCCATTGAAGCACGACAAGATAGTGAAACCGACGGCGGACGGCAAAAATTTCCACGTCTGAAAAGGCGTGGCCCCATTGAAGCCATCTTCCTCTCCTGTTCTCGTTATTGGTTTCGACATTTCCACGTCTGAAAAGGCGTGGCCCCATTGAAGCACTACACCGCGTTCGTTCGTTCGTCAGAAAACAGCGGCATTTCCACGTCTGAAAAGGCGTGGCCCCATTGAAGCTTGCGAAAGAATATCAAACGAAGCGGAGAGATACCGCATTTCCACGTCTGAAAAGGCGTGGCCCCATTGAAGCTAAACGGCGGGCGGGACACGTATTACTTGCACACGGCATTTCCACGTCTGAAAAGGCGTGGCCCCATTGAAGCCACGGGGCCGTAATACGATTCGCTCGTAGCGGCGCATTTCCACGTCTGAAAAGGCGTGGCCCCATTGAAGCTGGGCCTGCTCTATAACGCGGCGCGCCTGCGGATTATTTCCACGTCTGAAAAGGCGTGGCCCCATTGAAGCAAGGTCTATTGCCATTACTTAATTCTTTTCTACGCTATTTCCACGTCTGAAAAGGCGTGGCCCCATTGAAGCATTTTCGGCGCGCTGTCAAATTGTACTTGCAAGTCCATTTCCACGTCTGAAAAGGCGTGGCCCCATTGAAGCACGCGGCGTCCGGCTCGGCTACGGCTGCGGGCGCGGATTTCCACGTCTGAAAAGGCGTGGCCCCATTGAAGCGTAAGCAACTGTATGACGTTGGACATGAGCCAGTCGCATTTCCACGTCTGAAAAGGCGTGGCCCCATTGAAGCGTATTTCCCGCGGGCGCCGTAACGACGGCATCATGCATTTCCACGTCTGAAAAGGT
>CAYNVS010000082.1:0-7833 GCA_964400725.1 uncultured Myxococcales bacterium
CTAGGTCTTGAAAAGCGAGCTCCAATCGCGTCCCGCGCCGCCAAACGCAACGCTATTTGGCCGAGCAGACAAGTTATGTTCGATTCGTACTGCGGTCATAGTATATTTAAAACATGGCCGCCCGAAAGCGTAATGGATTACATCGAGGGCGGCGCTCGCGAACGCCCCGACGGTAAAATAGAGCTGACGTGCTCTCCGGCGTGGGAGTCCGCGACCTTCGCGTCGCTTTCTCATCGACAATGGCAATATGCAAGAACGCTGAAATGCCCCGCCTCCGTCGTTCATGGGGGTAGGTCGGATACATTCCTTCCCGCCGCCGCAAAGCGATTGCGGGAGATTTTACCGAACGCTAAATGGGTTAAAGTTGATAACGCGACTCATTTTGTTCCAATGGAATTTCCCGACCTCGTCGCCGAGGCGATTCTTTCTCAATGCCTTCGCTCGACCTAATTATAATAAACGTCGCAAAAATCATAATATTTTGACACCCGCCCCGTAAATGGTGCAAAATACCGCTTAGAGAAGAATAGAATGATAGAATGGAATGCTGAAGGAGTTGTTACATGAAGTCCAAGGAAATCGTTTACGGCCCCGAGAACCCGCACCCGTTATCGAAGGTTAAAACCGAGCTTGTATGGGAAGGCAAATACGACGAATACGGCGCGCGCAGGCCGGTAAAGCTGCCTACCTCGCCGCTGCCGCTGCAAAAAATCGAAACCATAGACGAGCCGCACGACCGCGCAAAGGCCGAAAACCCCGGATTGTTCGACGAGACCGAATTCCGCAAAAAGGCGCACCGCGACGACTTCCGCAACATGCTTATATGGGGCGACAACAAGCTGGTAATGTCGGCGCTGCTTGAAAATTACCGCGGCAAAATTGACCTTATTTACATAGACCCGCCCTTTGACGTTGGCGCCGATTTTACCATGCAGGTAGAGCTCGGCGGAGGCGATAACGAAGATAAGGTAATGAAAGAACAGTCTATTTTAGAAGCCGTCGCCTACCGCGACACGTGGGGCAAAGGAACCGACAGCTATATACACATGATGTACGAGCGCCTTATGATAATGCGCGATTTATTAAGCGACAAAGGCAGTATTTATGTGCATTGCGATTGGAGAGTGAATAGTTACTTAAGATTAGTTCTTGATGAGTTGTTTGGGGTGGAAAATTATAGAAGAGACTTGATTTGGACAATGAGTGGAATATCAGGTTATAAAGGTTTAGTTAAAAATTATGTAAGAGGACATGATATTATTTTATATTATTCCAAATCTGAAAACTGTAGTTTCAACAAAATCTATTTGCCTTATGACGAAAAACAATTGGCAAGATTTTCAAGTATGGATGAAGATGGTAAAAGATACAAGTCCATCACAAAAGAAAGAAGACTATATTTAGATGATGCCAAAGGTGTTCCAATATCTGACGTATGGACTGATATTGCAAACTTTCAAACCATCGTAAATGCAAAAGACCTACTAGGTTATGCAACTCAAAAGCCCGAAGCATTGCTTGAGCGTATAATAAAAGCCTCAAGCAACGAAGGCGATTTAGTAGCGGACTTTTTTTGCGGCAGCGGCACAACTTTAGCTGTTGCCGAAAAGTTAGGCAGGCGGTTTATAGGCGCCGATTTAGGGCGTTACGCAATACACACAAGCCGTAAAAGGCTTATACAGGTTCAGCGCGAGCTTAACGAAGCGGGCAAGCCGTACCGCAGCTTTGACGTTTACAATTTGGGCCGTTACGAGCGCCAATGGTGGCAGGCCGAGCGCTTAAAGGGCGCCGACGACGAGCATAGGCGCATTGTATTGAAGTTTTACAAGGCCGCGCCGCTTGCCGCCCCGCCTAACCCGCTTATACACGGCATGAAGGGGGGCGTATGCGTGCATATCGACCAAATCGACTCTTTTTTTACCCGCGAAGAGCTTGAAGCCGCGGCAAACGCCGTTAAAGCCGCGGGCGGCAAAGAGCTTCACTGCCTTGCGTGGGAGTTTGAAATGGGGCTCGCCGAAAGAAAGCAGGCGGTAGAGGCGGAAACCGGGCTGATTATAAAGCTTAAATATATTCCGCGCGAAATAATGGAAGCCAACCGGGACGAGTGCCAGTTCTTTGAAGCCGGATACCTTGAGGCGAAGCCCGTTTTAAAGAAAGACGGCAAGGTTGATATTGAGCTTGCGCGGTTTGTTCCGGCTTTGGCCGAAGCGCCCGAAAAAGAGATGATCGCTTTGCGCGAGCGTGCGGTAAAATCGCCCTTCGATTTTATAGACTTTTGGGCGGTTGACTTTGAATATGCGGACAACAAACCGTTCGAGCATCATTGGCAGGACTTTCGCACGCGCAAAGACCGCAGTTTGGCGGTTAAAACCGATATTGGCTGGAAATACGCCAAAAAAGGAAGGCATAAAATCTGCGTCAAGGTAATAGACGTTTTCGGCGTCGACACTACAACCATCGTTGAAGAGGAGATTTAGAAATGCCTAAAAACGAAAGCAAAAGCAAAGTAAACCTTGAAGCCTTAAAGCCTTTATATAACCCGTGGGAGCAGCCCGATAAGCACAGGAAACGCAACCCGGAAGCGGGCGGCCCGGCTTTGATTATACCGGGGCGCAGGCCGAGCGTAAGATGTCATTTGGTCCGTTCTATTCGTATGGAAGTTGACCAATGGCGGCGCGGCGGGTATATGGGCGCAAGCGAAACCACAAAAACGCTGCTTAATTACTGGTTTGAAGGCGAGCATCGGATACGAGACGCCGACGGCGGTTACTGGCCGTTTAAATACTATTGGGCGCAGCGCGAGGCGGTTGAGACGATAATTTACCTGCATGAAATCCGTAAAATACCAAACGTCGCCGAGCTTATGTTCGAGTACGGGGACGACTCGATAAAAGACCTAGCGCTCGGCATAAACCCCGACGAAGACCGCTGGCTTAAAGCCTGCTGTAAAATTGCAACGGGCGGCGGCAAAACAAAAGTTATGAGCCTTGCGATTGTTTGGAGTTATTTTAACGGCATTAAGGAAAATAACTGTACTTTTCCGCGTCATTTTGTAATTATTGCGCCCAACCTTACCGTTTACGAGCGCTTGAAGGACGATTTTGAAAACTGCGCCATTTTTTACAAAGACCCGCTTATACCGGAAGAATGGAAGAGCGAATTTCAGGTTCAGGTTGTATTGCAGGACGACCCGGGCGGATCGTCTTCGACCGGAACCATATATTTAACGAACATTCACAGGCTTTACGCGGAGCGCGAAGGCGGAGACGAAGACGCAGAAGGCGCGGCGTCGATATTCGGGCCGAAAGTTTCACGGGCTAAAGCGCTGGACACGGGCGAAGATTTACGAAGAAGAATCGCGTCGCACCCTAGCGTTATGGTTTTAAACGACGAGGCGCACCATTTGCACGACCCGGAACTTGCCTGGAACAAGGCGATTGACAACCTTTACGAGCTCAATAAGTCTTTTGGCGGCAAAGGGATTGGTTTGCAGCTTGATTTTTCGGCTACGCCAAAACACAACGACGGAACTTTGTTTAAGCATATTATATGCGATTTTCCGTTAGGCGAGGCGGTTGACGCCGGTATTGTAAAAGTGCCGATAATAGGAGAATCGGAAGAGCTTCAGGTCAGAGGCAGACCGTCCGACCCGGCAAATGAGCGGTACGCGATTTATTTGAAATTAGGTTACGAGCGCTACAAGGAAAAATACGAAGAGTTAAGCCAAACCCGCAAACCGATTTTATTTGTAATGACGGAAGACGCAAAAGCCGCCGACGACATTGCGAAATATTTAAACGGCGACGGTTTTCCGCTGTTAAAGGGAAGGGTTTTAAATATTCATACCCGCCTGACCGGAAAAATTAAAACGGTAAAGCGCGGCGGGGCGCAGGTGAAGGAATTCATAGAAAGCGAAAGCAAAATGAAGCCCGACGACCTGCGGGAACTGCGCGAAATGTCCCGCCAGCTGGATTCTCCAAACAGCGAGTTTCGGTGCGTCGTTTCGGTTTTGATGCTGCGCGAAGGATGGGATATTAAAAACGTAACTACCATCGTGCCGCTGAGGCCATATTCGGCGGATTCTAGAATATTGCCCGAGCAGACGCTGGGGCGCGGTTTGCGGAGGATGTTCCCCGGTTCGGGCATGCCCGAAACCGTTACGGTAATCGAGCATCCGGCGTTTAAACAGCTTTACAAAGACGAACTTGAGCAGGAAGGGCTTGATATTGCGTTTTTGCCTATAAGGGAATCGCTGAAAGAAACAGTTTCGATATTTGTAGATTATAAAAATAAAAAAGTCGAAGAGCTGGAACTGGAAATACCGAGAGTAAGCGAATCGCTAGAAACCGTTGCCGAATTTGAAGAGATTAAAATTGCCGAAGTAAAAAAATATTTTCTTGAGAAACATCGTCAGCTTCCGATAGGCAGGAAAAAAGACGATTCGATAGACTATAAGGAAAGCCACCTTTTTACGCAGGAAACTATTTCGCAAGCCAAATTGGATTTCGGCCTGCTGCAAAACGCATATTCGGCGGTTAATTATTTTGTAAGGCTTATCGGCGATGAATGCCATATTCCGAATCCGCATAAAATACTCGCCCCGCTAATTGAGGAATTTCTTTCAAAAGTTTTATTTGAGCGCGAAGTCAATTTGTATTCGGGCGAAGTAGACCACCGCATGAGAGACTCGGATGTAATTGAGCACGTAAAGGCCGCGTTTGTCCCGCTTATTAAAAACAGAATTATTAAAAAAACAGACCGCAAGAGAATAAGCAAAGGAGTGCGGTTATCGACATGGAAACCGTTTCAAGCAACCAGCACCGCTGGCAGGCCCGCCGTTGCCGCAAATAAAACAATGTTCAATTTGGTCTCGTGCCACGGCGACTTTGAGCAGCAATTTGTTGATTTCTTTGAACATGCTGATGATGTCGCCGCGTTTGCAAAGAATGCCGGGCCCGAGAAACTTACGATAGACTACCTTAAATCGAACCGGCAGATTTCTTTTTACTGGCCCGATTTTATCGTCCGCACGACCGACGGCAATTATGTTCTGCTTGAAACCAAAGGAAAGCCGGACATAGACGTGCCTCGCAAGGCGCAGGCCGCTAAAGAGTGGTGCAAAGCCGCCTCGACGAGTAAAATTAAGTGGGATTATGTTTATGTTACTTATAACCAATTCCACAACGCCGCCGTATCTAATCTTGCCGACTTGAAACGCGCTGCAGAGCCATCGCTGGTCGCTCTGTTGGACGAATTAAAAGGAGCGCCGGAACTGCCGATGTTTGAGACAATCGGTCAGAAGGAAGAAAACATTTTATTTAACCAAATTATAAAAGAAGCCGGTATAAAAGTAGTTCCGCAGGCTTTAGAGCCGCTGATGCGTCAGGCGGTTCAAACTCTTGATTTCACAATACGCTCAAAAATGCCTTCGTTCGCAAGCGCATTTCAAACGCTTCTCGCGCCTTTTGACGACTATTCGATTAGAATTCTTGAGTCGAAACTTGTTAAATGCCTGCCGCATGATAACTCAAGGCGGCATGAATATTTTTATCCCGTTATGCCGACATTCATTTCATTTAAAGATAAAAATCTTCTTGAAAAGCACGAAAGATATTTAGAGCAAAATTTAAGTTATGGCCGTTCGATAAACCGTCTGGGCACGCTTTTATTTTGCTTAGACTTTGCCAACAATTGGAAATACCAATTCGATTACGGCGTTTGGCGCGACGTTAAAAGGCTCTTTTCCGGCGCCGATTTGAACGCTTTATACAAAGAGTTAAACAGCGTAAATAATTTCCGAAATACAAGGGTGGCGCATGTCGAGGAAACGCTTATTAACGAGCGGGAAGCATGGGACGCTTTAAAAGTTTGGCTGCGCTGTTTGAATATACTGATTAACCTCGCATAATAATTTTATTTTACAAAGGAATTTGCGATGAGCGGCGAAATGACTACGCGCAAACAAAACAAGGTGGTTTTATACTCCGCCCCCGACGGCAAGGTAACCGTTGACGTATTTTTTGCGCAAAATAACTTTTGGCTTACCCAGCGCGCAATGGCCGAGCTGTTTGGGGTAAAAACGCCTGCAATTTCAAGGCATTTGAAAAATATTTACGAAAGCGGCGAGCTTGACGAAGATTCAGTTGTTTCCATTTTGGAAATAACTGCCGCCGACGGCAAAACCTACAAAACAAAGTTTTACAACCTAGACGCGACGATAGCGGTAGGTTACCGCATAAATTCGGTTAAAGCCACTCATTTTCGTATTTGGGCAACCAACACATTGCGCGAGTTCATCGTCAAAGGGTTCGCGCTTAACGACGACATGCTAAAAAACGGGCGTTCCTTCGGCCATGATTACTTTGACGAACTGCTTGAAAAGATAAGAGAAATCCGCGCAAGCGAGCGCAGAGCCTACCAGAAAATAGCCGACGTATTCGAGCAGTGCAGCGCCGATTACCAAAAAAACAGCGACGAAACGCGCCTGTTTTACCAGATTGAGCAAAATCAGCTTCATTACGCCGCAACCGGCAAGACGGCGGCAGAGCTTGTTTACGAAAGAGCCGACGGCGATAAGCCGTACATGGGTTTGACTACATGGAAGAACGCGCCGAAGGGGAAAATTTTGAAAAGCGACGTTGCGGTCGCAAAGAACTACTTGAACCAGACAGAAGTTTCAAAGCTGAACCGGCTTGTAAGCATGTTCATTGATTTTGCGGAGCTTCGGGCGCTAAACAAACAGTTGACGACAATGAACGATTGGCTATTGCAGGTTGAAAAGTTTCTTAACTTCACCGACCAGCAGGTATTAACTCACGCCGGTAGAATATCGCATGAAATGGCAGTGGCAAAGGCTAAGGACGAATTCGAGAAATTTAGAGTCAAGCAGGACGAGGAGTATATTTCCGACTTCGACGAGGCGTTGGCAAAATACTTGAAAGGTAAAGACAAACCGTGAGTTGTCGACAATTTGTCTACAACTTAAACTTGAAAGCGCGGACGGCAAGAAATACGCCACGGACTGCGCAGGCACGAAGGGAATGTTTAGAATCTGTAAACGGCGGCTGAAAAGCGCGGCGGCCCGCTTTGATTTACGGCAAGGAACTCGCCTACATCCCGCCTTTTGTCCGCGAATCCGATCAAAGTGTTACTCTGCTGTGACTGTAACAAAAAAGCGCCTACGGGAAAACTCGTAAGCGCTTGAAATCACTGGAGCCACCACCCAGAATTGAACTGGGAACCTAGTGATTACGAATGAGCTAGAGACGCGTTGACGGACACTCGGCGAGCGTTGACGGGCGTTAATAAGTCCTCGAAATCGGCGTTGATTTTCGTTTACAAGCCATGTCTGAGCATTCCGTTCAAAGTGTTACTTTTTCTGTTATTGTCGCCGACATCGTTTCAGGGTGTAACTTGAAACGTTACTCTGTTACTTTGCTTTCACGGTTGCCATTCATTGCAACCCCAAATCGTTTTAGTCTGCTGCGGGCCTACATTTTCGCCGCGCGCGATGATATACTCAATAGCTATGCAGTAACCGGCTTCGTTTACAAAGGGTTTAATCGCCGAAATATTTCCTTCCAAATTGAGGTCGGCAGAGTCGATATTGCTGAATGAATCCAGCTCAATATCGTAAATAACACTGTAGATTGTTTGGCTTTCGTCAGATCGCCAAACCGCGAAGACTTTCCCGTTGGAGCCAACCGCGATATCCAGATATGCGCGGCTTTTCCCAATTTGTATTTCTGCATCGCCCCATTTGACGCTGCCGCTACCAATGTCAAGCTTAAACCCTTTTAAAACAAAATCCAGATCAGACCCATTTTCAAAAGC
>CAYNVS010000083.1:0-7781 GCA_964400725.1 uncultured Myxococcales bacterium
CGCTGCTGATTAAAACCGTAAAAGGGACGGCGATGGTGTCGCAGACTCAGCCTATCGCTTCTCCTCAGCCCGCTCCTCCTCCGCCGCCCGCGCAGCCGTCCTACTCGGACGCGCGTCCGGCCGGAACAATGATATACGACGGGCCTATCGAGCCGATAGGAACCGGAATGACGATGCAGAATCAGCCCGCCATGCCGACTATGACTCAACAGCAGCCGCAGTACGGCCAGCCCGCAATGCAAAATCAGCCCTATGCAACGCAAGGGAACATGACCGGAATGACAATACAGACTACCGGCTTGAACGCGCAGGGGCAGCCTGCTATAACGCTTGTAATGCCCGCGCAAAAGTCCAATACCGGCCTTATAATAGGAGTTATCGCCGTCGCGCTGGTCGTCGTCGCCGCTGTATTAGGTTTTGTATTAATGTCGGGCAAGGGTAAAAACGACGGACAGCAGAATCAACCGTCCGCTCAAACGCAAAATCAGACGGCGCCTCAAAATCAAGGCGGAAACGTTGCGCCGGAAAAAAAGAACGACGCAGGCCCTCCCCCGATTCAAGTTCCGAAAGACCCGTCTCGCGCTATGCCTCTTTTTAAAGAGGCGAAAAACTTCAAAGACAAAGGAGACGCGGACGGCGCGCTGAAATACCTCAACGAGGCCGTTTACCACGACCCGAAGCTCGCGGACGCGTATAAGCTGCTTGGCGACATACAGCGCGACAAAGGCAATATAGCCGAGGCGAAGAAGGCATATAAAACTTATCTCGAACTCAAACCGAACGACCCGGCTAAAGAGTTCCTAGAAATGTTCATAAACCAATAACTCGGAGACCTTGCATGAACGCGGCCAAAACTGCTTTGTGGGGGCTTGCGGCGGTCGCTTTGCTTTACGCCGCTGGGGCGTTCTCGGCGGATAAAAAAAAGGCCGAGAAAATCTTTATGGCGTCCGTTGTATGGACTGCGGCGGGGGATTCGTACGAAGTAATCGAGACGAAAACCGTCGAAGGCAAAATGAAGATTGCGAAACCGACGGCCAGTTACGGCGCGCGTCAGCATTGGGTAGCGCGTCTTCTTGATTCCAAAGGAAACGTTCTCTTCGAGCAGTCTCTAAAAGAACAGCCTTATATAACGGTTCCGCCCCCTAACCCCGACGATTTGACGAAGAACGACGACGCGCCTCAATCGGTAAGACTTGAAAAAGTTACTATTCTATTGAGAGTTCCGCTTCTTGCCGGAGCTTCTTCGCTGGTTTTGTACAGCCGAATTGAATCGGCGGACAAACCTACCTCGGCGAAGAACTTTGCAAACGACTATACTGAAGCGTTAAAAATACTTATTGAGAAAGCGAAGTAAAATCTTTCGACGCGCGAAAGTAGCCTTAAAGGCGGGCTTTTAAGCGTTCGCGCCAATCAGAATGCGGCGATTACTTTAAGATGCAATACCCCAAAAAATACGACGCCATAATAGTCGGCGCGGGACACGCCGGCTGCGAGGCCGCGCTTGCGTGCGCGCGGATGGGCGTTTCGACGCTTCTAATAACGTCCAATATCGATCACGTCGCCGCGATGAGCTGCAACCCTGCCATAGGCGGAGTAGGCAAGGGACACATGGTTCGAGAGCTCGACGCGTTAGGCGGCGAAATGGCTCTGGCGGCCGACGATACGGGCATCCAATTCCGCGTTTTAAATTCAAGCAAAGGCCCGGCGGTTAGGGCGCGGCGCGCGCAGTCCGACATGCAGCTCTATTCGCGTCGCATGCGCAAAGCGCTTGAGATCGCGCGGAATCTGTCGCTCAAACAAGATATGGTCGTATCTTTAATCGAGGAAGGCGGCGCTGTCGCGGGCGTTAAAACCGCGCTGGGGCTTGAGTTTTTGGCCGGTCGAGTAATTCTGACCGCCGGCACGTTCATGGGCGGACTGCTTCACGTCGGATTCGAGAAAATTCCGGGAGGAAGGCTTGGAGACGAGCCGTCGATAGGGCTTTCCGACTGTCTTCGCGGGCTTGGCTTTGAGGTAGGGCGCCTTAAAACCGGCACCACTCCGCGCTTAGACGGCCGCACGATTAACTTCGACGCGATGGAGCCTCAGAGCGGGGACGAACCGCCTCCGTTGTTTTCAATCCGCAGCGCGGGAGTAAAACTTCCGCAGCTTAATTGCTACATGACTCGCACAGCGCCGCAAACCGGCGAAACGATACGGGCGAACCTGTCGCGAAGCCCGCTTTACACAGGCAAAATCGAGGGAATCGGGCCGCGCTACTGTCCGTCTATCGAGGATAAAATCGTCCGCTTTTCAAGCAGAGAAAGCCACCATGTTTTCCTTGAACCGGAAGGAATCGACTCGGACGAATGGTATCCTAACGGTCTTTCGACATCCCTGCCGTACGACGTGCAGCTGGCCTTTTTGCGGACAGTGAAGGGGCTTGAGGAGGTCGAGATGCAAAAGCCCGGCTACGCCGTTGAATACGATTTCGTTCAACCGACCGAGCTTTATTCCACGCTCGAAACGAAGCGGTTAAAAGGTCTTTATCTTGCGGGGCAAATCAACGGCACCAGCGGCTACGAGGAGGCGGCGGCGCAGGGATTTATGGCCGGCGTCAACGCGGCTTTGGCGGTAAAGGGCGGCAAGCCTTTGGTTCTGCGGCGCGATCAGGCTTACATCGGCGTGATGATAGACGATCTCGTAACCCGCGGAGTCTCGGAGCCTTACCGAATGTTCACAAGCCGAGCCGAGCGCAGACTGCTTTTGCGCGAGGACAACGCCTACGAGCGGCTGTCTGCAATCGGCCGCGAGCTGGGGCTTATAAGCGAAGACTTTTACGCGGAAATACAAGAGCGGCAAAAACGGATTTACGAAGTAAAAGCGCTAATGGCAAAAACGCGCCCCGAACCCTCCGCCGCAAAAGAGGCCGGAATAGCTCTTGAGGGAGACACGACGTTGCTGCAATTATTGAAGCGGCCGCAGACAAATTACGTCTCGCTGCTTGCTTTATCGCCAAACCTGCCGGAGCTGCCCGGCGACTGCGCCGCGTCGCTTGAGGCGATAGTCAAATACGAGGGGTACATCGAGAAGGAAAAAACGATGGCGGCCACCGAAGCGGAAATCGAAGGAATGACTATACCTGACGACTTCGATTACGATTCTGCGGGAGGGTTGTCTAACGAGGCGAAGACGCGGCTGAAAAAAATCAAGCCGTCGAATCTCGGCCAAGCAAGCCGCTGCGAAGGGATTACGCCGGCTGCGGTTCAGCTTCTTTACGTGCTGCTTAAAAGACGCTAATTTAATTAAAAATAAATTTTAGGCGCTGAAATCACGGGCTAATTTCTAGCGGATTGAAGAAGTTCATCGCCGCCTCGAAGCTCTTTTCCAGCGTCATTTCAGCCGCGTCCGCCGCCGCTTCCAGAGTTTTGTAGAACAGCGCCGTCTCCTTCGCGCCGTTTGGCGTCGATAGAACGAAGTCGGGCATTTGGGCGGAAAATTCCGGCTTGCCCACTCCCACGCGGATTCTACGGATTTGGTCGCTGTGAAGATGCTCGATGAGCGAGCGCATTCCTTTGTGGCCGCCGTCGCTTCCGAAGGGGCGAAGGCGCAGGCGCCCGGCAGGAATAGCTACGTCGTCGTATATGGCTATTATTTGACTTGGGGAAAGGTCGAACTCCAGCGCCGCGAGCCTGGCGCTTACGCCGGAGAGATTCATGTATGTCTGCGGTTTGAGCAATCCAACGCGCGCGCCGCCGATGGTTACTTCGGCGAAAAGACCGTCAAAACGCTTGCGCCACAACGTTCCGCCGCGGCGCGAAAAAAGAATATCCGCCACAATGAACCCAGCATTGTGGCGGGTATTCGCGTATTCTTTGCCCGGATTGCCCAGACCTACGAATAAAATCATATCTCAAAAATCGCGCGCGATTGCCGACGCTTAAACGCGAAGCGAAGAGTAAGTTATTTCTTCTCTTCCTTCTTCTCTTCGGCCGCCGGAGGCGCCGCCTTGGCCGCCGCAGCCGCCGCTTCCGCGCTCTCCGCCGCTTCTTCGTCCTTCGCGCTCTTTACGTGGCAGATTGCGAAGTTGTCTTTGAAAATCAGGCTTACGCCTTCGGGAACTTTTACGTCTTTAATCCGCAGAGTCTGGTTGCCTTCCATATTGTTGATGTCCACAACGATTTCGTGGATGAAGCTCGCAGGCAGACAGCGAATTTTGACTTCGCGACGATAGATGATAAGCCTTCCGCCCTGACGGACGCCGATAGGCTTGCCTTCGAGTTTAATCGGCACGGTGCGGGTAATATGAACGTCCGGATATAGAACGTTGAAATCGACGTGCAGATAGGCGTCGTTGACCGGATTCATCTGGAGCTCTTTGACCAGAGCGTCGTATTCCGATACTTTTTCGCCGTCTTTCACGACGACGCGCAGCTTGGTGTTAAGCCCCTGCGCCTTCTGCAGGGTCAGCTTTAGCGCGTGCGCGTTGAGAGATACGCTTACGGGCTCCATCGTTTTTCCGTAAATTACTCCGGGAATTAGCCCTTCGGCGCGCTGCTTTCTTGCCGCGCCCTTTCCGCTGGTCGTGCGGATCGTCGTTTCGATTGTAGCCATGTTCATTGTGCTTGCTCCTCTACGCTATTATTTCAGTTTATAGCTTTCGCTATCGAACAAACTGCTTATTGACGCGTTCGTTTTAATAGCAATAATCGCTTCGCCCAGCATCGGAGCGAGCGAAACCGTTTTTATTTTGGGGCAAACCGAGTCTTTGCCGCAAAGCGGGATAGAATCGGTCATTACTATTTCGTCGAGCCGCTCCAACGCGTTCAGCCTTTTTGCCGCGTCGCCGGACAATAGGCCGTGCGCAACGCACGTTTCTATCTTAGCGGGGCTCGTTTCGGGACGCTCGGTTAGTTTGCGCACAGCGCTGTCAATGCTGCCGCCGGTGTCCAGCATGTCGTCAACGATAATGGCGATTTTTCCGGCGACGTCTCCGTAAACTCGCTGCGCCTCCGCCACGTTAGGCGACGGTCTGCGCTTGTCGATGATTGCAATATCGCATTTCAGCCGCTTTGCGTAAGCGCGCACGCGCGCGGCTCCGCCTATGTCGGTCGAAACGAGAACGACCTCGTTATTGACGTAAGAGGAATCTTCGCTGTCGAGCTTCCACCCGTACTTGGCGGAATAGTATTCCATGAACGGGTTAATGGCGTAGAGGTGATCTACCGGGGCAGAGAAAAAACCTTGAATTTGGTTTACGTGCAAATCGACGGCGACCATACGGTTGATGCCCGCCGATTCGAGCAGCGTAGCCGTCAGTTTGGCCGAAATCGGGGTGCGCGGCTCGGATTTGCGATCCTGCCTCGCGTAGCCGTAATACGGAATCACCGCGGTAATGCTCGCGGCGCTTGCGCGTCTTGCGGCGTCTATCATCAGCAGCAATTCCATCAAGTTGTCGTTTACGGGAGAGCATGTCGGCTGAATTAAAAAAACGTCCCTGTTGCGGATGTTTTGGTTGTATTTGACGTAAATTTCGCCGTCCGCGAAACGCTTCAGCGTTATGTCGCCGAGTTCTATCAACGCTCCCGTTTCTTCGGCCATAAAACGGCAGATGCTTTCTGCCAGCGGCCTGTTGGCGTTGCCGGAGAAAACGGCTATATTTTCAAGCCTTTTCTCTCGTTCCCCGGCGGGCAGGCTTTTAAACGTTTCAATAATGCGCGCCATTTGCATTCCGCGTCTGCCGCAAGGCTTTGCGCGCCTTGCTAGTGCGTGATAAAATAAAATGGTTGGGGCGGGAGGATTCGAACCTCCGAAATGACGGATCCAAAATCCGTTGCCTTGCCGCTTGGCGACGCCCCAGCTTCAAAGCACAATGTAAATACACAAATTGGGTTAATTAGTCAATATTTTATTTGATAGTATTATCTATTAATGAACAAATGAACGGTCGTTCATGTATTAGGTTGACTTATCTAATTTCTTATACTATTTATAAGCATAGCGGCGCAAAAGGCTGCATTAAACTATGACGCGACTATTTGGTCGCTCGATGCGGACTTAAAGGCTTTTTGCGTATTTTTTACAAGGTCGGTTGTGAACACACATTTTATTCAACCGAAAGAACAGATTGCGGTTTTTATTGCGGAGCGCGCTGGACAAAGGGCGCGGGCCGCTTTCATGGGCGTAAACCAACAACATAATCACTAGAAAGGATTTATTAAATGAGCAGCGACAAAGCGTACAATGCGTTTCACATGGCGCAAGCCCAATTCGACAAGATAGCGGATCACCTTAAACTCGACGAAGGAATCCGCGAGCTACTGCGCAATCCAATTCGCGAATATCACTTCAGCATCCCAGTCCGCATGGACGACGGAACCTACAAAGTTTTTAAAGGCTTCCGCGTGCAGCACAACGACTCGCGCGGCCCAACGAAGGGCGGCATCCGCTTCCATCCCCAAGAGACCGCCGACACCGTTCGCGCTCTCGCCATGTGGATGACTTGGAAATGCTCGGTCGTCGATATTCCTCTTGGCGGCGGCAAAGGCGGAGTAATCTGCGACCCGCACAATCTTTCGATGCGCGAGCAGGAAGCGATTTGCCGCGGATGGGTGCGTCAAGTTTCCCGCGACGTTGGAAGCCTGCGCGACGTTCCGGCGCCCGACGTTATGACCAGCGGTCAGCATATGCTTTGGATGCTCGACGAATACGAAACGATTAAAGGGGAAAAATTCCCTGGTTTCATCACCGGCAAGCCGGTAGGCATGGGCGGATCGCTGGGGCGCACAGAAGCGACGGGTTTCGGAGTCGTATTCACCGTGCGCGAGGCTCTTAAGGAAATGGGTTTAAAGCCTCAGGATACGACCGCGTCCGTTCAGGGTTTCGGCAACGTTTCGCAATACGCCGTAAAGCTCTACACTCAGCTCGGCGGCAAGGTTGTATGCGTTTCCTGCTGGGACCAGAAGGATAAAACCAGCTACAGCTTCATAAAAAAAACCGGCGTCAATCTCGACGAGCTTCTTTCTATTACCGACCGTTTCGGCGGAATCGACAAAGAGAAGGCCAAGGGATTGGGCTACGAGATAGCGGAAGCGGAGGCGTGGATGGAGCAGGAAGTCGATATACTTATGCCCTGCGCCATTGAGAACCAGATTCGCGGAGACAACGCGGATAAAATCAAGAAGAGCGTCAAGCTCATCGCGGAAGGAGCCAACGGCCCGACGACTCCGGAAGCTGACAAGGTTCTTCACGAGCGCGGAATTTTCGTAATTCCCGACTTTCTCGCCAACGCCGGCGGAGTTACGTGCAGCTATTTCGAGCAGGTTCAGTGCAACATGAATTACTTCTGGGAAAAAGACGAAGTTCTGGGCAAGCTCGATCACAAAATGACGAGCGCCTACCTTGCGGTGAGCGAATTGGCGCGCAAGCACAAGCTGTATATGCGCGACGCCGCCTACGTTATCGCGGTAAACCGCGTAGTAGAAGCGACGAAAGCGAGAGGCTGGGCGTAAGTCTTAATTGATTTTAAACGCTTTATGCGTTATAGGCAGACTGTTACAAGTCTGCCTTTTTTATTTTTTAACGGAAACGATATGCCCCTTTGTTTCTTTGCGTCCGACATACACGGCGAGGAAGAGCGTTACCGCAAACTTTTCGCTCGCATTAAACTCGACAGGCCGGAAGCGGTTTTTCTCGGCGACGATTTGCTGCCCAACGCATACCTAATGGCCTTTTCTAACGCTCCGACCCACAAGGATTTCGTAAACGATTTTCTCGTTGAGAATTTTAACAAAATCAAAAAA
>CAYNVS010000084.1:0-7755 GCA_964400725.1 uncultured Myxococcales bacterium
AATTTCGGCGACATAGGCGAGCATTAAGATTGGGGAAAGCGCGCCCGTCGCGTAAGTATGCGCGCCGAATGCGGCGCCGACCGCGGAGAATGAATCGGCTGCGCATGGCGACATTGAGGCCGAGCCCGTATATTTAAGCGTCGTTTGGAAACCGGCGAACGGAACGGGATTTTCGGTAGAGCCGTTTGCGCATACGCTTACGACCGATACGGTCGGCTTGCGGACTCCTATTATCAGCGAGTCTTCCGCTTCGCCGCTTTGCGCCGTAATCGTAACTTCGCCTAGTTGAGACGCCGCGTAAAAATTAATTATTACGACGCCTGAGTCGTCGGGCGTAGCCGCGGATGCGGCGCTAAGCGTTCCAAGGCCGGCTGGCGACATCGTAAATTCTACGATGGTTCCTTTGGGAACGGGGCCTCCGGCGTAGCGCTCCAGCGCCGCGGAGATAATAGAAACGCCGGTCGATGCGACTACGTTAGTCGGGTCTGCGGAAAGCTTTAGTTTATTAGCCGAGTTTGGGTCGCGATAAGATATGCGGCGCGTAATCTCGGTCGTTAAGCCTGACAGGTCGGCGGCGATTACCGTTATTACGTTTAAACCGGCGGCGAGCGGCAAATCCTGCGCAAACGCTCCGGATTCGTCCAACTGCGGCGCGAACTGCGTAAGAACGTCGTTGACTTTTATTGTAACCGCCGGATTGGCCAGCCCTATGTCGTCGGTCGCCTTGCCGGCGATATGAAGCAGATTGACCGTAGTCGTTCCGTCCTGAGGCGGTTCGGTTACTTCAAGAACCGGCGTATTGACGTCCTCAAGACGAATTTTGCCTTCCCACAAGCCCTCGTTCCCGGCCTTGTCCGCAGCTTCAATCTTAACCGCGTTATCGCCGAGCTCAAGGTTTATTTCCGTAAAGAATTCGGCTGATTGCGAAGCGTAGTTGACGGGCGTTAAGGCGACGCCGTTGAGCGTAACCGCCGCGGCAAGAGATGCGGGCTCGTCGATGTTGTCGGTCGCCGTAAATTTAAGCGTTTGTTTGCGGGCGTTGACGGTCGGCTGCGGCGACGTAACTTGGATTACCGGTTTCTCGTTGTCCGCGAACGTTATTGTATAAGTCTTTTCTCCGATATTTCCGCTTGCGTCCTTGGCTTTGAAAACCGCTTCGTTATCGCCCAGATTTAGGTCGAATTCCACGGTAAAAACGCCGGTTAATTCGGAATAGTCGCACGGCAGCTCCGCCGCTGCGTTTAGCGCGAGAATTACCGACAATCCTTCGGCTCCGAAGTCGTCCGTTACTGTTCCCGTCGCTTTAACGCGCTTTTTATAAAGAATAAGCGGCGATGGCGGCGAAACCGTAGTCGTTCCGTCCGTCGCTTCAACGAGGGCGACGATTGGTTTTCCTTTGTCGGCTAAATTGAGAGAAAGAGACGCTTCGTCGCTTTCTAAATCGGCCAAATCCTTCGCCTTCGCCTTAATTTTATTGGCTCCGAGCTTAGGAAGAGTAATCTCGACGCCGAATTTGCCGTCGTCCGCGATGTCCGCGCCGAGAATCGCGTAAGTCTGTCCGTCTTCGATTTCAATCTGCACGCCCGCTACGCCGACGTTGTCTTTCGCGATTCCGGTAAGCGTCTGTTTTTTGTCGAATACGTCGGGTCCCATAGGTCCGGTTATGCTGATTGTCGGTTTCTCGTCGTCCGTAAGTTTGGTCGTCTTGCGGGAGCTCGCTTTGGCTCCTTTTTCGTCGGTCGCAGTCGCTATTACGTCGTTGCCGCCGAGCTCAAGAACGACCGTCGCCGAGAATTTGCATCCGCCTTCGGCGGCCTTTTCGGTCGCGGCCTCAACCGGCGTAAGTTTGTTGACGGCAATCGCGACGCTTCCTTTGGCGCAGTCGCCGTCCGGGTCGTCGTACGTTCCCGAAACCGCGAGCGTTTTGCTCTTTACGCTCTCCGGTACGTCGTTAAGCGCGATAGCAGGGGCTCGGTTAGCCGTCGAGAAGTCTATGAACGCCGGTACGCCCTTTAAAATAACCGCGGCGGATACGCCGTCAGGATTTTCCGGGTAGTTGTCTTTGTCGAGAACGCCGTCGTTGTTAAGGTCGATGTCAACGTAGTTTTTAAGAAGCGACAGCGGCGCGATTCCGCCCAAAGCCTCAAGCGGCTGACCGAGAATGCCGCACGGAATAATTCCGCCTAGCAGTCCGTCGTCAAGCTGCAATCCTCCGGTTCGCAGCGGGCTTAGGGTAAACGCCGACTCGATTTGCGTTTCGGTGATGGTTAGAGAAATGACGGTTCCTTTGTCGTCAAGCGGCAGCGACAGCGTAAAGTTGGCGGGACCTCCGCGAAGTTTTACTTTGCCTTCCGCGTCCGCGCTTACCGTCGCGTCCGCAAAGTCTATCAACAGTTTGCCGTCCTTGTCGTAAGTCGCCGGATCGATGGCGAAAATTTCGCTTCCGCTGAAGTTGTCGTTTGGGTCGCCGTCGGTATCTTTGCCCAGATACCCTTTAATGGCGACTTTGCCTGACTCGCCCGCGGCTGGAAGACGGTCCATACCGTTGAATTGCAGCAGCAATATGACGCTTCCTTTGCTGATAGCGTCGGTCAGGCTTTCGTTTGCGAGCTTTCCAAGGGAAGCCGCGCCGTTATCAGGGCCGTCATGGGGCGTCGGGCTGCGTCCCGCGTCAAGGTCGAAGCCGGTTTTATCGTCCGCGATTTGCAGATAATTTACGACGACAATCGGGTTGGGGTCGACCGCGGCGCCGGTAAATTCGTTCATCTCCATTTCGCCTTCAACCGCCTCGATGTCGTTGTCGCCGTTGTTATGAGAGCGCGCGCTGGAGTCGGAGCATCCGGCGGCGAAAATTATAAGAGAAAGCGAAACCAAGACCGCCAGCGCGCCTGCGCGGGCTAAAATTTTGCGCCTGCGCCGCCACGCCGCGACGCCCGCAAAAAACAGACCGAGCATGAAAACGGCGTCTGAGCCGCCCGATTCGCAGCCAAGGCAGCCGCTAAGGTTGCTCAAGCTGTCGAGGACGCTTCCCGGAGGCCCGTCGGCTCCGCCTTTTACGACGGTCGCCGCGCCCGTAGATGCGTTATAATCCAGCGTCATAATTTGGTAGCTGACGCGGGGATTGCCGTATGCGTCGATAAAGTTGTTGTCGGTAACGGCGACGACCAAACGGTTCTGTCCGTTTGCAAGCGAAGAGGCGGGAATCGCGCCGCTCCATTGCAGGCTTCCGGCTTTAGTCCAAGCCGTAATCGTCGGGTTGGCAAGCTGAGTAGGAGCCGTTTCGGGTTCGGTTATCGGGCCGAGATAAACGGCGTACGTATAATTTACGCTTCCGCCCGTTCCGGTATGCAGGTCTGTTACGTACCCCTTGAACGACAAATCGCCGGTCGTCGTTCCGGCGGGCGAAACGATCGCTATGCTCGCCTGAAGATCGCCCAGCAGGCTGATGAATTCGGAGTCGGGGTCGATTACGTCAACTTGATTTATTCGCGTTCCGCTGCCGGGAAGGTCGAAACGGCTGAACTTTGAGGCGAACATCGGCAGCACGAGATTGAAGAGGTTGGGCATGTTCGCGCGCAGCGTGTCCTCGTTAAGAACGAACGCCGACCAGACCAAATCAGTATGCACTTCCGGCGTCCCTATGGCGATGGACAAATAGTCCGGGTTGTAAGGCTCGCCGCTTGCGTTATAAGTCAGCGAAGCGGGCGCGAAGAGAGTTACGGCGACGTCGAATAACTTTGTAGAGTATTTGCCGTCTTTTGCGACGTCGGCGAAGAAGGATAAAATAATATCGCCGCCTCGCACGCGCAGACCGGCGGGCGAGCCGACGCCGTTCACCGTAACAGGAAGGCGGGGGTGCATTTTTATTATAATCGGAGTTCCCAGCGGAACTATTTGCTGAACGTCGGTTCTGGCCATATTGGAAAGCTCCGGCACGAAGACGCTGAACGAGCCGGTGTCAAGCGTAAGCGCGTTTCCGACCATAGCTTGATTAATGGTCATGTCGAGCGTTCCCTGCGCCCATTCGAGGTAAACGAATCCGTTAATCAAATCGTCGTTTACGGCGATTTGCATCGTGCGCTTTTTGCCGTTCTTATCGAGCATTGTAAGAGACGCCCGCGTCCCCGCGTCGGGGTTGGGGGTAACAAAGCTGCCCCACGAGTCGTAAACGTCCTGCGCAAGCGGGTTAGCGGCGGTAGAAGGGCAGGGGAGGAAGTCCGCCGGATCGGCGGTTTCTTCGTTCGGCTTATCGGTGTATTTGCCGGAGTCCGGACATGGGTTTTGAGTGAATTCCGTCCATAATTTTATCCCGCCGGTAGAATTGGCTGCGCTTGCGATGTAAAGCGAAAACTCCGTATTGGCGTATGTAAGCAGCGGCTTGGTCAGCATGCTCGTTACGTTGCCGAGAATGGTATTGATTTGGTTCTTAAAGGCGTCGGCCATCGCGCTTTGAATGGAGCTTTTAAACAGATTGATAATCCAGTTGGCGACGGAGCAGGTTTTAAGCTGCAGCGTAAAGCCGTTAAGCGTTACGTTGACGGAATTAGCCACCGCAACCATTGTCGGGCCGTTTGCGCCGTCCACAAAATCGGCCTTTAAAGTAATAACGGCGGGCGCGGAAAGGGCGTACGCGTCGTCGCCGCCGCCGCAGACTAAAAATATCGGGTGCATGTATAAATCGACGAAAAGCGAAGTAATAGTCATGCTGATGTCGATGTGTCCGGCCGCGTCTATTCCCATCGTAACTTTTACGTCCTGATTGCATCCCCAGCGGCTCGTAGGCGGATTGAACGGTCCTGTGGAAGCCGGGTTCCACCGCGCGTTTACGCCCGGATCGCAGAAGGAAACGCCCAGCACGTCCACCGTTACGCCCGACTGCGTAACCGTTTGCTTGATGGTCGAGCCGTCCATCGCCTCCACCTGTTCTTCAATCAGTCCGGCGAAAGCGGAAAGCGCTTCAGGCCCAAGCCCTAGTCCCAAAGCGTTCTTAACCGCGCTTTTGCGCTTTGCGAACCGCCCTACCAGCGCGGATTGTATGTCGGCGTTCTCGTTGCCGAGTTCGTCCAAGGCCGTAACCTTAAGCAGCTTAAGGTCTGGCGCGGCAAGCGACGAGGCGGGAATTATAAAGCTGAACGCGGTAAAGTCCTCGTTGGCGTCTATTCCGATTTCTATTCCGTCGAAGTACGCTTTCATCGACGCAACCGAAGTATAAAGGTCGCGCGCGCTTCCCGTAACCGTTATAGCCGAAGAGCCGTCGTAATTTCCCTTGCCGGGCTCGTTGAACTGCCCCGAGTTGGAGACGCTTGCGCCGCGTCTGAAATTAAGAGTAATTTCAGGCCCTTCTACGTCCTGAATGACGGTAATCGAATCGCTCGCCTTGTTTCCCGCGTTGTCCCGCGCTTCCGCTTTAACGGCGTTGCCCCGCGGGATGAGCCCCATAGGCCCAAGCGAGAACGCGTCGCCCGTAATTACGGCCTCGTAGCCGTTTACCGTTACCGATTTTACGCCGCTGGTCGCGTCGCGGACAACGCCTTTAATAAATACGGTTGGGGCGTTAGTTACTACGTCGTCAACTCCGCCTTCCGGTACGAACTTGTACCCTTCGCGCGAAACCTCGGTAATTACGATGGTCGGAGCCGTCGCGTCGAGCGTTGCGTAAAACGCCGCTTCAATACGGTTGCCGGCAAGGTCTTCGGCGATTATAGTCAGCCCGTTGCTTCCCTCCTGAAGAGGGTAGTTAGTTATTGCGAATGAAATTCCGGTTTTTGTCGAGCCGTCCGGAACTCCGTTGACGCTTATAATTTTAACCGTTTCGGAAATTCCTATAACCCAGTCGTAGGGCGATTTGGATACGAATTCGTCGGACAACAAAACCAGAACCGGATTCGCAAAGTCGCCGATTATCTCAACAGGGTCGGTTGATTTGGAATTTCCCGCCATATCGACCGCTTCCGCGACGAAGAAGTTGGAGCCTTCCGCAATCGGAACGGTTATCTCGAACGTATTGTCCGCAAAATTCAACGCCGCTCTCGCGCCGTTTACTTCTATGTAATTCATCCCGTATTCGTCGCCGAATTTGCCTTTTAGTTTAATCGACGTTTTATTTGCGTAATTAGGCGGTTCATCGAAGGAAACCGAAGGCGGAACGTTGTCGTAAACGACCGCGACTTTTGCCGGCCCGCTTATATTGCCGACTTTATCCATGGCCGTAACCGAAATTTCGTTCAAGCCTTGCGCCGGAAAAACAACCGCGCATCCCCACATGTACAATCCGTCGCCCATATCTATTAGCGAGGCTTCGACTCCGTTAGCCCATACGTTGGAAACGCCGTGCAGGTCGAACGCGGTTCCGGACGTTTGGAAGGGATTTTTATTAACGTAACCGCCTTCGTTTGGGACTGTAATTATTACGCTGGGCGGCGCGTCGTCGAGAGAGACCGTGATTATTGCAGACGTTTCGCCCGTTCGTCCGTAAGAGTCCGTCGCCCGCGCCGAAATGAAATTGTCTCCGGGCGCCAGCATGATTGGCGCTTCAAACGAGCCGTCCGAATTGATTTGTATCGAAGAAAGCGCGAGCGTGGATTCGTTTTGGAAAATTTCCAGCGAGCATAAATTCGGACTTTGGTCGTCGGAGACCAAACCTTTCAGCGTCCATGCCGGCGTTTTAACAACGGATCCGTCGCCGGAAAGATAAACGGAAGGCGATTTGTTAAGACCGTCGAAGACGATTAATCCGGCGGCTCTGCGCGCAATGAGAACCGCGTCGCCTATGTCGAAGGCTCCTCTTGGATTGGGATTTGGCCTTATATGCTGAGGAGTAAGCTGCGTGGGCGGAATGGACGGGTCTGAAATCAGCGTTCCGGGAGCGACGTCTCCGACGGCCTTGTCTTCTTCCGTCGCCGGCGACGGATCGGCTATCAGCTGAAAGATTTTTTGAACGTCTAAAGAATCAACGCCCGTCGGATGCGTAAGGTCGCCCAGCTGGTCTGGCGCAGGGTCGGCCGCAAATAAAAGCGCGGCAAATGCGGTTATGGCGGCGGCCGCGGTTACGGGAAAAAATTTGTTCATTTTCATTTCAGCCTCGCGCGTCAAAAAAAATTAGCCGGACGTTTTTTTTACTAAAAGTACATTTTAATGGCATTATCTTGCAAACGCAACCGTTTTGACGACTATTGCGGCCGCGCCTGAAAAAAAAGCTTAGTTAAACGGTAAAGCGTTTATTATTAAGATTTTTGCAAGTTATTGCTAATTTTTCTTTTGCGTTATGCTAAAGGTTATTCGACATGCCGTTGCGTTGAGTTGCGCTCAGTAAATATTGCAAAATCAGATATGCGCCGTCGGCGTTATTATCAACGCCTGTAATTGTTTTTCAAACGGAGAAAAGTTATGCGCCTAAAATACAGTCCGAAAATATTATATAATATTATATAACCGTTCGACGAGGCGTATAATTTGAGACGGCTATTATAGCGAAATAAAACTCCAAGGCCGCGGAGATTGCGAAATTAATTTCGCCGTTTTCCTTGTATTAATCCGACGAGCGCGCCTTTTTCGGGTTGACCAAAAATGGGGACGCGTCATGGACGCGCCGGCGCGGCTAAAAATTTAAGCCTTTCAATTTGATAATGAACGCGGCGTCTGATATATTAAAAAAATGCGTAATTTTTTTAATCTGCCATCTGACCGGTTGAGAGTTAAATGAAAACTAACAATGCAGCGAATTCGGCCTTTTTAAAATCGGCTCTTATTTTCTTA
>CAYNVS010000085.1:0-7203 GCA_964400725.1 uncultured Myxococcales bacterium
TCGACCGTTTCGCCGTCCATAGGCATCGACAGCGCCGAGCAATCGACCTGCGCCCCCGCGCTATTATTGCAGACGAAAGCGGTTTCGGCCTTCGAGTATTGCGCGTCCTGCCCGCAGTATATCGTCGGCTCTGCGTCTCCGCAAACCGGCGGAACGCCGCCCGCGCAAGTCGCAAGCTGCGCGCTTTCGTCGTAACATTTCGTCTGGCCGGTTCCCGCAAGCGCAAGGCAAAAACTCGAAGCGCAGAAACCCGTCGGGAACGAACGCGCCGTAGCCGTCTCTTCTTCGGCTTCCGCAGCCTCTTCATATTCCGGATATTCAATCAGTTCTTCCAGCTCATACTCGGCGTCGCCGTCGAATTCCATTTCTGTCTCGGCTTCTGCTTCAACCTCAAGCTCGTCCGAGCTCTTTACCTGCGCTTTAAATTTTTTAAACAATCCAATCTTTCCGTCCGCAGTCTCAAGCGCGAAAGCAAGCTCGAACGACTTGCCGGTCAACCGCGCGTCCCTCGACAGCGTTCCCTTCACTTCAAAATATCCCGCGGTCATATAACCGGCCGCTTCGATGTACTTGTCGGCGCGAACTCCTTCGTTGTAGGCGACTACAAGCGCTTTGTTTACTATGTAATAATTTGTAAAACTTGAAACGATTTTAAAAGCGAACGGGGCGCCTTCGCGCAGTTCGCTTCCCTGAATTTCGGCAATTTGCGGCGCATCCTGACCGGAGCTTCCTTCCGGCGGCGGTTCCGCCACCTCTTTTCCGTTTTCTACAACCAGCGCGTCCGTGAGAGCTTCGGCCAATTCTTTTGCTATTTTCTTCGCGTCCGAAGAATCGGAACAACAAACGCAAAACGCCGAAATAACGGCAGAAATAATAGCGGCTTTTTTCATGCGCTCCGCCTTCCTGTTGTGCTTATCGGTTTTCGCCTACTCGACCCGATACGACGGCTTATATTTTACTTTATATTATCATTGGACAGGCAATAGCGCAAAATATTCGTTAAAGCGAAAATTTTTTTACCAATTAGATAGAAAAAACGCCGAAATAATAAATTAACGGCGGCGGCTGGAATTATTCAGCCTTTGTCTCTTCTTCGCCTTCGTCGGACTCTTCGTCCTTAGCCGCTTCTCTCTGCGCCGCAATTCGGGCTCGGTGAGCCTTAATAAAGCCTTTGAAATAATCGCCCGCGCTCCAAATGCTGAAGATAAGCGATATATAAAGAAGAATGAGCCCGACCTTATGGAAGTCGATTGCCGCGACGAAAAACCACATGTTAATCGCGTACTCGTAATGCAGCATCAAGCCGACAAGCGCCACCATTTGAAAAGCCGTCTTGTATTTGCCAAGTTTCTCAGCGGCAATTATAAGGCCTTCGGCGGCGGCGAGCGCGCGCAAAGCCGTAATGGTAATTTCCCGCGCAATTATTAACATTACCGCCCATGCGGGAACCTTCCCCTGAACCGTCATTAAAACGAGAATTGAAATAACAAGGAGCTTGTCGGCAAGCGGGTCGAGGAATTTGCCGACTGTGGTAACCTGATTGTAAGACCGCGCGAGAAAACCGTCAACGTAGTCGGTAACGGCGGCGGCGGCGTAAAGAAGAACGGCGTAAAACCCGCTTTCCATATCGGATTTCCACAACAGATAAACAACGAAAGGAACGATGGCGATTCGCAGATAAGTAAGAATGTTCGGAAGGGTCTTCGCCTCCTCTTCAAGCGAAAGCCTTCGGCGTTTTTTGATTTTTTCCTTTTTCATAATTCTCTTACCGGAGGCGTTGACTTTCGCAAAAAAATAAAACGGATTAAACTTTTTTATTTAATTTTAATTTTGTTGGAAGGCGGCTGTTTCTTCTCGTCGGCCTTCCCTCCGCCTTGCGGAGTCTGGCGCTGCAACGGTTTCTCTTCAGCCATTTCGTAGCCGAGCGAAACGGTTACGTCCTCGTTTGGCGAGGAAATTTCAGCGAACCCGTTCAGAAGAAGCTCGGAAGGCAGCTCGGTCAAATCGAATTCGGCCAGCGTTTTGTTTTTCTTCGATTCAAAGGGATACTCGACGTTTCCCAGCTCATCGACGTTCTTCACAGTAATTTTAAGTTTTTTTTCAGCTCTTACGGCCATGTCCAGCTTTACGCCCGACTGATCGTAGAAAACGGGCGAACAGACTTTTTCCTTATCGCTTTCAGCGCAAACCTGAATGTCCGGCATAAGATAAAGCTCGCCTAATGACTTTATTTTATCTGTTGTTTTATCCCATAATTTAACGTTTACGCTGTCGACGTAAACAACGGACTTAAGCGCCGTCTTTCCGGACGCCGGAGAGTAGCCGGCGAGCGCGGCGTTGAAAGAGAACGTTTCGAGAGCCACCGATTTGCCGAAGTACGGCATAAAATCCTTCTGGTGCGGCTTCTGCTCGACGCATAGAAGAAGCTGATTAACCCCTATTACGCTTATTTCAAGCTCCACGCGCTTTCTGTCGGAGTAACTGGCGATAGACATAATGCCCGACGCCCCCATCTTGGCGAGCTGTTCTTCCGGCGCGACGTCCAAATTCTCCGACGATTGATATAATCCTACGCCCGGCGGTTTGGTCTTCGTCAGGACGTCCAAAACGTAACGCGACAATAGAGATTTAGGCGCGTTTACAAATATTTTCGCTTCTTTTTCGGCGTTGGAGCCTGGGCACTTTTTTACGCTTTGCCATACCGAAACAATCTGCGCGTCGAGCTTATTCTTCATTTCCTTTTGAAACGCCGGGTTCTGCCCCATCGCGGCGAGCTCCGAGCGGGTCAGCATCGTTTTGTGCGACGCGCAGCCAAATGCGGTAAAAACCGCCAACAAAATAGCTATCGGTATTATTGTGCGTTTGATGGTCGCGCTCTTTCTTCTGAAATAAAAGGGGCGAACCTCTGAAAAGTCCGCCCTCGAAAGGTTTATTGAGAGAGGAACTTGCTTTCTTTAATCGCTTGATTCAAACGTTTCTTGAGCTTCTCGTCGGTTTCCTTCTCGGCCAGACGGCGCAGCGCGTCCAACGCTTTGGCGTCGGGTATTTTAGACAGAGAATCGATGTAAAATTCGCGGACGAGACGTTTTTTCTCTCTGAAGTAATATTTTTCGAGAACGTCTATCGCTTTGGAATCTTTAAGCGTTCCTAAAGCTTTTACCGCCGCCAGACGAACCGTCTCAAAAGTGTTGTCGAGAGACTCGATGAAGAATTCTACGCTCGCCGGATCTTTATAACTTTCAAGGACTTCGATGACAGACTTGAGAATCATTTCGCCGGCGTCCTGCGACTTGAAGATTTTCTTCAGATGCGTTACGGTCTCGACGCTCTTAATCGCTTGGAAATAGTCGAGAATTGAAACCAGCAGCGGATAGAAGTTTCGGTCCTGCATGAGTTCGAGCAGGAGCATGTGGATTGACTGATCGTCGTACTCTTTAAAAATATCGAGAATAAGCCTGAACGTTTCGACCTTTTTGGATAAAAGCTCTTTTTCGATTACGTCCAGAGCCTTATCCGAGTTGAAGCTGATGAGCGCGCGAAGCACGGCGCGTTTGGGAGCTTCGTAAAGAGGAACCGGGTTCGCCGCGCACTGTTCGACCGGCTTGTTCTGAGCCTTGTCTATGCGGGCAGCTAGTGCGTCAACCGCCTCGGAGGCTTCGAGGTCTTCCAACAGTTTGGCCGCAAGACTTTGAATCAACAGCGCCGGATCGTCCAATTTTTTCAAAATTAACGGAACCGCAATTTTAGGCTCCAATCCGCCGACCTGTTTGAGCGCGATGAATCTTACGTTCATATTGCCGCTGTTGAGGAGCTGCTCAAGCAGTTTAACGTCCTGTATCTGCTTGACGTCGTTTAATATGGACAGGTAAACGAGCTGGTCGTTCCCTTTGTTCGGATCCTTCGCGACGGAGTTGAGAGCCTCTGTGATTTCGCCTACAAAAGCGTGATTCATTTCTTCGCCGTTGCCCACGGCAATAAGCTCTTTTATAAAACGAACGAATAAAGTGTAGTCGATGTCCTGCCAAAAGCGGTCAAAGCCCGGCGCGAGAAGCGAGGTTTTAACCATGCTTCCGACGACTGGAACCTCTACCGACTTAGGCGTGGGCGAGTACGGAACGTTGCCGACAAGCGAATCCTTCAAAAAGAATATGTAGCGCGACTTTTCTTTAAAAACGTCGCGCAAATCGGTCATTTTGGCTTTGTCCCATTTCTCGTAGAACGAGCCGATGGCGATGTCGCCCTTCGCTTCGCCTTTTATAGTTTTATTGACGGTTACAGAAATTTCGTCTTTTCCGACGTAATTAATTGTAGCGTCGATAATCTGCGACGACTCCTTAACCATCTGCGGATACAGCGGGTCTTTGCGGGGCGCCGCCGCCGATGCCGGGGACGTTAAAAAGAGCGAAAAGACGGAACAAAGCGCGAGCGTAAAAGCCGCGGCTCTAAGGGTAGTTCTAATTCGCATTACAAACCTCCGAAAGAATAGTCTGACAAAAAACGCTTTTATCTTTACAAAATATAATTAATACCCGGCAAGGTCAAGCTCAGACGACCGATAAACGACGCGCCGCCGGCGGACTTAATCGACTATCTCTTCCATGTCGGCGCAGTTGCCGGTAAACGGATGAAGGCCGATCTGACGCTCTTCCTCGGTCAGATTGGCGGTCATCTTCTTCAGTTCCTCTATGAACCGCTGAACCGCAGGGATGAACATTTTGTCTTTGCGGTAAATCATGCACACGGGGCGCAGCATCTCCACGTCGCTTATCTCGACCATCGTCAGCAGCTTGTTTTCGAGCTCCCGCACTACGGCCGCCTTTGGCACTATCCCGACGCCCTGATTAACCTCTACCGCCTCTTTTATCGTTTCGACGTTGTCAAATTCCATCGCGATTATCGGGTTGGCGCCTTTTAGCCGCAGCTCGCGGTCTATCATTTTGCGCGTAGGAATGTTTTTTTCGAAGGCGACGATGGGAACGTTGTTCAAGTCCATAGCCTTCACGCTCTTTTTCTTCGCGAGCGGATGGTCGGGATGGCAAATTATTACCAGCTTGTCGGCGAAAAGAGTTTGGATATCGAGAATTCTTCGTGGGCGCGCTATCGCGACGATGCCGATGTCGGCCATGTTTGCGCAGACGTCGTCGTAAACGCGGGTCGTGCGGGCGTATTCCATCTGAACCTGAATGTTCGGATGCTCGCGCAGAAAACGCTTCATAAACACCGGCATTTCATGCAAACCGATTGAATAGACGACCGACACCTTGACGGTTCCCGTCAGAGCTTCGCTGTCCAGCGTAATCGTTCTCTCTAGCTGGTAATATTTGTCCAGCACTTCTTTGGCGCCCTTGTAAAACATCTCTCCGACGGGCGTGGGAGTCAGCGTCCGCACTCCTCGCTCAACCAGCCTCTTGTCGAAGTGCTGCTCCAACTGCTTAATCTGCTGACTTACGGCGGACTGGGTAAGATAGTTCAGCTTGGCGGTCTTTGAAAAGCTTTTTGTCTCAATCAAATCGCAAAAAATTTTTAACGTCTCTATGTGCATGCTTTCTCCTGTGTCTTTTTAAATCGCTCGTTTAAAAGCTTTTCAATCCGCGGCTTCAAGCGCCTTGAGCCGCTAATCGGTTCTAACCAAATCCTTGGCGTAGGTCGCCGCTAGCTCGACGTACTTCTTCTTCAGCCCCTTCCACATCTCCACCCACTCGTCGCTCGTAGAGCCTTTAACGACCGCCGGAACGCCCACGGCTATCGCTCTGGGCGGTATCTCCTGCCTGCTCTTCACGAGAGCGCCCTCCCCCACCGCGGCCCAAGCTCCGACTACCGCGTAATCCGAGACTATCGAGCCCATTCCTATCACCGCGCCTTCTTCCACCGACTTCGCAGTGTGAACTATCGCCGTATGGCCTATTGTAACCCAGTCGCCGACGCTGCAAACCTCGCCGGGGCGGGCGTGCATCACTACGTTTTCCTCGACGCTGGTATAATCGCCGATTTTAATCTCGCCGTAGTCGCCGCGCAAAACGGCGCCGGGGCCTACGTAGCATCCCTTGCCAAGCGTTACCTTTCCGATTACCTGCGCCGATTCGGCTATCCAGCACCCCTCGCCAATTTTTGGCTCCGCGTCTTTGTAGCGATAAATTGCCATAAGTTCTCCCGTTCGTCCGCTTTTCCGCCTAAACGTCGAAATAAAGCGACATTTCGTAAGGATGCGGTCTGTTGCGCACCGCGTAGTACTCTTTCTCGATTTTATAATTCGTCCACGTCTCTATAATGTCTTTCGTGAATACGCCGCCTTGCAGCAGGTATTCGCAGTCGTCCTCAAGCGCGCGGCACGCTTCCTGCAGCGAAGCGGGCACGACGCTAATCCGCTTTAGTTTTTCTTTGGGCATATGCGCCACGTTTTCGTCTATCGGCCCCCATCCCATTTTCGTCGGGTCGATTTTATTGCGGATGCCGTCGATGCCCGCCATGAGCTGCGCGGCCATCGCAAGGTACAGGTTGCACGTAGCGTCGGGAGGACGAAACTCGAAGCGCTTTTCGTCGGGCTTGGTGGCGTAGCGCGGAATGCGTATCGCCGCGGAACGGTTCGCCAAGCCGAAAAAGAGCATCGTCGGGGCTTCGAAGCCCGGAACGAGCCTTTTAAACGAGTTGGTGCTGGGGTTGGTGAAGCCGATGAGCGAGCGTCCGTGCGCCAGCAATCCGCCGATAAAATAAAGCGCGTCCTGCGACAAGTCGGCGTAACCGCCCTTTTCGTAAAAAATATTTTTGCCGTTTTTAGTTAAAAACTGATGGAAGTGCATACCGTTTCCGGCCTCTTTGAAAAGGGGCTTGGGCATGAACGTAACAGTTTTGGCCTTGTTGCGGGCTACCATTTTAATAATATACTTCACCCACGAGGCGATGTCGCCCATTTGAGTGGATGGCGCGAATCCGATTTCGATTTCGCTCTGCCCCGGGCCGCCGACCTCGTGGTGGTGATAGCGGACGTCGAAACCGAGGTCTTGAATTTGCGAGACCATATCGGCGCGCAGATTGTAGTGCGTGTCCTGCGGGGGCATCGCGTGGTAGCCGCCTTGGCGCGGAATTTTATGCCCGAGCCTGTTTTCGGCGTGAGACCAGTCGGCCTCCACGCTCTCGATTTGATAGCAGCTGCGGTTTTCGTCTTCTTCGTAGGTTATGCTGTCGAAGATGTAAAACTCTAGCTTC
>CAYNVS010000086.1:0-6986 GCA_964400725.1 uncultured Myxococcales bacterium
CGGCCAGCGGAAACATCCCCGGCGAGGAAGATAAGCACATAATCAATTATACAATACTCGTTAAAAACGAAGCCGCCTGCGAAAAAACGATCGAGGAAAATCTTCAGGAAAACCATTGGCGCGTAATTTTCGGGCGCCATAAAAGCGGCAGCAAAGTGGAGATAGTGAAGGCGGAAACCCGCGTCAATGTCGGCGATTTGCTTACCATCGTCGGAGCGGAGAGGGATGTAAAGGCTGCGACCGAATTTTACGGCGAAATATCCTCCGAGCAGCTCGACCTCGACCGCCGCATACTCGACTACAGACGAATAAGCGTCAGCAGGCACGACGTCGTCGAGAAGCCGCTCTCGGAGCTGTTTCTTTCCTATCGTTTCGGCGGAATAATAACGCGCGTGCGCCGAGGCGACGTTGAATTTCTTCCGAACAAGGACACCGTGCTTGAATTAGGCGACAGGGTTCGCGTAGTCGCCCCGCGAGAGAAACTCAACGACATTTCCAAATTTTTGGGCGACAGCGAAAAAGCCGGCGGCGAGATAGACATCATTTCGTTCAGCATAGGCATTGCGCTGGGCTTGCTGCTGGGCAGCGTGCCTCTGCCGCTTCCGGGCGGAGGCGAATTCAAGCTCGGCTATGCGGGCGGCCCGCTTATAATGGGTTTGGCGCTGGGCATTAAAGGACGCAGCGGCGGAATGGTCTGGCAGCTGCCTTTCTCGGCGAATCTTACGCTGAGGCAGCTCGGTTTGGTTTTATTTCTCGCCGGGGTAGGCACTCGTTCCGGTTACGCTTTTGCGACTACTTTCCGCGAAGGAAACGGACTCGCGTTGTTTGCCGCAGGAGCCGCAATCACGTTTATTACCGTTATGACGGCGCTTATTGTGGGTTACAAACTGCTTAAAATACCAATGCTTTTGCTTATCGGAATGATTTGCGGCATACAAACTCAACCGGCCGCGCTCGCCTTTGCAAACGAGCAAAGCAAAAGCGAGGCGCCGAACATCGGCTACGCCATGGTTTACCCGGTGGCGACGATAACGAAAATAATCGTCGCGCAAACGCTGCTGTCATTTTTAAGCTGAGCGGGCGTATTGCCGGAGTCTTTCAGAGTCGCACACAAATTTCGCTCTCGCCTCGATCGCTTTATTTTTCCAGAGCTTTAAACCTGAAGACGAGCCCTGCCGCTATGCCCGCGGCGCTGGGAACCAACAAAAACATTCAAACTTGAGAAAGAGCCTTTGCGCCGACGAATATCGAGGGTCCGAGGCTGCGGGCGGGGTTCGCCGAAACGCCGGTGATTTGTATGCCGAATATATGAATGACTACAAGCGTAAGGCCGATGGCCAATCCCGCCATCGCTCCCGGCGCCGCCTCCTGCGTTGAGCCGAGGATAACGACGAGGAAGATAAACGTAGCGACGAACTCGAATATAATCGCGCTAAGAAGGCCGTACTGTCCTAAATATCCCGGCCCCCAGCCGTTTTGGCCGAGTCCCGATACTTCTAAGTCGTATCCTCCGATTTTACCGGCGACAAGCGCGTAAAGAATCGCCGCGCCGACGATGCCGCCCGCAAACTGCCCCGCGATGTAGCCGATTAAATCTTTAAAACCCATACGCCCCGCGGTAAAAACGCCGAGACTTACAGCCGGATTTATATGGCAGCCCGAAATCGGGCCGATGCCGTAAGCCGCCGCGATAAGCGCAAAACCGAACGCGAACGAGATTCCTAGAACTCCGATTTGCGCCCCCGCCACAACCGCGGCGCCGCATCCGAACAGCGTAAGAATCAGCGTGCCGATAAACTCCGCAAAATACTTTTTCATGTTATTCTCCTTTGTCAAACCGTTTGAACGCCTTTACAGCTCTTCCATAATCCGTTTCAACAAAACCGGGTCGTCGGTTATTATACCGTCCGCGCCCATGTCAATCCATTTCCGCATGTCCGCCTCGTCGTTCACCGTCCATATTTGGACTTTAACGCCCAGCGTTTTAGCCGCGACAAAAGTCGCTTCCTCCGCGCCGGAGAGCTGGAATATCGGGCAGGGCGGAACGTAACCGCCTATATCGTCCGCGGTCAGAGAGGAAAACGAAACCATTTCGCTCGTTCCCGCGCCGGTAACTATTCGAGGGTTTTTCTCGCGTATCTCGCGCGCGATTGAATCGTAAAACGAAATAAGCATTACGCGGTCTTCCATGCCGGTTTCGGCAAGTATGGCCAGAACGGCGTCGATTATAGGCGGGTCGTTCTGCTTTATTTCCGCCGAGAAGAGCGCGTCGGGAAAAGCCTTCAACACGTCGCGGAATTTGGCGACTTTGACGCCTTTGCCGCGGAACGGGTAAGTCGCGCCGCCGTCGGCCGTAAACTTATATCCGGCGTCCAGCGCAAGCAGCTCGTCGTAGGTTTTTTCCGAGACGTAGCCGGTTCCGTCCGTTACGCGGTTCACCGACGGATCGTGGTGAAGGACGATTACTCCGTCCGACGAGGCGCGCAAATCCATCTCAAGCATGTCGGCTCCGGCGGCGTTCGCGTTTACGTACGCCTCCATGCTCTCTTCAGGCGCCAGCAAGCCTCCGCCTCTGTGCGCGATGTTGAGGAATTTCCTTGAAAGTATCGGGTGATCCAGCGGAAAGCCGAAGCGGTCGCGGGCGGCTTCGGTTTCGATTTCTTCGGCTGCGTCGCCGTCCTCGTCAACCGCGTCCGAATCGGAGCCGTCGTTTCCGCTCGAACCGTCCGACGAACAGCCGAAAGCTAAAAGCGCCGCGGCTGCGAGAATAAACGTCGTAAAGCCTGCGCGTCCCGATGCGTTCGCCTTCATATGCGCCCTCCGTTGGTTGTCGTTATTGAGCGAAGGACTTCTTCCAGACGTAAATAGCCATGCCTATTGTGTCCAGCGCTATCGGATGTTTCTCTAATTTTAACATTTTGTATAAAAGCGACTCCGCCGACTTGGACGATATGCGCGAAAGCGCGATTGCCGCGCCTTCTCTCGCCATCGGGTCTTCGTCCGACGAAAGCGCTTCAAGGTGAGAAACGGCCTTTTCGCCCAGCGCGTTTGCAAGTCCTAACGCCGCCGCGCGCCGTAAAACCGCTTTTCTGCCGGGTTTTAGGTATTCCTTTAAGGTTTCCACCGCCTTTGCGTTTGCCGGAAACGCCGCAAGCGCGTGAAGAGCGCGAATTCTGGCGTAAAGTTTAAGATTTTCGTCGTTGACGGCTTTTAAAAGCAATTCTACGACCGCCGTTCCTTCGCCCAGTTTTTTATAATCGTCGAGAGCCGGTTCCCAGCCGAGTTCCGTTAAATAATCCGCGAGCGTCTCTTCCGCGGCTTTATCGTCCGCCGCGGCGTTGGCAAAAAAGACGCAAACCGCAAGCGTTGCGGCGAGCGTAAAACGATAAGGCATCGTTTATTTCTCCCAGTAGTCTTTCACTATCGGGTCGGTATCTAGTCTGCCGACGTAACGCCCTTCGCCCAGCTTGCTGGTGATAAGGCCTAGGTCCAGCTTGCCGCTGTCTAAGAACAGATTGAGAGCTATTCGCAGCAGCGTAAGGAAGACGGCGAATTCCTTAATGCGGTAAGCCAGTGCTTTCGCTTGATTGTCGTCGGCTGCCGCCTCTTCCAACAAAAGCAGGGCGCGCTTGAGCGTCGCTATCGCCTTTGAAAGCTGCTTTGTTTCCCTTTCGCGCATTACGCCCCTGCAGGCTCGCCACAAATCAGTAACAGGCTGGTAGGACGCGCTTCGGCCTATTTTAGGCAGCGACTTTTCGATAAGTTCCATGCGCAGAAGGTCGTTAATAGCCATGGAGCACGCGCCGGTGGAAATTTTAAGCCGTTTGGCGATTACCGCGGCGTCCAGCGGTTTGTCGCTTAAGTAAAGCAAACCCCATACTCTTCCAGAAACGGACTTGAACCCTAAAAACTGCACAAGGCCGCCGACCGCGTCGCAGGTCAGCTCGACCGCCGTATCAAGCCTTTCGGCCGCATCGCTTTTTTTCATTTTCTTTTCAATCCCGAGCAAATAAAAATAAATCAACAGCGCTCTTTTAGGCGCTCAACGCTTGACGCCTTTCCAGTTTCGCTCGATATTTCGACGATTACTCCGTTGATGTACGGCTTCTCTTTCGCCGGTTTGAAAGTCTGCGGCATGCTGGTTAAGAACCGCGCCAGAGCTCCTTCGGCTTCCATGCCGATGATTCCGTCGTGCGCGCCGCACATTCCCGCGTCGGTGAGGTAGGCGCAGCCTTTATCGAGTATCCGCTCGTCGGCGGTCGCAACGTGCGTGTGAGTCCCGACGACGGCGCTCGCCCGCCCGTCTAGGTAAAGCCCCAGCGCAATTTTTTCCGCCGTCGCCTCGGCGTGAAAATCGACGAATATTACTTTTGTTTCGTCTTTAACCGCCTCGATAAGCTCGTCGGCGCGCTCGAACGGCGATTCGAGATCGAATTCCATAAAAGTGCGCCCAAGCAGATTTATCACCGCGACTTTGCCCGCTAAAGTTTCGTACACTCCGTAGCCGAACCCCGGAACCCCTTTTTTCGGGAAGTTCGCCGGACGCAGAACCCGCGGATCGTTTTGCAGCGTAGAGTAAATGTCTTTGTGTTTGAAAGTGTGATTTCCGCCCGTAAGGACGTCGATGCCGCATGAGAGCAGCTCTTTTGCCTGCTCCGGTTTAAGGCCGATTCCGCCGCTGGCGTTTTCGCCGTTGGCAATTACGAAGTCGGCGTTAATTTCTTGCCGCAGTTTGGGAACGCGCTGTTTGACTATAGTCCGTCCGACGCGTCCGCAGATGTCTCCTAAAAATAAAATTTTCATGCGCGCTCGTATAGCCGCCGGTCAAAACTGACCGGGGTATTGCTTTTGGATGTCGTTCAACAGCTTCTCGACTTCTGCCTTGTTCTTGCATTCGGGGTAATCGCGCAGAGTTTTGCGAAGCGCCGCAACCGCGCTTTCGACCTTGCCAAGTTTGTCAAGAGCGCGGGCGCAGCGGTAAAGCGCCTGCGGGGCCAGAGGAGAATCGGGGTTTTGCACCGCTAGGTTGCGCCAAACTATGCACGAAGACTGCCATTCGCTTCCGCGCTCGTAGAATTCGCCCAGCTTGACCATTTGGAACGGCGGAAGAGAAAGTTTCTTGTCGTAACTGCAAAGCTCTTGATATGTCTGCGCCGCTTCGTCGAATTTTAAAGTGTTGAGGTAATAAGCCACGAGCTTTGTTCCAATGTTTTTAGCTTCTTCGATGCGTTCCAAGTGCTCGTAATAATTTAAAAGTTCCCGCATAAGCTGCGGATTTTCCGGGTCAAGCCGCTGCTGCTGTTCGAGAAGCGCGAGATTATTTTCATCCATTACGTACCCGCGGGAATCGACTTTTTTCCCTTCCATACGCGCCTGAAGCTGCGCCATTCTGTCGGCGGTGCGCATGCGCGAACGTATTTCCTGACTTTTCGTTTTTATGCGCAGTCTGTACTGTTCGTCGTCTGAATTAAGGTCGTACGGCATTACCTCGCCGCGGATTTCAAAAACTCTCCAGCCGAATATCGCTCCGGCGACTCCCCATAAGTACATTATGCCCGCGATTCCCAGCGCGGTCTCATAGTTGAAGGTTCCGCTCTTAGAAACCTTCGTCATCATTACAAGCGGCACGGCCATGCAGAAAGCCGCGGTAAGGTAAAAGGCCGACATTAAAAGCGAGGAGAATTCTTTGGAGGCCAGTTTGACTAGAAAAACCGGGTTGACGATTTTTTTTAGCGAGCGGGTTCCCAGCGCGGCAGGAACCGCGATTACAACCCATAGAGATATTACAAAAAACAAACCTATTAGCGTGAAAGCTCCCGATTCGGACGATACGACGCCCTTAATCATCGTTTTTATGTTTCCGGCGAACAACTCCGGCAGCTGTTTGTAAGCCGCCAAAAAACCTAAGCAAAGCGCTATTGCCGGCAAGGCGACAAGCAGAAAACGCAGATAAGCGAAGAGATACCAAAGCGCCGGCGTTTTCTCGAATGGAGGCGAATAGTGTTTTACCAGCGGTTTTGCGTTTATCAACGCGAAAAAAACAAGGAGAAAAACCTGTACGATAGGAATGGACAGCAGCCCCGCGAACAAATTAAGGACGGACTGCGGCAGCGCGTAAAAGCCTGCAATGCAAGCGGCTGCGGCTCCTAAAATGTACTTCAATACGGACATTTTAAGCGGAGCTTCGAAGACGAAGCTGGGGACGCTCCACGCCGGTTTGTAGTAAGGGAACGCCAGCGTCTCAAGCGGGGCGTCGCAAACGCGGCAGAATAATTTCTTCTCTTCGTTGACTATTTTCGAGTAGCAGCAATCGTCGCAGTAGTATTTGTCGCATTTTGGACAGCGGTAAAACGCCTCTTCCATCGCATGCGCGGCGCAGTATTTTAAAGATCTGTCGCTCATGGTAACGCTTCCTTGAGGTTAAAAATGCGAAACTAAACTTCCATATATTACAATAATGGAGAGAAATAGCAAAATTGTATTTGTTAATATCGCAGCTTTTGCAAATTCATCCCTGAAGCGTCGTCTGTTTTTCTGGCGAAAGGTATGCCGCGGCGCGCCTTGAGATAGAATTTTGTAAAATTATCAATATTTTCAAGGGATGACGCTTGATGGCCAAACTAATTTTTTGCTTTCTTTGCGCTAAGCGGGCTTTGAGGCTCGGCCTGTATTGCCGCAGAGCCGCTTGACTGTGAGGCGGCTTTGATTTAAATTGCTTCCCAACGAATTAACGCTTTCATTAAATTTTGCTGCCCGCTTTTTTTGCGGCGAAAGGCGCGAGAAATGAGCCTTAGAGGAAAGAAAACGCTTGTAACCGGCTCTGACGGATTTATCGGCAGCCATTTGGTCGAACGTCTCGTAAGAGAAGGCGCGGACGTCCGCGCTTTTTGCCTTTATAATTCTAACGGCAGCTACGGCTGGCTCGACCGCGCCGATAAAGAGATTAAGTCGTCGATAGATTTTCGTCTTGGAGACATACGCTACGC
>CAYNVS010000087.1:0-6952 GCA_964400725.1 uncultured Myxococcales bacterium
CTCCGGCTAAGCCGTCCTTGTAAGGATTCCAGTTAAAGGTTGTAAGAAATTGTTTGAACGCAAAAAAATCCTCGCCGAATTTTGTCCATGTCGCGCCGTCATCCAGACTTTTCCATGTTTGAAAATTTATTATAGAGCTAGTAAATGAAGTCTTTGTCAAAACAGCAACGTAATCGCCGCTTCTTTTTATAAGCTGCGTATCAAAAGTCTCAAAACCGTCGATAGCAAAATTACGCGGCTGAGAACAAGAGCCGTCCACGTCGCAGAGAATTGTTGTATAAGTAAAGTTAGAATATAAGTCTTTGCCTCTGCACATAAACCGCAACAAACCTCCAGCAATGCTGAGAAGATTGCAAGCGCCATCCTCTATCTTATCGAAGTGCTTGATTTTATTTATTTTCAGTCCTCCTCCATCTTTAACGTTTAGCAGAAAAGTTTCTAATCCATAATCGTTTGCCGCGACAAAATCCTTGATTCCGTTAAGACCATTGCTCATGGTTGTGCGATTGGGCGGGAGTACCGAATATGGCAGCATTGTGAAAGCCGCATTCGGGTCCTTTGTATCTAAATATGAAAAATATCCGTTTCCGTTGCCGCCCATAAGCAGCATCGGCAGCTTGGAAGAGTCTTCTTCCAGCCACGCGGCGGCGCCGTAGCTCCAATGAAACCCTTCGCTGTTAATGGGGCATCCTATATTTTCGCGAATTCCTTGGTCGTTTTGCGCGTAAACGCAAATGTCTCTATACGATGGACCGCCTTCTCCTTTTGTAATATTTAAGTCAAACGGATGGCGCAATCTTTCCGTAATTAAAATGCTTTTGCCGTTGTTGTCCGGAATCAATATAGTTTCGCCCATTATTCCGGTTTGGTCCAGCCACGGAGGATTGTTGGCGGTCAGCTCGACGACCGTATCGCCGGTTGCGTCGTGAATGTGCTTGTATTCAACAAGCCTTCCGCCGCTTACCCCGGGTTCCGTCTCGTCCCTGATAAAACTTAACAATCTGCCGTTAGGCTGTTGTCCGAGCGAGGACTTAAGATAAGTTTCGGGCAGATAATCCGGAATGTTTGGCGTGTCGCGAGGGAGTATTTCAAACAGTTTAATTTGCTTGTCGAACTTAAATCCGTTCTCGTCGAATGGAACGATTTTAACGTTAAACCTGTCTGTCTCCCATACGCCCAACGCCATCCACGTTTGGCCGTCGTCAAAGGCGTAAACGCCGTAAATGCGGTTTGGCGTTCGGTCATAGTCGCTCTTAGAGTCAATTATAATTTGCGATTTTACGGGTTCTTCATTTGCCCAAACAGCCATAAGAATGTATGGTTTGTTGCCGGTAGTATACCAAACTTCTAAAATAATTGGATCGATAATTTCGTTTAACCCGTTTTTTGTCGGGTAAATACCCAAAATGTCTTTACAACTGCAACCCGTTCTATCTGAAGTACAGCTGCAAATTTGGTCATTTTCATCGTCAAGCGTTCCGGGCGCGTCGCCCATTGTAAAAATCCGTTTGCGTTCCGACCAAACGCCGTTGCAATTGTCTCTCTTATAAACTGCGTTAAGCCAATCTATGTTCGTTTCCAAAATATCGCCCGTAACCCCATAAAAAATTCCGCAACCCTCAGAAGTCGAGCCCCAGTCAAAATATGTGTTCAAACCCAGCCTTGGAACGCTAGCGTCAGTCGGCTCTTTGCCTTCTCTAAGAAGTCGCAAATATTCTTCGTTAAAATCCCTGCCAAAATCTTCCAAAACGGTCAGTTTATAATCCAAGGGGTCTTTTTCAAACGTGAAATCTATTAAACCGTTGTGAGGAACGTCGGCTTCGAATCCAAAAAGTACATGAGTTAAATTATATTTATCTCTCCAAATATTGCTGTAGGTACTATTGAAACTGCTACAAGAAAATGGGTATATTTTAACATCCCAAAACTCTTTTGGCAAAGGTTCGCCTGGGCTGCAATCGGGGGTGGGAGCGGTGCAATACTGCAACGGAGGAGCGACTTTATTTTGCAGTCCGTTTTGCAGTTCGCTAATTAGTAATTTTTCGCCGGTCCACGAATTATCCGAAATCTTCATTTCATTGAAGCGCGCCCCTAAATAGTTAAACCAAAGCACAAATAATTTATCTTCGTCGACAATGGAGGCGTACAACGTTCCGCTTCCCTCTGTATTATTAAGGTTTTTATAAACCTGAAATTCCGGCAATTTAAAATCAACCGTCTCTTCTATGGCGATCTCGTTGTCTGTCTCCAAGTCAAGTTCTTGTTCTTCGGTTACGTCCTCCTCATTAAGCGCGACATCAACAATTTCATTATCCATATCGGTCAAGTGCTCTTCACCAACTTCATGTGTAATGTCGATCAATTCAATATCGCCCTCGCCGACAATTTCCGAGTCCTCTGTCGTTGATTTCCATGTCCCAGAGGTAGAGCAGCCGGCCGACATACTTAGCAAGACCAAAAATAGAAACCAAATAATTAGTTGATTAAGTATTCTCATATAAACCTCGAAAACAGACGAACGGACGAAGCCGCCCGTCTGTCTCTAAATTTGTTAATTACAATCTGCCAAGCCGGTCGTCGGGTATGGAACTATCTTTCGTATTTTCCGTCGTCATCGTTTTCGCGTCAACCCCGTCCGACGGGTCATCTTACATTTAGACAATTTATATTTTGCGCTTAATAACGTAATTTGTCAATATTTTATTTGCGCCATAACCGAACGTTTTCTTTGAGTTAATTACGCGGCTCGATTAAAAAATTACAATATTGCGCTCATTATGAGAATTGTCAGCGATATTCGCATATTAATATAACATATCGCCGTTTCGTTAATTCTACCGTTTTGGCGACAAATTGAGAAAAAGTTGATAAGCGTTGCTTGTTTTTGACATTCTAACGAAGCGACCTACTTCTACTTGATAATCGTTGAGTAATACGTTAAAAGTATTAACGTAAAATCGTTACTTGGTATATGCTTCAAATATCGGCGAGGTCCTGAAAATGGCCGTAATACATCTATCGAAACGAACAATCGACAAGCTGGTATGCCGGGAAGGAAAGAACGTCGATCTGTATTTCGACGACGAGCTTCACGGTTTCGGAATAGCGGTATATCCTGCGGGCGGCAAAGCGTTCTTCGTGATGTACGGCCAAGCGCACAAGCGGCGTAGGATGAGCATCGGCAAATACGGAGCTCTCACATGCGAGCAGGCGCGGACTAAAGCCAAAGAGATAATGGCAAAGTTAAATAAAGGGAGCGACCCGATAGAGACCAAGACGGCGGCAAGAACGCTTCCGACATTTTCAAAATGGGCGGCGGAATATCTAAAAACAGCGGACAAGCGTAAGAAGAACCCGAAGCCGGATCATCGTTATCTCGGCATGGCGGTCAAGGCGTTCGGGAAGAAGCTTATTACCGCCGTTACAGTAGAGGACGTGCAAACCATCCGCGACCGGCTGGACGACGAGGGTAAGCGGGCCGAAGCGAACCGGTTTCTGGCCTCTGTCCGCGCCTGCATGCAGGAGGCTTACCGGAAGGGGCATATCGAGAGCAACCCCGTCTTTCGGATTCGGGGACTGCCGGAGCGACCGCCGAGAGAGCGGGTATTGAGCGACGACGAGTTCAAGCGAATATTGGAAGCCATTGATAAAATAGCCGACCCGTTTATAAAGGCGGCGTTCACCTTGCTTGTTCAGACCGGGGCGAGATTGTCGGAGGTGTTGCATGCGGAATGGCGGAACATAGACCTTGAGCAGAGGCTGTGGGCGCTGCCCTCGACTAAGGCGGGGAAACGTCAGGTGCTTCCGCTTACGCCGAACATCGCGAAGCTGCTCGCCGAGCTGCCGCGCCTCGGCCCTTACGTCATCCCCGGTCACGACCCTAACAAACCGAGATTCGACCTTAAAAACCCGTGGGAGAAGCTGAAGACCGAAGCGAAGCTGACGGACGTCTGCATCCACGATTTGCGTCGGTCGTTCGGATTGCAGGTGGCAAAGAAGTCCGGGTTGCACGTAGCTTCAAAGCTGCTGCGACATTCGGACATACGCGTGACGGAAAGAGTTTACGCGCCGCTGGGAATCGACGATCTGCGCGACGCGCTGGTCGAGAGGGAAAAGGGGATGCCGTCGAATAAAAAGAATAATAACAAGTGGGAGATATAAATGGGTCGAAAGTCGAAGCGTCCGACAGATATTGAGAAAATACCGGAGTACATTCTTGACGAATATCGCTTTGACATTATTGGTTTCTTTACCGGACATCAAATATGTCAGTCAAAAGTACATATTAAAATAGGACGTTGGAGTCCGCTATTAAAGTATAAACTCAGGCGTTTTTTCAAGCCAGATAAAGGAATTATAAAAATAAACCATTCTTTTACAAAAAGAACAGTCTTATGCTGCAAAGGCAACTGGTATTTAAATATAAGCAGGAAGCACATTTTAGAGTTTGTGCAACAACCAAATAAATATCAGCTGAGCCTGGAAAGTGAAGAGCCATTGTTTCAATATATTTCAGCAAAAGAATATGAAGATTATGGGTATAGTCCGGTAATCGAAAACTTTAGCTCTCTAAATATAAAAGAGCGTTTCATTGAAATTATTAAAAGTAAGCAACTTCCCGTTGCGGAGGAGTTGGAGCGCAAGTGGCGGGAGGCGCAGAAAAAAGGAGAAGTCGGCTGGGAGTTCCTCAGGGCAGATTACTATGATTTCATGTCGAAATATTACTCTAGACTCGCCAAGTTGGATAGAGGAAAAGATACAAGCGGCAAAAGACGTCCGAAAGATGATAATGTCATTTATTGGATAAGGTCGCTTATGAATGTAATCTGCGACGAAAACATGAGCCCGAACGAGCTCGATATAGGGCTTGTATTGGTTTATTTCAACATCCTTGTATATAAACGATATTTAAACCCTAACAGTCGCGATAATCTGACAGAAATAGTGAGGGGGTTTATTAAAAGGAATATACCCAACAAAAATCAAATGATTTAAATTGGGCGTAAGTTGCGGTATTGATTGCCATTATTCCTTGTCTTTTTAAAATGTTGAAGTATGTTGGGTAATAAGAGCGGAGCCGTCCGTTTTTGATCTTTTAAAAACGTTAAACGCGATTAGGAATTGTGCTGCCTTATCTAAGGCAAAATACCTAAAGCATAATTCTTTATCACAAAATATACTTTGATATACTTTGATATAATAACTATTGAAATATTTGTTGACAAATGGCGATTAGGCAATAAATGTATTTGTAGTCGAATAGATTGACAATACGGAGTGTTACTATGAATGAAATTAAAACTTCCAATCAAGCCGCTCAACTTCTGGGTCTTAAACCTCAAACGCTTCGCATATGGCGTTTAAAAGGTATTGGCCCTCGCTACATACGTTATGGAGGAACAAACGGCAGAGTAGTCTATCGTCAGGAGGATATTGACGAATGGCTGGAAAGCCGTTGTTTTTCAAACACTTCCGAAGAAACGGAGTTCGGAAAAATTAACGCCGACGCAAACTTGAAATGAGGATAGGTCGTACGTGAAAGTTAAAGTTCCCATAGTTCCCAATTTGAGGGAGAACGAGCCGAAACGCTGGCTTTATGCCTATATTATTGCAAGAAGGTATTCTCAGGAAGAAAATACCGGCGGCAAGATTAACCATGCAAATTTTGTAAAATGGCTTCGAAAACACGGGTGGAAAACGCCTGCAAGAATATGGGACAGTTTATGCGATTCTCAATTCGGAAATCATAATAAGGAAAACGCCAACGTTTATTTAAAATCAATGAAAAGCGTCGCACTCTATCTCGAAGGCATTTCAATACCATTTCCGAATTCTTCATATAATAGATATATTTGGGTTTCTGAACTCGAACTTAAAGACGGAATGAAGCTTACCGCATTCAAAAAATGGTTGACGATTCAAATTGCATGCAGACCGCAGGTAAGAATGCCTGCCATACCAAGAAAGAATGGCGCCGGTTCAATGCCCGCTCCTTCTCCTGGTCGTTCATACGCTTTGATTTCAACGGAATCGGGCGTTTCTAAAAGAACTGCTATAAGACATTTGGCCGCGATAAAGAAAGTCAAACAGTTTGAGAAATTGCGCTTCTCGCGAAATTTATATATCGGCGCGCTTCCAGGCAAATATCTAAATCCAACGCACGGATTGGTTTTAGTCCGCATTCAAAATTCATATGTAAATGATTCGAAAAATTTGTGGAAAATCCCGTTGCACCCAAAGGACGATGGGCCTAGTTTTCGCAAGTTGACGAAGGCGAGAGTCAAGCATTTTATTGACGATATCAAAAAGCCTGGAAATTTTGGATGCGGATACAGAGCGGAAGGAGGTTGGCTAAGCGAACGTTTAATTCCCGCTTCGCCGGCAACAATTTATCAATTTCGAACAATAATAAAATCATCAAATATGGATGTATGGTGATTTTTTATGCGTGCAATTTTGTCACCCATAATAAAAGGATAAATTTATGATAGCTAGAATATTATACTCATTGCTGTATTGATTTGGAAAATCAAATATGTTGGTAAGTAAATAATTATGGTGATGTTATCAGAAATGAAATATATGAATATTAAACAAAAACCAGCATACAATAAGCGCAAAATGTTTTCCAGAAAGGGAAGAAGATTTAATAAGGAGAAAGTAGAAGATGCCAAAACGCTGTACAGGCAAGACTCTGAAAAAGACGGCCTATATGCTTAAAGATTTCAGCTCTTTTAAATTGAGGCTTACAGTAAAACGCAATTTGTTGACAAAGGAGTTAAACCATGTGCGAGATTATTGACGAAAACAAAAAAGGCAGACCGAGCGGCGATAAAACGGTTCCGACTTTTGACGAAATCAACAAAGACGGACCGTCGGAAGTCGTAGCTGACGGCGTTATTGACGAAAACAAAAAAATGGTTTTGTCGGATTTGCGTCCGGCCGAGTTCAA
>CAYNVS010000088.1:0-6717 GCA_964400725.1 uncultured Myxococcales bacterium
CCTTTCAGTTGGCTTTTCTCTCTACGCGCCGCTCGACGTTAAACTTAATGCCGGCCTTACTTCTATCATCTTTTGCGCAGCCGCCGGCAAGCCATAAAGTTAAAAGCGCGGCGGCGTAAAAATTTTGAATATAATAGATACTCGCAGGCGGCGTCTTAGTCTCCTAAAAATCTATTTTAGCGTCTCCGCCAGAACGGCGAGGTCTGGTTTAATAGCGGTAACGCTTTGAGCCGTCGCCCAAAGAGCCGCAAGGTCGCCTAAGTCTGCGGTTCCGCCTTTGCGAATGTAAATAGGCATCCGATAAAGAGGCGTTTGAACGGATATTGCTCCTGATGAAACGGAAAGACCCGTCCATGCGTCTATCCATTCGCCTTCCGGTAAAATTACCGTAGCCGACGTTTGGCTTTTTCGCCATACTGGATGAACTATAACGTCGGGTCCGTAATAATATTGCTCGTAAAAATCGAGATATTCCGGTTTATCCGGATGCATGAAAATCATGGGACGTATGAACATTTGACCGGTTTCGTGAGCGGCTTTGGCCTGCGAATAGCTGTAATCGATTAATCTGTGATGAATGTCGGCGTAAAGGCGATAAATCGCCAATAGTTCAGAGTCGTATGTCGTTTCGTAGTGATAACCTTTTTCGTCGATAACAGGTTTTTCTCCTTCTTTAGGCATTGACCAAAAGGCGTAATTGCCTGTCGGGCCGACTTCCATAATTGGAGTAAAAGCCGAGAAGGCGAGCCAGCGAGCGCAAACCTCGCGGTCTATCGCTCCGCCATATCCGCAGGTGTCGGAACCCCAGATGGGAAAGTTTAGAGCCGCGCTGCGCTGCGCTCCGATTATTGCGGAACGCAATCCCCATTCGGACAGACCGCTGTCGCCTCCCCATGGCGTTGAATATTTCTGACTTCCCTGCCATGCCGCTCTAGGCATAACGATAAACTCTTTTACGCCGGCTTCTACAAAAGCGTCGTGAGCGGCTTTCGCATACCAGACCGGATAAAGGTTGCGTCCCTCCCTGAAATCGGTTCCGTCCCTATACATGCCCTCATAGAAAAGACCGTCGGGAACTTTCTCGTCGGCGCGATCAAGTTTGAACCCCGCCACTCCGTCCGCGATTCTCTCCTTGAGATAACCTTGCCACCAGTCAGCTGCGGCGGGGATGGTAAAGTCGATTAATTTTGCGGATAACGGCGGCATAAGCGCTTGGCCGTCCACGATGTAATCGTTTTCCGCCGCTTCGGAAAGCATTTTATCTCCCGATGCCCATGGGCAAACCCATAGCATAAAGTTAATGCCTTTGCTTTTTAACCATGAAATCATCTCTTTCGCTTTGGGCACGCGCGACTCGTCCCATCCAATATTGTCATATCCGAAGTCTCCCTTGCCGAACGGACGATCAATCCAATACAGAGTAGTTGGAATGCCCAGCGCTTCAAGCATCAATATATCTTCCACAACCATCGAGTTGTACGGGCCGTTATAAGGAGTTCCGTCAAAGAAGGCGGGATGGTTGTAAATATCGTCCCGCCAGCGGAAATGGCCGAAAGCCCATCGCGGCGGCAAAAGCGAGAGTGCCGTCGCTCTTGCGTAACGCTCGGTTACGTCTTTCGGCGTCGGCCCGGGAATAATTAAAATGGATAACGAAGGGCCTTCCTGCTTGACGGTAAGCAGCCGCGGATCTTCGATTCCGAACTCGTAAACGCCAGGCCATGCGCTTTGAATAGACGCGCCCCATCCGGCGGACGAAACGAATAAAGGCGAGTAAACCGAAAGAGTGAATTTGACGATTAGTTCTACTCTTTGCCCCCTCAAATTGAAACCTTCGGACATTCCTTCCTTCCATGAATTGTCCTGGTTGCCGTCAACCACGCGCTCCATTAATCCGTAAAAACCTTCCGTTTCGCCGACTATGAATCGAACGCAGATATTCTCGTCGGTCCGTTTATCGTCAACTTCAGCAGAAAACGACGCGCTTCCCTGCGGTCCTACAGCCGCCGCGATTCGCATCAGGCGCCCGTCGTTCAGTTTGGCCGTAATACTTGTTTTTTGTTCCCGCGTTGTAATTTCGGTTATTTCTTCGATTTCAATATTTTTTTCATCGCTCGCGACATAAAACGCCGCTTTGCCCAATCCCCCAAGGCATACCAGCGTCTTGCCATCCGAAATAACGTCTATCGTTAATGGATTTGATTTTATAGAGATAGAAGCGGCAGAATAACCGACGTCGCTTTGAGCCGCGCACCCGTTTATAAGAAATCCGATCGTCAAAAAAACGGCTGCAATGGTTTTACATGAAGAAAACTTCATATCTAATGTTCCTTACGATAACTCGCAAATAAAGCGACAATAGCGCAACGCCGTCGCTATACTCCGTCAGCGAAGATGTCTATGAAAATATTATGCAACAATTTGACCCTCATTGTCAATTAAATTGACTTGAGTAGCCGCTTATCTGAAGCATCATTATAAATCAAGGAAATATTCATTTTACGCTCTTGCGGTTCGCCAAAATTTAATCGGTCATGATTTCAGCCGCATGTTGAGGTTGTTTAGCGTCGGCTTAATTCATTGACAATTTGATTTGAAGGAAATGCGAGAGATTGCCGACAACGAGAAGCGCGCACGCTCTTGATTAATAATGACCATTATTGTCATTAATATTGACAATCATATACGCCTTAGATATTGTTGTAAATAAGGTAAGAGACGGCTTACGCCTTCTTTTATCCCGAGGCAGAAAACGCGATATTTTATGTATTAGGTAAAAAGAAAAAATATCATGGAAACCGTTAAAAGCCAATTGTTGTTACTAATAGTAATCTTTAGCGCATCCTTGTCGGGTTTCTACGGCTGTTCAAACGAATCCGTCGATACTTCCTCCAACCTGCGCTTCGAAAAGACGATATTCATGCACGCGCCTCCGTCCCAGAAAGGAATAGCTACCGGCGACTATATTAAGCCGTCGTTAAGCTATCCATCGATTCCCGTAGAGCCGATATACAAACATATTCTTTCATTTCAAATGTCGCCTTGGGCGTTTCCTCTTCGCAAAGCGGAAGCGTCAAACGGGCCGCTGATTTTATTCTCCGACGAATTGGACGTTATTGTTTTCTCTCCGATGGATCACCCCTTCGTGAGTCTTGTAAACTTTGTGGACGGCAAGATTGAATACGGAATAGAGGGCGAGATAGATGAAATTCCCGAAGGTTTTGCCCACAGATTTATTTTGGTCAAAGGAAAGGGAATCAACGCAACGGTGGAGAAATGGGGCGAGCTGCTGATGCAGGAAAGAGGCATTGGCCGCCGGGACCGCTACGCCGACGCGGGTTCGTCCTACCTCGGTTATTGGACGGACAACGGCGCGGCGTATTTTTATAATACTATTGAAGGAAAAAATTTTGAGGAGACGCTTTTGGCGGTAAAAAGCGAGGCTGACGGATTAGGAATTCCTTACGGTTATTTTCAGATCGATTCGATGTGGTATTACCGCGGCCCTAATGTTGGAACGCGTAAAGGCGGGTTAATCAAATGGGAGCCGACGCCGGAAACTTTCCCAAACGGGCTTGCTTCTTTTCGTAAAAAGCTGGGATTGCCCCTTATCGCTCATAATAAGTGGTTCGAAATCGACAACGCTTATAAAGACGACTACCCTTTTGTAAGCGGACAATCTTGGTCGATTCCTCTTGGACGAGACGTTTACGACATTTTCATGCGGGACGCGGCCGAGTGGGGCATTGAAACCTACGAGCCCGACTGGCTTATGTCGCATATCTGGGAAATTCCCTATCTGCGTCAAGGAATATACAACGCTGAAAAGTGGATGAAAGATCAAAACGACGCCGCGGCGGCCAAAGGTATTACAATGCAGCTTTGCATGGCCGGGGCGGCTCACCTTATTTTCACGCTCGATATGCCGGCGGTAACAACCTTTCGCACCAGCATCGATTATCACCCGGCGATTTCCAAGGAATCCTATTGGCCTATGTTTCATACCGTAAATATGCTGGCCTCGGCTCTAGGCATTATGCCCTTCAAGGACAACTTCCACTCATCCGAAACATGGGGAGAACAGGAAGCTCTAATAAGCGCGCTGAGCGCGGGCATGGTCGGCGTCGGCGACGCGATAGAGAACGCCAAACCCGAAATTCTAATGCGAACATGCAGGAAAGACGGCGTTCTTTTAAAGCCGGATAAGAGCGCCGTTCCCATAGACGCAATGTTCCTGCCTCACTCTCGTCCATACATAACTCAAACGTTTTCAAATCGCGCAAATCTTGGTCGCTGGACATATCTTGCCGCCTACCATCTTGCGAGAAATCATGAGGAAATGGATCCCTTGAGTAAGGTTTTCGCTTCCCTTACCTACGACGGAGAAGACCTTAACAATATGTTTGTATGGCCCGACGAAGCGACGGACTGGAAAGTCGATTTGATAAAAGATCTTGGAATATCTGGGCCGGTCGTTCTTTACGACTGGCGCAACGGCGCCGCGCAAGTCGTAGAAGGGACATTTGAGATTCCGCAAACGCCTCACCTGTATGATTTTGCTTATTTTGTAATTGCGCCGATTCTATCCAATGGTCTTGCGCTGATAGGCGAGCCCGGAAAATACGTAACCGTTGCAGATAAGCGCTTTGTAGAAATTGAGCCCTTAAAAGACTCCGTCCGCGTCGTCGTTGCGGGAACTGCGGGCGAAATCGTTCGCCTGCTTGTTTACGACGCTCGCAAATCGGCGATGTTGCCAATGGCAACCGTAACTATCGGCGCCGGCGGCGCAAGCGAAACCGTCATTTTCAGATAGGGTTGTAATTATGATAAAACGCCGTCTACTATATGTATTGGTTCTGGGAAGTCTTGCATTGTTATCGGGCTGCTCTTCCAGCGACTCCGGTCAAACCGCCTCATGCTTAGAAGAAAATCTGTCTTGTAACGGAAGCGTAATGACAATTTGCTTGAGCGGTAAAATTCAACAGATTGCCGACTGCGCGACAAGCGGCTGGTCCTGTTCGGATGGAGTCTGCATAGCCGTGGGCGATGAAACGGAAACGCAGAAAGAATACCGGACAAGCCTGAACAGTCTGCGAGCGAAAAACGCCGGAACGAAGATGGAATTCGATCGTTTCGGAGGATGGTTAAACGCGCCGAGTTCGTTTGGAGAGCCCGTTCCCGGCAAGTTTTTTCGAGTGAAAAAAATCAACGGCGTTTGGTGGTTTATAACTCCGGAAGGGCGCCCTTTCATTTCGAAGGGAGTAACGGATGTGAATTACCTTGGAGCTAATCTTACCGACGACTCCTTTCATCAATTAATCGTCTCTAAATACGGAAATGAAGAAAAGTGGGTTGAATCTTCATTAGCCCGTTTAAAGGAATGGTCGTTCAACAGCGTAGGCCCGTGGAGCGGCGAATCGATGATTCTTCGCTTGCCTCATGCGGAACCTATATTGAATTCGGCCGGACATGCGCCGCGCTATTCCAACAAAGATTTTGTAACCGATTATTGGTCGGCGGGATTCGAGAAATGGGCTTCGCAAGTCGCCGTCGAGCGCGCGACGCCTCATATTGACGACGAATATTTAATCGGTTATTTCCTAGACAACGAATTATTCTGGGGGCCGGATTGGCGGTCGAAGAAAACCTTGCTTCAAGTCTATGTCGATTTTCCTGCGGACGCTCTCGGCAGAATCGAGGCTTTGCGCTTTCTAAAGGAGCGAGCGGAAAACCTTGAAATTTTCAACTCGACTTGGGGAACCTCATTGCAAAGCTGGGACGATTTATCGGGCATGACGTCCAAAGACCTTACCCCTGTAACCGACGAAGCCAAAGCGGTCTCTGAAGCCTTCGCCGTACTCGCGTTCAACCGCTATGCAAGCGTAGCCATAGCCGGTCTGCGAGCGGTAGATGCAAACCACCTAATTCTTGGCTGCCGATTCGCCTCGTATCCGGGGGACGCGCTTATAAAGGCGGCTGGAAAAGTCTTTGACGTCGTGTCCATGGCGGGTTACCACGAAAATTGGGTTGATGAACTGGACGCCGTTTATCCGGAAGTCGATCGCCCTTTTCTCATTGAGGAATTTTCATTTAAAGCGAAGGATTCCGGGCTTCCTAATATAATGAATTACGCAATCATCGTTGACACGCAGAAGGACAGGGCTCTTGCATATAGCAAATATGTGGAAAGTTTTATCCGTCGTCCATATGCGGTTATGTTTCATTGGTACAAATGGTTTGACAATCCTCCGGACGATTTCATTGCCGGCGACAATTTCGGTTTGATGAACAGTAATGACGAAACCTACAATGATTTCACGATGTATGTAAGCGAAGTGAACTGCCGGGCCGAAACATGGCATTCAGAAGGCGTTTCGGAAACGGGAGATAAAAAATAAGTAATAAACAATTATTTATGCGACGATTAACAAGATGAGCCACTTGCACAATCAATTTCAAAGCGTCAATGTTGAGTTTTTTTATTCGCTTGAATAGATTTTATTTTGCTGTGAACTTCTTGTCAAAATGATTTTAGGTTTTTTTGAGGATGAATCAAACGCTTTTAAGCATACTTGCCCCTTGTTCCTCCTGTTTTTCAGAATATTAGAGCCTTATAAAACCAATTTAAGCAGAGTGTCCGCAAACTGTAACCGGCGGCTGAAAACCGCGGCGGGGGGCGGGGCGGAATAAAAGCGCGGCGCTTATGTGTAAAAAATATCC
>CAYNVS010000089.1:0-6672 GCA_964400725.1 uncultured Myxococcales bacterium
ACGCATCCTGCCATTGAGCTATTTCGGCCTGACGATACGCGGCGTTGTCGTCCGCGTTAATTTTCGCGTCAACCGCCACTATTTGCCCGTCTTTCGTCTCGCACAGCGGGTTTATTTCAACCAGCGAGGCGTCGAGCGAGACGAAAAGCCGCGCGGCTTCTACGAATATTTTCGCTGCGGCCTTGGCGGCCTCTCCGGTCATCCCTATTTCCAACGCGAGCCTGTTTGCCTGAAACGGCAAAAGTCCGGTCGAGGGCAAAAAGTTGGCTTTTATAATTTTCTCGGGGAAATTGCGCGCGACTTCCTCTATCTCCATGCCGCCTTCGCTCGAGGCCATCGCCGCGATGGACGACGTTTTGCGATCCACGACAAGACCGAAGTAGTATTCGCGTTTTATATCAACCGCTTCCGCGATTAAGACTTTGTTTACGGCTACGCCCGCAGGGCCGCTCTGGTAGGTTGCCAGCCTCGAGCCGAGGAGCTTTTTAGCGGCTTCTATCGCGTCGGCTTTGCTGCGGCACAGCTTGACGCCGCCCGCTTTGCCTCGCCCGCCCGTCAATACCTGCGCCTTAACGACCCATAAATTGCCGCCCAACCCGTTGACCGCGGCTTCGATTTCATCATGCCGCTCGACCGTCGCGCCGTTGGGGACGGCTATTCCGGCGCGCTTAAAGAGTTCTTTCGCCTGATATTCGTGGAGTTTCATCTTTACCTCGCGTTGTTGTAGTTAAAAGAACCAATTTAAAATAGTTACTATTTATGCGCGGAAACTTCAAGAGTTATTTACGGCGAATAAAACGACTTTCTTTTTTAACTATTTTAAAGACTTGCCCTTTGCCGCCGATTTTGCTAAATTCCTACTGTTTGTTAGGCTTTTGCCGCCTTGAGCGGTTATTTCGCAAACCATAAACCAAGGAGAAGCGAATGCATTACGACGAAAAAACGGCTAAGAAATTATCGCCAGAAACCCTTATGATGGGAGCGGGCTACAACCCGTGGTGGTCGGAGGGTTCAGTTAAAACGCCGCTGTTTCTTACCAGCACATTTCTTTTCAAATCGGCCGAGGACGGAGAAGAGTTCTTCGCGGTCGCGCACGGTCTCAAAGAGCAAGGCCCCAAGCCGCCGGGGCTTATTTACAGCCGCATGAACAACCCGGAGCTTCAGATCCTTGAAGAGCGCCTTAAGATATGGGAAAAAGCCGAGGACGCGGCGGCGTTCGCTTCCGGCATGGCGGCCATCTCGACGCTGTTCCTTGCGTTGTGCAAGCCCGGAGACGAAGTAGTTTACACCGTTCCGGTGTACGGCGGAACCGACTTTCTGTTCAACCATATCGCGGGCGAATTCGGCATCAAGACTTATCACATACCGGCCGGAAAAGATTTCCCGGACAAGCTGCTTGAAATGAAAAAAGAGCTTAAAAATCTGCGCCTCGTATTCGTCGAGACGCCGGCCAACCCGACGATTGAAATGACCGACGTTGCGGAAGTCGCCAAGGTCTGCAAAAAACTTTCGACCAAAGACAGAGAGGTCGTCTTGGCCGTTGACAACACTTTCCTCGGCCCGGTATTCCAGCAGGTCATACCGCTGGGCGCCGATTTGTCGGTTTACTCCGCCACTAAGTTCATCGGCGGCCACTCCGATTTAATCGCCGGCGCGGTGCTTGGACGCAAGGATTTGTTGAAAAGCATTAAAATGTACCGCACGTTCTTGGGCTCCATGGCTCAGCCGTTCGTCTGCTGGCTGCTGCTGCGCAGCTTGGAAACGCTGAAAATCCGCATGGAAGCGAGCGCAAAGAGCGCGCAAGTAATCGCCGAGTGGCTTTCCAAACATCCGAAGGTTAAAAGAATTTACTATCCCGGCATGATGGAAAACGCTGAAAATCAGGAAGAAATCTGCAATAAGCAGTGCAAAGGGCGCGGCTCGCTGATAGCCTTTGAGGTTAAAGGCGGGAAGAAGGCCGCGTTTAAGGTTTTAAACGGCGTAAAGCTGTGCAAGCTGGCCGTGAGCCTCGGCGGCACCGAAACTCTCATCGAGCACCCGAAGACTATGACGCACTCGGACGTCGATCCGGTTATTATGGAACAGATCGGGATTACCGACGGACTGATAAGAATATCTATCGGTCTGGAGAACCCCGACGACCTTATCGAAGACCTTAAACAGGCTCTTAAGTAGCGGTCGCATGGGCGGAAACAAAGAGGAAAAAATGTCGTTTTACAAAGAATTCGAGGAGAGGGGTTTTGTCAAGCAGGTTACGGACGAAGCGATTAAAGAGAAGCTGGATAAAGAAAGGCTGATATTCTACACCGGCTACGACCCGACGGCGAAAAGCCTTCACGTCGGACATCTTCTCGCAATTATGGCGATGCGCAGATTGCAGCTGGCGGGGCATAAGCCGATAGTGATTATCGGCGGCGGCACGACAATGGTCGGCGATCCGTCGGGCAAAATAACGATGCGGAAGATGCTCTCCAAGGAAGAGATAAATGAAAACGCCGAGCTGCTTAAAAAGCAGTTCAGCCGCTTTCTTGTTTTCGGCGAAGGGCCGTCCGACGCGGTTATGATTAACAACGCCGACTGGCTTTGCTCGCTTAACCTGCTCGATTTTCTGCGCGACATAGGCGTGCATTTCAGCGTAAACCGTATGCTTACCTACGATTCCGTAACGGCGCGCCTTGAAAAAGGAATGACCTTCCTCGAATTTTCGTACAATCTGCTTCAGGCGTACGATTTTTATTACTTGTTCAAGCATTACGGCTGCGCGCTGCAAATGGGCGGCGACGACCAGTGGGCGAACATCACCGCGGGGATGGATTTAATCCGGCGCAAAGCCCAGGGGGAAGCGTACGGCCTTACGAACCCGCTGCTTACTACCGCGACCGGCCATAAAATGGGCAAGACCGAATCCGGCGCGGTTTGGCTCGACCCAGAAATGACCAGCCCGTACGAGTTCTTCCAATACCTCGTCAACTGCGACGACAAGGACGTAAGCAAGCTGCTGCGTCTGTTCACCGATTTGCCGCTCGCCCGCATTTACGAGCTTGAGGCGCTTGAAGGCGCGGAGCTGCGCGAGGCGAAAAAGGTTTTGGCGTACGAGGTTACGAAGCTGGTTCACGGCGCGGAAGAAGCCGATAAAGCGGCGGCTGCGGCGGACGCGGCGTTCGGCGCGGCCAAAGAGATTACGCCCGAAACCGATTTGCCTACGGCGGAACTTGCACGCGGCGAGCTGGAAGCGGCCCCGCTGCTTGCGGCCGTTCTAGCTGATAAAGGCGTCCTTTCCTCCCGCGGGGAGTGCAGGCGGCTTATTAAAGGCGGCGGCGTGTACGTAAACAACGAGCGCGTAAGCGACCCGGAAAAAAAACTTACGCCCGGCGACGTCGATAAATACGGACAAATTATCGTCCGGCTCGGCAAGAAGAACTACCACCGCATTAAAATAGTTTAACCGTTTTGCTTTCTCTCAAACGGGCGGCCTAAAGCCGCTCGTTTTTTTATCCGCAAAAACGACAATATCTTTTTCAGATTTTTCTTGAAATTCTCGCCGATTTGCTTTATACAAATTGTTGCGCCGGAATGGTGGAATTGGTAGACGCGCTGGACTCAAAATCCAGTAGGCCGCAAAGCCTGTGAGGGTTCGATTCCCTCTTCCGGCACCACCTTTTAATTTTCCCAATAAAATGTATTTAACAGCCGCGGCGGACGCATAACCTTCCGCGGAGTCCATAAATTCATTGCCCTGAATACAAAAAAAAGGCAGGCTTTGCGCCTGCCTTCCATGCCTTTAATCTGCAAAGCGTTCTTTATTCTCCGAACGTCTTTTTGACGACTTTAAACGCCTCGCGTGCGACCGCGACGGTTTCTTCGACGTCTTTTTCCGTGTGAGCGGCGCTGACGAACCAATTGTGATGCGGGTGCAAATATACGCCGCGTTCCGCGCATTCGGCGCTGAACAGCTGCATGCGGCGGAAATCGGACTCGTTCGAGAACGTCATATTCGGTATCGTGTACGGGCCGGACATGGTTATCTTCAAACCGTTGTCGGCGGCGGCTTCGTACATGCCTTTAAACAGCTTCTCTCCGATTTTCATCATTTTCTCGACGCTTTTTTCTTTTTGCATCGTCGACAGCGTAGCGATGGAAGCGGCCATTGCGTCGGCGTTGTTCCAGAACGAGCCGGTGAGGAAGACGCGGGAGCAGGCCGGACGGAGATATTCGCGGCCGGTGCAGGCGCTTATGGGGTAGCCGTTTCCCATCGCCTTGCTGAACACCGCTAAATCGGGGGTTACGCCGAAGTAATGGTGCGAGCCTTTTATCGAAAGCCTGAACCCGGCGCGCACGTCGTCCACGATTAGAATAATTCCCTCTTTGTCGCAAATCGCGCGGACTTCCTGCCAGAAACCGTCTTTTGGCAGCTCTGAATCGCCGAACGCCGGATGATGATACGGCGTCATAATAATTCCCGCCACGTCGTTTTTATTGTCGGCGATGGCTTTTTTAATGCTGCCGATGTCGTTGAATTTGTACTGAACTATATGTTCGCGGTCTTCTTTTAAAATTCCGCCGTGGCCGGGCGTGCACCACGCGTGAATGCCGTGATAGGCGCCTTTGGCCATTAAAATCTTGCGGCGCTGGGTGTGCTCGCGGGCCGAAAGTATCGCCCACGTGGTAAGATCGGAGCCGTTCTTTCCGAACACCGCCCACTCCGCGCCGTCAATTAATTTGACCATGAACTCGGCCAGCTCGACGCCGACCGCGGTCGGGATGCTGAAGCAAAGTCCGTTGTCGCGAACTTTTGCTGCGGCCGCTTCCACTTTGGGATGTTTGTAGCCAAGCACCATCGGGCCGTAGCCGCACATCCAGTCTATAAATTTGTTGCCGTCCACGTCGTAAATGTACGCGCCCTCTCCGCGCTCCGCGAAGTACGGGTATCTTCCGGGCACGGTGAGCGTCGGGCTCTGGTGGCCGTAAATGCCGCTTGGTATGTATTCGGCGGCCTTTTTAAAAACCTCTAAAGATTTATCGAACCGGTAAGCCATCTTGGCCTCCTATTGCGAGAGTTGTTAATGGGTGCGTCAACCGCGGGTTACGGCTTTAAATAACCGCCGAGAACGTCGAGCGAGGCGTTTATTTGATCGAGCATCAACAAATGCCCCTTCATGGAAAGAACGCCCAGCCCCACTGCGGCCATAGCGTCCATTTTGCCGTTGAACAGCGCCATGGCGTCCTCGAATTTCGGAATTGAAAGCTCCGCGTTGCAGGCGGCGGGCTCCGCGAAGGAAAGCGACAGCCTTCCGTTTTTAATAGTAAACGCCGCGTTGAGTCTGTCGGCGCCCGAACCGATTTTAAACGCGGCCACCCCTTGCGGCGCGGCGGCGATGTAATGGTTCGCTTTATGGTCGCGCTCCGCGACTATTTCCAAACCGCGCATGGCGATGCCGAACAGAATCGACAGAACTTTGCCGAGCTCTTCGGGATGCTCCTTAACGTAACCTTCGGAGTCTTTCATTATTTCGTCGAGTCTTTTGGTCAGCTCGGTAAACGTTTTAATAAGCCCTACGTTCCAGACGCCGATGTAAGGTATGGGGAACGCCTTTTTTCCGGCGAACATGTCGTTTAGAATTTTTGGCGTCGGAAAAGCCAAACCGAGTTTTGGGGCGAGTTTCGGCTCTTTGCTGAAACTTACTCCTCCTTTTCCGTCAAGGGTTAAAACCGCGCACGGTCCGCCGGGGACCGCCAGCATCACGCTTCCGCGGGACTTGGCCGCAATCGCGCGCGCCTTGTCGTCTTTCGCCGCCAGGTCGCACAAGGCCGGAAGTACCGCGTGAAGGTTTACGTACGCTAAAGTTTTGTCTTTTTGCATGTTCTTTTGCCTCCTGTTTATAAAAAAGTTTATTAAAAAAGGTTGTAATGTCAATAATTTTTTTGCGAGCGGTCGCTCGAAATAGGGCCGCGCGCGTTTTCAACCCGCAGAAGGGAAGCTAATGCGGAACATTTGCCGGACGCAAAGGCAAGACGAATGCGCCCGGCATTAAATTAGACAAGCCGAAGACATGCCGGCGTTTACAACATTATTATTAATTAACTTTTTACGCGAGAAACGCTTCGCCGCAAATTTAATCTTTATCCACCGACTCGCCGAAAAAGTTGAAACCGCCGTAGCGCGCGGCGTCGGGGCCGTAGCTTTTAATCGTTTCGCTGGTTACAAAATACGTCGCCCGCTCGCCGAAGCGGCGCGAAAAATTCACCTGTCCGGCCTCGCCGTCTTCTTTCACGAAGTCGATGTGCGCAAGGTTCTCGTTGTAACGGCTGTCGAGAGACGAGCCGCACGCCGGACAGCGCAGTTCCACAAGGTCGCCGGGCTTGAGCATAAGCTCTTCGGGAACGATGGCGTTGTAATTGCCGGGCTGCGGGCTGAAAAGAACAAGCCCAAGTTTCCCGCCGTGGCGCGCGGCCAGAATTATTTTGGTTCCGGGGTTGAGCAGCGCCTTGCAGTTAGGGCAGCAATATTTGCGCTTCATCGGTCGCCTCGCTTTTGTAAAAAGTCTCGTTAAAACTATTTGCTTATAACACAAAATACGCCGCAAAACAAGCGCAAACGCCGCGCCGCGCGCGCCTTGCTGAGTTATCCCCAGTTTCGGAATAGGTAGGGATTACGCATGAGGCAGCCTCAAG
>CAYNVS010000090.1:0-6635 GCA_964400725.1 uncultured Myxococcales bacterium
ACCGTCGTTCCATAATTATTAGGAAATAGGCGAAATTGAGGCGCGTAACTACGCGGAATGAGCGGGGTATTTGATCATACGCAATAACATTAAAACATTGCGCGAGTTTGAAAATGCGAGAACCGGAACAAGTTTGCGGAGTGGGAAATAACCCGCTAATTACGCATGGTTAGAGCAAGCAAAGATGTGGGGGAGGCCGCAAAGACTGCGGAGCAAATAAAATAGCCGCTCTTTAAAATATCAATTTAGCGATTAAATGCGAAAACATCATTCCGACAAAATATAATAAATTAATCGCTCTTCTCGTTTCGGGACGATTATTGTATTTTTTTGTTTTATAACTTTTATTATTTTCATTTGACAGAACCGTATTTTTTGAGAGAATTATAAGCAGGATATAATTGATATAGGAAGTAAAAAGCCGCATACAAGCTATTTGAATGAGTTAAATAACCGGAGGATATATGAACAGACCGCTGCTTATCTGCATCTTAGCTCTCATGCTTTTTGCCGCCTCGGCGTGCGCGCAAAAAGGTATCGAGCAAAATACCGTCGTAAAAACAATGTCGATTCTTTCCAAGCCTGCGCCGCTTAAATGGAAGGCCGCCGATTTGCTGGCCGCAATGCCCGACTCGCTCGACGGGTTTGGCGGCTCGTTGTCAAAGGCGGAAGACAAAAAGAAAAACGATAAAACCGTCGCTATGGCCTCTAAACTTTATACGAACGGCGACTCAAGGGTAATCGTCGAGCTTATCGACGCATCCGAATTGCCTGAAATGCTGACCCCATTTGTTACGACGGACAGCTCCTACAAAGAAGTAAGCGTAGCCGGTCAGAAAGCGATAATGATATTTCTGCAGGACAAAGGAGCCTTGTCGCAGGTTCGGGACGGCTTCCTGCTTGTAAAGCTGACTGCCGCCGGACTAACAGAACAAGGGCTTACTGCTTTTGCCGAAAAAATAACTTCAAATTTAAAGAGGTGATTTAAATGAAATGTGGACAAATACTCCTTACATGGGGGGGTATTGCGTCAATGGCTATATTTTTACTTGTTGGCTGTTCGAGCTCGAACGCCCCCTACGACGGAGATGAGTCGGAAAAAGAGTATTCCGTTTGTACGCCGGGCAATAATAAATGCAAAGACCTGAACGTTCTGCAAGTCTGCAACGGCGCCGGCGACGGTTGGGTTGACGACAAAACCTGCGGCTCGGACGAGTTTTGTAAAACCGACGAATGCGTTAAATACGAAGTTTGCAAGCCCGAAACGTTACGCTGCAAAGACGCCGAATTTGTTGAAAAATGTAGCGCAAACGGAGAGCAATGGATACTTTACAAACGCTGCCGTGGCGACGAACAATGCAATGACGCAAACTGCGTTAAAACACAGCAAGACGGCGACGAAGAAACAGACCAAGAAATCGAACAACCGGAAAACGACGCCGAAGAACAATTGCCGTGCGCTTGCCCCGGACATCCGGAGATGGCACTCATAGAAATGCCCAACGGCGACAAATACTGCATAGACCGCTACGAGGCGACGGTGTTTGAAAACCCCGATTGCACGGGGAGAATTTACGGACAAGCAAAAGGCGACTGGCCCGAGGATTTCCCGGATTGTGTGGGATGCGGAATAGAGCCGCCGTTTACAGGTTATCGTTGCGAAAGCGAATGCCGCGGAGGAAGCGGAAACATAAATGCAAATTATTATCCTTGTTCGTTAAGCGGGTACTACCCGAGTTTCTATATTTCTTACTACCAAGCGTATTTTGGGTGCAAAAGGGTCGGAAAAGAATTGTGCGTTGACCATGTATGGGAACAGGCGTGTTCTAACGGCGGCGCGACAAAATATCCTTACGGAAACGAATTTACTTTGGTTTGCAACGAGAGAATGGATATCTACCACGGCCAATTGAGTCTTATTGAGACCGGACGGAAGGAAGAATGCGTTACCTCATGCATTGTTTACGATATGATGGGGAATATTTCAGAATGGACATACTGGAGCGGTCCAAATTTTAACCTCATGGGGAGCAATTATTCTTTCGCCCATAGTTTAGGCGATATTAAATGCAACGATAAAGGTGACAATTTGAGCGTCGGACTTGCTTCGGAAGATTTTGGCTTTAGATGTTGTTTAAATCTGTCACAGGAGTAGGAATATGTTTAGAAATACCTTAAAAGCATTGTTTTTATTAATTGCGGTATTGATTTCTGCGTGTATGCACGGGAGAGCATACGCCGGAAATAAAGATATTTTAATTGATATTGACGAAACAATTTTGAAGAAAATAATTTTGAATAAAATAAATGCCATAGATAGAAGCGTTATTACCAAGTCAGACGATTCGATATTAAACATATGGGCTTTAGACGCATTTTTCATTACGTGTTTTAGGGACGATAACGCGTTGTTTGATGAATACCCGAGACGTGAACAACAACTGAATGCGGTTATTCCGAACAACCTAGGGGTTTGAAGATGCGGGAGAAACGACGGCGAATATAAGCCCGTAGAAAAACAAGGTTCGACAGAAATATTCGATAAAACGAAAGGTTTCAATTGGATTGTTGATTTGGATATGCTTAATAAATTTCAGGACTTATATGATTGCGCGACTTTAGGAACCGGAACGATACATGATTACTGCGTGCAAATTAAAAATAGTTTTGAAACTTCGGATATATCGATTCTTAGAAACTTGATAAATATTAGAGTTAAAATATTGATGAAAGGAGGCGAGAAGTCTTATCCGACTTTTCAAACCGCGGACATTTTAGCGAAAATATCAATGGATTCAGACGGCTCAATTACCTTAGCGCCCATTCCGCCGTTTCTTTATGAAACACCGTATGAAAGAATGAAAGGCAGAGGGACAGAGGGATGCAAATGCGATAAAATTAACGTTTGTAAAGTTTGGGATGGAGTTTTAGGCTTTACTGGGACTATTAATGCAGAATTAGATCCGATTTGTCAAAAAGAATTTAACAATTACTTATCAGATACATTTCCAACGCTTTACCAAAAACAAAGCGCATGTCTGATTGATGCTGATCTATCGTTAACAAGCGAGTATTTTGGACAATGGAGAGCCCCATTTACGTTAGTATCCGATGGCAAATATGTAAACATCTCCCCTTTAAAACCCCGAGATGCACTACTATCCGATCAATCTCCTATGCAAATGGCTACGCACAAGTTGGCCTGCCAAAAAGGATTGCAAGAGCTTGAGCCTTATTTGAAAATTACCGGCGCTTTAGATTCGGTAAAAAGTCAGATAATCGACAGCTTTTTCCCCGAGACTTTTACATCCGGTTGTTATTGCGCAGAATTCGACGACGACGGCGACGAATGCCCCGGCAATAGAAAACAATTTATTACCCCCAAGCGTAAGTATTATTATGATTAGACAAAAGACAAAAGAATGTATAGTCCAATAAAGGAAGAAAATGATTCTTTAACAGCCTGCAACGTAAACTATGATCAAAACTGTCCTAACGGCAAATATTGCTCCATCTGCAAGGTGTCTGATAGATGTTGCGAAATAGATTATTTAAGACCTTTGATATTTACTAAAGTAACGCCTACGTACAGTTTAGTTATAATAAATGATTATAAAGATGAAGGCAAAGACACTAGCATTTCCGATAGCTTTTCGGGGATTAAAGATACGGGCGAGGCGGGAAGTCATTTCATTAGAATCGGCGTAGAAATGAAAGTTGAGGCCGCTCTTATAAACGGCTCTAAATATGAAAAACGCGATATAGACTGGGCTAATAACGTTATTTCAGAAAAATTGTTTAGCTCAATGTTTTTTGAAACGAACAACGATAGCTATAAATTTATACTAAGAGATGAATACTCTTTAATTTACAATTATGTTAACATTTTAGATATTGGAATTTACGATGAGCGATATATTACAAAAATATTAGGGTCTTCAGAATTATTCAAATTGAATGATAATTTTTATGGTGCTTACTCCAAAACAAATTCAAAGAATTCAATAACTATTACATTGGGAGAAAGAATACTCTTGGCATCTTTTTATATTAAAATTGTAAATAGCGAATACGGTAATCGCTATTTTAAAGAAAATGATGTTGGTCCTTATGCAGATGTTGATAACGTTGGTTGGATAACAGATATCCGAAACATTTCTTTGAAATATGACCCGAAAAATTATACAGCTAATCAAATTGAAATAAAAATGCATGGAGATACAACTTCAGGCGTTCCTGGATATGAATACTTTACTCAAAATGTTGGTCTTGTTTTTAACAGGTTTGATAATTACGTTTGTGATAAAGCAAATTACTCCGGCAAAATTAACAAACAATCACAATGTGAAAATTTTAGCGTGTACGCTTATCTAACATCCCCATCCGACACTCTTGGCTCTCTTGAATTATCCAACGTGTCTGCATTTAAGGAAACAAACCCGAACGTTTCAGTTCAGAAGGTTGACGACAATAACCTGATATCTTTAAAATTTCTCATAAAATCACATTTCCAAGACGAAATTTCATGCTCCGACAATTTTAAGGAAAACAGTGATGAATATATTTTGTCGGGTAATTACTCAGGCTGCGGATCGGGGTATTTATCCAAAAATACGAACAACGATGTTGATTATAATTCAAATTTCTGCAATAATGATAGTTTTGACTGCGATTTAGACGGAATACCTAAAATAAAAGACAAGTGCCCTGATATATACAGTGTTCATTATGCAATGGATGTAGAAAAGAGTTTTTCGCCTACACACTATGGCGACGACCGTTGCTTGGATCTTCGTTCTTATGCTCGTAATTTAGTAGAACAATTAAAGTGGTTCTTTTCTCAAGATTGTATTGATATCCGATATGAACAATTAGACGGAGCATCGCCTAGAGAAGCTCTGAAAAATGCAATTTGCGGCAGTCTTGATCTTGCCGAAACATGTTATAATATATCACAAGTATGTGAAAACTTAAACTCAGACTTTGATCACAGGCATAATTGGATTTGCAATCCCTTTATTGTATCAAACATGGATCATCAAAAATGCATCCCTTTTAATTGCGACCTCTATAATAATTATGCCAATGACTGTATTAACGAAATACTTGACGATTGGAATTCTCAACAACCTGGATTCTGTCAAGAGGATTGCTATTATACTGATGAAAATATTTGTTCTTATTATTCTTGCGACATGAATGTTTTATATCAGACATATAGATTTAATTGCTCCTATGCAGAAATTGATATTAACAAAGATTCGCCTACCATAGTATCACCGTTAAAAAATATAGCATCTTTTCAAACAAACGTTTATTGTCCCTCGACCGCATTATGGAAACAATATGATAAAGACAACGATGGCGTCGGCGATGAGTGCGACAACTGCGTACGCGATCCAAACAAAGATCAAGCAAATTCAGCGGCTCATTTAGGAGTAAAACAAGGAGACGCCTGCAATCAGGACATTAATCACGACGGCTTACCGAACAATCTAGACAAGGACAACGGATTCTGCACTTTTACGACAAGTTGCAGCGAGCGTTTAAATAACGGGAAATATATGTATCCCGACGCGGTAAAGAAATGCTGGCCGTTTTCGGTAGGGGATGGAAAGCCTTTCGTCGAGTATGTATCGTTTGAAGGCGAGGATGCGAATTGCAAGTCTTCTCGCGAAAAGGATGTGCAAAAAGGATGCGCCGGTTACGATCAACAAGGCAATTGTCTCCTGCCGATAGACTTTTTCATATGCGGCGGCGGCTGCTATTGCGACTACGACAACGATTGCATTCCGGATGTTTACGACACCTGTCCCACCGTACCGAACGCGCCTCTTCCCGGACAGTTAATACAGGACCCCGGCATTAAATGCGATAACTGCGGCAGCAAGGATTCCGACGAAGATGGATTTAACGCCGATTGCGACATTTTCCAAAGCAACCCAACCGACTATTACTCTCAACATCCTTATTGCGACAATTGCCCATGCGTATCAAATGTCCGACAGAAAAACATTGGAGGGCAAAAGACTGTTACATATAACGACGCTGGCGCGGAAGTCGTACTAGGCCCGACTGGCGACGCCTGCGAGTCGTTTGTCGAGCTTCAGCCGTATAGTCGTTATTGGGACGACGTCAATGCCGCTACGAAACTTGAGTTTACTCCGTTCGAGCTTGCTACGCCGTTCTGGACCTATTCCGGCGGAGGGATTGAAGCGCCTGCGTATGCTAACGATATTGTAGTTCAGTATTGCCTTTGCGATGGAACCGATGCGGTTAACCCGAGATGCGGCAATTGTCAGGAAGATAAGGATTCGTTGGGGAGCTGGAAATATTTGAAGCTTGATGATAACAGGTCGTTCGTCGAGCAGGGAATACCTAGAATTCAGAACGTGGAATTCGTCCAAACCGACCCGATAAGCCTACGCGAGCATTTGCAGCTTGCGTATAACGCGACGTGGGATTGGAAGAAACCTCGAACCGGCTCTTTTGAAAATGGAGATTTAATATCTTTCATCCGCAATCATCAAATGGCTTGGGTTAAAACGCGCTTCATGTTCTCCTCAACGCCGGATGAGAACTCCCTTTTGGAGAGCCTTAAATCGTCCGTAAACTGGAACGGCTCCCACCTCTTT
>CAYNVS010000091.1:0-6320 GCA_964400725.1 uncultured Myxococcales bacterium
AAATGCTTTCAAAAAAGGTGGGCGTTCTTTACGGCGGCGCATCCAGCGAAAGAGAAGTAAGCCTTAAAAGCGGAGCCGCGGCGGCCAAGGCGCTCGAATCCATCGGCTACAACGTCGCTCTCATCGACGCCAAAGAGCGGATGATTGAAAAAATACGCGAAGAGAAAATCGAAGTCGCATGGCTCGCGCTGCACGGCAAATGGGGCGAGGACGGCTGCGTTCAAGGCGCGATGGAGATTCTTAAAATCCCCTACACCGGCTCGTCGGTCGCGGCGAGCGCGCTGGGCATGAACAAAGAATACTCCAACGCGCTGTTCGAGCGCGCCGGTCTTAAAATTCCGGCTTCGAGAATCGTCCGCAGAAACCGGATCGCGGATTTCTCGCCGCAAGAGCTCGACTTCGAGCCGCCGTTCGTCGTCAAGCCGGTCAACGAAGGCTCCAGCGTAGGGGTTGCAATCGTAAAAGAGATTTCGGGTTTGAGCGCGGCGCTGGCGAAAGCGGCGGCGTTAAACGACGACGCGATGATTCAGCGTTATATTAAAGGCAAAGAAGTCCATGTCGGGCTGCTTAACGGCAAGCCGCTCGGAGCGATTTTAATCGTTCCCGAAAGCGAATTTTACGACTACGACGCCAAATACGTAACCCGCCGGACGCGGTACGTCTATCCCGCTCCGCTCGAACCCGCGCTTTACGAAAAGGCGCTCGACTGCGCGAAGACGGCGTACGACGCGCTTGGCTGCGACGGCGTCTCCCGCGTGGACGAAATCATCGACGAGCAGGGAGAGGTTTACATTCTTGAAAACAATTCGCTGCCGGGAATGACGGAAACGTCGCTGGTTCCGAAAATAGCCGCCGGAGTCGGAATTTCCTTCGAGCGGCTTTGCGAGGAAATACTGCTCGGCGCAAGCCTTAAAATCAATTGAAAAAAACGCGCGATAAGCGTATAATGCGCAAATTGTTTAAACGTAAACTTTAACGCGAAAGGCGATAGGCGATGTCCGACTTTACCGTGTTCGTTCCTTCCGGCAAAAAAGCCGCAGAGGCCGGCAAAACGCTGAAAAAAATTGCGTCTCTTTACAAAGAAGTCCTCGGCTCCACGGGCGACGAGACGATTAATAAAAACGGCGCGTCCGTTTTAATTATTAAAAACGGATCCCTTCAGCCGGCCTTTTACTCGGACGAGCGCGGCTTCGTCGTAGTAAAGGGGCTTATTTACGACGTCAAGGAAATCGATCCGCGGGTCGATTTGAAAAAGCTGCTGGACGAATTCGCATCCGGCGGCGAGCCCGACTTCAACCGTTACGAAGGAGCGTTTGCGCTTGTCGCGCGCGACGCGGTAAACGACAAAACTTACGTTTTAAACGATCAGGCGTCGCTGTTAAATCTTTACTACGGCGAAAAGGACGGCGGATTGTGGGTTACGACGCGGACGCTGCCTTTGGCCAAAGCGCTTTCGCTGGAACTCGACAAGAACGGCGTAAAAGAATTCATCGCCCGCGGCATCGTGTTGGCTCCCAACACCGTCTTCAAAGGGTTCAAGCGGCTCCATTTGGGCGAGTACGCTTTGTATCAAAGCGGGAAACTCTGCGTAAACCGCTGCTGGCTCTCCTACGTGGAGCCGATGAAATTCGACTCGATGGACGAAGCCGTTTCCCTGCTCGCAAGCAAAATCGTCGATACGATGAGACGCTGCGCCCAGCTGCGGCAGCCGGCCGTAGCCGACCTTACCGGAGGTTACGACACTCGCCTTTTAGCGTGCGCGGCGGAGTTCGGCAGAATTCCTCTCGACTTTACCGTTACCGGCGAAGACGAAGACGTCGACGTGCAGATTGCCAAGGAAATAGCCGCCGATTACAATTACAATCTCATTCATTGCTACAGGCAGAAATACCTCGACGTTCCTGCGGACGAGGCAATGCGCAGGAAGCTGCTTTATCTGACCGGAAACGACTTCGTATTCATCAACGTTTACGTTCAGTCTTTTCTGCGCGAACGGCTGCGCCATACGTACGGCCTGCACTTCAACGGCGTCGGCGGCGAGACGATTCGATATTACAACTGGGGACAAGAGTTTCAAAACATCGGAAAGCGCCGGCTTGCAAACGTTGATAACGCCTTGCGCTACCGCTTCAATTACGACGGGCCTCCGCCCAAAGGGCTTTACGACGTCGATTGGTTCGGCGGCGCGATGGCGCGTCTGCGCGCCGGCATCGAGGAAATTTGCAAGCAGGTCCCAGACTCTTTGAACACGCAGCAGCTGGACGCGGTCTTCAACTGGAAAATGACCGGGCATTCGTCGCTGTACGGCTCGTCGCTGTCGTGGTACATGCCTTCTTCCGTGCCGCTTATGCAGGCGCAGACGCTCAACGTTACGCTCGGAATTCCGTGGCGGTACCGCGTAACTTCGCTTTTCCAGCGCAAAATTAATTACATCCTTTCGCCCAAACTGGCGATGTACCGCGTCCCTTACGGCAGCACCGCCGCTCCCGTAAAGGCGAAAACTCTTCACCGCGACGCCATGCAGCTCGCCGAACGCGGAGCGCACTTATTGGAAAAAATAGATAAAATAGCTTTAAAAGGAAAGGCCAAAGCGGCCATAGCGGGGCCGGAGCCGAAGAAGCCGATAAAAAAAGCGTTCCTCAACCCGGAATTCCGCGCCATGATGACGCCGGAAAATATGAAGAGCCGCGGCATATATAACAAAGACGGCCTTCGCGCGTTTTGCGGCCAAACGGACGAAGAAATAATGGCGAAGGAAAATTTCTACCTCAAGGCGGCGAACTTTGAAATACTCTGCCGCGAAATGGGAATAGAGCCCGACGCCTCGCTTTTAAAGGAAGATTGAGCCCGTGGCGACAGAGACGATAGCGGCCGCGGGCGCGGTCGTCCGCGGCGGATCCGGCGAGCCAAAGCAGTCGTTTTACGGCAACGTCGCGGTCATTTTGGCTATTTTCGCGGTTCTTTACCCTTTTCTGCCTAAACAGGCGCAGTCCTTCAACAGCGAATCGGTTAGATTTGCCCTTTCCGGCGCATATTTCGTTATATTTCTTGCCGCTATATTTTTAAGACCCAGCTTTTTTTTCCCGCTGATAATCAGTCTATACCCGTTAAATTATCTTCTTATTAGAAGCGGGGGAATTTATGAAGCAGGTTACAATATAATTACGTTCTTTCTCGTAATTGTCGCTTTTTTTAAACTTAAAAGCGCGCCTTCTAGAAATTCGACGATAGCGCGCGGCGCGCCTTTCATTATTTTATTCGCTCTTGAAATTTTCCTTTATGTCGTCACCTCGAATTATCCTTTCTCCGGAAAAGTCAATAAATTCCTCACGATAGCGGTGTTTATAATCATTCTTTATTACTCAATCGACAAAATCGACCTGCGAATGTTAAAAAACATTCTTTTTAATTACTTTGTCATCGCGCTGCTGGTTAATCTTTACATTCTGTCTATGACCAATTTTTCGTCGCTATCGACTCAGCGCTTCGGACAGCCGCAGGGATTGAACCCCAACGCAATCGCTTTTTTCACCGTCATGGGGCTCGTCTGCGTCAGCTTCTTTTTGAAGCTGGAAAACAAAAAAATTTCCTTGTGGTCGGCCGCTTACATAGCGGCGATGATAGGCTTTATTTTTCTTACCGGCAGCCGCATGGCTATGGTTAATACGGCGGTTTTCCTTTTTATATTCGCCGCTTTAAAATTGGTTTCGCTGAGAATAATCATCATAACGCTGTTATTGGGAGCTTTTTACCAGCTCGCGTTCGGAGACGTAGGCTCGATAATAAACGAGCTTGCGAGCGAATACGAAAGTTCGTACGCGAGCAGGCGAGTATTTACGTTCAGCATCGAAAAAAACCTAAGAGAAGAGTTGAACGAAATCAGCAAAAAAATAGTTAAGGAAAATCCTTTTTTCGGAATAGGACCGTTCAGCTACGTAAAATATTCCGCGTCCATGGGAGTCCTTAGCCGTCATTACGGCGGTTTGGTGTCGCACAACAATATTTTCGGAACCGCCGCCGAATACGGTTTGGTAGGGCTCGCTCTTTACTTGTTGTGGTTCATATCGTTCCTCTTTTCAGGGCCGCCGGGAAAAAAACTCAATATTTACGTTGCGGCGCTTGCGCTTATTTCCTTCGTTTTTCAGTACACGCACGGAATGGCGTTTTCGATGAACACCCTGACCCCTCTTCTTTTGGGGCTTCATTTTACCAGATTTTATAAAGAGGCGGGCGCTCGTCCCGTCTTCGTCTCCGCCGCGGCGCCGGCGCAGCCCGAACCGCCGCCTTTAAGGCGCGCAGGGCGTTAAGCCTTAACGCTTTTTCGCCTTTAACATCTCTTCAAAAAGAGAAATAAACGAATCGACCAGCAAATCGGGGCCGTAGCGCCGTATAACGCTCGCTTTCGCTTTGGCTCCAACTTCGGCCGCCTCGCGCTTATTTTTAAGAAGAGAGCCAAGCCGTTTCGCCATTGCGTCGGCGTCGTCAACGTCCGCAAGGTACGAATTTACGCCGTCGTCGATGATTTTATCGACCTGTCCGACGCGCGTAGAGACGCACGGAACTCCCCACGCCATCGCTTCCAGCAGCGCGTTTGGCATCCCCTCCGAGGACGAAGTAAGAACGAATGCGTCAACCTCGCCGCATACGGCCATGGCGTCCGGACGCTCGCCCGCCATTATTACAAGCCCCTCCGGCAGCGACTCGTACAAGGCGCGCTCTTCGGGCGTCATCGTCGGTCTGCCGACGTGAAGGAAGACTGCGTTCGGGACGAGCTCTTGAGTCTTTTTCGCGACGCGCAGGAACATTGAAAAGTTTTTTTCGGCGCGTATGTTGCCCACCGCGGCCACGACGCGGGCTCCTTCGGGAATTTTCGCGTCGGCGCGAATTGACGAGCGCCAGCGCGGCAGGGTTTTATCGGGGATTTCCACGCCGTTCTCTATGACGCGCTCCAGCGGGCTGGGCTTGAACACCTTTTCGCGGCGCAGAAAATCAAGCGCCGCCTGCGAGTTGGCGGTAAGAACGGCCGAGCCGCGCACCAGCCCCACATTGGGACGGCGCATGAGGCTTACGGTCGTGCGGCCGTCGGCCTGCTCGTAATACGTTACCGGTTTGCCCGCGCCGAGCGTGCGGCTGTAAACGGCGCCCGGAGCCGACGGGCTCCACATCACTATTACGTCGGGCGCGAACTTAATAAGTTTCGCGGCGTCGAAGGGAAGTCTCGTCTTGGGCGCGTCGCGAAGCGTCATAACCTGCAGACCGTCCGCTCTGAAACGCTCTTCCCAAAATCCGCCGACGTTGGAGACTACCGCGCAGCGCCATCCGCGGGACGCAAGCAGATTGCACAATAAATGAAGCTGACGCTCCGCGCCGCCTACGCAAAGCTGCGTTATAAAAAACAAAACTTTTTTCATTTGGCCGCGCTTACCCCTTGACCCTTATAACCCACGCCAGCTTGGCGATGTTCTTCAGGGCGTTCGGCACTCTCTTCATAAGGTTAATCGAGGGCGGGCGTATTTCTTTGAGCTGAATCGGTATCTCGCGGATGCGCACGTACGCGCGCTCGGCGCGGATTACCATCTCGGAGGCGAATATGTCTTTTTCCACCAAGCAGGCGTTGACGACGTTAATCAGCCGCTCGCGGTTGAACGCCTTGAGTCCGTGCGTGTCGGTGCCTTTAAATCCCGCCGCAACCCGGAGCATTTGGTTGAGCGTGTAAGTCGCCGCCCGGCGGAAGAGAGGCCGCTCGTCCTTGGCCTGCGCAAGCCGCTTGCTGCCAATCACGAGGTCGGCTTCGTCGTTGAGCAGTATGCTCATCGCTCTGTCGTAAAAATTCACGTCGCAAAGGTCTATCTCGTCGCAAATCACGAAAATTCCCTTCGCCTCCTGAATGCCCTTTCGAAGCGCCTTGCCGTAGTTCGGCTCGTCGGTGTGAAGAGCGCGCAGGTTCTCGTAACGCAGCGCAAGCTCCTTGGCGATCGCAACGGTGTTGTCCGTCGATCCGTTCTCGGTCAGTATCACCTCGAAGTCCCAGTCGAAGTTCTCCGAGACTTCCATCATCAGGCTGTTTACGGCCGTCCTTAAAATCTTCTCCTCGTTATAAATCGGAATAACGATTGAAACCAGCGGGTCGTCGGGCATAGCCATCTTTTTGGTCAGCTTTCCCTTGCGTCCGGAGTTTTTGGCGGCGTCTTTTGCGTCTGTCATTTTTACACCTCGCAAAGCGTTGTTATTCGCTCTTCGCGCCGACTTTGGCCGCTATTTTATCCGCGGCGGCTATTCCGTCCTGAAGAGCGGTTTCCATAGAGTTATACGTCCATTTG
>CAYNVS010000092.1:0-5947 GCA_964400725.1 uncultured Myxococcales bacterium
CGAAAACTTCGTCTTCTAAAGTATATTATACAGCGAGGATAATTCCGTACCGCGTGTCTTGGCTCGATTTCGAGTTCGACCCTAAGGACGTGGTTTACGTTAAAATAGACCGCAAACGCAAACTGCCGGTTACCGCGCTTCTGCGCGCTCTGCCGACCGCCGAGGCTCTTTCGTATTTTGCAAAGGAAATTTTCGAGCTTCCCGAAGACGTGAAATACGGCTACTCGGTAGAGGAGCTGTTGAATTTCTTCTACGATAGCGAGACGATTTTTCTCGAAGATCGCAAGCTCTACAAGCTGGTAAATCCCAACCTGCTGCTTTCTCAGCAGGCTTCGATGGACATAAAAGACCCGAACACCGGCGACACGATTATCGCTCAGGGCAAGAAGTTCAGCCGCAGCGTTCTTAAAAAGCTCGTAGCCGCCAACCTCGACCGCATACCGATAACTCTTTCCGAAGTTATCGGAAAAATAGCCGCCAAGGACGTTGTCGATTTCGGCACAGGCGAAATCATTCTCGAGTGCAACGAAGACATTACCGAAGCCAAATTTGAAGAGCTGCACAAGCGCGGCGTGAAAGAATTTAAAATTCTCTTCATAGACGAGTTCAACGTCGGACCTTACCTGCGCAAGACGTTGCTTGTGGATAAGATGGAAAGCTCGGAAGAAGCCGCGCTGGAAATCTACCGCCGTATGCGTCCGGGAGATCCCCCTACGCTGGAAGCGGCAAATAAACTGATTTACAACATGTTCTTCAATCCGGAGCGCTACGACCTTTCCCGCGTCGGCCGCCTGAAGATGAATTACAAATTCGGTCTGGACGAGCCGCTGGAACGTTCCGTACTTACTCCGAAGGATATACTTGAGACCGTAAAATATATGCTCGATTTGCGCGACGGCCGCGGAAACGTGGACGACATCGACCACCTCGGCAACCGCCGCGTCCGTTCCGTCGGCGAACTGTTAGAAAACCAGTTCCGCATCGGCTTGGTGCGTTTGGAGCGCGCCGCGAAAGAGAAGATGGCGTTGAACGAGGTCAAGACGATGCTGCCGAACGACTTTGTAAACAACAAGCCGGTCTCCTCCTCTGTGCGCGAATTTTTCAACAGCTCGCAGCTTTCGCAATTTATGGATCAAACCAACCCGCTCTCCGAGCTCACGCATAAACGCCGCCTGTCGGCATTAGGCCCCGGCGGCCTCACCCGCGAGCGCGCCGGTTTTGAAGTCCGCGACGTTCACACCACTCACTACGGCCGCATCTGCCCCATCGAAACGCCGGAAGGGCCGAACATCGGCCTCATCGTTTCGCTGGCCACATACGCGCGCATCAACGAATTCGGCTTCATCGAGACGCCGTACCGCCTTGTCCGCGACGGCAAGGTTACTTCTAAAGTCGTGTACATGAGCGCGCTTGAAGAAGAAAAGCACGTAATCGCTCAGGCCAACGCGCCCATAGGTCCCGACGGCGCTTTTTTGGCCGATATGGTCGTCTGCCGCGTGGGCGGCGAGTTTACAATGCGCGGCAGAGAAGACGTTACTTTGATGGACGTCGCGCCGATGCAGCTCGTCTCGGTTTCCGCCGGACTTATCCCCTTCTTGGAGCACGACGACGCCAACCGCGCGTTGATGGGCTCCAACATGCAGCGTCAGGCCGTTCCGCTTCTGCGAGGCGAAGCTCCGCTGGTTGGAACCGGCTTGGAGGAAAAGGCCGCCTGCGACGCGGGCATAGTGCAGCTTGCGCGCCGTCCGGGCGTTGTCGAGAGCGTTGACGCCACCCGCATAGTCATCCGCGTCGCGCAGGAGTCGAGCGCCGAAGAGGCCGCGACTCAGGTCGATATTTACAACCTCGAAAAGAACCGCAGAAGCAACCAGAACACATGCTTTACGCAGACGCCGATTGTCCGCGTCGGCGACTCGGTAAAGGCCGGAGACGTCATTGCCGACGGCGCGGCGAGCGACAGAGGCGAACTGGCTCTCGGTAAAAACGTCGTGGTCGCCTTCATGCCTTGGGGCGGCTACAACTTCGAGGACGCGATTCTTCTGTCCGAGCGTTTGGTGCGCGAGGACGTTTTCACTTCGATTCGCATCGAAGAGTTCGAGTGCCAGAGCCGCGACACCAAGCTGGGCCGCGAAGAAATTACCCGCGACATCCCGAACGTCGGCGAAGAGGCTCTCAACGATCTCGACGAGTCCGGTATAATCCGCATCGGCGCCGAAGTGAAGCCGGGAGACATTCTCGTCGGCAAAATCACTCCGAAGGGCGAGAGCCAGCTTTCGCCTGAAGAAAAGCTGTTGCGCGCGATATTCGGCGAGAAGGCGGGCGAAGTCCGCGACACATCGCTGCGCGTTCCCCCGGGAGTCGAAGGAACCGTCATCGGCGCGCGCATATTTATCCGCCGCGGCGAAGAGCCCGACAAGCGCACGATACAAATCCGCGAGGACGAAAAGGCGAAGCTGCTTAAAAACCAGACCGAGCAGATTAAAATTATAAAAGAAAGCACGTTCGAGAACATCCGCGGTCTGCTTCTGGGCAAAAAGAGCGCCGCCGCTATCGCCAACAGCAAGGGTAAAATCCTCGTCAACAAAGGGCAGATACTCACAAGCGAAGCGCTGAAGAGTCTTTCCGACAGAGAACTGTCCAAGCTGACGGTCATGGGCGAGCCGGAGCTGACGATTAAAATCGAAAAAATCGTCATGCTTATGAATCAGGAAATCGCCGTTGTGCGCGACTACTTCAACGATAAAATCGAGAAGCTGTCGCAGGGCGACGAATTGGCGCCGGGCGTCATTAAGGTCGTAAAAATATACATCGCAATCAAGCGCAAAATTTCGGTCGGCGATAAAATGGCCGGACGCCACGGAAACAAGGGCGTCGTCAGCCGCGTTCTGGCGGTCGAAGACATGCCCTACCTGCCCGACGGCACGCCGGTCGATTTCGTTCTCAACCCGCTTGGCGTCCCATCCCGAATGAACGTCGGTCAAATTCTTGAGACGCACCTCGGCTGGGCCGGCAAGGAACTCGGCCGTCAAGTAGGAATGATGCTCGATTCCGGCGAGGCGATGACGAAGATTAAAGACAAGCTGAAGCAGCTTTACCCCGATCTGAAGGGGCTCATTAACAACGCGAGCGAAGAAGACGTTAAAACGTTCGTCAAATCGACGGTGCGCAACGGCGTCCACGTCGCAACTCCGGTCTTCGACGGCATTAGCGGCGAAGGCATCAAGGAGCAGCTCGCTCTGGCGGGACTGCCCGAAAACGGTCAAACCATTCTTTTCGACGGACGAACTGGCGAGCCGTTCATGCAGCCGGTAACCGTAGGAGTGATGTATATGCTAAAGCTGCATCACCTTGTTGACGACAAGATTCACGCCCGCTCCATCGGTCCCTATTCGCTTGTTACTCAGCAGCCGCTCGGCGGCAAGGCGCAGTTCGGAGGCCAGAGGCTCGGAGAAATGGAAGTCTGGGCTATGGAAGCCTACGGCGCGGCCTACACGCTGCAAGAGTTCCTCACGGTCAAGAGCGACGACGTAAACGGCAGAACCAAGATGTACGAGGCGATAGTTAAGGGCGAGCACGACATCGATTACGGAACGCCGGAGTCCTTCAACGTTTTGGTTAAGGAAATGCAGAGCTTATGCCTTAACGTCGAGCTGCTCGAAAGCGAAGAATCGAAGGAACAAGCCAAGAAGGTTAGTTAGGAACCCGGTTGTTTTTACGACGGTTTTCCTGTCTTGAAATAAGGAGGATCTCGTGCGCGACTTTTATTTAAGCTACCATGATAGAAACGCCGAACCGCTTAAGTTTGGCGCCATGCGCATTTCGCTCTCAAGCCCCGAAAAAGTGCTCGAATGGAGCTACGGCGAAGTGAAGAAGCCGGAGACTATTAACTACCGCACGTTCAAGCCGGAGCGCGACGGTCTTTTCTGCGCCAAAATTTTCGGCCCTATTAAGGACTACGAATGCCTCTGCGGAAAATACAAGCGTATGAAGCACCGCGGCGTCGTATGCGACAAGTGCGGCGTAGAGGTAATTCAAGCCCGCGTGAGGCGCGAGCGTCTCGGCCACATCAATCTGGCCACGCCGGTCGCGCACATCTGGTTCATGCGCTCTCTTCCCAGCAGAATTGCAAACATGCTCGACCTTACTCAGAAGGAAGTCGAGAGAATTCTTTACTGCGAAGCGTATCTCGTAACCGACCCTAAGGACACGAAGCTCAAAAAATACCAAATCCTGACTGAAGAGGAATTTCAGGAAGCGGTTGCGGCTTATGGCTGGGGCTCCTTCGACGCGGGTATGGGCGGCGAAATAATAAAAGGTCTGCTTGAAAAAATCGACGTTACCCAGCTGACGGACGAGCTGCGCAGCGAAATGCGCCAAACTACCAACGACGCCAAGCGCAAGAAGCTCGCCAAAAGGCTTAAAATAGTCTCGGCCTTCAAAGAGAGCTCGAACAAGCCCGAATGGATGATGCTGGAGCGCATTCCCGTGCTTCCGCCGGATTTGCGTCCTCTCGTTCCTCTCGACGGCGGACGCTTTGCCACAAGCGATTTGAACGACCTCTACCGTCGAGTAATCAACCGCAATAACCGTCTGAAGAGGCTCAAGGAGCTGCGCGCCCCCGAAATCATAGTCCGCAACGAGAAACGCATGCTTCAAGAAGCGGTTGACGCCTTGTTCGACAACGGCAGACGCGGTCGCGCTATAACCAGCCCCAGCAAGCGCCCGCTAAAGTCGCTCTCAGACATGCTCAAAGGCAAGCAGGGACGCTTCCGCCAAAACCTGCTCGGAAAACGCGTCGATTACTCCGGTCGTACCGTCATCGTAATAGGACCGGAACTTAAGCTGCACCAGTGCGGCCTCCCCAAGAAAATGGCCATCGAGCTGTTCAAACCGTTCATCTTCAATAAGCTAATCGAGCGCGGCGTGGTCTCCACCATTAAAAGCGCGAAAAAATACGTCGAAAAAGAGATGCCCGAAGTTTGGGACATCCTCGAAGACGTCATTAAAGAACATCCGGTCATGCTCAACCGCGCTCCGACGCTGCACAGGCTAGGCATTCAGGCCTTCGAGCCGGTGCTCATCGAAGGCAAGGCGATTCAGCTTCACCCGCTCGTCTGCGTTGCCTACAACGCGGACTTCGACGGCGACCAAATGGCCGTCCACGTTCCGCTTTCTATCGAAGCCCAGCTAGAAACCCGCGCGCTGATGATGTCCACCAACAACATTCTTTCTCCCGCGCACGGCAAGTCTATTATCAACCCGACGCAGGACATCGTTCTCGGTCTATATTACCTCACGCGCGAGAAGAAATACGGCAAAGGTTACGGACGCTTGTTTGCCAACCCCAATGAAGTTATCGCGGCGTACAACGACCAGCAAATCGAGCTGGGCAGCCCTATTAAAGTCCGCATAACCGAAATCCGCAGGGACGAAGAGACCGGCGAGGAATCGGAAGTTCGCCGCATTGTCGATACAACTGTAGGGCGCATACTTTTATGGGACGTAGTCCCGCGCGAAATTCCGTTCGACCAGATTAACCGCGCCATGGATAAAAAGAGCATCGGCGCGTTGCTGGACTACGCATTCAGGCGCGTAGGAGCCAAGGCGACCATTATCATGGCCGACCGCATCAGAACGATGGGCTTCACGCAGGCCAACAAAGCGGGCATCTCCATCTGCGTAGAAGACCTTAAAATTCCGGTCGAGAAGCAGAAGATTCTCGACGACGCTATGCTTGAAGTCGGCAAGATTAACGAGCAGATTAAGCAAGGTATTCTTTCCGAAGGCGAGCGCTACAACAAGGTCATCGACATTTGGAGCGCGGCGACCGACAAAATCGCTCAAGCGATGATGAAGGGATTGGCTTCGGAGAAAGTTAAGGACGAAAAGAACGAGGAGCACGTCGTTCCTTCGAGCAACAGCGTTTTCATTATGGCCGACTCCGGCG
>CAYNVS010000093.1:0-5249 GCA_964400725.1 uncultured Myxococcales bacterium
ACTCCTCGTAATCGCTGTCTTACGCGTCGACGGGAACTTCGCCTATGGGGAAGTATGCGAAGTGAATCTCGCTATTTCAACCGCACCGTCAAGCGCCGCGCTTTTCAGCCGCCGTTTACAAATTTTTATTCATCCGTATATTTATTCGACGGATAATCTCCATAATAGCTGTTAGCCCAAATCGACGCCCTGTGATCGAACAGCCATTGAATGTCGTTGCGGTTCGTGTTGACATAGTTATAGTCGCCATACAATCCGTTCGTCGTCAATGCTTTCTTATATATTCGTATATAGTCTAAGGGTTTGTTCCAACCGATTGACGATGAACCGCCAGAAACATTTCCAATCACTATTGGAAAGGTAGAATCGTAAGCCGCAGCTCCATTAACAGTGTAAGTCGCGTTTGTTTTATCTTCCCCATCAATATATAGTTTCATTGTGTAACAGGAAAACGGCGAGCCTTGCAATAAACCATAAACAGCTACAAGATGGTACCAACGATTTTGTACTAAAAAGGTTGTGGAAGCAGAGTAACAATTTGTCGAAGAAGTGCATACATTGAAATAAATTCTATTGCTCTCCTAAAAAACTTTCCAAGAATACCCATTGCTTGAAGCGCCAGCTCTAGACACAAGATTTTTTAAATCTTGTGTTTCGGGCGATTTGAAATGAGCTTCAATGCTGAAGGCTCCTCCTAAATTTCTTAAAGCATCAGGCGGATAACTTGGGCTTCCTGAAGCCGCTATCGTTACCGTTTTTTCTCCGTTGAATTTTTCTACCGGCATATTGGGACCCCATTCCTCGTAAAAACCCGAGCTTGAGTTCAGAGTCCCGTTATTAAATGAAATGGGATCATAAATTTTGTTGTCAGTCGGATTCTTTTTATCGAACCGCCAGTCGCCGACTAACCCCGGAGGATTAGCCTCCGCCTCGTATCTATTTTTAAGGTCGAGACATACGTTATCTTGATCAATAGATAGAGCTTCTCCCTCAAATAATATCTCGTCGATTTCTCCGTTCATTTTCCAGCCGACCGTCGGCAAATCAGACGTTCTAGGCAGATTGGCGATCGCGAATGCCGCGTAATTGTCGTATTGGCCGTCTATAAAGAGTTTCACGATTGTATTTGAACCGCTGGCGAAAACAACAGCCGCTACATGATACAACCGATTTGTAGATAAAGTTTTAACGCTCGCCACGCTTTGCAATGAGCCGCGAAACGTCTGAAAACTAAACTCAAGCTTCATGTTCGCGTCAATCGCCAATCCGTATTCCCTAACTGGATATAATGTGTTTGCAGGAGTTTCCTTGACGAATATTTGTTGGGTCGATCCGGTGGCCTGTAAAATATTAATCCAACCGGATATGGTAAAATCATTATTTGCGCCTGAAGACGCATTTGTCGGATGAAGATAATTCTCGACGTTGTTGGCGTCGTCATGCACGCTCATAAATCTCCCGTAGGACTTATCGTTTGCTCCCGACGACGGCGGAACAAATTTTACCGCGTGACCGCCGGAAATTCGGGGAGACCGAATATGACTTATCCCATTCGACCAGCTATTGATGGACGACCAATATAAGAAATTGCCTGCAAACGGCTCGTTAGGTAAATATTTTACATAAGGCAGCCACGGATAAATGTTGCCGTATGAATACTGATGATCGTTAAAACTAAGTCTATATCTTGTTTTCGGGCTCTCAACGCTTCCGTCCAATAATCCAAACGCATACATGACGTTCCCAACATCAGGCCTCGGCCCGATGCGCGCAAACGGCTCGTTTGTTTCTAAGCCCGAAAAACCGTATCCTAGCATTTCCATCGGGTCAACGCTTAATGCTATCTGGGGATTACCGTTTTCGACTAAAGCGTTACGCATTCGAATGCTGGAAAGAAAATCTGCTCTGACATCTTTATACATTTGCTGAACCACTGCGGCTACGCCTGTTCCTTGCGGACCGCAAGATGATGTTCCCATAAAAGGAATATACCCAAAGATTGGAATGACCTCTTGCTCGACCTCGTTGTCGCTGTCTCCGTCGGAGTTAGGCGGGTATAAAACAACAGATATAAGCGCCGTGGTCATATTCAGACTATCGCGGCCCTGAATATCAAAACGGCTGCCGTATGGAAACAGATTGTTTCTCGTTAAACCGGGCCACGATTCCACAACCGGGCCGTTATTATAGCTCACATCATGCAGTTCTTGGGATACTCCCCCAGTTATTACGATTGTCCCTACATCAACGTATGATGAAGAGGAACGCCGCAACGTTTTAAATGCGCTTGGGAATTCTGTGTTTTCCGGCCAATCTACTATCTCGTTATCTGGGTATTCAATAGCTAATTCCTCCAAAGAGCCGTCGGCATACTGTTCGTAATCAATCCAGTCATAATCTCCCGGAGCCACATAATATCCGTATTTAAGCTTATCGGTATTTTGCATGGCATTTCCGGGAATATTCACGACTACTATATTATTAGCCGTGACGACTTTTATAAAATCAAAGTATTCCGGGAAACGTTCAATAGGACATGTCCCGACATAATCGCCGAAATTTTGAGGGAAAAAACAACCGACCGGTGACTCCATCAGTAAAATGCCTCCGTCGCCGCTCGCTCCTCGTATTACTATTTTTTCGACTATTTCAATCCATTCCGATGTGATCCACGCTTGACCTATATAGTAGTCAGCATCAGGCGAGATGCCCATTGTTCCCGCAGTATTTCCTGAATTATGACTTGCAGCCATAATGCCTAGAACGTTCGTTCCATGCAAATATTTAAAATCCCCATTAGGAACTCTGTTGCTCGTTAGATATTTCAATTTGTTTTCCGTATAAAGGTAAGTCAAATCGGGATGCGTAGGACAAACTGTCGAATAAGTATCTGGCGGCAAAGCGCTGAGACACCAATCTTCTTCTAGGTATCCAATTGGTACATTATTTCCCTTATAATCTTTGTCCCATGCAGGCCACAAATTCAAACCGCCGACCGAGCATTTGCTATTTGAGCAGATTAGCGGCTCTTGCCAGAATAACTTTTGAGGAAAATTATTTGAGTCGTGATGAATGCCCGTCGGAGTTGTTAAATCCCCCGTATTTAAGCTATACGAGCCATAATCGTAATCATAGTCGCCGCCAGCATAGTATGTATTTGGACCAGTAGAACCTTGGTGGTTAATCCAATTGCTGCTCTCAGCCCACGACCACGCATAACCATAATCCGCATAATCTTCATGAATATTATCGGGCCAACTAGCCAAAAGCAAAGGCACCGCCGGGTAGGCCATTGCTACGCCGGGCAATTGTTTTATGAGCATCACGGCTTTTTCAACTTCGAACGTCTCTTCCGGCGAAAGCCTTGGCTTCATCAAATTCTCTGAATCTACGATTTTTGCTTTTTTGTGATGCGGAGCCGCGATTACGCTATACCACAGCGAAAGATCCGGAAGAGCTCTTCCCGAATTCTTCTCTCCTCTTTCTTTCAGCTTTTGCAGCGTCTTTATATCGCCCCATAACGGCGTAATTGTCATTTCCTGAAAATCGTAATCCAAATATAAAAGCGCGTCGGAGTCTTGTTTTCCGCCCTCTTTAAGCACCGAAGTAACGAAATCTTTTTTTCCAAAACGTATCCCGGCAGCATTTTGACTCTTATTTCGCCGGTCGAGTACATCGCAGGTACGGAAGGCGAATCCTTTGAGTCGACGGCATAGTCAGGAACTTCATCCGTTACCGGTCCGTATTTGGACAACTTGGCCAATTCGTCGATTAGATATTTTTCTACCGGGGGTTGCGGCGGATCGTCAGGGTAAACGGCGTCTTCATCGCTGTCGGTTATTTTTGACTCGTTCGATGATGAAAACGAGGCGTCGTCCTGCGCTTTGATTATTTTATACAAAAAGACGACGCTAAACAAGCATATCAAGCTAACTATAAATCCCCAATGTAACTTTCTCATATTTATAAATCTCCTTTGACAAGCGTTTGCATACCTCTATATATTTGCTACAAATTAATCGTCTTAATAAGAATATTTTGTCGGGCCGCCGTATAGATGCCATAATACGTTGCCGTCGCGCCAGGATTTTATTTTTATAATTTGTTTGTAAAAATTGATTAACATTGAGTCTAATACATTGGTATTACTGCACGCAGCTTCAAGTTCATCTTCATTGCTTATAGCCTCAAGCTCTTGATTAGGCTTTATCGTTTGAAACGTCATATAAATATGATAGAAAGTTTTAAAAAGCTCGGGACAAGACGGGTTATTTCCCAGAAGTCCCCTCAAAGACATTTGTATGAATGGAGAACCGCCCATGCCGCTTCCGATAAAAGTAAAATTTAATAAATTGTCTTGTATGCAATATTCAGTTTCATTTCCATAACATGGCGCGTAAATAGCCAATTGATATTTTGTAATTTTTTCTTCTTTTAAAGAAAAGACGGCCAAAGCCTTTCCAAGCATTTCAGTGTATGTCCAACTGTTGTAAGCAAGCCAAATCGCGCCATCGGTGGAATTTAGCAACCCGATGGATTCATAAGGCATATGATCGCCTTCTACCATCAGAAAAGATTCACAGTTTGAGTTTGTCGGATTCACCTTGTACAATGTCATTCCCGCGCTTGCCCACAGCGTTTGGCCGTCGTAGGCGAGGCCGTACATCCGGTTGAGGTCGTCGGGGCAGCCGGTTACTTTGCGCCACGAGTCGTTAGTTACGTCGTATAACGCCAGCGAATCTGCGGTCAGAACCGAAACGAAGTCGCCGGCAATGTCAATATCAATCACGTCGCCAGTTGCAACCTCCGCGGGAATATCATAAACAGTCCACAGGCCGCCGCGCAATCGCGCGATTTGGCTCGTCAATCCAACCCAAATTTCGGTCGAACCGTTCGCGACGCGTCCGTCCATGCAGAATACTCCCTTTACCCGCGAATCGCATGCGAGCGTACCGGCGTCGCCGATTTCGGTAAAAACCCAAAACTCCGGCCCGCCGAAGTAAACGGTTCCCGCGCCGTCGCCCCACACCGCGCGGCTCTGCTTAACGCTGTCGCCGTTTTCTCCGCACGGAACGACTTGCACGCCGTCCCACGGCAATTTTTGTATCTTTATATGAGCGGGCTCGCTTTGCTCGGTTTCAATCGCTTCTTCGCCGATTTCTTCTTCTGTTTCTGCGATTGCCTCATTTGGCAATTCCTCCTCGTTTATTTCCTCTTCGTATTCAATTAGTTCCTCATCCAATATTTCA
>CAYNVS010000094.1:0-5218 GCA_964400725.1 uncultured Myxococcales bacterium
CCTCGAGCGCGTCCATAATTTCGGACTCGAGTAAATCAAGCCGCAGGTCGTCGAATAGTTTCTGGTCGTAATCCTTCAGCTCCATAAGTATAGGCTCCAGCTTCTCAAAGTCGAAATCGCCCGATATGAAGGAGCTGTTGAGGGCTACGTTGAGGGCCTTCTCGTCGCTCTCGTCGAGGTCGACCAGGACAACCGGAGCTTCGGTTATACCTTCGCTTTTCAGTATTTTCAGCCTCTGGTGCCCGCCGATGACGCGGTTGTTTCTTCGGTTGACGACTATCTCCTGAACCAGCCCGAACCGCTTAATCGATGAGGCCAGTCCCTCCAGAGCCTCCTTGCCGATTTTCCGAGGGTTATACTCCGCCGGGGATAACTCGCTGATTTTGAGCGTCGTCCGCTCGACGATGGGTAGGTTTGTGGTCATTGATTGTCTCCTTTTTCGGTTGCGGCGGTTTCGCAGAAGCGAAGGTATTCGCCCCGCCATTCGAGCGTCGCCTCGGACTCCCTGAATTGCCGGTTCTTACGGCAGTAAATCACAGCCAGCCGCTCCAGCCACTTCAAGTCCGCGTCGGGCGGAGCCTTTTTATTCCGAATCGCGCATTTAAGTATTTTTTCGGGCTCGTCGGTAAAAAGAGCCGGCCTGTGCAGGAATATCACCTTGTCCGCGTCCTGCTCGATCGCGCCCGATTCCCGCAGGTCGGACAGCAGCGGCGCGGGGTTCGTCCGCTTTTCAATTTCGCGGTTGAGCTGCGCTAATAGTAAGACCGGGACTTTTAACTCTCTTGCAAGCTGTTTGCATCCGCGGCTGATAGCCGCCACCTCCTGCTCCCTGTTCGACGCTTTAGTCGGCGTAACGAGCTGCAGATAGTCGATAACGACCATCGCAAGCCCGCTCTTTCGCTTGGTTCTTCTCGCTATCGATGACATTTTCGGCAGCGCGTTGACGTCGTCGTATACGCGAATATTCCACGTCGATATTTCCGCGCTCGCCGACAGAATAGCCGCGCGCTCTTCCCGCGACAGCTCCCCGGGCTCGAACCCTATCTTCCGCGCCTCGACGCCGGAGACGAGGCTTAAAAGCCGTCTGTGGTTTTCCTCCGACGACATCTCTAGACTGAAAAACAAAATAGGCTCGGCCGTCTTCCCTTGCGCGATAAACGCTCTGGCCGCGTTCGCGCATACGTTCAGCGCAAAAGCGCTCTTGCCGGTCCTTGGTCGCGACGCTATGCAAATCAGCTCGCCGTCCCCAAATTCCACGTGCAGGTCGTCCAGAGACCGATAGCCGCTCGAGACGCGCGGCAACGCTTGTCTCTTGTTCATCCGGTCGATTATCTGAGCGAGCGTGCGAGCGCTGGAAGGCTCCTCGTCGGAACTGCCCGTTTCGAGGGCGAGGCAGATTTCCTTTTCCCTCTCGCGCAAAATATCCAGATCCACGCCCTCTTTGGCCGACAGCATGAATTCCCGTCCGAGCTTGAACGCTCTGCGTCTCACCGCTTCATCCCGCAGCAACTGCAAATGCGTCTCGAATTCGGGACGCATTACCGCGTAAGTTTGAAATTCCGACAAGGCCGCGACGCCGCCAACCGGCTCAAGGTCGCCCGACCTCGCCAGTATTCCGGCTATCACCGTTTCGTTGTAATTGGCCGGAGCTTCGAGCATAGCCTTGCAGACCGCTCTGCGCTTGGGGTCGGCAAAGTCGTTCGGCGTTATTTCGTCGCGGAACTCGTCGACGAGGCCGGGTTTGAGAATAAGCGTTCCGATTACGGCGCGCTCGATTTCATTGTTCATATTCGCACGAGTTACCATAGCTTTGTTTCCTTTCCACTTATCGCGGTTATATTGTCATAGGTTCCGGCTAAGACTTTGGACATGTTCTTCGGGCCGGTAAGCCATAACAGATTAGCTTTGAAATCTTTAACTTTGCCGGTGAGAAAGTCGCTGTCGGCGCAGCTTTTGAAGTATGCCTCCCACCATGCGAGGTCGGCATGCTCCCTCCACCGCGCCTTCAGCTGGCGGCAAAGAACTATATCGGACGGGTCCTTAACCTCCGGCAACCGGGGCAGCAGCTTGCGGTAAAGCTCGATGAGCTCGCCGTAAGGCGTTGCGTCGCTTTTAACTTTTAACCCGGACGCTTCCGCCCGCTTGCGGGGGGTTAGGGGGGATATATTAATTAATTCTTTATATTCTTCGTTTGTGTCCCGCGCCTGTCCTTCGTCTGTCCCGTCCTTGTCCTTCGTCTGTCCGCGGCAGGCGCATTCGCCGGACTCGCTATGACAGCCGGAATAGAGAGTCCAGTTTTTAACCGTTATCACCGAGTAATGACTGCCAGGCTCAACCTCGATAAATCCATACCGCGCAAGCTGCGAAACGTAATTCCGCAATGAGGACGGCTTAATCCCGAGCGCCTCCGCCGCATGGTTCCTGCCGAATACGCATTGCCCGGCTTGAAGCTCGACGACCGTCTCGCCGTTTCCTACGCTTACGGAAATGCTCTGCGGCTTATACGCCATACGGAAAAGCATCCATACGAATACCTGAAGCAGAGCCGGCTTGCAGAAAACCGGCCAGTCCTCGAACGCCCTCGGTATCTTTATGAAACCTCTTGACATCTGGTTACCTCCTTTGGTGTTGAATTACGTTATGTTTATTACTAGCGAGTTTGTTTAAGAACTCCTCGATAGCGGGATGGGGAGACGTCTTTGGATGGTTCAAAACGACGCTCCCATTGTCGATTTGATCGAGTTCGGAAAAGACTCGTTCTCGCAGACGGTCGAGGTTCTTCATAAGCCGCCACACGAAATCGTCCTCGACTTTCATTGTAGCGACCAGACCTGATATAATCAGGGCTTCCTCTTCAAATACCTCGTTCAGCAGGTCGGCGACGAACTTTTTTTCAGTCATCGTTTACTCCTTTTTCAAGGCGACTTTTTTGCCTTCTAAAAAGACAAGGGGGGGAGTTTCAAAATCAAGGGGACATTTTTTTGATTTTTTTTGCGGCAATTCTTCGAAAAGCGAAATCAGAAGCCTTTGTCGACGCTTTTTTAGAGCCGAAAAAGACCGGTCATTTTCTTCGGTTAAACTGGCGACGGTTCGTCCGTAAACCTCAGTAGCGACTAGTAAAAGATAATCCTGCTCGGACAACCGATCGGAATCAAAAAGCCTCTTCAAAGCCGATAGCGTCGCTTCGCTTTCAGCCTTTGTCTCCGATTTGTAATCCATGTAGTCGATTAGCTCGTCGAGATACTCGGCGCGCCCTTCCGGCATTTCTTCAAAAGGAGCCAGTCTTACCGTTTTGGCGTAGAGCCATTCCTTTTCACACTCTTCGTAAAGGTCGTGATAAGTATCGTTGAAAATCTTTTTCGCTATGCTCGTCGGCCTTTTACCGACATCGATTTTGGTCACGACGTAAAGGAATCGCCAGACCAGGTCATGCCAAAGCTCTTCCGGATCGCGTTTCCATTTCAGGCATTTATAATAGAGGGCAGTCAGTATTGGGCGACAGATAAAAGCGATTAACGCTCTCGTTTCATACCCGCTTAATTCCTCGGGAAGACTTAAGAGAGCGCGCAAAACCTCGTCACGTTCTATGGCGCTGAACCCTCCCGCTTTAACAAGTAAATTTTTTAGTTCTGCTGCGGAATTCCACCTTCTCAAAGGCGGAGCGATGAAGCGAAGTCTTTGAAAATGATCTACGCGCTGGGGGAATGTGAGTTCTTTCTCGATCTGCTCAAAATACTTTTCAAGCTTCTGCATAAGGGCGCCTCCTTTCGTCTTGGGCGCCCTAATAATTCATACAATTTCAGTGCGTTTACTTGGGTTATCCGTGTGAAATTTGTGGGAAATTTATGGGTTGGTAACTTTTTGATTTAATTATTTAAAATGTTACTTTGGTAATAAAAAACCGCCCTTTTGAAACGGCGGTTCTTACGACATGGGTTTGGCTATATAACTTACAGAATTATTATTTCATCTGGCGGGATGTTAAGTTTGTATCCGACGCGAGATTTTGTTTTAATTATTTTTGTTAATTCTTTTTTATTTTTTATAACCTGAGCAAACATATTTCTTACTTCCCTGACGAGGTCGTTTATGCGGGAATCTTGGACAGAACCGGAAGGCCAGAAGGTTTTATCAATATCTTCTCGTCTTACATATCCGCTCTTCGTCTTAGCTTCAATCGCAAGCATTACAAGAAGATCGAATGCCATTTTGTTAAACGTCAAAGACTGCCCCTTGAATTTGACGATGTGACTCTTTTCAGTAATATCGAGAACAGGCGTTGCCATCTGCTCCGAGGCCGGACGAAGCATTTCGAGGATCGCGTCGTCTTGCAATAATAACGATTCCGATCTTTTTTGAAATTCGTCAATGGGGCAGACAAATATTCTGTCGTCGCGCAGACGGCGAGCCTCGTCTAAATCAATCGTAGGCGGCGACGGAGTAAGGCAGACGATCCTTCCTCCCTTAATTTCGTTACGGATTTCCGAGTGCGAGAGCTTCAGATTTAGCTTCGTCAGCCTGCAGAGAAATACAATGGAAAGCTTTTCCGGTCCATATACCTTTTCCCCAACAAAGTACATGTCTCTTCCCAGCGTTGTTATTTCGGGTCCTTCGACGCTGTTTGCTTGCCGAATCAGGCGGCAAAGCGAATGGCCGTCGATCTCGTATAAGCTGACGTCCGTTTCGCTTAATTTCTGCGGCGGGACTAAGGCTTGCGGACAAACCGCAAATATCTTGCCGCCCGCCTGGCTGACGATTTTTACGCAATTAATTGACGCGCAATCGCATGGCCCATATTCGTCAAGGTCGGTAAGTCTTCTAAGCAGACCGCAACCGACGTATTCCATCAGCCGTCTCTTAGGAAAACGAGCAAGCTCTCCCCCTGTCACGCGCCAAGGCGACGGACGTCCCAGCCGCTTAAGCAGATATGAGAGAAGGTCGTCTTTCAATGCAGAAGCCATTATGTTTCAGTTGCTCCATTACCTTTTCTTCAAGGTCTTTACGGTCAAAGCTCGCTACTGAAGGCGGTTTTATCTTGATTGTTTTCTTGCGAGGCCGACCGTCTATAAAAAATTCCATTTGCATTTTTACGTAGCTTATCTCGACTTCCGTTAAATCCATTTGCTCATTTTGCTTCAAAAGAAGCGCTAGTGCGTTTTCCGGGTCATGGACTGTAATCCGCCATCCTCTGCGTCTTCCCTCGCACACCTGTATTTCC
>CAYNVS010000095.1:0-5213 GCA_964400725.1 uncultured Myxococcales bacterium
TTGTATTTTCCTATTCGCAAAAGATGGAGCAAATACCCAAAGCAATTTTGTAAAATAAACCGCGAAACTAGTAGATGCTAGTAACTTTCCGACACGCTGGTAAAATTTTACTTTTTCTTCATCTGGCGACACACTTGATAGTAAATTGACAGATTCGGCATTGTAAATAGCTTCTAATAGGATAAAAGAGACAGCAAAAATAATTAATACCCAGTCCGAAAGAGAAAATCTTTTAATATATTTTACAAAAGATGCAACTGTTTTATTCGCAAAATTGTAGATAGCAATTAGCACCTTACTTAAAATAACTTTAATTGATGAATTTTTAATGTACGACAACATAAACCTCTTGATCATAAATTACACTTTTCAATCTTCAAGTCACTTTCTTTTAAACCATACCAAGGATTTTGCCAAGACAAAGTTTCCTTGGCGGCATTGACAATTTCTTTTTCGCTTTCTTTTAGACTATTCTGCGCTGCCTTCCAATTTAAAAATGCTATTTCTCCAAATAATCCCAAAGGACTTGTCATTCCTTTCAAAAGTGATTCTTCTCCCAGAATTTTCAATGTTAATGCATAGACAAGTAAACTAGATCTAATTTCCTGAACTTCAATAACCTCTGTTATTACATTTATTTTATCAGGATCCGTTTTACCAAGGTCAGCCAAAATAGCATTTTCATATTGCAAAAGGTAGCTATCCAGAGGTAAAAGCATGGCCATCCTGATTATTTGAATCTCTGTTTTAAAAATACCGAGCCAAATTCCTCTAATTTTACTTCTTAAGGTGGTTTTATTCTTGCCTTTTAAATTAGACAAGAATTTTTCGGTCAGTTTAAGGGAATTCAATTCTTTATGAATAATAGCATATTCAATCGTTTCTTTTAAAGTTACAAATAAATTATTATTTATTGAAAAAATATGATTTTTAGCTTTTTCAAAAGCTTTTTTCCAAACATCATCTTTAACTTCTAAGAAAGCTTTTTCTATTATATGAAGTCGAGCTTCGGCTATAGCAGCTTTTGCTATTATATTTGAAATGAAGTCAATTAAGGATATTCCCTCGTTCGCCATATTTGTAATCTCCCCTAATTTATCCAACGTGTCGCCAAGACTATTTAGCCATTTGGGTGTTTTGTCTTTATCAACCATAAGATACATTCTATCCTCAGTATGTTCCCAATTGGTTTTGCTAATAATAATATTACGAAATGTATTCAGTATGTTTCTCACATCTTTATTATTTCCTTCCTGTGCCTCTTTGGATGCTATTTTCAGCAATTCGGCAATATCATGAGAAGTTTCTCCTGCACTGCTAATAGTCCTTGCGGACTCTCCTATTATATCCGTAAATGAATCCGCTTGTATCACTTTATTAAACGAAAATTGGTATGCGGCTTCTACAATGGAATCACGTGCTAACGCCGTTGCTGCCCATTCCGCGAGTTTTTTTCTTTTCGGATTCGAATCTTTATTTATAAACATTGCATCCTGTGGCAATTGCAGTATTTTCCTATAAGCTTCCGATAATGCGCCAAATCTATTCAAATCTCCTTTTGATAATTCAACACCTTGTTTTGAAATATTTTTAATACACACCGAGGTAAACGGTGTTTTGTCACTTCCTTTGACCCAAATTTCAACTTTTAAACCGTCCTCTGTTCGTGTATATGTTTTCCATATCTGATATTCGTTCTTGCTTTTAATTATGTTGTTAATGGTTTTTTCCTGTGATTGAGAATAGTTTATAGGTAAAACACATAAAATCAAACAAATAATGGTAGTTGCTGTAACATTTGTTAAGGAAAATCCTTTATTTATATCTATAATTGTTACTTCATTTTTATTCATTGTTTTGTCTCCTGAGCCACTTGCACAATTAAAAGATCACGTTATATTGTATAAAATAAAGAACAGGAGTAAAAAGAAAGCCACTCTTTAAGATAAGACAAATTAAAAAAAGGAGCAGCTTTCATGGCAAATATATCACGGCTTTGGAGCAGAATACAAGTATTTTTATTCCCTCAACTCGAAAGAGTTTTGGGAGCTCTGTAAACGGCGGCTGAAAAGCGCGGCGGTCGGCGGGTAGCGGTCGAAAAACGCGGCGCCTAGTTAATGTTTATTCATTTAATCCTTGAATGTCAATTTCCATAGGTTGAAACCTTTGTTTCTTTGGCTAAGAGCTTTGATTTGACTTTTTACCCGAGCGTTTAAGAGCCTCTTTAAGGCGGTAGCTTTCACCGTTGGCTTCAATGATATGCACACGGTGAGTTAGTCGGTCCAGCAAAGCGCCTGTGAGTCGTTCGCTGCCAAATACTTCGGTCCACGACTCGAAAGGCAGGTTAGACGTAACCAGCAGACTTGTTTTTTCATAAGCCCTGCCGACAATTTCGAAAAGCAGTTCGGCGCCGGCCTTTGAAAAGGGGACATATCCAAGCTCGTCGAGTACCGGCAGCTGAAAACGTTCCAGTTGTTTGTAGAAACGTTATTTCCCGCGGACGCGCCGCTTGAGGTCGTCGGCGCATCGCGCGCTAAGCATGGCGTTTAAGTCTCCAAAACCGCTCGCGCTCGGCACGGGAACCATGAAATTCAGCCGGGCATACTTTACCGTGTTTTCCACCACGCCTTTTTCGTTTGGCCGACGAGGACGGCAGAAGCGATGCGAAAACAAATAGAAGCTCTGAAGCTGCAGAAAGCCGTCGGTAAGCGTCCTTTCGCTTCCGGTTATGCTCTTAACCGCTATCCGAAGATTGTCGTAAGAAATCCGAGCCGGCGCTCCCCCGAAGAACTCGAAGGCGCGGACGTGCCCCTCCTGAAATGTCTCAGTGCATTCCTTCTCGAATGCAGCCATGAAAAAGGCGTCCGAGTATGGCAGAGCCATTAGAAATACTGAAACCTTCCGCAACGACCCGCCCATCTTTACCAGAGCGTCGAAGAAGTCGACCTGCGCCTCCCCCGGACGCAGAGTCAAAGGCATGAACGCTTCCCGGCGCGTCTTGTGAATCTCCTTGACCGCCATCCTCACCTGCGTATAACCCCCGGCATACCCCTCTTCCCGCAGCCGCTCAAATATACGCTGCGCAGTATGTCGCTGTTTTACGGGAAACGATTTGTCTTCCTCTATAATCTCCTCTATCCGGTGAAGATACGGCCCCAATTTAGGCTTTTCTCTCGGCTTGCTCAGACCGTAACCGGGCGGAGAACTGTGCGCCAGTATTTTCTCCAACGTCTTCCAATGCAGCCCCGTCTCACGGATTACGCTCCGCTTGCTTGCCTTATCCCTAAGAACGCTCTGCCGAATGCTTGCCCATTGCTTCATTTCCTTGTACACCTCCATACCTCCGATCTGGATCGCCAGTATAAAATGGCTTCTGATTCATTATGCCATTTTTTTGACAATCCAATCGGCTGCCTTCTGGAAGCGTCGCACTTTTCAACCGCCACGCTACCCGCCGCACTTTTAAACCGCTATTTGCACTGAAGGAACAGCGACGGGTCTTCCTTCGCCAGTCTTAAGGTCAGCGGGTCGTCTAGGGAGACGTAAGTTCTGTCTTTGCCGCCGAGGCGCCGTAAAAGAGTCGTTTTACCAACTTGTCTCGCCCCCGTAACAAGTAATACAGGGAACTGCTTCGACGCTTCGCCCATGAACTTTTCAAGCGTACGGGATAAATACATATTGCCTCAACAATCAAATCGTCCATAATGCAACACGATTGCATTATAGTCGCTGATTGATATTTGTCAAATTGTTTCCGTATGTTTTGGCAGCTATTCTTGTCATGCGCGTTATCTCGGTTGTGAACCGCCGCGCTTTTCAACCGCCGTTTACAAGCGTTTTATTCAACTAAAATTAATACCTGAATAACCTAAAGCATATAGCGTTTTGCTTACTCGATTGTTCCGCGGTGGGAATTCATCCTGTCTTGCATAACCGATCAGTTCACCTAGAATATTAACGCCTAAATGCGATATTTTCCAATTGGGATCAGTCACTGCTAACCATATTCGAGCTGCGGCTTCATGTTCGTAGTTCATTTCCGTCTTATCGCCCCAAATTACGAATTCAAGCACTTCTTGAATCGTCTTTATGCCGGCAGACCGTTGCTCTAATAAATATTTTGCAAATAGACTGCACCGTTCTTCGCGTGTTCTTGTTTCATTTGCATCAAGCCCTAGCTCAAGGTTGGAAATTTGCCGCGCATGTTCGCGTGAGGAATGACATAAATAAATAATTCGATCTAGTTTCTCTTCATCCAATAGTCTAATTTCCGATTGTTTTAAAAGTAGTTGTAATTCTTTTGGGCTGTTATTCATCCAATACAACCAGTCAGAACCCTTTTCATGCGAGGTTTTTTGCCACTCAAGGATCATTGAATTTAGCGCTGTATCAGGGTTTAAGCAGTTTCTGTCATGCGCTTTTAGTAATTCGGTTTTACTATCACCCGTTTTTCTAAAATTAATATCCCAAAACCATTCTGTAGCTTGATCCTGAACTATTGAAGGATTTACATCATGTGATACCCAGCTTGGCCAATTCATTTTCTGGCTATCAAATAGCGCTGTAATTTTTCTTAATAACGTTAAACCCTGATTCCATTCATTTATAAAGTTCTTTCTCGCATCCCCACCTATTTCATGGCGACTCATTACATCAATTATTGAACGTTCGCCTAGAATATTCTTGAGCGACTCGTTCACAATCTTTTCAAAAGCTAATTCTTCGTTCCGCAGCTTCGCACGTGATGGTGATATTTGAAGAGTTTTGATAGCTTTTAAAATTTCTTTAGTAGCTTCCGTAGAACGCTCTTGTATGACATCGATGATTGAGGACAGTTCATCTATCATTGAAAATTTAAGCAAGTCATCTTGTGTAAACCATACGCCACATTCAACGTTGCTTGTCCAAGCTCTTTTCGACAAATTTGCAGAACCAATGTAAGCTCCGACTCCTTTGAACCACATTATTTTTGGATGGTAAAAATCGCGTATTAAATACAGTCGCCAAGAAGTATTAGATGCATCTAAAAAATACTGAATAATGTCAGTATTCGGATTTCCCATGCCATCACATAAGGCATACAAACTCAGTGGAACGTTCTTTTCCGAAGCCAGTTTAAAAATGCTATCCATGTTTGACACGTAAGCGACAGCAAGAATGATCTCTTCTAACTGCCGATTAGCTTCAAGTTGGACAAAATTTTCCAACCAACA
>CAYNVS010000096.1:0-5207 GCA_964400725.1 uncultured Myxococcales bacterium
CGACGATTAAGCCCGGCGAAAAGACCGACCACCCGACCAGCAAGCCGGTCGAGGTTTTTGCGATTCCCATGCGGCAGCACACCAAGCCGGGCGACGTCTGTTACGAGCCGTTCTCCGGCAGCGGAAGTCAAATCATTGCCGCCGAGCAGCTCAATCGCAAATGCTACGCGATGGAGATAGAGCCGGTTTACGTGGACGTCGCGGTAGCCCGGTGGGAGAAGTTTACCGGCAAGAAGGCGGTTTTGGAGCCGGCGACGCAATGCGACTCTTAATTTCGTTGAGAAGGGAGCGATGCAATGAATCCTAAGACGGGAAAAAGAAGACGCTCGCCCTCGAATAAGGGGAACCTTCGCGCCGGCGAAAGTCCGCGCGTTTCCGTTCAGCCTGACGGACGCAGCTGCGCGCAGGGGATTAGCGTCGATAAGTACGAGCAAATGGCGAAGGCGTATTTCGATATTCAGACGTCGGGGCACGTAAGCAAAGTTTGCGGAGTGTCGCTTCCGACCGCTTTGAAATACATCAACGACGGCGACCCGGACAGGAGCATGCCTTCGCTTCGTCAAAGATACGCCGATTCGATGAGGAGCGCTCAGAAAAAGAAGGACCGCGCGTGGGCCGACGCGCAGGCGGAGTCGAGAGAGCTTGTGCGCGCCGAGAAGGCTCTGCTTACCAAGGCGCTTAACAGTCTTGCGAAGGATCCGGTCGCGCAGGAGGCGTTTGTAAAGCAGGCGAAGAAAGATCCTAAGACGCTTGCGGAGACGATCAGCAAGGTGGTAAGGGACGAAACGTTTCTCTTCGACGAGCCGGACGGAAGGCAGGCGGTGGACGCTACCTTGGCCAGGCGGGACGGAATGCGCGAGCGGATACTCGCCGCCGTTAGGAAGAACCCGACTCTGGTCGAGCACGCCTGCGCGCTGGAGGCCGAATTCCCAGACGAGAGAAACGAAAGCGAGGAAGAATGAGCGGCCTCAACCCCGAAGCCAACCGTCTGGGACTTCCGTTAATGGCGCAGGTCCTTTCCGACGGCAAATGGCGTCCCTACCCCTATCTCAAGTTTCTAGCGGGCAAAATATGCTCCTCCATAATGTCCGGCAACGGACGCATTATCGTCAACCTTCCTCCGCGCCACGGCAAGAGCGAATTGGTAAGTAAATACCTTCCGCTCTGGTTTCTTAACTGGTTTCCGGACAAGCAGGTAATTCTCGCCTCCTACCAGGCCGAGTTTGCGGCCGAATGGAGCCGTAAATGTCGTAACCTCGCGGCGGCAAAAAGCGACGAGCTTGATTTTAAGATAGCCTCCGACCTCACCCGCTCCGACAACTGGCAGACCACAAAGGGGGGCGGAATGTATTCCGCCGGAGCCGGAGGCGCGATTACGGGCAGAGGAGGACATTTAATCATCGTGGACGACCCGGTGAAAAACTGGGAGGACGCCCATAGCTCCGCCGTTAAACGCAGAACCAACGACTGGTTCGATTCCACGCTTATAACCCGAGCCGAGCCCGGCTCCACCGTAATCGTGATTATGACCCGCTGGTCGGAAGACAACCTTACGGCGCACCTGATGAAAATGGGAGGATGGACTCAATACGTTCTTCCGGCCGTCGCCGAAACCGACGACATTTTAGGAAGGACCGAAGGGGAGCCTTTGTGTCCCGCCCGTTACGACCGGGTCGCGCTGGAGGAGATAAAACTGTATTCGACCGGCTCGTATAAGTTTGCCGCGATTTATCAGCAGCGTCCCGCTCCGATGGAGGGCGGACTTTGGAAACGGTCGTGGTTTGAAAAGAGATGGCGCGTCGCTCCGGGCGAATTCGACTCTCAGCTTCAATCGTGGGATTTGTCCTTCGGTTCCACTTCAGACGAGTCGAGCTACGTCGTGGGACAGGTATGGGGAAGATGCGGAAGCGTCAAGTATCTGCTCGACCAGACAAGATTCAAAGGAGGCTTCAACGAGCAGCTTTCAGCGATTCGCCGCATGGCGGCCAAATGGCCTAACGCGAGACCTATTTTAGTGGAAGACAAGGCCAACGGACGAGCGGCTCTGGACGTGCTGAAACTCGAAATATCGGGGCTGCTCCCCTATTCCCCTCACGGCTCGAAGGAGATACGCGCGCAGGCTGTTTCTCCGCAACTGGAGGCCGGCGATATAGTATTGCCGCATCCCGAAATCGCCCCGTGGGTCGGCGACTACGTGGAGGAGTGCGCGACATTTCCCAACGGCGCATACGACGACCAGGTCGACGCGACTAGCCAGGCGCTGCTCAGATTCGCCGAAAACTACGACGGCCCGATTCTGTGCGGTTAGGTCGGCTATAACCCCGAGGCAAGAAGTATTATACGTAAGCTTCATTGAATTTATAGACCTATAGCTCCATTTCGGGCCATACGTTTATTCTTTAAGGAACGCGAAAACCGAGATTGCTCGATTACTCAGCAATATCATGCGATTAAACGAGCTTGCCTTCTTGCGAAAATCGCCGCGACACTTAACAAGCTATAAACAAGAAATAAACAAGATTTCGCATAATGGGACTTATGCGAAGTCCTACCACGTTGTAATTGCTGCTCTTTAACGATTTTCAACAAATGTTTACACACGTTTATTATACAATATAAGCCGAATTGTCAAATCCGGTCGAATTTGACATATAACGAAGGCAAAAGGCGGAAAACGTAACGTCAAATAGTATAATAGGTGTATGGAATCGGCTTGCAAATTTGTGGGTAGAAGCGGAATCTTTTTCAGCTTTATAACTTCCCGTGCGAGTCTCGACAGCATCCGTCCCGCCCCTACCAAGACGTGGTCGCGCGGTCGAGGAGAAGAGTCGATCGATTTTCCGCTTGACTTGTCTTCGGTGTCGGTTATACTGATACCATGAAGCCGCATGAAACATTAGAAAGGTTCGACGATTATCTTTTCGCGCGGGGACTTACCCTTAACGCTGTAGTCATCGGCGGCGCCGCGCTGTCTCTGCTGGGCGTAATTACACGCGAGACTCGAGACTGCGACGTTATGCATCCGATGCTTAAAGATGAAATAATCGAGGCGGCGAAGGCTTTTGCAATCGAAATGAGCGCGCAAGGCTCTCCGCTTGCCGACGACTGGCTTAACAACAACCCCGCTCAAGTATCGGAGCTGCTTCCCAAAGGGTGGCACGCACGCACGCAGGTTGTATTTGCCGGAAAAGCTCTTACGGTTCTGTCCTTGTGCAGAGACGACCTGCTTCTGACAAAGCTTTTCGCCTATTGCGACCGTGGGACAGACATTGGCGATTGTCTTGCGTTGAAGCCGAGCGTCGAAGAGCTTAGCGCGGCGCGCTTGTGGGTAGAGGCGCAAGACGCAAACCCCGATTGGCCAAACCATGTCGAGGAGTCATTGCGAGACCTTGCAAAGAGGCTTGGCTATGAGCTTTAGCCGACACATAATGCCCGCTACGGTTCCGGATGATACGGAGCTGACCGAGGCGCTCGCCGGAATAGGAATGAATGTAGCGGCTCATTCCAAAGACGACGCAAACATCGAGGATACCCTTTACTTCGCTTCTTTGGACGGTCTTGAACGCAACGACCTTCGCGCGCTTTCGCTCGTGACCCAATGGCTTGGCGTTCATATTCGAAGAGTAAACGCCGACCGCATAACTCGGCTGATAGCCTTAACCGACGTCGACAGGATGCGGGCTTATTGGTCGGCGATTGCGTTTTGGCATATAAAAGACCGTCGCTTCTCGCGCCTTGTATCGCTTTATAAGGGGCCGACGCTGGATCTTTTATCTTCGGGAACGGAGTTTCATATACGTCGTCGCGGCGAAGACCCGCGTTTCAAGGGAAGCACGCTGCGCGTTCCCAACGGAGTTTTACGCGTTCGAGAAAGCGACGTTCTGCCGCCGATGGAACTGGCTCGCCGTCACAGAGCTTACCGCTGGCGCATAATTGTCGGACCTACCTATCGCGCCGACATGCTTGCGCTACTAGAAACCGACCCGACGCTATCCGTCGCGGAACTCGCTCGTAAAACATACGGCTCTTTCGCTACCGCGCACGAAGTCAAGCGCGATTGGGCGACGCTGAAAAACACATCGAATCAATTTTCAATTAACGCGCAAACTTTAACCTAACCCGCAATTTTAAGTTCTACATCCCCTCCAACGCGGTTTTAACCTCCTCGTCGGACATGTGCACGTATACGAGCGTCGATTCGATATTGCTATGCCCCATCGCCCGCTTTACCAGCATAACGTCTTTCGTTTGTTTGTACAAGAGCGTGCCGAACGTGTGGCGAAGCGTATGAACGGTAATTCCCGGTCTGTCTATTCCCGCGAGTTCGAGCCATTTGCCGAACCTCATCTGAACCTGCCGCGCGGAAATGCGCGTATGGCGGTTGGAGAGGAAGAGGGCGGAAGTGGCGCAAGCAGGCGATTGCGACATTCTTCTTCCGTCGAGGTAGGCCGCTAGAACGTTTCGAGTCGTTTCGTTCATGAATTTCGTTTCGGCGTTTCCGCCTTTGGCAGTTATCGTCATACGACCGTTTGTCATGTCGAGGTCGCCAATGTCGAGGTTTACGAGCTCCGACAGTCGTATGCCGGTGTTTACGAAGAGCGTAAGCATGGCGAAGTCCCGCTGGCTACAATTTGTTTTCACCGCTTCGATCAGAATGTTCCGCTCGTTGGTCGTCAGCGCGCTTACGACCTTCTTCCCCGGTCTGCGTATTCTTATCGTTCGGGCGGGATTAGGGTCAAGGTTATGAGCTTCCACGAGATAGGAGCAGAAGGAGCGTACGCTCGCTTTAATGCGATTGACTGAAATGGGAGCGCGGGTCAATCCCTTAATTCCAAGCCTGGCGTCGTCCGATATAAAGAAGGAAGAGAGAACGTCGGGCGTTAAGGTATGAATTTCCTCGTCCTTCGTGAATACCGCCAGCAGGTTCAGGTCGCGGGCGTAACTCTGCAAAGTTCGCTCGCGTTTCCCGTTCGCCCGCTGGCTGTCTATGAAACGGCTTATCGCTTCGGTCAGTTTCATGCGCGCTTCCTACTCGGACGGTTCGTCGGACATTTCAGTCTGGGTAGGCGCGACGAGTTGGGCGGGTTCGGGCGTCGCGGTAGTTTCTTTCTTCTGCCCGCCAATTACCCACTCCTTCCCTACCCCGACCTCTTCGACCTTCGGCTTGTCCGGCTCGGCCACCCACTTCGACGGAGTCGCCTTCTTTT
>CAYNVS010000097.1:0-5093 GCA_964400725.1 uncultured Myxococcales bacterium
ACTGGTTACGGGAATACTGTTCGGCTTTCTGCTGCAGAAGGGAAGGGTGCTGCGTAGCCTTCTCGGCTTAAAATAAGTTTAATGAAAAGCCGCATCGTGCCCGTATCGTCAACGATAAGAATTTTTTTGTCGCTCATACCTGCGCCTCTCTAAGCTTTAATCTTGTAACGGCCGACCCATTCTTCAATCTCGTCCGACATCAACGAGAACCCTTTGGCCGTCTCTTCGACTTCCTGAATGACCTTTAAGTTGTCGTTCGCCGCCATGTTTACGCTCATCATGGCTTGCGTAATCTGTTCGAGCCCTACCACCTGCTCGTTTGTGTTAATCGCAATGTGCTGCGCAGCCTCTACGTTTGCGGAGATTACTTTTGTAAGTTTGTTAATCACTTCGCCGGTGTATTCCATGCTGCGAACGCCCGCAACGGCCGCTTCCTGACCGGAGCGCGCAAGAAGCGTGAGCTCCTCGATGGCTTTCTGAATTTTTCCCAGGGTTTCGCGCACCTGATTGGTGGCGCGTTTGGATTGATCCGCGAGGTTTTTTACCTCTTGGGCGACCACGGCGAAGCCTCGGCCGTACTCGCCGGCTTTGGCCGCCTCGATAGAAGCGTTGACCGCGAGAAGATTGGATTGTCCGGCGATTTCGTTTACCAACGCTATAATCGCTCCGACCTCTCCTATTTGTCCTCGCAGGCCGTCAACTCCGCTCGAAATTCCGCCTACGCGCTCCGCAGTAAGGTTAATTGCCTTTAGCGAAGATTCGACCGCCGAAAGCCCCTCGGAGGAAACTTCGACGGATTTTTCCGCCGTCTGAACTATTCGCTGCGCTCCCGCTCGCGCCGAAACGCCCGTCTGCTTCGTTTCCTCGGCGTTGGACGTGGCCTGCGCTATAGCGGCCGCCTGCTCGCTGGACGCGGCGGACAGCAGCGAAGTTACCTTCGCCATTTGCGAGTCGCTGCTTTTCAGCGCGTCTTTAACGTCGCTGAAAGCCACCACGGTCATTCGTATAGAGTCGATGAGACTTCTGGCGCTTTCTTCAAAATCGTCGAGCTCGGGCGCGCCCAAACTTTTTTCGCGTTTCACCGGCGTCAGATCGCCCTCCATCGCCCTACGCATCATGTCTTGGATGAAGTCGATTCTTCGGCGTATCCAATGTCCAACCGCAAATGCCGCCGCCGCCGAGGCTCCGACAACGATTACGGCGAACAAATAAAGAACCAGCCTCGCCGCGCTTGAATCCGTTTTAGGCTCGAAGAGCCATTCGACTATAAAAATTTGCAGCGAAACGAAGACCAAAGCGACGAACATCGCTAAGAACACGTATCGGAATTCGATTCTTGTCCGGTTCATTTGCATAACGAAACGCCTCTCTTCCTACTAAAGTAATCAATGAATGCTATTGATAGTCATTGATAAACCATTTTTATGAATGTATAGTTACATACTAAGACAATTGCAGTAATTTTGCGAAAAATCAATATTTGAATGAATTTTTTTTTATTAAAATTCATTCGAGCGTTTTATCGTTCATTTTGCGCTGTTCGGGACAACATTATTAATGGTAAAAAAACAAGTTAAATCGAGACAATTCTCATTATGAACATGTTTTTGTAAATTTCTTTCGATAATGTTGACAAAACTTTACGGCGGCGTTAAACCGAAATCGTGAGCATTTTGAATTATAAGGAGATTGCTAATGAAAGCCGCCGATCTTAATCTCGCGAAAGATTTGAAGTTGAGCGCCGAAACCGGCGTAGCGACAATGCAAAAAACGAGAGTCGCGATATTCGACGTTGACGCGATAGGACTGTTAAGGCAGACCATTTTGGAAAAATTGGGCTGGGAAAAAACGCGGGACGCGTTCTTCCGTTTCGGTTTCGTGCACGGCTACTCCGACTTCATGCAAATAAAAATGTCCTATCAATTCGATGCGGAAATGGATTACCTTGCGGCTGGGCCGATAATTCATACGTGGGAAGGCATCGTTAAGGCGACTCCGACGCATATAAGTTACAACCGCGAGACTGGCGAATTTCATTTCACCGGCGTTTGGGAGAATTCCTACGAAGGCGAGCAGTTTTTAACTTTCAATCAAACGGCGGGCGAAACGGTTTGCTGGAGCCTTTCGGGATACGCTTCCGGTTACTGCACGGCGTTTTTTGGCAGGCCGCTTTTTGCAAAAGAGTCAAGCTGCATAGGCAAAGGGGACAAACATTGCGGCTGGGACATACAACCTCTCGATAAATTTGGTCCGGAGTTCAGTCATTTTACCGGAATAATCGAAGAGCTGACGAACAGGAGCAAAAATGGCTGAGAAACTTTTAAAATACTACAACCTTATCGACAAAGAGATGGGGTTGCAGGGACGCATGAGACTCGCTCAGGCTACTAAACTGCCGACAAGCAAGGCGGCGCTTGAGCCCGATACCCCCGCCAACGTCAAAATGTTCAAGGAAGCCTACGAAAAAATTACCGGCAGAAAAGCTCCGGAATTATAACTTAAAAATTGTCGAATGGTAGAGCGGGCTAATTTTAACAATAATAAATAACGCATAGCGAAATGCAACGATTCGGCAGCTGTCTCGCCTAATTCAGTTTCCGCAAAGGATAAACGAAACCTCGTTTTATGTTAAAAAAATAGCCTCGATTGTGTATTATAATTTATTATAGTTATAATTATTATTTATAAATGCCCTGAGTAAAATTGCTTGACAAATTACTTTATTATTATAGGTTTGTTGCGGGAGAGGGCGGATTATTTTTGGAGCGCGGTTTGAATTTTTACTGCAAAATGAATTCTATTTCCATAACTGCCAATAATATCAACAATTTTTTCCGGCATTCTCCAAATGTTAAAGTTTCGAGAAAGGCTTCGGCTGGAAAACGCGGAGGAAGAGACGAAAATTTAATGTTGTTGCATGGCATAATTATTTAACGTCCGGCAAAGAAAAAAGTTTGCAACGCTTTGAAAACAATAGACGAATCGAAGCGCGTACAGCAGGAAAAGAGGTTCGGACGAGCGGCAAAACGGCGTAGTATCGAAATGAGAAAACGCAGTGTTATTAGAGGATAAGCGATTGACAATTGGTTGTTTAAGGCGGATGATAAAGACGTCGGCCCGTTCTTTAAACGGCTTAAGGCGTTTGAACCGATTGGCTCTCCGCGAAATTGAGGTCGTCCTATGAACGAGAAGAAAAAAGACGGATTGGATTATTTCAACCAAGTATTCGAAGAGGGGAGGCAGTTCACAGAGGAATTGCTGCGGGACAACCAACGCATGCGGGAACAGATTTCTTTGTTAGAACACGAGATTCAAAATAAACAGGATTGGGCGGCGCAGAGGGATAAGATTAACGACCTTATCATGGACATAACGAGCGCCAACGGCACGATTGACATGCTTCAGGAGCAAATAGCCGATTTGACGAAGGAGAGGGACGCCGCGCTGAAAGAAGCCAAGGAGCTTAAAATTGAACGCGATAAGGCTATTAAAGAACTCGGCGATATTAAGGAAAGACTCAGCCGCGCCCAAAAAGAAAATCAGGAATTCGAGGAGCAATACCTAAAAATTGAAAAGCAGAACGAAAATTTCGCGGCGCTTTACGTTTCGAGCTATCAGCTTCATTCAACCCTCAACATGGACGAAGTGCTTAAACTTATTAACGAAATTGTTATCAACCTAGTCGGTTCCGACAAGTTTGGCGTTTATTTGTTCGATAAAAAGCAAAATAATTTTACGTTAATGGGCGGCGAGAAGCTTGACGAGGAAGTTGGGAAGCGTATAGAATTAGGAGAAAACTTCCTGACCGAACTGGTTAAAAGCAAACGGTTGCTGCTTCGGGAAGATTTTATTGCAAAAGGTTACTCCGCTCCGCCGACGGCCGCAATTCCGCTTGTGGTAGGAGACGAGTTGTTGGGAGCGATTATTATTCACAAACTTCTCGTTCAGAAGATTGAAGGCGTTACCGACATGGACTTCGAGCTCTTCGATTTGCTTTCCGGGCACGCCGCAACCGCTCTCATGGCGGCTAAGCTATACGATGAATCGAACCGAAAAAGTTCCACGCTGGTCGGCTTCTTCAATCTTTTAAAAGACAAGGCTCCGGAGGGCAAGGAGCTTGAGAAGGAAATTGCATCCTAGAAACGCGCTCAAAACGCGGGTCAGTTTTACTCGGACAAAATGAACGCAGTGCCTCGTCAAAACGCCGTAACGAAGCTATCCGGGAAATTTGAAGACGTTCCGCCCAAGCAGGCTTTGGAGCTGCTCGGTCTGTCGGAACGCAACGGCTTATTTAGAGCCGTCAGCGCCAAAGCGGATATTTCCGTTCGGCTGGCCGGCGGCAAAATTTTCGCCGTATCCCGCGACGGCAACGAAGACTTAATTGTTCAGCTGCTTCTGCGGCGGGAAACAATAGACGCCGAAGATTATAAAGCCGCGCTCGCAATGTGCGAGAACGAGAAAGAAAAACGCCCCGGAGAAATCTTGGTGGAACTCGGAGCTTTGGCTGAGTCGGACATCGAAGACGCGGCGCACACGATTTTTCAGCTGGTTATAAACGAGCTGACGAGCTGGAGGGAAGGGGAGTTCTCTTTCGAGGCAACGCCGGAGCCGCCTTTTGTCGAAAACGATTTTCTTACCGATAAGGCGAGGTTAAAATTCGCGATCCCGCCGGAAACGCTGCTAAGGGGAAAAAAGAAAATCGAGCCTCTTCCGACGAAACAGGCCGCCAGACAGTTCTCGTCAATCGCAACCGCCGCGGCGCCGTTTCCGAGCTCCGAGCCCGATCCGGAACCGGCGGAGATGATGGTAGAACTGCCCCCGCTTAAACCCCGCGTTACAACGGAGCCGTCCCGGCCGGATACGCCGGCGAAGCAGGAAAAAGCGTTCGACGCTCCGATGCCGAGCTTTGTTAAAAAGAGCGATTCCGCCTCGGCTTCGCAGCAGATAAAACGTCCATCCTTCGATGAAAGCGGCGCTTTAATTTCTCCGGTTGCGGAGCCGTTAAAACAGCGGTCGATTACCCAGCGCGAAATGTTTTCTCTTAGAGCGGATTCTCAGCCGATAAAACAGCCCGTTGCCGCAGAGCCGCCGAA
>CAYNVS010000098.1:0-5078 GCA_964400725.1 uncultured Myxococcales bacterium
TTGCGCAGTTCCTCTATTAAATTCTCGTCCGCCGCGATTTTAAAGAACGGCGGCAGATTGGCGTAAACCCGCGCCTCTTTGTGCAAATCTTTAAAGACGAGGCTAACGCGGCTGCATTGGGCGTCGCTGGTGCACGAGCCCCGCAGCATGTCGCGTATTTTCTTCAACGTCTGCTCCTTCACGTCGCCGGGCAGCGATATGACGAGCTTGCGGCTGCTTTTCCGTCTTATGTTAGCCAGCGGTTCCATCTTTTCCGGGCGGAAAGTTATATCGGTTACGGTCGTCGTTTCCTCGTCCTCCCCGCCCGCGATTTCCTTCTCTTCCACTTCCACGCTTCCGCTTATAAGCAGCGGCTCGTCGGTTTTCTCAATCGCTTCGAGGCAGCTCTCGTACGCCTTGCCGAACAGCATGAACTTGACGCGATGGTCTTTCATGTCGATTATGCCGCGCGCGTAGCGCCCCTTGCCGCTCTTCGTCGGCCTGTCTTCAACGTTCAGCAAAACGCCCGCGATTGTAACCTCGTCTCTCGATTCGTTCAGGGCGGCAATCATTGCCCCGTTGTGCGAAATTAGTTTCGGGAGTATGTCGCTGTAAGCGTCCAACGGGTGCCCCGAAAGGTAGAAGCCCAGCGATTCCTTCTCGAATGTAAGCCTTTCCTTCTGCGTCCACGAAACGTCCGGATAAGTAATTTGCGCAATCGCGGCGCCGTTCGCCACCGCGCTAGGCAGTTCGAACATGCTCTTTAAGCCGGCTTTAGCGTTCTTCTGTTTGTTCGCGCCGGCGTTAATCGCCTTTTCCAAAACCGCAGCCATCGCCCCGCGAGCAACGCCCGAAAAATCGAACGCTCCGGCCTTAATAAGCGCTTCCAATGCGCCTTTGTTGACTTTGCGCAAATCGACCCTCTCGCAAAACTCAAACAAATCTTTGAACTTGCCGCCCCTTTCGCGCTCCTCGATTATCGCGTCCATCGCGCCTTTGCCCGCGCCGCGGACAGCCGACAGTCCGAAGCGCACCGCCGCGCCTTCCGCGCTGAAAGTGGAGTAAGACGAATTGACGCACGGCGGAAGAATCGTCAGTCCCATATTAATGGCCGCCGCGATGTCTTTGATGACCGTGTCGATGTTCTCGCTGTCCACGGTTAGAACGGCCGCCATGAACTCGGTGGGATAGTGCACCTTGAGCCACGCCGTTTGATACGACAAAACGGCGTACGCCGCCGCGTGCGACTTGTTGAAACCGTAACCGGCAAACTTTTCGATCTTATCGAAGATTTCGCCCGCTTTCTCAGCGCTGATTCCCTTCTTTCCGGCTCCTTCGATGAACCCCGCCCGCATGAGCGTCATCTCTTCGGGTTTCTTTTTTCCCATGGCGCGGCGCAGAATGTCGGCCTGCCCCAGCGAGAAACCCGCCGCAGCGCTGGCAATCTGCATAACCTGCTCCTGATATACTATGATGCCGTAGGTTTCCTTCAATATCGGCTCGAACTCCGGCATGTCGTATTCTATCGGCTCCAGCCCTGCCTTGCGTTTGGCAAGCGTAGGAATGAAAGACATCGGTCCGGGACGGTAAAGCGAAACGGCGGCGATTAAATCTTCCAAACAGTCGCAATGTATGTCTCGAAGCATGCTTTTGAAACCGTCGGATTCCGACTGAAATACGTTGTCGGTGTCGCCTTTTACGTAGATGGAAAAGACTTTCGCGTCGTCGAAGCCGTAAAGCTCTTTGTCGCCGACCGGCAGCAGTCCTTCTTTCGCGCGGCGCTCGTTAATAAGCTCAAGCGCGGTTTGTATAATAGTCAGCGTCTTGAGGCCTAGAAGGTCGAATTTTACCAGTCCTACGTCGTCGATTACGTCTTTGGAGTACTGCACGACCCATTGCTTCTGGTCGCGGTCAATGAAAACCGGCGCGAGGTTGTAAACCGTTTCGGGCGCTATGACCGTGCCGCCCGGATGCTTTCCCGTCTGGCGCGGGGCGCCTTCGAGCATTCGCGCGAAGTCGATAATCTTCTTCGCGTCCGGGTCTTCGTCGTACTTCGCCTTGAACTTGGGCTCCTTGTCCAGCGCTATATCAAGCGCCGGCTTGCCCTTATACTGTTCCTTTTCTTCCGGCGTAAGATTGAACTTAGTCGGAATAAGCGACGCCAAAGAATCGGCGTATGAGGGAGTCTTGCCGACGACCTTAGCTACGTTGCGCACCGCGGCCCGCGCTTGAAGCGTTTGGAAGGTAACGACGCCGACGACGTTTTCCTTGCCGTATTTCCGCGAAACGTAATCTATCACTTCGTCTCGACGGTTGCTTGCGAAATCGACGTCGAAGTCGGGCATGGACACGCGGTCTTTGTTCAAAAAGCGCTCGAACAGCAGACTGTATTTGAGCGGGTCGGTGTTGGTGATTTTAAGCGCGTAGGCCACCAGCGAACCTGCGCCGGAGCCTCGCCCCGGGCCGACGAATATTCCGTTTTCCTTCGCCCAATTAATAAAATCCGCGACAATCAGGTAATACCCCGCGAACCCCATGCTGATAATAACCGACAACTCGTATTCGAGCCGCTGCCAATAATCCGAGTCGGGCAGATTGGAGGTTTTGTTTGCGAGTCTGTAATTGAGCCCTTCGGTCGCTTTGCGGCGAAGATAACTTTCCTCGGTTTCGCCGTCTGGCGCCGGAAACTTAGGCAAAATGTGCTTGGGACGCAGAATTGAAAACCGCTCTATTTTTGAATCGACCTCAAGCGTGTTCGCTATCGCCCACGGCCACTCCGCAAACGCGGCGGCCATCTCGTCGGGCGTTTTAAAATAAATTTCGTCCGTGTCGGAATGAAAGCGGTCCTTGTCGTCGAGCGTCGTCTGCGCGGAGATGCAAAACATTATGTCCTGCGCGACCGCCTCATGCCGCTCAAGGTAATGCGCGTCGCAAGTGGCGACGCACTTTATTCCCAACCTTTTCGACAGCTCTATAAGGCCGAAGTTCGCCTTTTCCTGATCCTTAAGGCCGTTTTTTTGCAATTCGAGATAGAAATCGTCGCCGAACAAATCCTTATAGAAGACGGCGGCGTCGTATGCGTCCTTGTCCCGGTTTTCGACTATCGCTCGCGGTATTTCGCCCGACAGGCAGGCCGACAGAGCTATTATTCCTTCGCAGTTCTCGGCGAGCTGCTTTTTCGTAACGCACGGCTCGTAATAAAATCCTTCGATGTTCGCCAGCGATACTAGTTTAACTATGTTTTCGTACCCCTTATAGTTCTTCGCCAGCAGGACGAGGTGTCTGTGGTCTGCGCGCTTTTTCTCCAACGGATCGGAAAGCGTTACGTAAGTCTCGACGCCAAGTATCGGCTTTATTTTGGCTTTTATGGCCTGCTTGTAGAAGTCCGCGAGCCCGAACATTACGCCGTGGTCGGTCAACGCCACCGACTTCATGCCGTATTTGGCCGTACGTTTCACAAGGTCGCCGACCTTAATAAGCCCGTCGAGAATGCTGTAATTAGAGTGAACGTGCAAATGAACGAATTCCGCCATATCTGCCTCCGTGTCTGGGCATGGATGTTACCCGCAGGGCGAAATTCCATCAAGTCAAAATTAACGTAAGACTTAAAACGCGCCGGCTTTGCTCCGGTGTTGCCATATTAACGGTCGGACGTCTTCGCCGCTTGACGAAATTAAGCGGCAATTACAAATGGTTCCGACGGATGCGCGTCCGCCGCTCCGCTTTTCTTAAGTTTTCTTTGCTAGCCCAAATAATGGTTCTTGCGCAAACCAGAGTCGGGTCGGGGTCTAGTCCGATTTGTTCTTATCTCCGCCGAAGAGCTCTTTGGGCAGTTCCAGCCTGCTCGAAAGAGGTTTATCGAAACTTTTCCGCTCCGGCTGTCCGCCGGTTCTTCCGCTTTCCGGCAACGGTCTGGCCTGCTTCGCGCCGTCGCCGCCTTTAGCCGAAAATTTAGCCGCCTGCCTAGACCAATCGAAAAGATAACGCTCGTAAACCTTATTATATCCGCTCCAGCTCTCTTCGGGGCTTATCGTGGAGAATATCGAGGAAAAACTTTCTATTCTGGCGTCGAGGTCGTCCAAATGCGACAAAACCATCGCCTCCATGGTTTGCGGAGCCTTTATCGCGCCGAACTCCGCTACGCCGTGGTGGCTGGCAAGCATGTGCTTTAGCAGCATGGCGTAAAGCGGCGGAAACCCTTCCAACTTGTCTATAAGGTCTTGAAGCATCTCCATGCCGATGGCTATATGGCCGACCAGCCGTCCTTCCTCGGTGTAATCGTAAGATGCGACGCCCGAAAGTTCGCGGGTTTTGCCGACGTCGTGAAAGACGACCCCGGTAAGCAGCATTTCTTTGTTTATCGCGTCGGGGTAAAGCTCGCAGACGCTTACCGCCAACTTTGCGATTGAAAGGGTGTGATACAGAAGCCCGCCTTTGTAAACGTGGTGAATCGCCTTGCCGCCGGGGCAGCTCATAAATTCGCGGATTAGCTCGTCTTCTTTAAAAAAGGCGCCTAGCAGCGCTCGCAAATGCGGGTCGGCAACGTGCTCGCGCAGTAGAGCCTTAAGCTCTTCGATCATTTTTTCGGGCTGAACCGGCGACAGCGGCACGAAATCCGCCAAATCCGCGTCCTTCGGCGCGACCCGTTGAAGCGAGCCGACGCTGAGCTGAAGCTGACCGTTATAAACCTTAGCCTCCGCGGAAACGCTAACGATGTCGCCGTTCTCGAATTTGCCGTAAACGGAGTCGGCGTTGTCCCATACTTTCGCGTCGATTGAGCCTGTCATATCGACAAGTTCGAGCGTAATGTATTTTTTTCCGGTTTTGCCGCTGTTGATTGATTTGGAGCGTACAAGGAACATCTCGTTGAAACGCAAACCGTCGTAAACGTCTTTCACGTAATACTGTTTTTTCATTTATTTTAGCGCTTTCGACAAATTTTATTGTAACGGCGCGGCGCCCTCCCCGTAATCCGCGCGACCGCAATCATTTAAAACAATTTTTAAAATTCATCAAGCTAATTGTAGAGTCGGCGGTCGATGGCCTGAGTTATCCCCAGTTTCGGAATAGGTAGGGATTACGCATGAGGCAGCCTCAAG
>CAYNVS010000099.1:0-5016 GCA_964400725.1 uncultured Myxococcales bacterium
AGTGCGGCAGGAAATTCAAAAGGAACGTCTCGACGCGGCTCAGGTTGAACTTGGCGAAAACAATGGAAAAACTTTTTGTCGAGTCGGGAATGAAGGCTATTAAAGACCGCGTAGACTCGCAGGCGAAGAACGGGCATTTTGAAGACGACCCGTTTGGGGTAATAACAGTTCCAAAGGCAAGAAATATGGGCGATGTTTTTATTACAACAGATACGAATTGGAATATTTATGGCAGTTGTCCATCGGATCCATATTTTACCAGTTTGACTATTCAAAATAATGCAACCTTAACAATTCAGGGATGTTCAATCTACGTAAGCGGCAATCTCAACATTGCAAGCGGATCTTTGGTTGCAAGAGGAATTAATTCTGGGCTAAAGACCAATCTCTATGTAACGGGTTCGATTACGCTTACTGGAACTGGAACAAACCCTGCTGTTTTAAAAACTAGCAATACAAATATCTTTATTGATGGAACGATTTGGTTATGGGCTAAAGCAAAGTGGGAAGCGGCTAGAGACGCAGGTTATACTGGTTCGACAGTGGTTCAGCCTCGAGACGCAACATATTGGTCTGGGATCGCGGTTTGGGGGAATTATTGGGGAAACCCTGAAGTTCTCAACGCCTCTTTGTGGTTAAAAAATACGACATTAAAAAAAGCTGTATATGCAATAAACGTTTCCGCTTGGGATAGCGTAAATAATTATTGGCGCCCCACTTATGCGGATATTTATCTAAATAATGTAACATTTGAAAACAATATTGCCGGAATTACTTATCACAACGCAAGAGATTCCTCGTTAGAATCTTCAACATCTCACGGGGTATATTATTTATATTTTAACAATCCAGATACAGATTGGTTCCAGAGCGTATATACTCAACTACAGTGGAGCGCATATAATAATCAGCCTTATTATCGCCCATGGTGGGCATACGGCGCGGAGGATACGCAATCATCGATAAGGCAATCTACTTTTCAATATGTGTATGATAACGGCAATAGCTCCAATATAGATTGGGGTCTACCGCCAATTTTTAAAAGGAGATACGCCGACAAAACATATATTTCTAATTGCAGAATTTATCATCGTTCGACAGGCATCGCGAATCATATTTTATTAGAAGAATTAGGCGCGCAAACTCAAATTTCTTCAAGCAAATTTATAGATGCAACCGCTTCAGTCGGAACTGATGTAAGAACGCATAACATACACATATCGCTAAAAAATTATCCGAACGCATATTTAACGGATGCAATTAAGTTATACAATAACGACTTTGGCGGGCTACGTCCGGACATTGTACCGCCGAATCCAGATTACCGTTATAGAGGTTCAAGCGGAATTTATATTATTTTAGACGCACAAGAAACAAATCTTTCAGGCTTTCAAGTCAATGTTGATAGTAACTACATTTACAATTCCAATATCCCTTCTGCAACAAATAATCATGAATTGATATACATTTACGGAAAGCCGGTTATGAACGGTCAATGGATGGAAGCGGAAGTAAAAAACAACGTTCTTTATAATAATTACAACGACAGCGTCGGCGGCATAGCGGTCTATGAAGGAAACAACGTAAAAATCTATAATAATATATTAAGTAGTTATTCTCAAACTCCGGTTACGGGCCGATATTTTTATGGCGTTCAAGTTGCCGACGATTTAATCCCTTGGATATATTCAAACGTTTTCAACGGAGTTCTATATGATAAAAACGATGGTCTTATAAACGCATGGATTATATTTGCCGCTGGATCTGGAGACTATACTATTCCAAAAGTGTGGTCTAACAATGATATTAATGCTTTAAATCAGACGGGAACATATTCTATAAATTACAGAGCGTCATATTTTTGTCCGGCCTCAGATATCACAATAGGACGAAACTCAAGCGGAACTTGCGCAAATAACAGTATGCAAAGCGCATACTCTGAAGAATGTTCGACAAGTTTTAATATCTTAGAATGCCAATAGGATTTTTATGTTAGAATACTTGATTATAGAGGCGCTTGCTAAATTGATCTTCGCAAGCGCCTCAGGAGTGTAACTATATGATGACTACCAAATGTTTTACTATGACCATTCTTGGGATATTTACAATAATTTCTCTCATAGGATGCGGCGAAACGTCTTCTCAAAAAACAGGCGATGCTTTTGAATGCGATGCCGACCAAAATTTAGACGAAAAAGCAGCTAACGATGAGGCGGAATTAGCAGAGCCTAGCGAGGAGATTGTATCAGATTTCGACTCCACAGAAATCCAAATGGATGTCGATGCGGATAACTTTGTTTGGGAAACGGAAATAGAACAATTGAAAGAGATTGATGAATTAGAATCGGCGGCTGAAACGCATGAATTAAAAATGCCTGAATTTAAAGACATTGTTGTTCCCAAAATAAATACCGAAGCTACCGACTATTTTTTTATCCCTTTTGAGTTAGACGACGGCAGAGTGGCAGTGTTATGGGCGAATTCTCTTGGATTGAGATTCAGAATAAGCAATGAATCGCATACGAACTGGGATCGCGAAAGATTATTTACGCCAAGCGTCCATAATGAACTTAAAAGCAGCGTGTCCGCGCCGTTGACAATATGTCCGAATGGCGACGATCAAAATTGCAGGCAAGGAGATCCATTGCCCGACGACAAATGGAACATTAATGTCGGTCTATATGAAAAAGAATATGGCCTTTCAAAAATGATGCCCATTTGGGAAGATATCAAGGGCGTTTACCATCTTCCTTTCTTTTTGTCAAATTCATTACAACCAAGTTTTGTAGATGCGAGAATTAGTAATGACAATTTAAATCCTGAATTCATTGTAATTGAAGATTTGGGTGCAGTTCAAAATAAATATATTTTGGGCGAGGGGAAATACTATCTGAATAGCGACATCGGATATTTTGATATGGATTGGGGGCTTGCCGATAACGGTTGCGGAGCTTTTTATTACGTAAAGAAAACCGCTCCACAAAGCAACTACAGAAATTCAATTTCACGCCGTTGGCTTTGCGGCGAAAGTTGGAGCGAAGAGGAACAGATTTATGTTATCGGAGCGGCAGAAGGAATTGGAGATGACGAAGGGGGTTTGTGGTGTGAATGTCCCGCCGAAAATTGTGATAAAGAACATTGTCTTAACATTGACTCGATTCACATCGTTAGAGATTCGCAGAACAGATTGAAGGATACCGTAGTCGCTCTTCTAAACGGAGGCAATACGCTCTCGACTATTTCAACGGTATTAATACGCGCTCCTAAAGACGGCGCGCCATCATCGATTGTTTTATCATCCTCCAGAAATAAACAACCGCAAAACCCAGCCATAACTTATACCGCTTACGAATTTTCGGATAATTCGATGTGGTTATTGTATTCAACAATGGTTGAGGACAACATTGTTTTATATGCGCGCGAATTCGATTTGAACGAATTCAAGGGAGAAGCGCAATCAATGCTTAAAAACAACCCGTCATTAACCTATTTGAAATACATTAATTCTATATCAAAAGGCAGCTCGAAACGTCTGACATCCTTTCTTATTTCTACAGATGAATCAAAACAAATTGATATTTTACATGTGCATGCGCCGACTGATCTCCAAACAACATCCGATAAATATTTCGAAACCATTTCACAAATTGAAAATGAAGACGGATACGGCTTATTCTATAGTTTGACATCTGATCGCAATAACAATTCGATAATGGCTGTTGCAAGGAAGAGACATCCGTTTAATCAGTTATCATTCGATTCTTACACAGGTCCTCTAATTCACAATCTATGCGTTTATGCAGAAAACGACCAAGGAATTCGCGAAAACATAGGTTGTCCCATCAACGATGAAGGGTTCCATTGGAACTACGGCGCCGCCGCGTGGCTGGAAGACAACTCAAACGAACTTCCGGTATTGCTTATGGGAGGAAGCGGCGGCTTGAGCTACTTTTCGATGATTGATACGGCTGACGAGAGCCATGTGTTGAAGATGTTTCCGTATTCGCAAATTCCTCCAAGCGGAACGATGATGAGCAACGGCCTTAACGGAGCGCGCGATTTAGTCGCGGCAACCCCTTCAGAACTTGAGACGCTGCTTTTAAGGCTGGATTCTGATCGGAAGCTAAAAATAAACAAGATTATACATTCTGATGACATACAAGAAGCCGGTTGCGGGGTAATGAGCGTTGCCGGCGATTTGCTTCGTTTTCGATGCAGAGGCAGCGATTTATATTCAAACTTTACTTATACTACAATCTTGTGCGACGCGGATGGAAATTGTTCTCAGCCGCGCCCATTTTCGATAGATGGATACGAAGTTTGGGGGATTCGAATATTTAAAAGAAGCGGCGATTACGTTGCGGTATACCGCGATCCTCTTTATAGAGGGGCGGTAATAAATTTTCGAACGTGGAAAAGCGAAGACGGTGGAATTACTTGGAATAAATTGGGCGACGATTTCTTTGGATTCGGTCAATTTTTATCGCCGACCATAGAGGGTTTTTATAAAGACGGCTTGGCGGGAGTTAATATACTTGCCTTTGAAAATGGAACAGAGATGGAATATGTTTTAAAAGGGTTTACGCTCGATATAGGCAGCGGCGGCGTCAAATGGGGCAACGCCGAATTGAAGATGGAGAAGACCGTTTCATCTTTTAATATTTCCGTTGGCAATAACGGAAAAATATTAGTCGTATGGACTTATACAGATGAAGGTTCCAAAATAAACAGCGTTTTATACGACCTTGAAAAGGATGAGTTCAGCGATATAGACTCCGTCGACCTAAATCTGGACGGCGATATTTCCGCTGTCAAGCCTTTTATAAACGATGCGGGTTATTGCGTTGCAATCGAGTATATTGTAGCCGCAGCAGAAAATGTAGGGCCGCAGCAAACAAAGACCATTTGGGGTTGCAATAAATGGTAGTTTTAAAAGCAAAGTTACAGAGTAACGTTTCAAGTTGTAAACGGCGGTTGAAAAACGCGGCGGGGGGCGGGGCGGAATAAAAGCGCGGC
>CAYNVS010000100.1:0-4982 GCA_964400725.1 uncultured Myxococcales bacterium
TCAAGGCAGGAGTTAAAAAGTTATTTTTCTCAAGCACTTCAGCGGTGTTCGGCGAATCGCCGGCAAAACTGCACGAAGACTACGGTCCGCTGAAGCCGATTTCCTTCTACGGCGCCAGCAAGCTCGCCGCCGAGGGGTACATTTCGGTTTTCGTCGATAATTACGGCTTTCAAGCATGGGTTGCCCGTTTCCCCAACGTCATCGGGGAGCGCTCTACGCACGGCGCCATTCACGATTTTATAAAGCGGCTCAAGGCCGATCCGAGTAAGCTGCGCGTTTTGGGAGACGGAACGCAGACAAAGCCGTACCTTTACGTGAAGGATTTAGTTGAGGCGATAAATCTCATAGTCGAAACTACCAACGAGAAACTTAACGTTTACCATGTCGGCAACGAGGATTTGACCAACGTTAAGTTTATGGTCGAGACGGTAATTAGCGAAATGGGACTTAACGGAATTCCGATTGAATGGACCGGCGGCGCAAAGGGGTGGGTCGGCGACGTTCCGTATTTCCACTATGATATTTCAAAAATAAAATCGCTGGGTTGGGCGCCAAAACACAATTCCGCAGAAGCGGTGCGGACGAGCGTGCGGCGCATTCTCGGAAAAGAGTAAGAGGAGGGCGCGGCGATGTCTTCGCCAAAGGCGGCGATTATTGCGGGCGGCCTTGGAACTAGAATTCGCAGCATTTCGGGCGACATGATGCCAAAGGCGCTTGTGCCCGTCAACGGCGAACCGATTATAGCTCTTCAACTCGACCTGCTGGCGCGTTACGGCGTTAAAGAAATCGCCGTGCTGTGCGGCCATTTGGCCGACGCGCTTATTGCAGGGATGACGTCTTTGTGCGAAAAAAGAGGTTTGAAAGTCGAGTTTTTTGTCGAGCGCGAACCTTTGGGCACCGCGGGCAACTTCGCATCCGCTCGAGAATTTCTTTCCGGCGGCGATTTCTTCGTCGTTTACGGCGACGTGGCCGTGGAGATGGATTTGACGCGGTTGATGGACTTTCACCGCCGCAACAACGCCGTCGGCACTATCGTCTGCCATCCGAACGACCATCCGCACGAGTCCGATTTGCTTGTCTTGGACGGGGCAAAAGTTAAGGAAATCGTATACAAAAAAAGCAAAACAAAACAGTTTTATCGCAACTTCGTTCCGGCGGCGGTGTACGCGCTGTCGTCCAAGGCGTTTGACTTCATCGAACCGGCGGTCAAGCAGGATTTCATTAAAGACGTCTTCCCGAAAATGCTCGCAGCCAACGCATCGCTTTACGCGTACAACACGACGGAATACCTGAAAGATATGGGCACGGTCGAGCGCTACCAGATGGTCGAGGACGACCTGAAAAGCGGCAGACTCGCGCGGTATAATTTTTCGGTTAAAAAGCCGTGCGTCTTTTTTGACCGCGACGGCGTCTTAAACCCCGACGAAGGGGACGAGGGAGTTTTCACCGCGGATAAACTCGAATTGTATGCGGGCGCGGCGCAGGCCGTAAAGCTAGTCAACGACGCGGGAATGTTGGCGGTTCTGGCGACAAACCAGCCGCACATCGCCAAAGGGTTTATGACTTTCGCGGACTTGGACGAGATTAATGCCAAACTGGAGACGCTGCTCGGTTACGAGCGCGCCAAGCTGGACGGAATTTATTTCTGTCCGCATCATCAGCATAAAGGGTTCGCGGGGGAAATTCCCGAACTGAAAATAGACTGCGACTGCCGCAAGCCTAAGGCGGGAATGCTGCTTAAGGCGGCAAGCGAACTGCCTATAGATTTAACGCGCTCGTGCATGATAGGGGATTCGTGGCGCGATTTCGGCGCGGCCCGCAACGCCGGCGTTTACGCTTACGGAGTTAGAACCGGCTGCGGAAGTAAAAAGATTGAGCAAGGCTTCAGGCCGGATTTGGTTTTTGCAAATTTAACGGACGCCGTAAACTATATCGTGCATGGCGTTCCGAAAGCCGATGAAATTGTTAATAAGTGCGAAAGCGTTATAAAAAGCTCCAACGCTCCGTTCATTATTGGGGTATCGGGTTTCTCGCGCGGCGGCAAAAGCGTTTTTGCGCACAGCCTCTTTAAGGGCTTCAAAGCGCGCGGTCTCAACCCGATTCTTATCAGGCTGGACGATTTCATTTGCCCCAAGAGCAAGCGGACGCCGCAAATGACCGCCCGCGAGCGAAACAACGTTCCGGCTTACGGCCAGATAATCGACAGACTTATGTCGGGCGACGAAGTGGAAACCGCCGGCTACGACGCCGCGACAAGGGAGGAGAACGTTAAGTTTTCGTACAAACTTAACGGCGAAAACGTAATAATTCTCGACGGCATGTTTGCATGCGACGAGTCGGTCAGAATGAAGTTGAGCCTCTCGATATTCGTCGAAGCGCCCAAACAAACGCTTATCGTCCGTTTTAAGGAGTTTTACGCGTGGAAAGGTTTAACGGAGCCTGAGATTGACGAGCTTCTTGCGGCGCGTATGAACGAGGAATGGCTTGAGGTCGCGGCGCAGAAATATTCTTCCGACGTCGCCATTACGACGACGGATTAGACCGCAATTATTTAAGAAAGGAAGGTTGGCATGATTATTTCTTCGGCTCCCTTCAGAATCAGTTTCGGCGGAGGCGGCTCGGACATCTCGGTATTTTACAAAAAAAGCAAGGGCGCGGTTCTCTCAACAACTATCAACAAATACATATACATTTCTATTCATCCGTATTTCAACCGGACGAAAACCCTGCTGAAATACTCCTCTAACGAGCTCGTCAACAACGTGGACGAGATCAAGCACCCCATTTTACGCGAGGCTCTGCACGAACTCATTCCGAACGGAGGAGTGGAAATCGTTTCGAGCGCGGATATTCCAAGCGGCACTGGGCTCGGCTCGTCGAGCACATTCACGGTCGCTTTGCACCACGCGCTTTACAGTTATATCGGCAAGTTTGTTTCAAAAGAAAAACTTGCCCGCAAAGCCTGCGAGATGGAGATAGAAAAGCTCCGCGAACCCATAGGCAAACAAGACCAGTACGCCGCGGCCTACGGCGGGCTGAATTTCATCGAGTTCAACCCGGACGACTCGGTTGTCGTAACTCCCCTGATGCTTCCCAAAGAAACGACCAAACGTTTGGAGGAGAACTTGTTGCTTTTCTATATGGGCGACCAGCGCGACACGCGCGAGATACTGAAAGACCAAAGCAAACAGGTTTCGATGAGCGACGAAAAGTTCAACAATCTCAAACAAATGGTTGACTTAGCGCATAAAATGCGCGAACAGTTGATTGAAGGCGACCTGAACGGCTTTGGCCGCACTTTACACGAAGGCTGGGAGCTTAAACGCACTCTTTCCAACAAAATAAGCAACGATAAAATTAACAAATATTACGACCGCGCTCTGGAATACGGAGCGATAGGCGGCAAGCTGCTCGGCGCGGGCGGCGGCGGATTTCTTCTCTTTTACTGCGAAAAAGAGAAGCAGGCGAACGTGCGCAAGGCTCTCTTTGACTGTTTCGAACTGCCTTTTAACTTTGACTGGAACGGCTCCCGCGTTATTTACGTGGGCGAGCGAAACACTGAGGAAGGCTTTTGTTATTGATTTAAAAAGACTGGAGGAAACCATGGCTTACGGCGAAAAGATTGAAAACTATTTGAGCGGACTCATCGAAGTAATTAACAAATTAGACCGCAACGAACTTGAAACCTTTTTAACGGTTCTCAATCAGGCTCGGCTTGACGAGAAGAACATTTACATATTCGGCAACGGCGGCAGCGCGGCGACCGCCTCTCACATGGTTTGCGACTTCAACAAAGGGATAAGCTGGGGCAAAAATCCGAGGTTCCGTTTTATCTGCCTTAACGACAACGTGCCCACCATGATGGCCTACGCCAACGACATCAGCTACGCCGACGTTTTTGTGGAACCGCTGAGAAATTTCCTCAAACCCGGCGAGGTCGTCGTCGGCATATCGGGTTCCGGCAACAGCGAAAACGTAATTCGCGCCATTGACTACGCGAACGAAATCGGAGCGATTACCGTGGGGCTTTCCGGCTATTCGGGCGGCAAACTGAAGGCAAAGGCTAAGTACAACGTGCACGTAAACATTAACGACATGCAAAAGGCCGAGGACATACATATTATGCTTGGGCACTTGGCCTATGCGGTTTTGAAAGACGAAGCGTAAACGCGCGCTTGGCGCTAAACGGGGGAGAGAAATAACAGGTTGTAATGAATAAAAATATTTATCAGCTCGCAAAACAATTCCTCTTTTACGCCTTTGTCGGCGGCATTGCTACGTTCGTTGATTGGGGAAGTTTTTATTTATCGAATAAAATATTGTTGCTGCCGTATTACGTTGCGGTTCTCATCTCGTTCACTCTCGGCGCTACGACGAATTATTTGCTAAATAAAACGATTACTTTCAAAGATAAAACAAAGCAGGTCGGCGCTCAACTGGGAATTTACATAAGCGTTTCGTTATTGTCGCTGGCAATGACAATGGGCTTTATGTACATTCTTGTGAACGTAGTAAAAATCGACGCAGTTCCGGCGCGAATTTTAACCACCGGCATAATGCTAATGGGGAACTTCGTTATGCACAAGTTCTTAACGTTCAATAAAGCATTATACGAGAAAATATTCAACAAACAGCAATAGTTACAAGGCGTTAAAATGACAGCTTACGAACAGGGCGCAAAGCCCGTCTGCATTCTCGGCGGAGGAATTTCCGCGCTCTCATTCGCTTTCTTCTCCGGCCTGCGCGCCGACTTGTACGAGAAGGAGGAAAAACTAGGCGGCCTGTGCCGCTCCTTCGAGACGAACGGCCTGTGGTGGGACATCGGCCCGCATATATTCTTCTCTAAGGATAAGCCGACGCTTGATTTTATGGTTAAAATCTCCGACATGCAGCAGGGGAGGCGCTCGAATAAGATATTTTACAAAGGCAGGCTTGTAAAATACCCTTTTGAGAACGAACTTTCCGCCCTGCCCGAAGCGGAC
>CAYNVS010000101.1:0-4731 GCA_964400725.1 uncultured Myxococcales bacterium
TTTTGACTTTCGGCTCCTTCGCCTTCTTCTCCTTTCGCTCGCTGCGTTTGGCTTCTGCGGTTTCCTTCCTTACTTTCGCCTCAGCTTTGCGTTTCTCGATCTCCATCTCCTCTTTCGGCAGCGGCAGCTTTTCGATATACCCCTGCCCCTGCGCCCATACCAGGAACTGCCTCGCGATTCGCTTTATCTGGTCAACCGTTGGTTTGGCCTTCGGCTTGTCGGTCGTCCCCATGACGCCTTCGCTCTTGAAGTAACCCGCCATGTGAACCGGCAGGATGTTTTTTACTTCCTTATCGTCGCCGAAGTGCGTTTGCATGATCGACAAACAGTTACCGAAGGTGTATTTCGTCGTCTTCGCCTTGTCGCTCGCGTTAATTTCGGTCAGGTAGTTTTCGATTGCGGTTTTGATGGTAGTCATTTTCTTTCTCCTTTTCAATTGTTTGTTATTTGTCAGTTTGCTCGAACAAGTCCTTTCGCTTCCTTTTTGCGAATAATTCCAGCTCTGTCGCCTTTACTATTCCCTGCGACACGCTCCTCTGCCAACGCTCGCACGTCTCAACCTCTACCTCGTCGGTCGCCTCCAGGCCGCCGAATTTATTTAACGTCTCGTCGTCGCGTATGTATGCGTCGTCGGCGTCCGGGTTAAAATCAGGCTTCAACGCTCCCTTCCATACCGCGACGATAACGACGCGCTTCCCTTTAATATACTTGTTTCCGCCTGCACAGACCGTCTCTGCGCCGATGACGAGGTTTGAGACAGCCTTCGGTTTATTCCTTGATTTGCGTTTCATCGGTTATTCCAGCTCCAGGTTGTCGCTTCTGCTCTTGGCGTTCCCCTTGGCAAGCGCCAGGGCGGCTCTTCTGTCTTTCTGATTCGAGTCGTCGAACTCGAAAGTTTCGACCAGCCTGCTTCCGTCGGTCGCTTCGTCCCACCTGAATATCTGGTATGACGCTCCGACTCTGTAATGGACTTCCAGTCCGTTCTCGTCCTTGGCTTTGTAAAGCTTTATCAGCGAGCTCATCTTCATTCTCCTTTCGTCATGTCAATCTTGAGGCCGGTCTCGAACTCCCTTGCCGCTACCTGACCGGCGATTTCGTTTGCGGCGCGAAACGTCAGGTTGCGCCATGTCCGATCGCGGCTCGCCTCGCAGCAAATAGCGTCGAGAACCAGGCGGAGCAGTTCGTCTTCCATTCCCATCTCTCTCGCTACCCGGTCGAGCTCCTCGCGCGAGTAGCCCAGGTTAGCGGCAACGTCGTTCAGTATGCCGTCGGCCAGCGCGTTGAAGGTTCCCGTTCTCTCCATGGTCTTTTCCCTTCTATCTCGTGGCGGCTTCGTCGCCGCCGGACGCCTACATACATTGCAACCCCCGTTCCATTGTTACGAGAAAACAGGCAAAAATGCGGCCCGTAACCTCGCGAAATGCGCGGGGTATTCGGATGGCAGCAATAAGATTAAAACATGCGTGCATTTAACAAATCGGCAACCGGAACATGTTTGCGGAGGGGAGAATATGGGCAGCGGTTACGAGGACTTAGAGAGCGCAAATATGTGGGGAGGCCGCAAAAAGTTGCGAGAAGAAAGATGAAATATTATGTTGACATTCTTTGTAATTAACTTAGACTAATTATTGATGAAACATTATTTGCTTCACAAAATGACGGTGTGAAAATTGTTTGAAATTAAAGGATATCTTATGAACTCAACTTTATGCCTTCGGGAAGTTAAAATCAGGAAGTCGATGCTCGCTGTTGCATTTTGCGCTTTATGCGGGGTAATTTTTTTAGGCTGTTTCGACATCGAAAACCCTAAGGACGGCGTTACATTTCAGCATCGGGCAAAAATTCATTTCAGCATAAATGCGACCAGCCCGTCGAACGTAAAATGGACGACAACCTACACCGACGAAAACGGACAATCGAAGACCGTGGACATAGGGCAAGGCGGAAGCTTTGATTACGATGGTCTGCCAATCGTCAATGGTCAAATTACAAAACATCTGATTCAAGCCAAACGAGGAAGCGATCATAAAGAAGTAACAATTTATATCAAACCGTGGTGTATGTATCCGGATTCTGTTTGCAACGGAATCTCGGATGAATGTAACAAAGAAGTTTGCGATCCATTTGAGGACAAATGCTTAGTTAAACAGAAGCCTAATAATACCAGCTGCTCAATATCAAATTCAACCGAATGCCTAATTGGTAATTGTTTGAATGGCAGCTGTATACAGGTCGTAATTCCTGACGGCACAATTTGTAATCGTAATAATTCCGATAATGATTGCAATATTTCTTATTGTAAGTCCGGTAATTGTATTACCACAGATGCTCCAAATGGTTCTGAATGTAGAGCCAATTTAAACATTTGCGAAAGCATTCCCCGTTGTATTCATGGCGCATGTTATGGAAGTAATTTTACTTGCGTTTCAAATGATAGTATAAATACTCAAAATGTCAGCGAATACTGTGATTGGTTTTGTCGGCTGCGTTTCAGTTCGAATGATGGAATTTTTCCATATCAAGATATGATAAATTGTAAAAATACGTGTAACACAACAAACTCTTTTACTAGGGATTTATCTAAAGGTTGTTATGACAGCAAAATCATTGATAAGAAATATGATAAAATTAATCAATGCGACTTAAACGATCAATGCTCATTAGCTTGCGGCTGGTTAATGGGTAAAGCGGGATGTAAAATTTCAGGCTTCGATTCCGAAAAGGAAGGCCAGTGTAATGATTTTTGTAGCACCAACAATGAAGTTATGGAATGTATTATGACTGCATTCTATACAAAGGATTGCAGAATGGTTTTAAAATGCTCTACAAATAACGGTTGGTCGAATCCAACGATTGGCGAGTTTGATTATCCCAAAGTAATTTATTTCACTGGAGAAATAAGCTCCTTGGCGGAAAACGCGGAAAACGAACTTCGGGATATTTCTGTTCAAAAAGTGGCAGCCTTAAACATGAATAACACATCAACTTTTAATTTCTTATCAAAAAACAAAGTGCCAATCCCAAGCATTGGGCCATTAACCGATCAAATTGGGTCGCGGAATTATTCCTCTTCCTCATTGAAATATCAAAAATTATTTAAAGAACTATCTCGTAATAATTATGCTAAAAGCACTTCGACAAAATATTTCTACGACTATCAATATCTTCAATCTCCTGGCTTCCTTAATAATGTCCCGATTCAAAACGCAGGTACCTTTTTCAGAGTAATTGATGAAAACAGGCACTTCGGAGCGACATTGAAATTTTTTGAAGTTAATTCGTTTAAAAATTATGATCAGACTTTAGCTAAGCAGGATGCATTATCAAAAATTACAGATGATATTACGCAAGTAAAAAAAATTGAACAAGAAATATACTATAGAATAAAAGATAAAGTTGGTTTTATGTTTGTTGCGACTATAGCATTTCAACCAAATCCAATAAAAAGCAAAATATATATTTATGACGTTGACAACAAAAAAAATGTTGGAAGCATATTGCTTGCGAAAAACGGTGCTCCGTCGTCTGGAGTAAAGGGACATCATAATGTGGGTGCTTATGTTTTTCCATATGACTACTACTATAGCCAACGTCCCGAAAGGATAACTCTTGATAATGTGTATTATTACTTCAACTATTTTAACCCTAATAATCCCTATTCATATAGATTGGTCTCAGATAGTACGAACAACTATATCCCTGGAATGGCAGGTTACATTCCCGATCCCTCTCTTGATGATGGGTATGATTTTAGAATTTTGTATAGGCATTGTGAATATACAAATAATCGCAATTGTTTAGAATCATATACAGATAAATATTTAGAAACCACAATTCCTGTTGATGATGTTAGCCAATATGATAGTTTTGAGTCAAAACTTGCGATGGTGGAGAGCGTGAATGATAACATTAAAAATGTTATAGAGCCACTTTTTGACCCTAGTCTTCCAAGCAATGAGCAAAAAAAATACGAGCCAATTGTATCTCATTCTTGTGGGAAGGATACAAATGAGGATTCACAATGCAAATCTATAATTCCTGTTTGCGATTATTCTAAATCGATTTATAATAACAAAATAAAAGGATACAATTTAAAAACTCAAGAAATTTTTGATTATCCAGAACAACCTTATCTGTCCGATAATCAAATAAACCAGAAATACACAAATGTTAGCCGTGATTGGTCTAACTGGACAACTGGTCTTGCAATTTATTACGATCTTTTAAAATGGAGAAAAAATATTGATAATTGGCATAAACCATATGGATATAAAGGTTTAACCGTTTACATTCGCAACAATTCTGGCTCAGGAACTGGTATTGGCGTTGAAGATACAAATAATAAATATGATATATTTTTAGATAATGATGCATTTGAAAACGTTTCTTCTATATATAACAATACAAGTGAAGAATTAAGTTGTTACACATCTGCATATCTAAATGTTTTAAGAAACTCAACAATGAATCATCACACGCTCTTTCATGAATTAGGCCATTATTATCAAGAGTATGAATGGGCTCAAGCGTCTGCGCTAGAACCAGATCCCCGAAACTTCGTTCCAGAAAATCAGGGAATACGGGATGGCGGTCTAGCGGAATATATCGGTTACATGTTATCAAAAAGCACAATACAACGTTCATATGGGTTCATTCCAAACGTATTACTTTTAAATCCTGGTTATTCAGAGCATTTAAAATCGCTATTTTTATGTCAAAGAGAAAGTAATC
>CAYNVS010000102.1:0-4389 GCA_964400725.1 uncultured Myxococcales bacterium
CACCGGTTTGCCGACGTCCTCTTACATTACTCCACGGTTGATTCCTACGCCTAACAGTCTGTTTTTACTGAGCGAAATCTCCATTATTACCGCCTCGATGAACACCTGACGTCGCCTTACGTCAAGCTGGCGCACCACTATTTTAAGGTACGTAAAATCTTTGATGGACGCCGTAATTACTAAAGAGTTGGTCGCTTTGTCGGGCGTTACTTTAACTTCGCCCTCGAAGAGCGCGACGGAACCGGGACCTTTTTGCCCTCCAGCCTTCTTGCCGGCGGAACCCTGCGCTAGGTTTTGCAGCGTCGTGGCGACGTCTTCGGCGTTTGCGTTTTCAAGGTAATAAATGTGAACCTGCCCTTCGCCCGGTATCGGCACGTCGAGCTCTTTTACAAGGCCGAGCACCGCTGAAAGCGCGGCGTCGGGACAAACTATAATTATTTGTCCGGTGCGCTCGTCGGGTATGACTTTGGTTACGGTAGCCAAGGCGGCTTTCTCGCCGGAATCCCCGCCGCCGCCCGGAGGCGGGTTAGGAACGCTCGGATTAACGTTTTTAGTCGCGATGGTCGGATTTTTGCCTCCGGCCTTATCGCCGAAAATTTGGTTAATTTGGTTAGCTAGATCGGTTACGTTGGCGTAAAAAACTTCGATAATGTGTATATGGTCTTGTTGGCCCGGAATGTCTAGCTGTTCCAGCAGCTTCAGCATTCTTTTAACGTTAAGAGAAGAATCGGTTATTATAAAACTATTGGTGGGAAGAAACGCCACGACTTCGCCGTCTTTGCTTTTAAGCTGGCGTAAAATAGGCTCGATGTCTTTAATCGCTAAAAACTTTAAATGATAAATATAAGTTATAGCCGACTCTTCGTCGCCGACGGATTTCTTGTCGTGCATTATCGGCGAGGGGCTGTTGATGGCGTCTTTGAAAGGAATTATTTTATAAAACTTGCCAACTTTGACGATAGTCAAGCTGTTCATTTGAAGAGCGGAAAGAAACGCAAGCCACGCTTCGTGCCTTGTTATGGGGTTAGGGCAGCGAATGGTTATTTTCTGTCCTTTAGCTTTTTCGCCGAGTATAAAGTTAATGCGCATTTTCTCTGAAATTTCCGTCAGAATGATGGAAAGATCAACGTCGTCATAATCGAAGTAAAACTTGGCTTTTTCGCTCATCGGGTTGGAGAGTTCCGGCGGAATATCCGTGAAGCCTTGTTTTGCATCCTTCTTAGACTGGTCAGTTGATTTGGAATCAGTCGCGCCAGATTTGCCGCCGGACGAGCCTGCCGAACCGGCGCCGGAAAACGAAGACGAACCGCCGCCGGCGCTCGAAGAACCCGAACCAGACGATTTGCCGGAACCGAAAGAAGAAGCGGAAGAGCTTCCGCCGGACTTGTTCTCAAATGGTTTTGCAAAACCGGTCGACGAGCCTCCGCCGGTCGGTTTGCCCTTAATATCCGTTCCTTTGACGTTGTATTTCAGTCCGTCCTTCGAGGCGTCCTGCGCGCCGTTTAAGTTCGTTGGTTTCGGCTTGCGTATAATTTTTGAACCGCTTTGCTGCGCGTTTTTATCCTTTTCGTCCTTCTTTTTGCCTGCGACGGGAGGATCGAACGCGCCCGGCTGCGCGTCCGCCGCGTTTGCAGCCGCCGCGCAGAAAAGAGCCGCCGCAATTGCGGCTATAACCGCGAATAATTTAAAATAGTTGAAAATCTTCATCTATAGCTGCCTTCCGTTATTGGATGAAATATTCCATCGTCATGCTGTTATTGTTCCGCTTCATGTCCAGCGATACGTGCTGAACGTCGCGCAGCTTGGTGTAAATCTCAAGAGCCTTGTCGGGGCTGTTGATGTCCATTCCGTTGATGCGCGTTATTATATCGCCGTTCTTAAGGCCGATTTTCTCGAAGAGGCTTCCCGGCCTGATTGAAAATACCCTGAACCCTACCGATTTTCCGCCGTCAAAGTGCGGAACCATTCTGGCGTCCGTGGCGAGTTTGTCCATGTTGTTAAAGGCGTTGTCCAACGCGGCCTTAGAGATTTTGTAATTGGTTTCGCTGACGGCCGCTATTCCATCGGACTCGGTTGTCTTGTCGTTCTGCGCCTGCGCGTTCTTTTCAACCAAACGCTTGCTGTCTTCCTGACTGGTAATGCAATAAATTTTACCTTGATCAAAGACGTAAGTTTTGCGCCTGCAAACCTTTACCACCTTCGCGCCGCCTTCAATGTTGCCGCCCGACGAGCTGATTGTTTTGCCGACGTCGAACGAGGCGGTCTTGTTGTCTTTGAATAAAACTCGAACGCTCGATTCCTTGGGGTTTGTGCTGACTATCGTTCCAATAAGGTAGCCGTACGTATCAGGCGCCGGAAGGCACGACGTTCCGCTTAAGAGGTCGCGGCCGCATTCGATTTCGTTCATCAACGCGGAAAGGTCTTTTTCTTTGCTTGCGGTTTTAATGGCGGCTGAAATCGGCGCGGTTCCGTCGGCTCCAAAATCTCCCATCCCTTCAAGCATCGTCAAATCCTGACCGTTGAAAAAATTCAGAGTAAGTTTGGCGTTCGGCTTTTTTTCGGGCGCAATCTTTTTAGGAGGCGGTTTAACCGTTCCGTCCGCTCCCGAAGCCTTTGTCGATTTATCTTCGTACTTATCCATCAGGTAAACCCTGACGACATTGTTTGCGCTTACCGCCGCCATGTACGTTCCGGCGATTATCACCAGCAGCGGAAGCGCCCATATAAACTTCTTAAGCGTCAAATCCATTGAATACCAGTCGCATAACAATTAGGTTTAGAACATCTCTCAAACGAGCAAGAATATAAGCAAAATTGGCGCCACAGTTATAACGCCAAAGCCGAATGTTTTTTTGCAAGTAATTATTGAGGGTTAAGTTTGCTTTAAAATATGCGCAAAATATGTCTTTTTGACAAATTGTCAAAGACGCCGAAAATTGACTTTCTCATGTTGACAAAATGTCAAAATACTTTATTTTAAAAAGGCGGCGCGCGTCTGCCGCGTTTTCATTTAAGGAGGCTCCGTTATGGAATTGACAAAAGACAAAGTTTTGCGGCTCATTGAACAGGGAGTAAGCCTGTACAAAGCCGATTTGCAGAACATCAACTTGGAATTCGCATACCTGCGCGGCGCCGATTTAAGCTATGCCAATCTTCAGGGCGCAAATTTAAAAAACGCCAATTTAATCTGCGCTAATCTTGAGGGCGCAAGCCTTTGCGGAGCCAATTTGGAGGGAGCGGATTTCAGATACGCCAACCTAAAGAACGCCGACCTTACCGCCACCGTTTTAGAAGGCGCAAACTTGTCCGAAATTACGAAACTTTCGTTCGACGGAGACGACGAAGAAGACTTGCTCGCCGAGGACGACGAGGACGATTACGAGTTGACCAAAACTGAAGATGAAGAGCTTGCCGAAACGGGCGAGGAAGACGAAGAAGAATAGAGGCCGTTTCCGCAATCTGCAAATAATTTGGGAACTTAAGGTTTTTAAGGCATAGCGTTTGCCAAAAGTCTTTTCCGAGTTGAATTTCCTTTTTTTCGTCCAATCCCTCGATACATTTTGTCTCCGATTATGCGTTGGGGATGCGTAAGAAAAGGCTTTGATTTCAAATGGTTATAAGCAACGCGCTACGAGTGATTGCGCAAGCGAGCGCATCGAGAGGTTTTGCTTAGTAGTTTTAATAAACGCTATATGCGCCATGCCGCGAAAGCGTCGTTGCGCTAAGCGCTTCCCCTTATTCGTCTGACAGACTGCCCGCAGTTGCTTCCGATTTCGTTTTCCCTCCCGTCTCCCGCGCTCAGTAACGTCTCATAGCCAGCCGCGCGTAGCGAGTCAATTTTTTCAAGCGTCCGTTCGTCGGGCGAAAGAGCGTCTAAGCTGTCTATCATCGCCTCAGCCGACGCCGCTGTAGGGTTGACGGCGGTAATTTTTACCGCGGCCTTGTCGGGCGAAAAGCGCGATATTATCTCGCGCTCGTCAAACGTCGTTTCTTTTGCCAGCGCAAAATTAAGGCTGACTTTTCTGTCGCCGCGTTCGACGAACCGCGCCGCGTAAGCCGCCATCCAATCCATTGTTTGCAAACTTATCGGCATCAAACGCGCCCGCTCCGCCTCGTCCGTTGAATTCACCGAAAATTGCAGCTGGAACCGGCCGCTGTAAAGCCTTCGTTTGACTTCGAGCAGCCGCTCGAACCATTCTTCTCTCCCTTTGGGAGCGGTCGTAGGAACGCAAGCCATTAAGTTAGGCGCGCCGCAAAGGCCGGGCAGCTCTTCCAGCGCGTCGATGACCGCGTCGTTAAGCGATGGCTCGCCCATCCTCGCGAAATGAACTTTAAGTTTGCCGCAAATCGGCGCAAGTCCCGGTCTTCTTGCTAGAATGTACGCGGCTT
>CAYNVS010000103.1:0-4336 GCA_964400725.1 uncultured Myxococcales bacterium
CCTTTTTCCTTGTTCGCCTCGTCCGCCATCCATATGAGATTTTCTTTGCACCCCATTGCTATTGCGGTTTTTAGGTATCTCGCCGCCAATGCCGGGTCTTCGCTGTACTGGTAGAAGTTTACTCCTATGTAACGCATCAGATTGCAGTTGTCGGGGTTGTACTTAATCCCTTTCATCAGTATTTCGTTGGCGTCCGATACGCCCAGCAACCCGTAAAAATTTGAAAGCGAGTGATAAGCTAGATAATAAGCGTCGATGTACTGCGGATCGAGCTCCAGTATTATGTCGAACAACCCTTTGAGTATTTCCCGCGCTTCCGGGTCTTTCTGATGGTCGTGAATGAATACCTGCGTCTTTATGAGATATAAATCCGCTAAGAGAGGCGCAAAGCCTAAACTTAACAATTTTACTTTAGAGCCGGAAACCAAATGGACGACGTCCTTGTATTGAGGCTCGGTTAAATCGCGGACGTTGACGAAGCGGTGGGCTTGGAAATTAATCAAGCCAAAAACTATAATGGCGCCTAATATAAGCAATGTTCTCATATCGTTTTAAAACTTTCTTTAGCCAACATTCCGTAAATTTAGGCGTCGAACAAGAATAATATAAAACGCGCCGGCTTAAAAATCAAGACCGCTTATTCAGCGTCCTTCGTTTTTTTGTTTTTGAAGAAGAAATACGGCGTTTTTATACGCAAGCGTATCCTTCGTTTCGCTTTCGCAGTCGGACAGCTTTTTCTCGAAATTCTGCGGCGCGTCTCCTTTTTTAAGCTGAGCCTTCGCATAATGCACAAAAGCCAATTTGCTGTCCGCGGCTTTGTCGTAAGCGGTTTTGAATAACGCAAGAGCCCTGTCGTTGTTTCCCATCTTATCGTAAGCTATTCCCTGTATAAGCATAAAATCTGGCGACGGAGCCCGTCTAAGCTCGCCGTCGAGAAAGTTGACCGCCTCTCGGTAGGCTCCAGTCATAATTAACGCCGAAGAAATATAAACGCCGGTAAGCGCGTTCAACTTAGGGTCGCTGTTATTCATTTGGCGCAGCGACTTCATTATTTCAAGAGACGCGTCGTAACGCCCAAGCTGAAACGCCGCCATGCCGCTGTAAAGTTTTAAAAGAATTGGATTTATTCCTGGGCCGTCGGCGGAAAGAGTCGCCGCATCGAATTTCTCCCATACCTTTTTCGGGATAGTGAGTTCGGATTTGCTCGGCTTGGTAAGAACCTCAAAAGGCGAAAACGAGTAAAGATTTGACAGAGCCGCCATGGCTTCGCGCTGATTCATTCCGTCGAAGTTGAGAGACGCCACGGCTATATGAGCGGGAGTAAACGTTTTGTCTTCTTTTAACAAATCGCGGAAATGAGTTAGAGCCTGTTTGGTTTCGCCGGCGTCGTACAACGCGTACGCGTAAAGGAAACGACAGGTAAAATCGCATTTTCCCCTGTCGTTGTAAGCCTCCACCGCGTCGTACAAACTTTTCAAAGCCTCCGAACCGCTTACCGACATAATGCCGGATGCGTACGACAGCAGCGTGCGGGTAGGATCGTCTTTTTCGTGCAGCTTGCCGCGGTTTATCGCGTCTATTCCCTGCGGGTATTTTTTAAGCGCAAAATAAAGCATCGCCTGCTCCGTAAAAACGCGGGATCGCAAAGCGGGCAGCTCCGCGCCGAGCCCCTTGTCAATAGCCGTATCGACGAGACTCAGCGCCTCGCGCAGCTTATAGTTGTTCTGCCTCGCCATAAGCGCGGCTCCTATGGCCGCTTGAGCTCTTACCTCTTCGTCTTCCACCGCCGTCTCGAAAGCCTTAAGGGCGCTATCGAGGTCTCCTACGTCCACGTAAAGCCTGCCCAAATGCAGATAAACCGCCTTTTCCTCGCCGCCGAGTTTCGCCGCGGCTAAATAAGCGTTCTCCGCCTCGGCGTAATGTCCCATTATTTTCAGCGCGTCGCCCATTAAGTAATAAACCTGAGAGTGAACCTGCGGCAGTTTCTTAGCCTGCATGAGCAGCTTAACCGCCAAGTTCGGGTCGTCGCGCTTAAAGACCATGGCTCCCAGCAGTTTGCATTCAATATCGTCCGCAAGCGGCTGCGTGCCGCACGAAGTATCTATTAGAGCCTTTGCTTCATTGGCGTAGCCCAGCCAGTACTGCAAAAAACCCATCGACCGGTTGATGAGCGTCTGCTTGGCGCCCTTTTGGTCGTCGGCGAACTCAAGAGCCTGCTCCAGCTGCTTTTCTTTTAATGAATCGACGGAAGAATAGTTGCGGTAAAGTTGAGAAAATACATAACCGGCAACGACGTCTGCGTTCTGCGGATGAAACAGCAAAGCGTTTTCGTACGCGGCTATGCCTCGTTTTATTTTTTCTTTTGAATCAGACAAAACGTCCGCGCGGGCGTCGGCTAAAAATTTCGTCAAATCGTCGGGCTCTGTAAGATATTTATCTTTCAGCGAATCTATCAAAACCGCGTATTCCGGATACTTGTCTATCGGCGGCATGGTGGATTTGCGGTGCAGAATTTTGGTAAAATACAAAGCCGAAACGGTCAGCAGACCGACGACCGCAAATATCGCTATGATTATCATAACGAATTTAACGTTTGCGAAATTTATTTTCTTCCTTAACTTCCCAATCGGAGCGAGCCTTCCGGTATGAATAATCGTCGTCCTTTTAATAATGTTTTCCGCGTTTTCTACGCTTTCTCCCGGAGTGTAGTTGCCTTCGATTCTTATTTTTGCCGACCGTCCGTCTTCCATATCCGCTTTGGACTTGCCCGATTTCTCAATCAGCTCGATATGGTCTTCGCTTACCGGAGGATGGTCGGAAACGAACGCATCCCCTTTATAAATTTTTTTATTGTCGCGTGGGCTTTTCGTCGGCTTTCGTTCAATTTCTTCCATTTGCTGCATGGCGCCCAGAGAAACGACGTCAATCTCCGGTTTGTCTTTTTCCGCTTCAGATTCCGGCTCGCCTTCAACTCCCGCGTCTCTGTTTTTAAGGCGAAGATATTCCCTCTCGCGTTCCTTTTCTTTTTCGAGTTCTAAGGCGATTTGCTCTTCCTGTATTTTTTTCTCCCGCATTAAACGCTCGGTTTCTTTCTGCTTTTCAATCGAGCCCGTAATGTGCGGGGTTTTTGTTCTTACAATCGGCGTCAGTATGTCGGTGGTGGCGCTTCGGTCCGTTCTTCCCCAGTATTCTGGGTTGTCGGGGTTTGCCATCCTTTCGGCGTCCAGCGATTGTTGAAGCCCCTTTTCGACGTCCGAGAGCTGATCGATTATAGAGTTTAGCGTCTCGACGTAGGTAACGCCGTCCGCGTCGTCGATAATCGGCACCTCGTCGATGAACATCGTCTGCTCGCCTTTTTCCGTAACGTAGTACAGCTTGTATCCGTCGTCCTCGTGGCTCAGACGCATTCCCATCTTGCAGTGCTTGCATATCATAAACGTCCAGCCGACGTTTTTTTCTAACGACTCCGCCTCAAGCTGGCTTGCGCAATACGGACAGCGTATCTGCATTTTGGCGCCTCTTTAGTGTCTGAAATGCCTAAATCCCGTAAAAACGAGAGCTATGTTATGCTCGTCGGCGGCGGTTATTACTTCGTCGTCCTTCACTGAACCGCCCGGCTCTATTATGGCCGTTACGCCGGCGGCGGCGGCTAGATCGACGTTGTCTCGGAAGGGGAAAAATCCGTCGGAAGCGAGCGCCGCGCCTTTTGTCTCGAAGCCGAACGAACGCGCCTTCTCGATGGATATGCGAACCGAGTCAACGCGGCTCATCTGGCCGGCTCCGACTCCGATAGTCATTGTTCCGCGGCATAAAACTATCGCGTTGGATTTTACGCTTCTAACCGCGTTGAATCCGAATAACAAACTTTCAAGCTCCTCGTCGGTCGGCTTTCGCGCCGAGACGACTTTAAGTTTCGCCTCGTCGAACAGCAGTTCGTCCTTCTCCTGCAAGAGCCATCCGCCGGCTACTCTTCTTACGTCCCATTCCTTCGCGTCCGCAAAAAATTTAGGCATTTCAACGACGCGCAGGTTCTTCTTCGCGCTCAGCGCCGCGGCCGCTTCCGCGCTCACTTTGGGCGCGGCGACGACCTCTAGGAACATTCCGGCGAGTTTTTTGGCGAGCTCTTCGGTAATTTCGCCGTTAAACGCGACGATTCCGCCGAACGCGCTCTGCGGATCGGCTGCGAGAGCCCGCTCGTACGCTTCCGTCAAATTTGCGGCGGCGGCTATGCCGCATGGATTATTGTGCTTGACTATAACCGCCGTCGGCTGCGCGAAAGTCTTAACAATGCCGGCGGCGGCGTCGAGATCGAGCAAATTGTTAAACGAAAGCTCCT
>CAYNVS010000104.1:0-4178 GCA_964400725.1 uncultured Myxococcales bacterium
GTGTTTTCCTATTAAAAACTGATAAATGTCTTGCAAATTCCTTAAATCCGATATAGTTTGGTTTTTACTCGGCCGCTTTTTTGCCGAAATGATGTCGGTATTCGAAATCGTAGATCCGTTGTGGTACACCTTCCTCAAGGACGTTCTTCCCGTCAGCTCGATAGTCGGCTTTGTATGCGCGATTGCTATTACCTTTTTCATAGTTAAAAGCGAAAAAGCGAAAGAATGGGGCGTCAACGTAGTTTCTGAATTAAAAAAAGTAACTTGGCCCACCAAGCCTGAAATAAAAGCCGCGACTGTTATAGTAATCGTGTTCGTGGCAATTTTAACGGCCATTCTTGCCTCGTTTGACTATATTTGGGGAGGAATTACCTCCTTGATATTTAGAATTTAAGGGCAAAGCCTAGGTCGGCGAAACCGAGCGCCCGCAAGCGAAGAGTTCCCAAGGAGCCTTATTATGCCTGAAATGAAATGGTATGTAGTTCATACTTATTCGGGGTTTGAGCAGAAGTGCAAACAAGCGCTCGAAGAGAACTACAAAAAGCTGGGATTGTCGGACTTTTTCGGCGAAATACTGGTTCCGTCCGAGCCCGTCGTCGAAGCCGCCGCAAACCAAACAAAGCGCACCGTAAACAAAAAATTCTTTCCGGGTTACATTCTTGTTCAAATGATACTGACGGACAAGACTTGGCACTGCGTAAAAGAAACGAATAAGATTACCGGATTTGTTGGAAACGCGACCAAGCCGCCTCCCGTTCCGCCCCACGAAATAGAGTTTCTTAAGGGGCAGATGACGCAGGGCGCGGCCAAGCCTAAACCGGTAATTTCCTTTGAAGAAGGCGATAACGTGCACGTAAAGGAAGGCCCGTTAGCAGGATTTAACGGCATTGTTGAGGAGGTGAAGCCCGATAAGGGACGCGTAGTAGTCAGCGTTTCCATATTTGGCCGGGCTACGCCGATTGAACTCGACTTTTCTCAAATAGAAAAGGAATAAAAACATGGCAAAGAAAGTAGTAGCGCAGGTAAAGTTGCAGCTGCCCGCAGGCTCGGCGACTCCGGCCCCGCCGGTAGGTCCCGCCTTGGGTCAGCACGGCGTCAACATCATGGAGTTCGTCAAGCAGTACAACGCCCGCACGGCGAGCATGAAAGGCTCCGTCATTCCGGTCATCATCACCGTCTTCTCAGACCGCAGCTTCAAGTTCGTAACTAAGACCCCGCCGGCCTCGAACCTTTTAGTTAAGGCTTTGGGCATTGAAAAGGGCTCAGGCGAGCCGAACAAGCGCAAGGTAGGCAAGATCACGATGAAGCAGATTGAGGAAATCGCCAAGGTGAAACTCCCCGATTTAAACTGCTACGACATCGAAACCGCGAAATCCATCGTAGCCGGAACCGCCCGTTCTATGGGTATTGACGTGATTGAATAAGGAGGCGGACAATGGCTAAACACGGAAAAAAATACGTAAAGGCGCTTGAGAAATTCGACCGTCAGAAAAAATACACATTGGACGAATCGCTAGAACTCATTAAACAAATTCACTACGTCAAATTCGACGAGACCGTCAACATGGCCGTTCGTCTGGGCGTCGATCCGCGCAAGAGCGAGGAAATGATTCGCGGCGCGGTGGTGCTTCCTGCCGGAACCGGAAAGAAAGTCCGCGTGCTGGTGTTTGCCCGCGGCGATAAAGCCAAGGAAGCCGAGGCCGCCGGAGCGGATTTTGTCGGAGCCGAAGACATCGTGGAGAAAATTCAGGGCGGCTGGTTTGAATTCGACAAAGCCATCGCCACTCCGGACATGATGGGAATGGTCGGTAAAGTCGGACGTCTGCTCGGTCCCCGCGGTTTGATGCCGAACCCGAAAGTCGGCACAGTTACGCAGGATATAACTAAAGCGGTCCGCGACAACAAGGCCGGTCAGGTCGAATACCGCACGGAAAAAGCGGGCATTATCCACACTCCGATCGGCAAAGTCAGCTTCTCCAAGGAAGACCTGAAACGCAATGCCATGGCGGTTTTAGAAGTTCTACAGAAGGCGAAGCCCGCCAGCGCCAAAGGAACCTATTTCAAAAGCTGGGCGCTCTCGACTACGATGAGCCCCGGCGTCAGGCTTGATCCGACGACTATCGTGGATCTGCATAAAGAAGCGGTTTAGTTTTCCGTTCGTTCTTTATAATTGATTTAAGTTTTTACCCGTCAAAGAAAACTGGTTCCCGACGGTCGGGTCAAAGGAAACGCGAGTTTCCGCCAGCGGAGATGGGAGAGAAATCTCTCCTTCCTTTGATAGGGCGTTCTTAACCCTAGTTTTGCGAAAGGAGGTACCGTGGACAAGTCAGGAAAAAACCAGATCGTCCAGAAGTGGCGCCAAAACTTCGCATCTGCCAAAAGTTTGGTTATGACGAGCTTCCAGGGCCTAAACGCCGCGGAAATCGCCGACCTTCGCCGCCGTTGCAAAGAGGGCGGTCTCGATTACATCGTGTTGAAGAACACGCTGGCGAGACTTGCGCTCAAAGAAACGCAGTTTGAAGTCGCGGGCGAGAATTTACGCGGACCGGTAGGCTGGGCGGTTTCGTACGGAGACGAAGTCTCCGGCGCCAAGCTGATTAGCAAGTATGCGAAAGAGAACGACAAGTTCAAGATAGTGGGCGGAGCCTTGAAAAACAAGGTTCTAACCGCGGCGGAAGTCGATCTTTTAGCGACGATGCCGGGCTTGAACGAAGTCCGCGCCCAGTTCCTTGGGCTTCTCACTTCTGTGCCGACCAAGTTTGTGGCCACCCTTAACGAAATTCCCGTCTCGCTGGTTCGAGTCGTGGACGCTCGTAGAGCGGCCCTTGAAAAACCGGAATAACCAATTTTTAAAACAAAGATAAGGAGAGAAAACAATGTCGAATATCACTAAAGAGCAGGTTTTGGAATATCTGGACAGCTTGACCGTACTCGAACTTTCCGGCTTGGTTAAAGAGCTGGAAGGCCGTTGGGGCGTAACCGCGGCGGCTCCCGTGGCTGTTGCGGCGGCTCCGGTAGCGGCGGCGGCGGCGGCTCCGGTCGAAGAGAAGACCGAGTTTGACGTCATTCTTGAAGCCTTCGGCGAGAAGAAAATCGAAGTTATCAAAGTCGTCCGCACCATCACCGGTTTGGGTCTGAAAGAAGCCAAAGAGCTGGTCGAAGCGGCTCCGAAACCGATTAAGGAAGCCGTAAGCAAAGACGACGCCGAGAAGATGAAGAAAGAACTCGAAGCCGTCGGCGCGAAAGTAGCCGTCAAATAGTTAGTTTTAAAGCGAATGGAACCGCGCCGGTTTTAATAGAGGCCGGCGCTCTTCCTTTAAACTATTTATTTGACCGCATCGCCCCGCGAGGTTTTGATGTTATTGAATTCGGGCATTAAAAAAGAATTTTTCAACATAACAAATTATAGCAAAGAGGCGGAAGCGGGCGGAATCGTCTCGGCGCGTACGCCGGACGCGGATGTTCCGCGCTTTTTAACTGTAAGGCATACGGGCATTTTGCGCCCGATTTTTGCGTTATAACTTTTTAAGGTTCGAGGCCGCCGATTCCGATGGATGAGGCTTTTCGCACACGGTCAATCGCATAGATAGGAGCGGAAGATGGCACAGACGAATTTAAGCCAGAAAAATTTCCGTTTTCGCAAGAACTTCGGCAGCATCAAACAGGTTGCTGCGATGCCGCAGCTTGTTGAAATTCAGAAAAATTCATACGCGCTGCTGCTTCAGAAGGACGTCAAGCCTGAAGAGCGCGTCAATTTCGGCCTTCAAGGCGTGTTCAATTCGGTTTTCCCGATTAAGGATTACAACGACAGAGCGGAACTCCAATTCGTATCGTACAATTTCGAGAAACCTAAATTCGACGAAGAAGAATGCCGCAATAAGGGCATGACTCTCGGACCTACTACCCGTCTTACGGTTCAGCTCGTCGTATGGGACCACAACGCCGAGACGGGAGACAAAACCCTGCGAGACATAAAGCAGCAGGACGTTTATTTCGGCGAAATGCCGTACATGACGGATAACGGAACGTTCATAATAAACGGCAGCGAGCGCGTAATCGTCAGCCAGCTGCACCGCTCGCCCGGAGCTTTTTTTGAAATAGACAAGACGAAAACTTCGTCTTCTAAAGTATATTATACAGCGAGGATAATTCCGTACCGCGGTTCTTGGCTCGATTTC
>CAYNVS010000105.1:0-4146 GCA_964400725.1 uncultured Myxococcales bacterium
GCCTCTACCTCTCCGGACAATTCGTAGCTGGGTAGCTTGCCTGCAATCAACCTCCGAAGTCGCATGAAAAATGTCGTCGCAGTGTTGGTCTGAACGCCGACCAATTTGCCGGCTGCGCGCGCAGTACTACCCGCTACAAACAGCTATATCAGTCTGTTTTGTTGACTATTTCTCAACCTGCTTCTTCGCGTATACATGACGCTATAATAGCTCCTTTTTCACTCCTTAGCTACTATAGCCCCTAAATTAATATTGCGCGAAATAGCGGGCGGGGTATAATGCCTTCATTAACGGATAAAAGGTTTGTTATTTCTGTTGAAGGTGTTTGCCATGAAGCTGTTGTTTCAACTTTGTTTAATAGTTACGTTGGCGGTAATAGCGGGCGACGCTGGCGGATTTGAAACTCTTGACGTTAAGTCGTGGCTTGCGAAGCCCGGCGTAAAGCTGGTTGCGGTAGAATTTTACAGCACGTGGTGCAAACCTTGTATGGAAGCGGTACCCAAATGGGAAAGCCTTCGTAAAAAATACCGCGACAAAGGGTTAAGGCTAATCGTGGTGTCCGTCCGCGACTCTGAAGGCTGCGCCGTTCCGGCGTGGTCGCCCGACTCGAACGTCTGCGACGAGGACGGTCAGATACAACAATTGTGGAAGGCCGACCCTTTGCCGAAGGCGTATTTATTCAGCTGGCAGGGGAAGACGCTGGTCAAACGCGGTTCCATCGACGAAGTCAAGACCGCAATCGAGCAGTATTTTGAGGAAACTCCGCGCATACTCGTGGACGACCCAACGGACGAGACGGGAGCCAAACTGAAAAACTTGGCCGACGTGAAAAAGGCGGTGCGGTCGGAAATCAACCGTTCGTCGAAGTTCGATCTTGTAGCCGACGATAAGGAAATAGAGGAAATAAGGAGGCTGCGCAAAAAGTTCGACAACCCGAATTACGACGAATCTGTCGGCTGCAAGCTGGGCAAGGAAGTTACCGCCAACAGCCAGTTAAAAGTAACTCTAAAAAAGAATACGAAGGACGGCAAGGCTCAATTAAGGTTGGAGCTGTTTTCAATGGAGCAGGGGTGTCTGCTTGCGGGAGCCAAAGCGCCCGTCCCCGACGTTAAAGAGCTCGACAAGCCGATAGCGGAAGCGGTTGCGGACTTAGTGCAGACGCTGATAGGCGACTTTGAATATAAAAGCGCGGGAAAAACCACGGATGGTGGCGATGTTAAAAAGGTCGAAAAGAAGAAGATTGATACGGAAGAAAAAGGCGGCGAAGGACAGTATAGCGGATACGCGCCGAGCGGCGGAGAAGACGTTATAGTAAAGTTTGAAAGCGACCCTCCGGGTGTTAAAGTCTTTTTCAAAGGGTTAAAGGTGTGCGACGCCACGCCTTGTAAGGCGGAGCTTACAGCGGGGAGCGGAACGTTTGAATTTAAATCGAGCGACGGCAAATACGAGAATTCCACGGTTTCGGTTCAAATAAAAGACGGAATGAAGCCTGTCAAAGCGAAGCTTGCGGCGAAGTTCGGGTTGTTAAAAATAACGAGCAATCCGTCCGGGGTAAAAGTAATAATGGACGACAAAAGCATTGGCGAGACTCCGATAGAGAGTTTGGAGACAGGGGAAGGGCGCCATAAGGTTGAAGTCGGAGATTCGGTTTATGTAAGCCAATGGAAGGAATTCGGCATAGAGCGCGGGGAAAAGAAGGAGTATCATTTTGACCTTAAAGCGCGGCAGGGCGGGTTAAAAGCGAAGGCTAAAACCAAGGAAGGCGAGCCGCTTGAGGGAGCGGTTTATATAGACGGCAAAGAGATTGGAAAAACGGGGAAAATATATGCGGTAAACGTCGGAGCGCACAAAGTAAAGGTAGTAACGGAAAAAGGCGAGGACGAAAAAGACGTTGAGATAAAGGAAGGGAAGGAAGAGCTAGTTCAGTTTGAGATTGAAGAGGGGGGAAGCGTTGTAATGAAGGCGGGGGACGTAAAAATAGAGTGGGTAAAAATACCGGGCGGTACGTTTATGATGGGGTGTTCTAGCGGCGATGCGCAATGCGATGACGACGAGAAACCTCAGCACAAAGTAACGGTAAGCTCTTTTAAAATAATGAAGTACGAAGTAACGCAGGGGCAGTATGAGAAGGTAATGGGGAATAACCCGAGTTATTTTAAAGGATGCGGCAGCAACTGCCCTGTGGAGAGCGTAAGCTGGAACGACGCCAAGGCATTTTGCGAAAAGGCAGGCGGGCGGCTGCCGACGGAGGCGGAATGGGAGTATGCGGCAAGGGGCGGGAAAGACACGAAGTATTACTGCGGCAATGAACAATCATGTTTGGACGGTATAGCTTGGTATTATAGCAACAGCGGGAGCAAGACGCATGAAGTCGGGCAGAAGAAGGCGAACGGGTATGGTCTGTTTGATATGCTCGGCAACGTATGGGAATAGGTGAGCGATTGGTATGACGCGGGCTATTATAAGAGTTCTCCGTCGTCGAACCCGACGGGCGCAAGCGGCGGCAGTTACAGGGTCCTTCGCGGCGGGTCGTGGAACAGGGATCCGGAGGGCCTGCGCGTTTCTAACCGCGCTAGGGACTTTCCTACGGATGCGGACGACGACGGCGGGTTTCGGTGCGTTCGGGACTAAAATTACCCTGTGCCCTTATTATATTTTTTACCCTTTATGCGCTGCAAGCGCATACCTTGGGGAGCCCAGAGGGGTTTACCCCTCTGGCTCGCGATTTTTTGATAATTTAGAGGAGTAAATGAAAGAAGAGCTTCCTATAATTCAAAAGAGTTACGATTTATCAAAAGAACTTTTAATCAGAGTTGATAAATTTCCCAAAACTTATAAATACACGATTGGCAACAGAATTATCGAAACCAGCTTGGTTATGATGGCGATACAAACATAATGCAACTAGCCGTAACTCTTAGATATTTCTTACTAATATCGCGTTCGCCAGTTGGCTGTGTCTAGCTCCGATGAGGCGCAGTTAGCATCAGGCGGCAGCGCATCGCAACGATGAGCATCAGTGAGCGGCGTTTGCGTCCGTTGGAAAATATCCGGCAAACGAGCATTCAAACGCCAGATTACAAAACAGCCGCAGGAATCGTGATAACCGATTCGCTAAGCGGCAATGATTGCCCGGCAAGGCAGATCAGGGCTCCGGCGCCGATTTTTAAATTCAATTTTTCAAGCGCGCCGAAATGCCGAACGTCATGTTTACTCGGCGAGGCCGTTTTCTTGATTTCAATCGGATAAACGACGCCGTTCTGAATTATCAGCAAATCAATCTCCTTCATCTCTTTGTCGCGGTAGTAGTAAAAAGGCGCGTTTCTGCCGTTATGCAGATAGCTCTTCAACAGTTCTGCTACGACCCACGTTTCGAGTATGGCTCCCGACATCGCTCCAGCTTCAAGCGTTTCCGGCGACGACCATTCTGTCATATACGAGCACAGTCCAGTGTCGAGGAAATACAGCTTTGGCGTTTTAATAAGCCGCTTCGTTATATTGGAATGATACGGCTCAAGAAGATAGACGACTCCCGACGCCGATAAAATCGAAAGCCAGTTTTTTGCCGTATTCGGAGCGACGTCGGCGTCTCTCGCAAGGTCGGCCATGTTGAGCAGTTGTCCGGTTCTTGCAGCCGCCGCCCGAAGGAAACGAAGGAAAGCCATTTCGTCGCCGACGCGGGCTAAATCGCGAATATCGCGTTGCAGGTAAGTTTGGACGTAAGAGCCGTAAAACAGGTCGCGGTTTATTTCGTCGTTCAAGGCTATGGCCGGATATGAGCCGCGCCAGATGATTCGATATAATTCCTTTAAAGATAATTTTTCGGTATTAGCGCCCTGAATATGTTGCGGAATAAACGGCGAAGAGCCAAGGCCGTTCCCTATTATTTCCATACGCGATAACCCGAGCATCTGCACGACGCCCGCTCGACCGGCGAGCGACTCCGATACGCCCTTCATTAAATGAAACTGCTGCGAACCGGTAAGCCAGAACATGCCATTCTCGCGCCGCTTGTCCGCTTCCATCTTAATATACGGCAGCAGTTCGGGAGCGTATTGTATCTCGTCTATTATGAGAGGCGGATGAAACCGCTGAAGGAACAGCGACGGGTCTTCCTTCGCCAGTCTTAAGGTCAGCGGGTCGTCT
>CAYNVS010000106.1:0-4065 GCA_964400725.1 uncultured Myxococcales bacterium
GTTTACCTCGTGCTCTCCCGGATGGATTAAATTCACCGAAACGTTTTTTCCTCAGCTTACGCCTAATTTATCTACCGCTAAAAGCCCGCAACAAATGTTCGGGGCTGTAGCGAAGACTTTCGCGGCGAAGTCGCTGGGAGTTCCAGCCGAGAAAATGTTCGTCGTTTCAATAATGCCCTGCACCGCAAAAAAGTTTGAATGCCAAAGACCCGAAATGTCTGACGCCTCGCATTATTGGCATGAGCATGGAAGCTCGAACGAAAAGTATCAGGATGTAGATATGGTTTTAACTACCAGAGAACTCGCCAGACTTTTAAAAATGAAGGGAGTAAATCTGGCGGAAATGCCGGACGAAGAAGCCGATCCGCTGCTTGGGCGGTACACCGGCGCGGCTCCGATATTCGGACGCACGGGCGGAGTCATGGAAGCGGCTCTAAGGACAGTTTTAACCCTTTTAACTGGCGAACCGCCGAAACCATTGGAATTCGACGAGCTCGGAACCGCCGACGGCATAAAACGCGGCGCGCTTCAAATCGGCGACAAAACTGTGAAAGTGGCCGTAGTTCACGGTTTGGCTAACGCAAGACAAGCGTGCGAATCCGTTTTATCCGGCGGAGAATTTTCGCATTATCATTTTATAGAGTTTATGACCTGTCCGGGCGGGTGCGTCGGAGGCGGCGGTCAGCCTATACCAACCAACAAATTTACGAAGGAAGCGAGGACTTTCGGATTGAACAGGGACGACCGAGAAGTGTGCGCTCTTCGCATGAGCCACGAAAACCCGGAAATCAAAGAGTTGTACGAAAAATTCTTCGAGAAGCCGAACAGCGAAATAGCTCATCATCTTCTTCACACAAAATATTTCGACCGCTCTTCGAGCCTAAAGAAAGCGGAATAACAAGGCGGCTTAAACTTATAATTTTAGGAGAATTAATAACATGGCGAAAATACTTATTGTTGACGACGACTTCGACATGGTGGAAGCGTGTAAAATCGCTCTGGAGAAGTCAGGATTTACCGTTTCATCCGCGTCCAACCAGAACGAAGGATATGAAGCGATTAAAAACTTCGATCCCGATTTGATAATTTTAGACGTTATGATGGATTTGCCGGACGACGGAATAGTAATGGCTCAGACCCTTCGCTCCAAAGGAATGAATAAACCGATATTAATGCTGACGAGCGTTTCGAGCGCAACCGGCATGAAATACGGGAATATCAACGAGATGGCTCCTGTGGACGCGTTCGAGGAAAAACCGATACAGCCGCAAAAGCTGATTAAAATCATAAACGACCTTCTGACAAAGGAGAAATAATATGCTTGCAACCGAACAGGAGCGTTTAAGAGAAGACATTGCGTCGATGGCGGAAAGGCTCGGCAAAGACAGATCGAACCTTATACCGGTTCTACAAGCCGTTCAGAAAAAATATTCAAGAATTTCAGACTTCGCAATGCAGGTCGCGGCGGACGTATTCGGCATACATCCGGCGGAAGTGTACGGAGTCGTTTCGTTTTATTCATTCCTTGAAGAAAAACCGCTTGGAAAATTTACAGTCAGGCTTTGCCGCACAATTTCCTGCGACATGCAAGGCAAAGATAAAGTCGCTCGTCAGCTTGAGAACGATCTGGGCATATCTTTCGGTCAAACCACGCAGGACGGACGGTTTACTCTTGAATGGGCAAACTGCCTCGGAATGTGCGATCAAGGGCCTGCGCTTCTCGTCAACGATAAAATTTATACCCGCGTTACGGCGGCCTCGGCGCATGAAATAATCCAAGCGTGCCGCAAGGCGTTCGGCGTTTACGCGCAGGAAGACAAAAAGGAGGAAACGCGATGATAGCTTCTAACTACGTTTCGCAGCTCACATTTTCCGCCGTTCCGGCGCTTGAAGCGGTCAAGTCGGCTTTGGCCATGAAACGTCCGGAAATTATCGCCCGGCTGCATCAGTCCAAAATTAAGGGCAGAGGCGGCGCGGGTTTCCCTACCGCTACGAAATGGAATCTTGCCGCGGCGGCAAACAGCGACGTTAAATACGTAATATGCAACGCCGACGAAGGCGAGCCCGGCACTTTCAAAGACAGAGTCATTTTAACCGATTACGCCGGTTTGGTTTTGGACGGAATGACCATCGGCGGCTACGCGATAGGAGCGAAGGTCGGCATTATATATCTTCGAGGCGAGTACGCCTATCTGCGAGCCGGTTTGGAGAAAATCATAAACGAGCGCCGTGAAGCCGGTCTGCTTGGCAAAGATATTTTTGGAAAAGATGGATTCGATTTCGACGTGGAAATACGCATGGGCTCCGGCGCCTACGTCTGCGGAGAAGAAACGGCTCTGATCGAATCGCTAGAAGGATATCGCGGAGAGCCCCGCAACCGGCCTCCTTTCCCTGTCGATACCGGCTACTACGGTCGTCCTTCGGTCGTAAACAACGTCGAAACGCTTGCGTGGATAGCGTGCATCTTCGTAAAAGGCGCAGAGTGGTTTGCAAGCATAGGCACGGAACGCTCCAGCGGCCCTAAAATCTTCTCGGTTTCGGGCGACTGCGCTCGTCCCGGCGTTTACGAGTTCCCCATGGGAATTACAGTCGCGGAACTGCTTAAGGAGGTCGGCGGCGAAAATGCAAAAGCCGTTCAAATCGGCGGAGCTTCCGGCTTTTGCGTACCGCAAAGCGAATTTTCTCGCAAAATAGCCTACGAAGACGTCTCGACTGGAGGCTCTATAATCGTCTTTGGCGCTCAAAGAGACATGCTTCATGCGGCGGAAAATTTTTTAGAGTTTTTCGTCGAGGAATCGTGCGGTCAATGCACGCCTTGCCGCGAAGGAAACGCGAAACTGCTGGAAGGGGTTAAAGCTCTTATAGACGGCGCTTGCTCCGTTGACAGGCTCAACGACCTATGCGCGCTGGGCGAAACGATGCAGCTGGCCTCCAAATGCGGTCTGGGACAGTCTTCCCCCAATGCGTTCCTGTCAATCGTCAAGCATTTTAAAGACGAGATACTTGGGCGCGCTTCCGCTGTTTAACGAAAAGTTTTCACCTAAAATATACGAACGGAGATAAAAACCATGTCCGATTCCATAAACGAAAAAGACTCAAGGAGCCCTAAAAGCCAAATCGGCCATACGGTCGAATCAAAGGCGGACGATTCCTTCATCGGCGCATTGATAAGCGTTACAATCGACGGAGTCGAAACTAAAGTCCGCATGGGAAGCACAATTTTAGAAGCGGCTCAAAAGCTCGGAATAAGAATTCCTACTCTGTGCGCCCACCCCGATTTGCGCAGCGCCGGTTTGTGCCGCATTTGCGTCGTCGAAGTAGAGGGAATGAGAACGCTTCAGGCGTCTTGCGCCTTCCCTATCTTTCAGCCTATAAAAGTTCTGACGCACACCCGTAAGGTGCGTCAGGCGAGGCGGCACATAATCGACCTTATGCTGTCAAAGCATTACGGCGAATGTTACTCCTGCGCGCGCAACGAGAACTGCGAGCTTCAATCGCTCGCTAAAGAATACGGAGTCGATTACTTCCGCTTCGGCCATCCCGAAAAGCCGATATATAAAGAGGACGCCTCAAGCCATGCGGTCGTTCGCGACATGAACAAGTGCGTGCTCTGCCGCCGCTGCGTAAGAACCTGCATCGACTTGCAGGAAGTAGGCTGTCTGGAGGCCGTAAACCGCGGAGATAAAACCAAAATCGCCACGTTCATGGATATGCCTCTTTCCGACGTCGTTTGCATAAACTGCGGACAATGCGTCAACCGCTGCCCCACCGGCGCGCTGCGCGCAAACGATCCGACCGACGAAGTATGGGCGGCCATCGACAACCCGAAAAAGCACGTGGTCATTCAAACCGCTCCGGCGCCTCGCGCCGCGATCGGAGAATGTTTCGGGCTTGAGCCAGGGACGGCGCTCACCTTCGAGATGAACACCGCTTTGCGCCGCTGCGGGTTCGACAAGGTTTTCGACACCAACTTTACGGCCGATTTGACGATTTTAGAGGAAGGAACGGAGCTGATTTCAAGGCTTTATAAGGCGTTGGTAGAAAAAGACGCATCCGTCGCGCTGC
>CAYNVS010000107.1:0-3577 GCA_964400725.1 uncultured Myxococcales bacterium
ACTCATCGACGCCCTGCGCGAGGCCGCGGCCAAGGAGACCGAGTTTGTTTCCGCCGAATGGACTTACTGCGATAAATGCGGCTTCAACGTCGTTTTCCGTCCCGACGGCATATGCACGGTTTGCGGCTACGCGCTCGACATGTCGGAAGCTGCGGACGTCGATATGTACTTCGTGCGCCTCACCGGCTTCAAAGACAAAGACGCGCGCGACAGAGTGGCGGAGCACCTGCAAATCACCACAAAACGCTCGCCTGAGGCGATAAGGGCGATGCTCGACAACCTCCCGCAGCCTATGTCGCCGCGGCTGCCGATGGAAATCGCGAAAAAACTTTACAACACTCTTTGGAAGCTGGGCGCCGACGCGGAAATTAAGAAAAGCCCGCCCGCGCCAAAGACGAAAAGCAAAAACCGGGCGGTTCTTCAATACGGAAGACCGCGCATTAACGCTACGGCCGCATCCGGCATGAAGACCGTCAACGGCGCGGGGGCGCATCCGATAGCCAGACCGTCGGACAGACGCGTTACGACGCCGCCCAAAGAAGAGAACTCCAAGCCTAAATCGTCCCTAGGCCTCAAGCTGTTAATCGCCGGCGGAATTTTAATCGCGGCGTTATTAATTATAGGAATGGCGCTGATGCTTATGCCCGGCAAAGGCGCGGGCGAGGCGGAAGAAGAGCCGCAGAAGGCGTCGGAGGCGGCCAAAGAGGCTAAACCGGCGCCGATAGTTTACAAGACGGACAAAGGAAATTTCGTCTTTCGCGCCGAAAAAGGAGAGGACGAAAGCCTTCTGCCGGAGCTCGGTTTTATGTGCGAAATGGACTTAAACAACGTGAAAAGCTCGACGGGAATAGCGCCGACGGGCGCGTTGATTTTCGCGCTGGACGGCGAAGAAGAAGCGGCGTATTCGCTAAAAACCTTCGGGATGAACAAACAATTCGATAAAAACGTCGTCCGCCTTTCGGCTAAAGGGTTGAAGCGCGGCGACCCGGCGGCGCGCCCGACGCTCTTCGCGCAAATCGCGAGGGCGGCGTTGATTCAAAATTTCGGCGATCAGACGCCGAAATGGCTCGAAGTCGGCTTCCCGCTTTACGTAATGTCCAAAAGCCTGCCCGGAAATTACAATCCGGCCGAAATTTACGGCTCGCCGCAAAGCTACATGGACGACGCCGCGCTGAAAGAGGAGCTTGAAAAGCTCTCTCCGTCGGCGTTTGCCCAGTCCGCTCTTTTCGTCCGCCACCTCGCCGAATCGTTCGGCGTTGACAAAATTTTAAAATTCGCTAAAAACCTTTCCGAAGGCGCAAGCGTGGAGCCGGCTTTTACCTCCGCTTTCGGCAAAAGCCGCAAGGCGCTCATGGACGAATGGTTCGCCAAGCTGAAAGAATGAGCCGCATTTGAGCCGCGTCCGCGCGGGCCGCCGTAATAGAGCTTTTTCGCGAAAGGCTTCTCATCATGCTCGCGGCGTTCGACCTTGACGGGACTTTATTGGACTCTAAGCTCGACGTGGCCGAGGCGCACAGCCGGGCGGTGCGCTCCGCCTGCGGCGTATTTATTCCCAAAGAAGACTTCTTCGGCCTCATCGGCTACAGTCTCATCGACACTTACCAAATAACGCTGCCCGCCAACATGAAACATATGGCCGCGAAGGCCGCCGAGGAATACAAAAAATTTTATTACGACAACTGCGCAAACAAGACGAAACCGTTTCCAAACGCGGCCGAGGCGCTGGCTTTTTTAAAGGAAAAAGGCTTTAAAATCGCGGTGGCGACGATGAAGAAATCGTTCATGGCCGACCGCGCCATGGAGCTTGCGGGAGCCGAGCTTCTGCCTTACGTCGATATTGTTCAGGGGACGGACGACTTCCCCGGCAAGCCCGACCCGGCGATTATGAACGTCGTTTTCGCCCGTCTCGGCCTCGAACCTACGCCTGAAAACGTCCGGAAAACGGTTTACGTCGGCGACACGTCGAAAGACGTAAAACTCGCGAAAAATTTCGGCTGCTTGTCCGCCGCCGCGCTTTACGGCTACGGCGACTTGGAAGAGCTCGCGGCTTTGTCTCCCGATATTAGCGGCTTTGATTTGCTGGACCTCGCAAAGTCCATAGTCGAGGCCGCCGCTTAATTGCGGCGCAGCCGTTCTAATGTTTTTTGTAGTTAATTTCCGCCTTTGTCCGTCCTTGCGGCGCCTTCTTTGACGGATTGCGGGCGTTCTCCCGTTCCGCCGATTAAGCGATAATAATATTGCAACTTGGCGCGCAATCGGATATATTCCGCAGCGACGCGCCGCCGGTAAACTTTTGCGGCCGTCAGGGATTTACGACTGAAAATACCGCGAATGAAAACGACTTGTTTAATTATAGGAAGCGGGCTGGCGGGCATGAGCGCCGCCTTGTCTCTTCAGAAGGCAGGAATCGACTACGCGATAATCGAGAGGGAAAACCGGGCGGGCGGTTTGTGCGTAACGGACGAAAGCGGCGGATTTTATTTCGACGCAACCGGCCACTGGCTTCATTTGAGGGACGAGCGGATAAAACGGCTCGTGGACGAAACCGCAGGACTTGACAATTTCGAGACGGTAACGCGGCGGACGCACGTCTATTCCAACGGCGTATTCACCCATTACCCCTTCCAAAGCAACCTGTTCGGCCTGCCGCCGGCGGTTCAAAAAGAATGCCTTAAAGGGTTTATCGAGGCGTGGATTAAAAAGGCCGGAAAGAAAAGCGTCTCCGCGAAGACGTTCGAGCAATGGGTTATATGGCACATGGGCGAGGGAATCGCCAAACATTTTATGATTCCCTACAACCAAAAGCTCTGGACGGTTCACCCAAGCGAAATGACTCCGCTTTGGTGCCAGATTTACGTTCCGATTCCGACGCTGGACGAAGTAATCGACGGGCTTGTCGAGGCGCCCGAACGCCGCGCCGGTTATAACGCGACGTTCATTTACCCGAAAAAGGGGGGCATTCAGTTCCTCTCCGACTCGCTGCTTGCCGCGGTTAAAAGCAAACCGAAGTTTGGAACGAGCGTCGAGAGCGTAAACCTGAAGAAGAAAACGGCGCTCTTAAGCGGCGGCGAAACGATTGAATACGACTATTTAATTAATACAAGCCCGTTGAAGGACTTCGTTCTTTCCGCGTCCGACGCGCCCAAGCGGATGAAAGACAAGGCCGGCAAGCTCGTCTTCCAGTCGGTTCTTTACTACAACGTCGCGCTTAAAAAGCAGTTCAACGTCCCCGGCAGCCATTGGATTTACGTCCCGGAAAGCGGCTTTATTTTCTACCGCGCGGGGTTCTCGTCCAACGCGGTAAAGTCGGTCGCGCCCGAAGGCCGCGCCAGCGCATACATCGAAATAAGCCACCGCGGCGGCATGCCCAAACCCGACTCGAAAAGCCTTACGGTCAAAGGGCTGCTGGACGCCAAGCTGATCGATTCGGAGTCGGACATACTTTTCATGCAAGAGAAAAATATACGCTGCGCGTACGTTATTTTTGATAAAAATTACGATTCGTGCGTTCCGCCGCTGCTGAGTTACTTGGCGCAAAACGACGTTTTAAGCGCGGGGCGCTACGGCAAATGGACGT
>CAYNVS010000108.1:0-3518 GCA_964400725.1 uncultured Myxococcales bacterium
TGGCTCCCCGGGAGGGATTTGAACCCCCGACCTAGTGGTTAACAGCCACCCGCTCTGCCGATTGAGCTACCGGGGAGCGACTGTAAAGGTCGATTGACTATTTAATAGTTTTATCGGCGTTTGTCAATAAAAATCTGTTTCAAATCGCATAAAAATAAGGCTGAAGCGGAAGCCGTAATCGCGCTTGCTTTAAGCTCTTTCCGCCCGCGTCGTCATCGGCGCCTAAATCAATCGGTTTTCTTATCAAGAATTATCAAATCTACTCCCGCCCCGTACTCGCCGATCATGTCGGACGCTCCCGAAATCACAAAACGAAAACGGTTAAAACCTTTGTTTAACCAAACTTTCTCCGATTTCATGCGCATTATCCGCCCTTCCTCCGCTCCTCTCGCGTCCGCGCCGCCAACTTTTTCGCCGTTTATATAAAGTTCGAACGAGCCGGCGAAAACTATCTCGTAATAATCGACGTAAACGTCGTAAAAACCCTCCTCAAAGACCCATTGCTTCAGCTCAAACCAGTCGCCCGGCTTCCTTCCCTCAAAATAAAGAACCCTTCCGTCGCTCGCTGAAACGTCCGCGGGAAGAATGGCGGAAAACGGTCTTTCGCATTCCAAACACCAGCGCATATTATCGACCTTCGATTCGCCTTCGATCGCTATGCGGGCCGGGTCGAGCTCTTCTTTTACAGGACGAAGCTCTTTGGCGTGAGCGGCGTAGCGCCAGCCTTGACGGCCTTTGTCGATAAGATAAAGATAGTCTTGGTCGCCCCACGAGCGCGCGTAATTTACGTTCCCCTCGAAGCGCGGATCGTTGTCGTAAAAGCCGAGGCCGAGCGCAAGATTATTGCCCGGAATGAATACTACCGCATTCTTCAGAGCGTAACTTCCGGCGACTTCCTGCAATTGTCTGTCAACTCCGCGAAAACGCGAGTACGTTTTAACGAGGGATGCAAAAGAAGTTTCGGCTCCGATGCCGACCGCCGCGAAGATAACCGCAAAGGCTATGGCCAGCCTCAGCCTGTCGAACGCCTTTTTCGGCGCGCGGCCTTCGTACGCGGGAGGCGACAATCCGGCAATGAAAACCGCCGCAAGACCCGCCAGCGCGGGATACGCGTCGTATAAAAAGCGCGGGCCGTAGCAGTTGCCGTTGTAATAAAACAGCGCGTAACCCAGCGCGACCAGCCAGAACCACGCCCAAAGAAAAGCCGCTCCGCGTCTTGACTTGCGGAAAATAAGCGCGAGAGCGCAAATAACGACCAGCGGCGGAAAAGGAAGAAAATGAGTGTAAAGGCTGCTTAAACGCTGTTTTGTGGTCGAAACCGCGTTTGCGAAATTGTAGCCGTCGGGATAAACGTCGAGTCCGTGCTCTCCGGGGCAGCCTATATCGGGGCCGAATCCGACGCGGTGGCAGTCTTTGTTCTGCTCGGTCTGCGCGAAATATCGGTCGAGAGGAAACAGCAGCGCGCCGCCGGTCAAAGATTTATTGTAGGCGAGCAGAGCCGCCGTAAAAAGGCCTATAAAAGCCGCGCACAAAATTATTCCGCCGATTAAAGATTTGAACGAACGGGCTCTTACTCGATCGTCTTCGCTTTGCAGTTTATAGGCGACCGCGTTAAGGTAAAATAGATAAGCGAAGAAAGCCGCGAGTCCCGCGCAGGCAATCAAACCGTCGAAGGGGCGCGCCAATGTAAGAAGTCCAACGCTTGCGCCGATTGCGCCGAATCGCAAAAGCCTTTTGCCTTCTCCGCCTCCGCCGCGGACAAGCTCTATCGCTTGCCATACGGCAATCGCGGTCAGCGCAGCGGCCATCGGGTGCGACATGAACTCGGAGCCTTGAAATAAAAAGAACGGCGAAATGAGGAAAACCATCGGCGTAAGGCGCGCCGCAGCCTCTGAGAAAAGCAGCCGCATGATTTTAACGCTTACAAGCGCGAGCGAGCCGCTTAAAAGCGGGCAGACAAGATGGGGGGCCTTTGCGAGCATTCCCAGCGCCAGCAGAGCCGGCCAGCCCGGAGGGAAGGTTCCGTAGAATTTGCCGTCGTTGTTTATGAAAAAGTGGTATGTCTCGAACTCCGGAAACCGGGATTCGGGCAGGTAAAGCGCGCCGGACGCGAAAGTTTTTGCCATAAAGTAATACGATATTGAGTCGCTTACGTGCGGTATTTTTTCGAAGACGAATAAATTGACGCACAACGTCGCGGCGAACGCCGCAAAAAAGGCGAGCGCGTCGAAGGCGCGGTTGGGCATTGCCGCGATTATTTTAATAAGAGGCGAGTATATAGGCAGCAGAAGAACGCCCAAGCCAAGCCCGACCAGCGAATAGAACATGGGGACTGGGTGAAAGGTTTTAAGCGCGTCGGTTGCGCTTGGCAAAAGCGCGTACGAAAGCCCCAGCGCGCAGACTGCGGCTAGAGAGTCGCTAAGCGCGTTTGCGGAAAACGACGAACGGAATTGCCGCGGCATAGCAAATTACGCCAACGCTCATAGAAAAGGTTAAACCTTGCGCGATGCTTATAATGAGGGCTATTACGGAGCCAAGCACCGAAAAGCATCCGTTGACCGCCCACAGCCACGCTATTTTGTCGGGGATTGCGGCGTTGGCCGCCGCGACGCCAATAGGGAAGGGCATTCCCATTATGAAGCCCGGAACAGCGACTAAAACGAGAGCCAAAGCCATTCTTACCGGCAGGGACGCCGCCGAGGCGGCTTTGAGAACCGATGGAGTCGCGAGGACGAACAGCGCGAGAACCGCCAGAAATAACGCGAAAAAGAAGACCGCGAAACCGCGGCTCGCGGATATTTTTTTTGCGATTCCCGAAGATGCGTAGCTGCCCGCGCCAGCGAATAACAGAATGCCCATCAGCGCGATTACCAGCGAGTAGGTAGGATGGCCTAAGAACAGGCTGAGCCGTTGCACCTGCCCAAGTTCTATCAGCATAAAGCCCAGACCGATTGCGATGAAATAAAGAGAGCCCAACGCGGTGGCCGCAGGGTCGCGCACCGCTTCCGCGCCTGTTTTAAAGGCAAGCGGCGCGATTATTAATAGCGCGGCGAGGGCGACGAGAGCGAAGAAGAGGTAAATAACGGCCCGCACCGCCGAAATGTTAAAATGCGTCATAACCTGAATTTTAACTTTGGGCTCGAACGCTTTAAAAGGGGAGAGCATGTTGAAGAAAAACGGTCTGTCGTCGGTGGAAGCGGAAAGGTCGAGCGGGTATCCGGCGACGAATGCGGCGTTGTTTGCAGGCGTCAGAATGGACGAGAAATCGGGTCTGAGGTCGTCTATCGGCGTCTGTATGACGTCGAAACCCATCGTTTTGCAGGTTTCTTTCAGCAGATTTATGCGTTCCAGCGTGAGCGGTTGTTTGGACGCGATGATTGTCGCGACGCCTATCGAACCTACCTCCGGCAAAGGCGGCCCCTGTCTTGCGGCTATGAAGACGTGGTCTTTCGGGTTGTTCGCGCCCGACTCTATAAGCGCGCGCGCCGCGACGTTGGTTACTCGCAGCATCTCGCCCG
>CAYNVS010000109.1:0-2781 GCA_964400725.1 uncultured Myxococcales bacterium
GTTCCCGGAACGCTTTTAAGCGTCTCCTCGTCCGACATGCCGCGGTCGAGGCGGAGCGCGTATATAATCGCTTCCGGATAATGCGACAGAACCTTTTTAATATATTCGGGCGTAACGATGAGGTGCATCATTATTTTTTTAGCGGGCTCGCCTAAATTTAACCTCTTGTAAACGTCAAGAGTGTTTACGACCGAGGAACCGGTCGCGCCCATCGGGTCGGGCAGAAGAAAATGCCTCCCCGCGACGTCGCCGCCTATTTTAAAAGAATGAACGTCCGCGCCGGTAACTTTTTGCGCTGCGTCGGTGGCGCGGGAGACGAAAAACGAATCGAGCCTTACCCCTTCTTCGTCCAGCAAATCGCAAAGCATGTCGAATACGACCTGCGAGGGAGCCGTTCCGGCCCGCGCCACGCCGACGACGGCGACCCGCGTCTTTTCGTCCAGCGCGTCCGCGCAGACGACCGCTTTATCGGTCGAGGCGAAAAGCCTCGTTTCAACGCGCTGAGGCGCCCGCGGGAACTCGGCGTTGACTACTATTTCCGCAAGTCTGGCGTAAAGTTTGACGATTATCCGGTTTATTTCCGGCTGTTTCGTATCCGGACGGCAGAGCCTTGAAAGCCGCGCGAACAGGCATGGCTCGCTGATTATATGCACGTTTTGTCCGTATTTGTGCTCTATTTCGCTCATTGCGAATTTAGAGCCGTCGTGTCCGACGTCTCGCGCGTTTCCGTTCATTCGTCGCTCCTTTGCAGTTTGTTTTCAGCGGTATTTGCGTCCGCGCAGAACCGCCGCACAGGCCGCTATCGCCAGCAGAGCCGCGCCGCTTCCCGCCGCGCAGCCGCCCGAAGAGCCGCCGCCCGGCTTGTCGGCGGTTTCCGTAATCTCGCTTTCGTCTTCAAAATCTCCGTCGGAAACGACCTCCGCGGCCCAAGCCGTATTGTAGTAAAGGGCCTTGCGGTCGTCGGCGTATTCGCCGGAGAATTTATCTCTCGCGTTGCAAATAAACGAGTAAACTCCTTCCGCGCTAAGCGCCGCCTGAAAAACTCCGATGGGGCTCCAATCGGCGGCGAGCGTCGAAGCCGCGCCGGGCTGCGTCATGTGGAACTGATAAAGCGTCCCGTTTGCGGATTCAGCCGAGCATGAAATCGTAATCGTCGGCGGTTTGTCCTTAGTTATATCGGACACGACGAACGACGAGATGGATGCCGAGCCGTTCTGCGGGTTCGCCGGCCAGCACCCTTTGGCGGCGGCGTTCTTGTATGTTACGTCCAAGCAGTCGTATCCCGCCTCGCATTCGGCGGCGGTTTGACATACGGAACTGCACCGGCTTTTTCCTTCCGAGGCGTTAGCGGCGCATCTGCTTGAGGCGCAGCTTGAGTCGGCCGAGCAGACCGCTCCGTCGGGGCGCGCCTTTGAGAGCGAAGGCCAGCACGCCTTGGACGATCCGAAGGGGCCTGTGAGAGTCAAACAGTCGAAGCCGGACGGACATTTTTCAACCGAACAGTCCTGCGAGCAGCGCGTTCCGTAGTTCGTAATTGAAAGGCAGTTGAATTGAAACGAGCACGGATTTGAATTCAAATCGCAGACTTCGCCTAAAATCTGGCCGCCCAAATTCGGGCTGGCGCAGTGCGACGTTCCGCCCGATGCCGCGAGGCAGACGTAACGTCCGGGACATTCCGGCGGGCAGGCGCGGGTGCAAATCGAGGGATTGGAGTCGTCTCCTGCCTTCATGCACTTATACCCCTTGTCGGTTTTGCAGTAAAAGTCGCCCGCGCACGAGGCGCCCATCGAGCCTTTCGCGCCGCCTATCGCAACGCAGAAGCCTTCGTCCAAATCGCATTTGAAAGCGCCGGGGCAATCGGCGTCGGACGAACATGCCCGCGTGCAAAACAAAGCGCCGGTTCCGGGGTCTGCGCCGCATTTACCCGAAGAGCAAACCGAATCGAGAATGCACTCCGAGCCGTCCGCGCCCGCAACGGGATAAATTTTGCAGAGTCCTTGAATATCGTCCAGCGACATATAGCGCCGTATGATTTCGCCCGTCGTCGATTTAGGATACATCGTCGATTCGGGGTGATCCGCCGTGCCGTCTTCGCCGGGATGCGACAGGCCGAGCAGATGGCCTATTTCGTGCGCCGCGACGTTCTGCAAATCCATTTTGCCGGCGACCGGCGCGACCGAGGCCGACCATTTGAAATCGACTCCGTCGAAAATTATGTCCGCGTCAACTATCTGCCCGTCCGAGCTTCCGCCCACGGCGTAAACCGGCACCGCTATGGCTATGGCTCCCTTCCATTCCGCCGGCCACGCGGTTTCCTGCCAGACCATAACGTTTTTACGATCGGGGCTTCCGGTTCCGCACGATTCGACCGGAACGTTTGCAGGCCCTTTGTACTCGAACGCGACGTCGGCGCACGGCGCCGCGTCCCACGCGTCGAACGCTTTTTGCAGCGCGCTTTGCGCCTCGTCGAAGCTCAGGTCGTCGCTGTCGTTTTCGTTTAAAAGCCACCCTATCGGCATGGACGCTTTAGGCCAGCGAACGTAAGAGCCGTTTCCGGTCTTCATCAGGTTGTAGCCGCTTAAAAGCGGCCAGACCGCAATCAGCGCGAAGGCGGCGGCTAATTTCGTTAATAAAAATCGGTATTTTTTCATGGCGGGTTCTTTCCGTCTCGTATTCGCAATTCGGTTACTTCGTCTTTGCGGCCTTCAGCTCCGCGACAATCTGTTTGATTTCCTTTACGAACTGCGCCAGCGGTTTGGGCGGCATTATCGGCGTAGAAAC
>CAYNVS010000110.1:0-2308 GCA_964400725.1 uncultured Myxococcales bacterium
TATATCATACATACATAAGGAGCGCAAGTCAAGCGACTCGCATCGACTCCAGCGCGCTTGAACTAGCCCGCCATGCGCACAGGCAGTATTTTGCCTACATCCTTGTCGTCCATTCGTTTGGCGGCTTCGTCGCCGCCGGACGCCTACATGTATTGCAACCCCCGGTCCATAACGATGAGAAAATAGGCTAAAAAGGTGGCGTGTAAACTCGCGAAATGTGCGGGGTATTCGGCTGTGCGCAATAACATTAAAACATTGCGCGAGTTTGAAAATGCGACAACCGGAACATGTTTGCGGAGCGGGAAATAACCCGCTAATTACGCATGGTTAGAGCAAGCAAAGATGTGGGGGCGGGTGAAATGATTGCGGAGCTTAAATCAATCGCTTTAAAGATAATAGTTTTACTCTAATAAACAAAGAACATTCTTATTAAAAACTACAATAATTTTAATTTACTTATCGTTACGAGACAAATATTTACAATTTTCAACAAGTTTATATCATTATTTTCTTTGTTGACAAACGTTCGTAATTCGTTCGATAATAAAAATCAGATATAGGATTGTCAAAGAAGCTTGGTCTGAAAAAAAGTTTATGGAGAAATTATGATGAAGAGCCATAATGCCGCCGGTCTTAAGGCAACGAATATTTGCGTAGCGGTAAAGGTCGTTACGAATACCGCGTTTCAAGCAAGGAGGACGGTATGAAATACTTGTTTTTGTTGTCAATAATTATTCTTGCGCTTGCAGCCTGTTTGGCTGGGTGCTCGTCGAAAAGCAATAACGACGCGGAAAACGAAGGGATCGAAGAAGCTTCCGACGGAGATTTAGAAGAAAGTCCCGACGAGCCGGAAGAAGCCGAGCCGGAAGAAATCGCCGAGGAGGAGGCGGAAGACGAGGAAATCTCAAATGAAATATTGGATGAGGAACTAATTGAATACGAAGAGGAAATAAACGAGGAGGAAAAAGATAATTTTGACGTAGAGAAGCTGGAAGAAGACGTTTTACCGGATGGAGATGATTCGATTGAAGAACTCGTAGAAGAAGAATTTCAAGAAACGCCGGACTCGACGGAAACCGACGACGATTTTGAAACCGCACGACTAACCGTTCGACAATTCCCTTGGGAAGGAGTTAAAGTAACCTCGTGCGAGGGAGTCGATCCGCAAGCCAGCTTTTTTTATTATAACGTTATTTGGGACGACGGTTTAGGCAATACATATATCGGCGGGAGAAACTTCTGGAAATTCTCCGACGGGACTTCGCCTGAAGTAAAATGCGATCCAAGAGTGCCAGAAGTGATATTCAGCATGACCGGCAGAAATAACAACAATGAGACCGAAGTGTGGATCGGCATGAATGGGAAAATCGCCAAATACGTTGGCGACGCATGGACCATTATAAACTTTCCATCCGATATGATGACGCAGGACAGCGATAAAAGTAAGAATAACGTTGTCGATCTTGACTTTGCCGAAGGCGTTCTTGCGGTTCTGACCAATGAAAAACTTGGTTTTTTCAATACCGTTACGAAGTTATGGCGTGTCGAAACAAATTGCCCGGCAAATCTTAACAAGACGTTCGGCCTGCATTGGGACGGAACTGCCCTTTGGGCTTGCGCCGGTCTATCGCTTTATACGGTCGATGCCGAGGCGGGAGGATGCCTGCTACAGGGGACTTTGCAAACAGAGTCTTCCGGAACAAAGGAACTAGGTATTCTTAACCCCGACGATTCCGGTTTGTGGTTGGCGTTATCCGACGACGGAATTCTGCAAAGCGTTTACACGTATATCGCCGGTTCTTTCAACCTAGTAAACTTACCGGCTTTGCCTCAGTCCGACGGCGTTGCGATAGGGCAAGGGATGGGCGGCTGGCCGCTGTTATACTGGGATACATTTTTTATTGATCAGGCGCTTTTACAGGAGTGTTCTATTATGGGTTACTTGGCTTGTTCGGCGACGGACTTTTTGGTTCTGCTTCGACAAAACGGAACTTCAGAAAAGACTAATAAGAAAGTCGATACAATAACCCGATGTAAAGTAGGCACTCAATATTGCGATATTAGTTCTGCCTTAATAAGAAAAACTCTGCTGACGACCAGAAGAATGTTAAAAGGCGGCAAGCATCTTTGGCTTTATTCAAATATCAATCCAGGAATTCCGATGTATTTGTCAATAGGCGAAGTTATAGTACGCGAGTGTAAGACTAGCCATCTTAATTTACAATTTTAACGAATTCTTTTACCGCGTCAACCGGTCGTTTGCCGCGGTTTCTATACCCTTGATGCGGGCGTTCGTTGTTGTAAAAAT
>CAYNVS010000111.1:0-1939 GCA_964400725.1 uncultured Myxococcales bacterium
CCTTGGCCTTCTTCTTACCCGCTATCGCCTTGCGCGGTCCCTTGTGCGTGCGGGCTCTCTCGCCGCGCGCCCCAATCCGGCCATATCCTTTTTAAACTTGTCTATCTCTTCGATGCAGACAATCGGAATTATTACCTTCTTCCCTTTGTATGCGTAAATAGAGTTGGGGTCGTCCAGAAGCACGTTGGTGTCGAGCACGATTATGTCGAACTCCTTCATATTCATGGCGCGCAATTCCTTCTTCTTGGGTTAATCGTTCGGCTCAATCTCAACGACGATTTTACGCCCGTCGTCCGATCTGTAGAACCGCACTTTGGAATTTTCGTTCAAAGAAATTAAAAATTCAACTGCATATTCAGACGCCCGGTAAGCCGGATATATTTTCATCACGGCTCCGCCCGCCGGACCGTTGACGGGGAAAATGTGTATTTTCTTAATAATTTTCGCTGCGTACAGCTTAATCCGAACGGCGGAGTCTTTTGCGATGGCCGCTTTGTAGCGAACCGGATCCCTCGTGCGCAATTCTATAAATGTTTTGCCGTCTTTAACGTACGATTCGAAGCTCTCCAGCGGGGTTGAATCTTCCGGAGTCGCAAAGTTGTAATTCATAACCGCGGCGACGTTTTTTTGTTCCTTTTCTGTTTTGCCGTCATCTTTAGACGGTTCCGTCTTTACGTTCTTTTCCGTTTTAATCGCAGTCCCGGTCTTTTCAATATTGCCCGGCTTCTCAATTTTGGCCGTTTTCTGAGGCGTTTCCTTAACTTTTTCAAAGCCGTCCTTAGACGCGCTTTTTTCGGTTATATTTTTGTCCGGCAGGTTTATTTTCGTTTTCGGCAATTCCGGCAATACGGTTTCCTTCTTCGCTACGTCCTCTTTCTTCTGTTCCGTTTTTTCGTTTTTCAACGAGGGTTCGGATTTATCCGCCGCGGAAAGAGCAACTTTCTTTTCATTCCCTTCCTTATTCTCGGCTTCTTTTTGTTTCACTCCGTCGTTATTTAAAGCGGACGCGGCTTTTTCAGACGCCTTATCAAGCGGTTCCTTCTTTTCTTCAGTTTTTGCCGAGACTTTCACTTCCTCTTTTATAGGCTCGACCTTTTCGGTTTTCTCTTCCGTCTTTTTATTTTCCGTAGCGGCGATTTTTGGAAGCTCAGTCTTTTCAACCGCGTTTTTTCCAATCTTTCCTTCCGTCTTGCCGTCCGCGCCGGCGGAAGCTTCCTTTTTATTTATTATTGTTTCGTCCGTTTGTTTTTCGGCCGTTTTGAAGGTTTCAATCGGCTTTATTTCGTCGGTTATCGGAGTTTTTTTTTCGGTACTTTCCGTTTTTTGCGCTATTTTAACGCCGCCTGCGCCTTCATCTTTCGGTTTAGGCTCTTCTTTCTTGGTTTCCTTTTTTGCCAGAACTTCGCGCAGAACGTTCATCTCGTCAGTCTTATCAGCTTCGATTGCCCGCTTTTTGCCGTCGTCTTTCTTCTCGACCGCATCCTTGCCGCCTATCTGTCCCGATTTACTTTCCTGTTTCTCTTTGTTTTTTGCGCGTTCGTCGAGCGGCTTTTGTTTTGAAACCGCAAACTGCGCGCCGCTGGGAGCAAAAAGTATAACCACAATGGCTCCGCCTTCCTGCCTTATGTCGTAATCGACGTCGGTCGGCAGCGGAATTACCAGCTTATACAGCCGAGAGTCGCTTCTATAGTCCATCTGCACGCCGATGCCTCCCACATCGAGCGCGCCGACGCCCGAATCTCACGCCTGCTTTACCTGAGGCATCTGTAGCGCCAAAGCCTGAGGACTGGTGGTAAGGTAGCTCGAAAAGAGCGTCGGAGAGCGGCTTAGGTCGCTCAAAACCATCTGACTTTTATCCTCTTTCTTTTCGACGCTCAACACTTCGCGGTCGTACGATCGCGCCGCGACTGCGTAATAGAGAACGCACGCAGCCAATACG
>CAYNVS010000112.1:0-1848 GCA_964400725.1 uncultured Myxococcales bacterium
GGAAGCGGAACCGGCTCAAACCATTGATACGGCTTGCTGCGGAGCTATTCTTACGCCCGACGAGCTGGCCGCCGTCTTGAAGGTTTCAGTCTGGACCGTTTACAGACAGGCGAAAAGCGGTTCGATTCCATGTCTGCGCATAGGCTCGTCGATTCGGTTCTCGCTCGACGACGTATTGACTGCGTTAAAGGAGGTTCGTTATGTCGGTGAAGAAACTCAACTCCAACTCATGGCTGATTCAGATTCAGAAGTCCGGGCTGCGGAAGACGAAGAGAGTGCGGGGAAGCGAGAACGAGGCTCTGGCGGCGGAAAGGGAAATGAACGAGGAGCTGGAGCGGGAAGTAAAACAAGCGGAGGCGCGCGCTACGCTCGGACTGAGCGAAGAGAAGGAAAACCCAAAGGCTACGACCGCCCGCCCGCAGACCTCGACGCCGTTTCCGACATTACGAGACTACTTTGTCCAAAGGTGGTTAAGCCACGCGATGGTCGTGCAGAACGAGGCGACGCGAAGAACAAACGTCGCGCGGTTTAATTACCTGATTTACTACCTCGGCGACAGAACGCTCGACGAACTGCTGAGCCCGAAACACGTCAACTACTTCATCGAGCAAATGAAGACCAACGGCCCGATGACGTTTGCGAAGAGCCGAAACGGCAAACCGCTGGCGCCAAGCCGTACCGAGCTTACAAACAACACGATTAACAAATGCCTTCAATGCCTCAAGGCGACGCTCAACCTCGCCTTCGAGGAAGGAGTAATCAGCAGAGCGCCCAGAATAGACCTGCTGCCGCTTGACGACAGCCGGACGATAGACGCGCCGACCGACGAGCAGTACGCTAGGCTGCTTGCATCCGCAAAGGAACTTAGGGCGCTGGCGCCTTATTTGCCCGAAGTCATTGAATTGGCCGCCGACACCGGCTTGCGCAAGGGGGAGATATTTTCGCTGACGTGGGGCTCGGTCGATTTCGAGCGACGGGCGATAAAGATTGAGCGGCAGGGGAAAACTAAGTCGGTAAACGGCAGAGCGTGGAGGCCGAAACACAACAAGTTTCGCGAGGTTCCGATGAGCGGACGGGTGCATGAAATATTGCAAACGCTTTACGCCGACAACCCGCGCGAACCGACCGATTACGTTATACCGAACTTCGGCGGCTCGCCGTATTCGCGAATGGAGCGGCAGCAAAGCGTCAAGGGGCAGGGGTACTTCGACAAAGCGGTCGAGCAAGCCGGGCTCAAAGGTAAAATCTCGTTTCACAGCCTGCGGCATTACTTCGCGGTGCGGCTGCTTACAAAAGGCGTTCCGATAACAATCGTCAGCGAGCTGCTCGGACACTCCGACATCAACCTAACCGTCAAGCGCTACGGTCGCTTCGCCTCCGACGCGCGGGTTAAATGGCAGGCCGTGGAAGCGCTGGGGTAAATAAAAATTGCGCGAAAAAGCAAGCGGAGTATAATCGCTTAGCAAATAACAAATGTATAATGTCTTACGGATATAGTTAAAATTTTCTAAGCTCCGGGTCAATGTCATAATTATTATTGCGCTTCGGTAACAAAATGTTATTATTGCATATTATAGCAATTTATTCTCGATAACAACTTGTCGTTTCTTCAGTTGCCCGAAGTCCGCGCTCTTCGGGCGCTTGCCCCGAAGAGCGGTTAAATAACATATTGAAATTACTACTGGTATTTCGCTCTTTGGTTCAGTCGCCCGAAGGCTTGAAGATGCAGATTCATCGGCGGGAAACGGTTCATCTGGGCAATAAAAAAGGCTCCGCGTAAGTCCGCGAAGCCTTTAGTCTTTTTGGTAGCGGGGGCTTGATTCGAACAAGCGACCTTCGGGTTATGAG
>CAYNVS010000113.1:0-1825 GCA_964400725.1 uncultured Myxococcales bacterium
CGTATACCTCCACATGGACGACGAGGAGGTCAGAGCGGCCGTGGAGGGGTTGTAGACTTAAATGCTTGTTAGATTAAAGACTGCGCGTCAATTGAAAACCGATTCGGTGAATTGCGCAGCGTTTCCCAATCGCGTTTGACCTCGTGAGCCGTGGCGAAAGAGCCGTATGTTTTACGAGCAAGTTCAGCGACGGATAGCGTCGGGTCGGTCTCAAGAAGCGCGAGCATGTCTGCGCGATAGGTCGGGCCGGCAATTATGCGCCAGCGGTACGCTCTGTGACGGCGAGCCAGTTCCATCGGAGACAGAACGTCGCTATCGCGAACGCGTAAAACCTCGTTGGGAACGCGGAGCATACTTCCTTTAAACCGCGGGTCTTCGCCGCGACGCCTTATATGAAACTCCGTTCCCGAAGATAATAGATCCAGCGTCGGTCCTTTATAAAGCGATAAAAGGCGAGAGAAGCGACGGTCTTTAATATGCCAATGCGCTATCGCCGACCAATAGGCCCGCATCCTGTCGACGTCGGTTAACGCAATCAGTCGCACTATGCGGTCGGCGTTTACTCTGCGAATATGAACGTCTAGCCATTGGGTTACAAGCGAAAGCGCGCGAAGGTCGTCGCGTACAAGGCCGTCTAAAGAAGCATAGTAAAGAGTATCCTCGATGTTTGCGTCGTCTTTGGCGCGAGCCGCTACATTCATCCCTATTCCGGCAAGCATTTCCGTCAGCTCGGTTTCAGTCGGATGCGTCGCAGGCATCAGCAAACGGCTAAAGCTCATAGCCGAGCCTCCTTGCAAGGTCTCGCAGTGACTCTTCGACATGCTTTGGCCAGTCGGGGTTCGCGTCCTGCTTTTCGACCCATAAGCGCGCCTCCCTCAGCTCTTCCACGCCAGGCTTCAATGCGAAACAGTCGCCTATATCGGTTCCGCGGTCGCAATAGGCGAATAGTTTCGTCAGCAGCAGGTCGGCTCTGCACAACGACAGAACCGTAAGAGCTTTTCCTGCAAATACAACCTGCGAGCGAGCGAGCCACCCTTTGGGAAGCAGCTCGGCTACTTCCGCGGGGTTGTTGTTAAGCCAGTCCTCGGCGAGCGGAGAGCCTAGCGCGCTCATTTCAATAGCAAAAGCCTTCGCCGCCTCGATTATTTCGTCCGTAAGCGCCGGATGCATAACGTCGCAGTCTCTAGTCTCGCGGGTAATGACGCCCAGCAGAGACAACGCGGCGCCGCCGATGACTACGGCGTTAAGCGTAAGCCCCCTCCCGGCAAGGTAATCGTCGAACCTGTCTAATGTTTCATGCGGCTTCATGGTATCAGTATAACCGACACCGGAGATAAGTCAAGAGAGAAATCGCTCGGCGCTTCAAAGGCTATTCCTTATCGCAGCTCGATTTTAAGGGGTTGACGCGCTTAAATTTGCCCGACCGTTTCGCATAAGACCCAATATGCGAAGTCTGCCGAGACTCGATTTTCAAATCTGTCAACAAATGGGAAATAGGAATACTGAATATCCAACGACATCCCAAACCGATTCTTTCTATTCATAGCCGCGCAAATTCGACTCTGCTTACGCCTTGCATAAACGAACGGAACCTGATTTTTTACATTCACTCTCTATTGCATTTGTCCTATTGCGATTCTTTTTCAGCCTTCGAAAGTTTTGCGCCGAGCTTGTCCAATATTTTAGCGACTTCTTCTTTAAGGTCCTCATCATTCTCCAACGCAGCCGCTTCTTTTCGAAAATCGACAACCTGCGTATTATTATTGTCCGTTCTGGAATCGGGCTTCTCGAAGTGAAACGCCTCGTCGCGGGCTATTTGTCTGAT